>NZ_CAKZHY010000022.1 GCF_936928535.1 uncultured Bradyrhizobium sp. | reverse complement strand
GGTTGTCGAGCGACTGTGCCGTGAAGAAGTTGGTGGGGTTGTCCAGGGCCGAGTTGACGCTCTTGCCGGTGGCCAGGCGATTTTGCGTGGTGGCGAGGAGGTCAGCGGTGGACTGGAGGGAGAGCAGGTTCTGACGAACCGATGCGGAAAGAACGATACCGGACATTGGGTGTTACCTTTCTGGTAAACGACGCTACTGTTACGCGTCCTGGGATCTTGATTGACCCAGCGACCGGCGGACGGTGGCTCCGAGAATCTAACGAAGCATGAAATGAAACCCGCGCTTTCGCTGAGTCGCGGCGTGATTCGGCCCACCAACGCGACGGCACCGGCACCCCGCCCAGCGATTTCAGCGTTGATATGATTGAGCTTTTCCGTGGCGACGGCCCGGATTCAGAACTCGTTAACTAATGTTGAGGGAGTATTGCACCCTGAACCGCCACAACACGCGCTTCGGTTACGAAAGCGTTGATGGAGAACAGGCAAATGGCCCTCAAGGTCGAGCTCAGGCCGCACGAACGCATCATTGTCGGGAACTGCGTCATCACCAACACCGACCAGCGCGCCCGCCTTCTGATCGACGGCGACAACGTGCCGATCCTGCGCGAGCGTGACATCCTCACGCCCGAGACGGCGGATACGCCTGCCAAGCTCGTCTATCTGGCGGTCCAGCTGATGTACATCTCGCCGGATCCGCAGAGCCAGCACGGCACCTACTTCAACCTGGTGCGCGACATCATCACCGCCGTGCCCAGCGCCTGGCCGATCATCGAGAGCATCAACAACAACATCATGAGCGGCGATCTCTACCGGGCCCTGAAGGACGCCCGCAAGCTGATCGCCTACGAGGACAAGCTGCGTGAGCAGTTCGAGGCCACGCATCCCAAGACGGACGCCACCGCGGCCTGATCGGCGCACTCCCGCCTTCAACGACAACGGCCCAGGATCATCTCCGGGGCCGTTGTCGTTTCAGCCGATCACGATCACTGCGTCGCGAGCGGCGGTGCCTCGACCTCGATCACTCCGCCGGTGCGCTGCATGCCGAACTTGATCACGGCCGCCACCAGCGCGTCGATATCACTCTCTTCCGTGCGATGATTGACGATCGCGGCACGGATCGCGAACTTGCCGTCCAGAATCGTGCTCGACGGCGCAGCGATGCCGGACTCCTGGATATCGGCGACCACTTCGCGATTGACCGCATCGTCGGCACGGTAGCGGAAGCAGACGATATTGAGATTGACCGGCGCCAGCAGCTCGAGCCGGGGCTCGGCCAGCACGCGCGTCTCCAGATATCTTGCGAGCGCGCAGCTTCGCGCGATCACCTCACCCAGCCTGATGGTGCCGAACGTCTTCAGAGTGAACCACGTCTTCAGCGCACGAAAGCCGCGCGACAGATCCGGACCGAGATCGCAAGGCCAGACGGCGCCGGCCGCGAGCCCCCTCGCCTCCCGGCTCAGATAGGCTGCCGGTTGCGCAAAGGCCTGCCTGTGACGTTCGCCATCGCGCACCAGCAGCAAGCCGGCGTCATAAGGCACCTGCCCCCATTTGTGGAAATCGAGTGCGATCGAATCCGCAAATGCAATGCCATCGAGCAATGGCGCGAGCTCAGGCGACAGGATCGCGAGCGCCCCGAAGGCGCCGTCGACGTGAAACCAGATGCCTTCCTCGCGGCACAGCTCTGCGATCGCCTTGAGATCGTCGATCGCGCCGATGTCGACGGTGCCGGCCGACGCCGTGACCAGGAACGGCATGAAGCCGACTTCGCGATCACAGGCGATCCGCGCACGCAGCGCAGCGACATCGATGCGATGGTCGGCGTCGATATCGATCTGGCGCAGCGCATCGGTGCCGAACCCGGCAATGTCCATCGCGCGAGAGATGCAACCATGCGCGGCCTTCGACGCGTAAGCCGTCAGCAGCGCGCCGTCACCGCCGATGCCGTGCTGCCGCGCCAGCGCGCCGAGCGCATTCGTGCGCGCCACCAACACGGCCATCAGATTGGCCATCGACGTGCCGGTGACGAAGATGCCGCTCGCACCTTGCGGAAAGCCGAACAAGCCGCGCATCCACTCGACGATCTGGCGCTCGATCTCGATCGGCATGTGGTCGCGCCCGCCGAGATTGGCGTTGAGGCCCGCCGCGAGCATCTCCGCGACCATGCCGACGGCGGTGCCGCCGCCATGCACCCAGCCCATGAAGCCGGGATGAACGTTACCCGTCGCGTAAGGGGCCACGTGTTCGGAGAACTCGCGATAGACTTCGGCGAGATCGGTGGCCTCGCGCGGCTCATCGCTTCGCACGGCCGCACGGACTTCGTCGGGGATCGGCTGCCAGACCGGCCGCGCGCGGACGTTGGCGATGCCGTCGATCGCCTCGTCGAGCATAAGATGGGCGAGGTCGCGAAACGCGCTCCACTCTTGCGGATCGAGCGATCCGTTCGTGACGCCGGCTTGCGTCTTGCGGATGATCTCGTTCATGCGGCAAACCCCGCGCCGGCCTCCGCAGCCCCCTTGGCGTGCCGCGACAGCATCGCGGTGAAAGCAGCGAAGATCTTGCGCATCTGCGGCGGCTTGTATGGAAACACGGCCGGCGAATCCATGTTGTGCACGACGGCGGTGTTGTCGGCTTCGAACACCAGGAGCTCGCCGTTCTGGTTCTCGGCACAATCGACGATGAAATAATCGAGCCCGACGCGGCGGCTCATTTCATCGAGCGCGTGTCTGTGGCGCCCGGCAAAAGCACGGTCGAAGTCCTGCATGAAGATGGCTTCTTCAGCGCGCTTCTCTTCGCTGAACGCCATGTAGGCGTTGAGGTACCAGATGTCCCAGCGATCGGCGATCGCCATGTGGCAGGCATAGGGTTTGCCATCGACCATGGTGAGCCGGATCTTGCGATAGAGACCGTCGGGACTTGCGTAGTTGACGAAACGCGCCACGAAGAAGTCTTGCTCCTGCCGCTCGGCGAGATACGTCGCAAGCGCGGCGGCATCATCGATCTTCGCGAGCCCGACGCCGGCGTGCGTGCCGCGCGGCCGCACGATCATCGGGAAGTGCAGCTCATCCGTGATCGCCGCGCAAGCGATCCGACCATCAGAAAGATCAATCAATTGCGCACGCGTCGCATGGGCCGTCACGGGAATGTCGAGACCGGGAATGTCGGCCAGCAGCCGATACAGCTTGTCGCGATCGAGATTGCCGATCAGCTCGGGGCGATTGAGCAGCGGTCGCGGCCAGTGCGGCGCGGCCTTTTCGATCAGCGCAAGCGCTTCGCGGCATTCCTCGGAGTCGGATGCGACCACGATGGCAACGTCATGTTCAGGCAGTGTTTCCGGCAGGCCGGTTGACTTGGTCACGTAGAGCGTGAGGAGCTCGATGTCGGAGCCTTCGAGCAGGAATTCGATCGGCGTGTTGCCGCCCATGTCAATGTCGGCTGCCAGCGCAAGCACGCGCAAGCCCGGCTTCGGCGCAGCGGTGGGAGTACGAAACAGCTGATGGAACGAGAGCACCTCGGACTGGATCACGAGCCCGGCTTCCTTCTCGCCCATGAGCTGGGCAATCAGGGACAAATCCAGCCCCTCGCCGGCCTGCGCCGTTCCTTCCGCGAGCCGCGCCAGCAGATGCTCGCGCAACGGGTGCAGATCGACTCCCTCGAAGGCCTGGCGGGTCAAATGCGCAAAGCCGATACGATCGGCATAGTTCGGCGCGGCAAGCGGATGCAACATCTCACACCTCTGACAGGGACTACGCCGGCACAGCGGCAGTATGGTCGAGCAGCAGCTCGATCTTCACCAGGACGTGGGCGATGCGATCGAGAATGTGCTGCACATTGCGTTGGGCCTGCGCGCTATCGGCCGACCAGGCGTCGGTGACGAGCCGCGCGCCGACACACAGCCGTAATACGGCCTGGGGCGCGCCGTCCGGTTGCGCGAGCCGCACCGGCTGGCCGACCAGGCAGCGTTGCGCGGTAACCTCCCGGTCCGCCGCGCTGCCGCCGACATCATCGTTCATGTCGCGCGCGAGCGCGCGATGAACGGCGCTGGTATCTGAGATCGACACCGGCTTATTATGGCGCGTCAGCGTAAACGGAAAGATCGAACGCTGCATAAATTCTTCATTATTGGCATCAACGGTGTCGACCGGTGCCGGTACGGCGCGCAACGACGGCGACAGCGTGATCATGCTGTCGATGCCGATGGCAAGTTCGGCCATCGCCTTCGCGCGGAACGCGCCGGGCACGGCATAGTAGCTTTCGATCTCGGCCAGCGCCGCTTCCCAGCGCAGCCATTGGCCGAAATTTGGTCTGCGTTCGAAGCGCGAGCGCAGCGCCGTCCACGCCATCGGCCAGTCGCAGCGGCCCGCGTAGCCAAAGAAATCAGGCGCGATCCGTTCGATCCGGTCGAGCGCGCGCGACAGCCCCTTCGGCACCAGCAGCGCTCCGCTGAAGGCGGGACCACCGAAGAACTTCGACCCTGTCATCAGCACCATGTAGCCGCGGTCGAGATAGCTACGCAGCCGCCGGCGGCCGAGCCGCGCCTGGCAGGCATCGACGACGACCTGAATCTGGCGCGGCCAGCGCCGCCCGATCTCGTCGAGACAGGCGGCGCTCGGTGCACGCCAGTCGAGCTTTGATGAATCCATGATCTGCAACAGAACGCGCCGGCCTCGCGCGAGGCTGACCTCGATGGCGCGGATGATTTCGGCATCCGCGTCGGTGCACATCGCGCCGGAGGCCGCGTCCAGCAACGGCACCCCGATCGTGTCGCCGGCAAGGCCCGCAATCGCAGCATCCTTGCGCACAGCAACGCCGCTCGCCGTCGTCGTCGTGCTGAAATGGTGACCGCGCGCGGTATGAACAGTGCCGCTGCCGGTCTGGTCGGCGCCGACCACGATCGTCACCGGCGGCGCACCGAGCACCGCGTGGGCAAGGAACAGAGCGTGGAGCTGGGAATCCGTGCCCGAGGGCGAGAACACCACGTCGACGCCCGGTGGAAGCTGGAGGTGACCGCGCAGTTCGTCGCGCATGTCCTCGCAACGCCGGTCGAACGCAATCTCGACCTCGTCGAACAGCGATTTGTGGACCAGGTCCTCGCGCGCCCGCGCGGCACGGTCATAGGCCGCTTGCGAGATCGCCGAGGCGGTCGACGAGGCGAAATTCCAGATCTCGGGGTCCGGCGAGGGTCCGCAGCCATAGGCGTTGACGCGCTCTTTCGCATCGAGCGCCAACCGCTCATCACCGCCGGAGACGAGCAGCGTGTCCAGCGGCGTGAACAGATCGCGCAGACGATAGCGCGAGCCGCCCTCGGATGCGCGCTCGATGTCTAACGGACGGGATGCGCCGATGCTCATCCCGGGGGACTCACGCCGCGTCGGCCGCCGCGGGGGCCGGCGCAAATTGCGAGGCGATGTCGCCGTGGAACACCGAGGGACCGACATGATCGAGCGAGCTCTGGATATCGGCCCAGATCTCGCCGCCGATATCGGTCCAGCGCTTGCAGAAGGCGAAGTCCTCGGAGAGGTACGTGCCAGTCGCCGGGTCGATCATGCATTCGAACAGCGCGAACCGGTTCTGGCTCGCAGCCAAGGTGTCGTGCGAATGCTCGCGGAAGAATTGCAGATTGGCGTAATCAGGATGGCGGCACATCGCCTCCAGCGCCTGGCGGCGGATCATCAGGAAGCCGGTGCCCGCATAGCGCACGCGGGTAAAACCGTTGACCACGACGACGCGATCTGGGTCCTCGATCTCGAGCACGTAGTCGAGCGAGGCTGCGGTCAAGTCGGTTCGCCCGGCCTGGATCGCCCTCCTCGCCTTGTCCCAGTTGACCCGCTTGATCGGATAGCAGCCGGCGACGACGTCGGCGCCGCATTCGATTAGCCGGAACACCTGCTCGGGCTTGAAGCCGATGTCGGCGTCGATAAACAGGAAATGCGTGGCATGAGGGTCGTCCAGGAACATTGCGACCAGATTGGCACGTGCGCGCGTGATCAGCGCATCACCGTCCCGCAGCAGCACCTTGAGCCCGAGATTGGACATGCCGTGCACGGCGCGCTGCAGCGCGAAGATCGAACTCGCGTAAATGCTCGACACCTGCCCGCCAAAGCAGGGCGTCGCCACCACCAATTGCATCTTGTCCGACATCAACGGCTCCGCCCCGCTCAAATCCTCTCCAAGAGGTAAAGAGGCATGGTTAACGGGACCTTAATGCGCCGTTACAGGTACTTGACCAGCGAGAGCTGCGCGAGGTTGGCGGTAGTCTGGTACGACGCCTGGAGCGCATTCTGCAGCGACAGGATCTCACTCGCGACCTGGTCGGGCGAGGCCGACTCCGCCTGGTCGACGATGGTCTGAAGCTGCGCCTTGGCCTGGGTCTGGCGCGTGGACGCATCCTTCATCGTGTTCTGGGCCATCGCGATGTCGGTCTGGATGTCCTCGATCTTCTGCTGCCCGGCCTGCGGCGTTAGCGCCTGCGTGGTGCGCAGGCTCAGCGCGGCGACCTGCGCGCCCGCATACTGACCGGTCGGCGAGGTCGAGTACGTACCGAACACAGCGATCGCCTGCAGCTGCTGGCGGATCGCGGTCTCGTCGGCCTGCGCGCCATATTGCACCGTGACAGAGTCATCCACCCGCGCCACTGCGGTGGAGCGCGCCGAGCCCGGCCCGTCGTTGCCGGTGTACCATTTCACGGTGTTGGCCGTGCCGTTCACCAGCGTCGTCGCCGAACCCGCTGGCGATGAGCCGACGCGCAGCGGAGCCTTTGCTGCCGTGACCGGGGACGTCGTGAAGCCGAGCGCCGCGAACGCCGCGCTGTTCGAGCTCGTGATGTTGAGGCTCCCGGGATCGTCCGTGTTGATCGTGATCACGCCGCCATGGATGGACGACGGCTTCGTGGTGCCGGTGAGCTGATCGATCTTGCTAAGCAGAGTTGAGACGTTGTCGGTAATGTTGATCTGGTTTGGGCCGGCGGCGCCCGAGGCGACAAAAGTCAGCGTCTGACCGTTCACCGTGATCGTATCGGGGCTCACGGCAGGCGGACCTGCCGACCCCGCCTGGAACGCCGTTGAGAGGACTTCCGGGCCGCCCGTGGTCGCGGTGCCGCTCAGCACAGTTGAACCGGTGATCGGAGGCGTCGACGGCGCGCTGCCGCGCGGCACGCTGCTGACACCGAGTGCCGTGGCCGCCGCACCGCCGGTGACCGTCACGTCCGTGCCGGTGCCGGTCGCGATCTGGATATTGCCGCTGGCGTTCAGAGTTACATTGGATGGAGGGACGCCGGCAGCCGTCGCGATCGCATTCAAGATATCAGACACCTTCGCAGAGCTGCCCGAAGCCAATCCGATCGTGGTATTGCCGCTGGCCGTCGTGACAGTGGTGACGGTAGGGTCGAAGGTGATCGTGTGGGCGCCGTTCGCGCCGGTGATGGTCAGGGTGGTACCGGTCGGAGCGTTGGCGAGCGCGTTGAGAGTGGTTCCGTTGAGATGGGGTGTCGCCGAAGGATCGAGCGACGTGGTCGTCGACGCAGCCGCCAATGCGCTGTCCTGCAACGCGACCGAGCCCGTCCCGGTCGTCGAGGTATAGGAGCTCAGATTGCCGGTGGCCGCCGCATTCGCGGTGGCCGATCCCGCCGTGTTGAAGAAATTGTCGCCGGCCGCGACGGCCGATGCCGCCACCAGCGAGGTGTTGGCGAGCTTCGTGATCGCGGTGTTCAACGCGGTGTTGAGGTTCGCGGACGTGATGGCCGGGTTGGAAGGAACCGGCGGAATGACATTGGGATTACCCGGGTCGATCGCAAAGCTGCCGACCGGCGTGGGTGTCGCAGTAGACGCGGTCAGGTCGATCTGCTCGGTCGAACCGTCAGGCAGCGTGAACTGCACGCTGAGCTTGTCGCCGTTCTTCGGGTTGGTGCCGTTCAGATTCACCGAGAACGCCACCGGCGATCCGCTTGGGCCGGTGATGGTCGCGCCCGTCAGCGTCGAGGAGACCGCCGCAATCTTGAGCCCGAACGGCGATGTCGGCGAATCCTCCTGCACTTGTATCGCGCCCGACGGCAGCGTCGACTGCACCAGCCGTCCCATGCCGTTGGTGCCGAGGTCGGCGGCCTGGCGTTCCGCCATGACCTGCTTCAAGCCGGCCTGCGTCGTGGTGCCGTTGATGATGTCGCCAGCATTGGCGACCGATTGCGTGTTGTAGGCGGTGCCGGAGAACAGGTAGCGGTTGCCCGACTGCGTGTTGAGGACGCCGACCATCGAGCCGAACTGGGCGGCGGCGGTGTTTTGCGCCACCGTCTGGCCGTTGACGTTGAGATCCTGCGAGGTGCCGGCGGAGCCGGTCTGCACCGTGTTGCGGATCGTCGTCAACGATTGCAGCGCGGTGTTGGCGAGATTGATGTTGACGTTGACGTTGGTGATCGTGTCGGTATAGGCCGCGATGTTCGAAAGCTGCGCGCGCGAGGCGATCGCGAAGCCCTCGTTGGTGCCCATGCCGGAATAGTTCTGCGACAGCTTGCCGGTCGAGAGCTGCGTCGACAGGTCGGTGAGCTGCTGGTTGATGTTACGGATCTGCGCGCCGAGGACTGACGAACCGTAATTGATACTGCTGATCGACATGTTTCAGAGCCCTACTGATTACCCTTGAGCCTGGATCAACGTATTCATCATGCTCTGCACCACCGACATGACGTGGGCGTTGGCGGCATAGGCATTCTGAAGCTGGATCAGGTTCGACATCTCCGAGTCCAGATTGACGCTGGAGGTCGAGTTGAACTTGGCCTGGAGTGTCGACACCACGACGCTCTGGCCCTGCTGGAGCGCGGTCGCCTGGGTCGAGGTGTTGGCCTGCACGCTCAGGAACTGCTGGAGGAAGTTCGAGACGCTGCCGGTGAACGGCTGGCTCGCCGAACCGAGGCCGGTCTGCGGCGAATAGGAATACACAGAAGTGGTGAGCTGCGAATAGAGATAGTCCGAGCGCGTCGTGTCGCCCGTGGGCGTCACCGGCGAGGTGCTGTAGATCGACAGCCTGGTCGGGTCGGCGGTGAGCTGCGTGTTCACGGCGATGCGGCCGGCAAGGCCGGTCATCTGGGAGCCGGTCCCCGTGATAGCGCCGGTATAGAGCGCCTGGCCGCCGTCGGTGAACAGCGGCAATTGCGGGCCGCCCGAGGTCAGCGAGGAGACCGTCTTGGTGCTCGAGGCCGAATTGACCTTGGCAAGGCCGCTGTTGTCGTCGGTGACCCGCAGCGTCGTCGCGGTCGCCGGCGAGGGAGCCGGTGAAAACGACAAATGCGAGCCCGGCAGCGCACTGTTGAGCGCCGAAGCGATCGCGCCCATGCCGCCAGAGAAATTGATGCCGATCTGCATCGGGTTGGCGTTGGTGGCGTTCTGCAACGGCAGCGCCGTCGGATCAGTCACATTCACCAGCGTGACCTGGCGCTGGGTGTTGGTGGAGTCGGTATAGGTGATGTTGACGGTGTTGCCTGCTTGCGCGCCGGCGAGATCGATGTCGAAGCCGGCGGGCGGACCGGAGACGGGGGTGCCCGCCGTTGTCTTGTCCGACATCGCGCTCGACATCGTCGCGGCGAGTTGGTCGACCTGGTTCTGCGCCTGCACGAGCGTCTGGTCGCGCAGCTTCAAATCGGCCGCGATCTGACCGGAGGAGACGACGTTGTTGCCGGCAACGTCGATGGACGAGCCGTTCGGCAGTTTGATGGTGAGCGCGCCAACCGTGGATTTGGTCGGATCAATGTTGTAGAGCGACGTCGCCCCCAGCGCTCCGGCAGACGCGAACGAGAATTGCGAGGCAAGCCCCGCGCCGACCAGCTGGATGCCTGTCGTGGTGTAGATATTGGCCTGGTTCGACCCGTCGGTGGTGACGCGGACGTCGACATATTTCGACAGGCTGTTGATGGCCTGGTCGCGCTGATCCATCAGGTTTGCCGCGGACGGATCGGTCGACGCCAGGCCCTGGAGCTTGGTATTGATGTCGGCGATCTGGTTCAACGCCGCGTTGGCAGCTTGCGAAGAGGTGCCGAGATCCTGCTCGACGTTCGAACGCAGCGATTGGATCCCCTTGGTCGTGACGTTGAGCTGCGTCGCCAGCGCCTGCGCGGCGCCGAGCGCGACACGCTGCGCCGACGAGGAGCCTGCGTTGGTCGATAGCGCCTGCAGCGACGAGGTGAAATTGTTCAGCGCGGTTTCGAGCGTGCCGCTGTTGCCGGGCGTGCCGTAGACACTCTGAAGCTGCTTCAGAATGTTGGCCATCTGGTCGGCATAGCCGCTGCCGCCGGTCTCGGTGCGCAGCTGGTTCTGCACATAGCTGTCGATGTCGCGGCTGACGCCTGTCGTCTTCGCCGTCGAGCCGAAGTCACCGGTGGTGACTTCGATCTGGTTCGGCGTCTGGACGACGTAACCCGGCGTCTGCGAGTTTGCAACGTTGGACGAGACGATCGAGAGCGCAGCCTGGTTGGCACGCAGACCGCTCATCGCACTGGCAAGGGCTGAACTCAAACCCATCTTACTTGCCGCCTTTGGTTACGTTACGCGCAATCAGCGCAACACGTTCAGGAGATCCTGGACCATCGAATTCGCCGTCGTGATCACCTTGGTGTTGGCCGAATAGGCCTGCTGGGTCACGATCAGCTTGGTGAACTCGTCGGCGATGTCGGTGTTCGAGCCTTCCAGCGATGAACCGCTGATGGAGCCCGAGGCACCGTCGATCGCGGGCCCCGATTGGTCCGTCGACGCGTAGGCGCCGCCGTCCAGCGCCTTCAAATAGTTTGTGCCATTGAAATGCGACAACGACACCTGTGCGAGGTCGAGGTTCTGGCCGTTGGAGAAGGTGCCGACCACGAGCCCGCTGTTGTTGACGGCGACCGAGCGGAGTTGGCCCGCGGCGTAGCCGTTCTGAGTGATGGTGTTGATGGTCACCGCGCCGCTGGTCGAGGCGTATTGCGTCAACCCGCCCGAGGAGATGTTGAAGGCGACGGAGCCGAGCGATTGGCCGCTGACGCTGACGTTGTTGATGGTAATGCCCGACCCGCTAGGCGAGGTCAGCGAGCCGTCGGCGGCGAAGGTGAAGGCCTGGCCGGTATTGACCCAGCCGGGTGTCGAACCGGTAGCGCTCGGTTCGGTCTGGTAGAACAGGTTCCAGGTATCGGCATGGCCGTTGCCCAACGAGGCGCTGTCGGTCTTGGCCCAGCGCAGTTGCAGGTTCACCGGCGTGCCGGCAGCGTTGTAGGCGGTCACTGCGCCGCCACTGATCGTTTCCTTGGTGAAGGTGGCGATGTCGTCGCCGATCACGACTCCGTTGCCTTGGGTGCCGCCGCCGTCGCGGTTCTTGGTGATGGTCGAGGTGAAGCCGAGCGCGGCGAAGGCCGCGCTGTTGGAGCTCGACACCGACAGGTTGGACACCGTGCCGGTGTTCAGCGTGATCACGCCGCCGGTGCTGACCGAAGAACCCGAGGCGCCGGAGAGCGCGTCGATCTTGCCGAGCAGGGTTGTGATGTTGTCGGTAATGTTGATCTGGTTCGGGCCAGAGGCGCCCGAGGTCATGAAGGTCAACGTCTGGCCGTCGACCGTGATGGTGTCGCCGTTGGAAAAGCCCGACGAGAGCACCTGGGCGCCGCCGGCTGTCGCGGTACCGCTCAGCAGCGTCGACCCCGAGATCGCCGGCGAGGACAGCACGTTGCCGCCGCGCGTCACGCTGCTGATGCCAAGTGCGGTGGCTGCCGTGCCGCTGTTGACCGCCACGTCGGTGGTGGCGCCGCTGGAGATCACGATGTTGCCGCTGGCGTTCAACGTTGCCGTGACGCCGGCGCCGCCGGCGTTCTGGATCGCGGTCAGAATGTCAGACACTTTGGCCGACGTACCGGAGCCGAGGCCGATCGTGGTGTTGCTGCCACTGGGAGTGACGGCGGTGCTTGTGTCGAACGTGATCGTGTGGCCGTTGATCGTAAGGGTCTGGCCGCTCAGCGCCGTGAGAATGCTGGAGGCGAGATGCGTACCGAGGGCGGCATCCAGCGACGTTCCCGTGGAAGCCACGGCCGACGAGTTGTTCTGGAGCGCAACCGTGCCCGTACCGGTTGCCGACGAATAGGGCGAGCGAAGGTTGCCAGTGGCGGCGGCGCCGGACACCGCCGCGCTGGTGTAGGGTGCCGGCGGCGTGCCAACCGGCAGAGGATTGGAAATGAAATCAGACGGGTTCAGGCCTCCTGCCGCCAGCAGCGTACTGCTCACCGCGGTCGAACTCGCCGCCGTGTTCGGCACGCTCGGCAGGTTGGCGGCGTACTGGATCGAGGTGGTCGCCTGTGCCGGGATGAAGTTGTTCTGGAATTTCAGGACGGTGGCGACGTTGCCGGTCGGGTTGCCGGTCTTCGGATCGACCGTGGTTCCCATCAGATAATAGCCGGCGCCGTTGACGAGGTTGCCATTGGCGTTGAGCTGGAAGTCGCCACGCCTTGTGTAATACGTGACGCCGCTGAACACCGGCACGTTGTCGACGACGCCGGTCGCCTTCTGGATCGAGAAGAAGCCGTCGCCGGTGATCGCCATGTTGGTGGCGACGCTCGAGGCCGAGATCGTGCCCTGCGTGGTGATGGTCGCCTTCGCGCTGGCCGTGACGCCGCCGGCGACCTGCTTGCTCGGCACCGAAGCATCCGGAATGAGATCGACGAAAGAGGTGCCGATGCCCTTGTAACCGGTGGTGGATGAGTTCGCGATGTTGCCCGAGATGTTCTGCAGCGCGTAGGACTGCGCCTGCAGGCCACCCACCGAGGTGTTCATTGCATCGAAGATACCCATAACTTTGTCTCCAAATCCGATCTCGGCGGCGGGTCGACCCATGGCCGCAGTCGGGGAGACAGTCGCAAGGCCTATGCCAATGCGGGTATCACTGTAAAATCAATCGCTTAAACAGATATGCCCCGGTCGGACGACCGGGGCATAATTGCCGGACCGGCAACAATTGCCGGGGAAACACTTCTTATAATGCTTACGTCGCCGAGGGCGCCGCGGGGTGGAAGACCAGCCCGAAACCGTCGATGCAATAGCGCAATCCGGTCGGCTTCGGACCGTCGTCGAAGACGTGGCCGAGATGGCCACCGCAGCGCCGGCAGTGCACCTCGGTGCGCACCATGCCGAAGGTGCGGTCCTCGGTCTTGCCGACGTTGCCCTCGATCGGCTGATAGAAGCTCGGCCACCCAGTGCCGCTTTCGAACTTGGTCTCGGACGCAAACAGCGGCAGGTCGCAGCCGGCGCAGGCGAAGGTGCCCTTGCGATGCTCGTTCAGCAGCGGGCTGGAGCCAGGGCGCTCGGTGCCTTCCTTGCGCAGGATCTCATATTGCTGCGGCGTCAGCTGCGCACGCCACTCGGCGTCAGTCTTCTCGATCTCGAATTTTTGCGCGGCTTTCTCTCCAGCCCGGGCGGGCGTTGCCCTCAGCCAGCGGAAGGCCGAAAGGCCAAACAGGCCGGCGACAGTCGTTAGCAGGATGCGGCGGTCAAACATCTCATTCTCCGTGCGGGAGCTCTACGCCCTGAGATACGGGCTTGATCGGCCAATGTTACACGTCCAGGCGGAATTTTTCGCGCCCTTATTGCGAGACGCCCTGCTCTTGGGGGTTCTCTTGGTGGTTCTCTTGGCGGTTCTCTTGGGAGACGGGTTCCACCTCCTCCGTTGCAGCCGGCTGCGGCTGCGGGGCCACCCGCGGCCGAACTCCTGAGGGCAGACGACGCGGACCGGTGCCGGCAGCCCGGTTGGCCTCGGCAAGGCGCGCCTCGCGTTCCCTGTCCTTCACGCGCGCCCGCTCGCGGTAGCGGGCAAGGGTCCCCGCGGCTGCGGAACTCGCCCTGCCCCACATCCCGACCAATTGGCCGGCGACCCGTCCCGTGGTGCCGCCCGCCCAGACCAGCTCGAATGGCGAGAACAGTTTCCAGCGCTCCTCGCCCCACAGAATGCTGCGTGCAATCAGTTGCCCGGCCATGGCCGACGTGTTCATGCCCTGGCGGCCGAACCCGCTTGCTACCCACAGACCTTTGCGCAGCTGGCCGATCTGCGGCATGCCGTGCACGGTCTGGCCGGTGGCGCCGCCGAATGTCTCCGATATCTCGACATTGCCGAGCTCAGGGAAGATCGAGCGGATGCGACGTTTGACGCTACCCGCGAAGCGCTGCGGTCGCGCGGCCCAGGTGGTCTCGGGGCTCTCCCACATCAGGCGGTCGCCATCGACGATGCGGAAATGGTCGACGCCGTCGGAATCCTTCACCGATCCCTTGAAGCCGATGATCTCGTGAACGCGCTCGCCGAGCGGCGTCGTGATGCCGGCATAGCGCCAGACCGGCAGCAGCGTCTCCGACAGGCGCCGCAGCGGCGCGCCGAGATGAATGTTGCCGGCAAGCACAATATGCGAGGCGCGCAGCCGCGCCGAGGGCGTGACGATGCGCTTGCGGATGCCGGAATGGTCGATGCTGACGACAGGCGTGTCCTCGAAGATGCGCGCACCGGCGCGCCGCGCCAGCGCCGCGAGGCCATGCACATATTTGCGACCGTCGACCTGGAAGGCTTTGGGGTAGTAGACGCCGTGGAAGTAACGATCGGTCTTGAGCACCGCGCGGACGCGGTCGACCTGCCAGCCCTCGACCTCGGTGTCGAAATCCTCGTTCAGCATCTGCAGCCGGCTGATCAGCCGGTCGCCGGCATCGACATTAGAGACCTCGAGCACACCGTCGCTGAGGCCGATATCAGGCATGTTCTCTTCGGCGGCGTTGGCCCGTACGAGCTCCGCGCCCTCCTTCGAGAGCGCCCACAATTCGCTGGCATCCTCGAAGCCGATGCGCTCGATCAGCTCGGTGAGCGGCAGCGCGAAGCCCGGCATCACGGTACCGAGCTGGTTGCCGGAGGCGTTCCAGCCGATGTGACGGCCCTCGAGCACCGCGACGCTGGCCCCCAGCCGCGCCGCCTCGAGTGCAATGGAAAGGCCGGCAAGCCCAGCCCCGATCACGCAAATATCGGCGTCGAGATCGAACGACAGCCGAGCGCGCTCGCGAAAGCCGGCTTCTTCCTGGGATACGCTTGTGAAAGTCTCGCTCATGTCGTTTTCTTAGAGCATGATCCGGAAAACTGTGCAGCGGTTTTGTCACTTGTCCTCAACCGGCGCCTGTAGATTACCCTGGACGTGGAACGATTCGAGAATGCCATGCGCCGTTTGATGTTGCTGCGTCACGCCAAGACCGAGACCGACGCGCCAAGCGGCCGCGACCAGGACCGCCGGCTCGACCATCGCGGCCAGCGGGATGCCGCCGAGATGGGCGACTGGATGGCCACCCATCCGCCGGTCCCCGAGATCGTGCTGGTGTCGCACGCCGTTCGCGCCAGGCAGACCTGGGACATCGCCTGGGAAGCAATGAAAGACCGCGTCGCCGCGCCGCAGGTTGAGATCCTGCCGGAACTCTATGGCGCGGACCCCGCGCAGATTCTCGAAACCGTTCGCACTGCAACCATTCCAGCCGATCCCAGGCAGCTCCTGTTGGTCGGGCACAATCCCGGCATGCACGAGGCGGCCCTGATGCTGACGGGCAGCGGCGATCCGGCCAGCGCCAAGGCACTCGCCGACAATCTGCCCACGGCGGGGCTTGCGGTCCTCGACTTTGATGTCAAGGATTGGGGGGACGTGGCCTACCGCCGCGGCAAACTGGTGGTGTTCATCAGCCCCAGGTTGCTTCGACTGGGATGATCTCGCGACGTACTCGGACAACGTGCTGACTGGAAGATTTGGAGGCGCAGATGTTCAAGTCCATTCTCGTGCCCATCGACCTCGCCGATACTGACCTGGCAAAGCCGGCGATCGCGACCGCGACAACGCTGTCGCAGAACTGGAGCGGATCGGTCCGGCTGCTCAACGTGCTGCCGATGACGCCGGTGATGCTGGCCGAATATGTCCCGGCCGACTTCGACGAACAGCAGCGCCAGACTTCTGAAGAGGCGCTCGCCATCGTCGCCCGCGAATCCGGCATCGACCCCGCCCACATCTCCAGCGTGGTGCGTCAGGGCGGCATCTATCACGAGATCCTCGAGGAAGCCGCGCAGATGAAGGCCGATTTGATTGTCATGACCTCGCACCGGCCGGCGATGCGCACGTATTTCCTGGGCTCGAACGCGGGACACGTGGTGCGTTATGCGAAATGTTCGGTGCTGGTGGTGAGGCACTGAAACAGGGGCAATGTCGTGAAGCAATTCTGGCGGAGATGGACCTACGAGGTCCCGCTCGCAATCGGCGATGCCCTGTGGGAAGCGCTGGTCGTGCAACTCGCGGCACTGCTGGACAGGCTGACGGTGCGGAAGGTCATCGCCTTCATCCCCGTCGTGATCCTCGTCCTCGCCTACTATCACAGCATCCCGATCCCGCCTGAGCTGATGCTGATCGGCGATTTCCTCGCCTATATCGACATCTTCTCGGTGCTGTTCCTGCTCGGTGTGCTCAGTCGCATCACGACGGTCATGTTCGTCGTCAAACAGGCGGCGGCGCGTATCGCCATGCTCGCGGGCAGCATAGTTGCGCATGTGCAGCGCATGAGCGTCCGGCATCGGCGCCAACACGGCGCTCCGACGCGGCCTCGGCGCAAGCCCGATCAATCCGAAGACGATCGAGCTTTGGGCGGCTCGTGGGGCCAAGTCGCATTGGCTTGATCACCATCTTCGTGCCCGGGCTTGACCCGCCTGCGGGGCCGAAGCCCCTTCGGCGGGGCGAAGGCCCGGGCATCCACGTCTTCAAGCGGAGACTATCGTCTCACAGATACCGCGTCAGCTCAGCCTTGAACTGCCCGTAGACGGCGTCTTCGATTTGGCTGCGGTTGATGCCGATGTCGCGCAGGGCGCGGTCGTCGAGCTCGTTCAGCGTCTTGACGGCGGAGCGGTGCTCCAGGCGATCGAACAGCGCGTAGGCGGCGTTGACGAGCGTGGCAAAAAATCCGCTCGACGAGGATGGGCGTAAACTCCGCCCTGAAGTTTGCGAGATCGTGGTCATTTTCTTCTCCGGCCTTTGGTCCTGCGCGGCGAAGCGGATGCCGTTGGCGCAAACGCTGGAAGCGCCTGCTCCTCATTTGCCATCGGATTGCTCTCGCTTTCCTCGGCTCAATCGCGGACCTTGATGGAACTTAAATGCTCCAGTACACTGCTCGGAGCAAGAAAAACATTGCTCTCGGTGCAATAATGTCCAAGTTCGAATACGTGAAGCTTGCGGATGCCATTGCCGCAGATATCGCCAAGGGCACGTTAAGAGCCGGCGACCGGTTACCGCCGCAGCGAAATTTTGCGTACGACCGCGGCATTGCAGTCTCGACTGCGAGCCGGGTTTATACGGAGTTGCTCCGCCGCGGGCTCGTCGTCGGCGAAGTCGGCCGCGGCACCTTCATCTCCGGCGACATCAGGCGCAAGGTCGATACCATCACCGAGCCGCGCGATGCGCGGATCGATTTCGAGGTCAATTATCCGTTATTGCCGCAGCAATGGGCGATGATCGCCAAGAGCCTCGCCGGGCTCGAGCGCGTCGATGCGCTGGAGGCCGTGCTGCGCTCATCGACCAGCACGGGCACCAAGAGTGCGCGCGTTGCTGCCGCCACCTATCTCGCGCGCAAGGATTTCGCGCCGCAGGCCGAGCAGATCGTGTTCACCGCCAACGGCAAGCAATCGCTCGCGGCCGCGCTCTCGGCGCTGGTGCCGACCGGTGGTCGCTGCGGCGTCGAGGCGCTCACCTATCCTTACGTCAAGAGCATCGCCGCGCGGCTCGGCATCACGCTGGTGCCGATCCCGATGGACGAATTCGGCGCGCGGCCCGACGCGATCCAGAAGGCGCATCGCGAAGCGCATCTGTCGGCGCTCTATCTGCAGCCCATCATCCAGAATCCGCTCGGCGTCACCATGAACGCGACGCGACGCGCCGACATCATCCGCGTCGCCGAGAAGCTCGATCTCACCATCATCGAGGACACCGTCTACGGTTTCCTTGCCGACGACACGCCGCTTGCAGCACTCGGGCCGGAGCGCTGCATCGTGCTCGACAGCCTCTCCAAGAAGGTTGCGCCGGGTCTGGCGCTCGGCATCCTCGTCTCGCCCGCTCACTTGCGGGAAAGCTTGATGAGCGCGGTGCGCACCGGCGGCTGGATCGCCTCGGGCCACGCTCTCGCATCCGGTCAGCGGTTGATGGACGACGGCACCGTCGCCGAACTGACGCGGCTGAAGCGCATCGACGCCGCGCGGCGCCAGCAGACCGCGGCGCGGTTGCTCGCCGGCTACCAGATCGCGGCCGATCCACGCTCCTATCATCTCTGGCTGACGCTGCCGCCGCATTGGCGCTCGCAGACCTTCGTCGCCGCAGCCGCCCGGCGTGGCATCGCGCTGACGCCGTCCTCGACCTTCGCGGTCGCGCATGGCCACGCCCCGAACGCGGTGCGGCTCGCGCTCGCGCCGCCCTCGTTCGAGCAGCTCGATTCCGGCCTGCGCACGATCGTCTCGCTGCTCGGCACCAAGGAGGAGGATTTCGATTCGACGGAGTAACCGTTTAGGGCTCCGGCCAGTCGGCGATAAAGCCCTTCGCCTTGTACGGCTCGATCTTGTCCCATTCGTGCAGGACACGACGGCGAAACTCGGCATCGGTGTGCCAAAGCGCGCGCGGCGTCGCAAAGCCGTCGACGGTGAGCAACAGCTTTGCGACCTCGGGCCAATGTCGGTGCAATGTCATCGGATAACGCCGCGCGGTCCAGGTGTTGCCGAGACAGATCACGCTGCGGATGTTGCGCAATCCCAGCGCCGCATCGATAACAGGCAGCGAGAAGATGACGTTCTCGCCAGTGTTCATTGCGCGGTGCTCCTCCAGGATCCGGTCAGCAGCGATGCCCGCCGCGACCATCGCCGTCTTGATGATCGTGCACTCGGATTGCTCCGAGCCTGGTGTGACACCGCCGCTGACAATCGCCCAGCGGTAAAAGCCCTCGCGCCAGAGCCGCGCGGCCGTGTCGACGCGCAGCGCAACGTCCTCACGGGTGCCGAACAGGAACAGCAAATCGGCCGGCCGGAGCGGCGTGTCAATCAGATGGGTGCGATTGATCCTGGCGATCTCATCCGTTGTCGGCAGGCGCGTGCTGCGATCCATTGATGTCATCGCGGCACGATGCGGGACGGACGCGCGGCTGCGAAGTCAATTTTGATTGCGGCCGATTGCAAGCACTATGGCAGCAAGCCAGCCGGCAGTTGGTCAAAACTGTACCGTCGCGGCTGGTTGCGCCGGACGAACCCGCCAACCTGCCAGACGAACAGCGCGGCAAAACCAAGGATGAACAGCACGCCGGCGAACTCGCCGATCAACAGGGCACGGATCAGCAGCCCGGCCATCGCCACGGCCAGCAGCGCCAGGAACGCCAGCACTGCGGCATAGGTCCTGGCGCCGAGGCCGGCGGTCAGCTCAGCCCGGCTGCCGGCCTTCGCCATCCGTGCGTGCAGCGCGACGATGAAGTCGCGGAAGCCATTGTCCTGCGGTGCCATCAGTGCGGCGGTCTGCCAACTCGTCGACAGGATCGCGATGCGCCCGCCCTTGACGTGGCTGACATCGGCGCGAAAGCGGTGCTGCTGCATCGAGACCGGGCGGAACGACAGCCTGATTGCACTGATCTCGTCATAGCGCCACAGGCCGGAGCGGCCGGCGATGTGCCACGACAATCCTTCGTCTGTCAGCTCGAAGCGATGCGCCGAGCCGATCAGCGACGCCTTGTAGGCATAGCTGATGACCGATCCGCCCTGCCCGTCCACAGCCTGCATTGACTCGATCCCGTCTGCGATATGCTTGCGCGATCGCCCTTCCCCACCCTACAAAAGACGCATGGCTGAGACGATCTATTTTCCGCGCCGCCTGATTCTCGGGGCCGCCGCGATCGCAGGCGTGCTGCTCGCGCTCGCGGTGCACATGCTGGGTACGCGCTACGGACTCGACCTCGGCGGCCTCTGGCGTTCCGACACGCACGAGTTCATGCCGACAGGCGCGGCCATCGCCTGGTGGCTGATTGCCTCAGTCGGATTCTCCGGCGGCTATTTCACGGCGACGCTAATGCAGAGCGCCGTCTCCGGCCAGATTCCGCAGAGGATGCGCCAGTTCCTGATCGTGGTCGGCGTGCTCCTGCTCGCGGGCGCCGGGCAAGCGGCCTCGGCGCCGAGCCCGATTCCGACCATTTCCGGCGTACTCGGAGGTCTCGCGGCGCTGTGTCTCGGCGCCGTCATGGCGTTTTGCGGCGCGCATTTCGCACTGCGCGGCGGCAAACCCAATTAAGCCGAAGCCCGCAGCCGCGGCCGGTCCAGCATCATCACAACCTCGCTGGCGGGCCGCGGCTGGCTGAACAGATAGCCCTGCGCCTGGGTGCACCCCTCACGCCTGAGCAACTCGAGCTGCGCGTCGTTCTCGACCCCTTCCGCCGTGGTGACGATGCCGAGGCTGCGGCCGAGGCCCGTGACGGCGCGGATGATCGCCACGGAATCCTCGCGCGTGGCAAGCTCCGACACGAAGGAGCGGTCGATCTTGATCTTGTCGAAGGGGAAGCTGCGCAGATAGCTCAGCGAGGAATAGCCGGTGCCGAAATCGTCGAGCGAGATCCGCACGCCCATGGCGCGCAGATCCTGCAGCGTGGTCAACGTCGCCTCGCTATTCTGCAGCAGCACGGATTCGGTGATCTCGAGCTCGAGGCGACGCGCCGCGAGCCCCGAAATCCTCAGCGCCTCCGTCACGGATGCAATCAGGTTCGGATTCTTGAACTGTACCGGCGACAGATTGACGGCGACGCCGATATCATCCGGCCAAGTCGCCGCATCCGCGCAGGCCCTTTGCAATACGAGCTCGCCGAGCTGGACGATGAGGCCGTTCTCCTCCGCGAGCGGAATGAAGTTGATGGGAGAGATCAGGCCGCGCTCCGGATGATTCCAGCGCAAGAGCGCCTCGAAGGCGACAACGCGATCGCTGGCGACGTCGCGGATCGGCTGATAATACGGCTGGAACTCGTCGCGCTGCAGCGCCGCGCGCATGTCCATTTCCAGCAGGCGGCGAGCCTGCGCGCGCGCATCCATGCCGGTTTCGAAGAAGCGATAGGTGCCGCGACCGTCGGCCTTGGCGCGGTACAGCGCCAGGTCGGCGTTCTTCAGCAGCTCGTCCGGATTGCTGTCATCCTGCGGCGACAACGAGATGCCGATCGAGACGCCGATCACGATCTGATGGTCCTCGATCTCGTAAGGCGCAGAGATCACCTCGACGATGCGTCCGGCGAGCGCACGCGCGGCAGCCTCTTCCGAGCGGCCGATCTGGACCACGGCGAACTCGTCGCCGCCGAGACGGGCCACGGTGTCGTGCTCGCCGACCGTCGCCTTCAGCCTTTCGCCGACTTGCTTGAGCAGCGCATCGCCGATGGGATGGCCGAGCGAATCGTTGATGTCCTTGAAGTGATCGAGATCGAGACAGAACACCGCGAGCTGGTCGTTCGCAGCCGCCCGGCGAAGTCCCTGCTCGAGCTGTTCGTGGAACAGCACGCGGTTTGGCAGATTGGTCAGCGCGTCATGACGCGCCATATGCGAGATCTTGGCCTGCGCCTCCAGCCATTCGGTGATGTCCTCGAAGGTGGCGACCCAGCCGCCGCCCTGCATCGGCTGGTTGACGACGCGAATCGAGCGGTCGAACCGGCGAACGACATCCGTCGTCGTACGTCCTTCCCTCGCATCCTCGACGAGGCGCGCGAAGAATTGTTCGGCATCGCCGTTCCACTGTCCCTTCGCCGCCTCCTCGCGGAGAATATCGAGCAGGACGCGGCCGGTCAGCTGCATGTCTGAGCGGCGGAGCATCGCAGCGTAACGTTCGTTGAACAGGATGATCTTGCCTTCGGCATCGAACATGCACAGTCCCTGCGACATGTTCTCGAGCGCGGTGTCGAGTACCATCTGCTGGCGCCCGATCTCGCCCTTGGCGCGACGGTCGAGTACGGCGGCCGCGAGCGCGATAGCGATGATGGCAACGGCTGCGCTGGCGGTGAGGATGGACAATGACGCCGGCGGGATCGAAAGACCGCTGATCGCAAGCGTCGGATCCGGCGTCAATTGCAGCGCGCCCATCGCAGTGAAGTGATGCGAGACGATGGCAACCGTCAGCAGGGTCGTTGCGGCAAGCGCTTTTGTCAGGCTGTCGCCTCGCCCAGCCGTGAACAGGGCGCAAGATCCGAACACGATGCCGAGCAAGATCGACACCGCCACCGTTCCGGCGCTCCAACCGATATGGGCAGGGATCTCGAACGCCATCATGCCGGTGTAATGCATTGCTGCCACGCCGCCGCCAACGACAGCGCCGCCAAGCGCGAGCAGCGCTCCGTGCCTCGTCGAAACCGAGATACTGAGACCGATGAAGGTGACCGCAATCGCAAAGATCAGCGATAGGATCGTCACGGGGATGTTGTAGGCGCCGCCGGCACCGGGCCCGTAGGCCTGCATCGCGATGAAATGGGTTGCCCAGATGCCGCAGCCGGCCACGATGGCATCGAGCGTAATCCATACGAGGCGAGCACCGCCATTCGCCGCACGCGCCCGATGGAAAAGACTGATCGCCGCCGCGCTTGCCAGCAGACACACGGCGCCGCCGAGTGCGACCAGACGCCAATCATGCTGGTCCGTAAGACAAAACAGAACTTGATACATTGCCGGCCCCTATTCCATCGGGCACTAGAGCTGGCGGAGATGGACAGCCGGTAACCGGCTATGCGCCGGTTGCCGGAATGGTGAACAGAGAATGTGTGCGGCCGCTCACATTTCTTGCGGCCGCGCGATGACCCCAAGGCCGATCACGCCCGCGGCCAGCAGCAGCACCGCCGCCGATATGATGAGCGATTGGTGAAGGCCAGTCATGAACGCACGATCGGACGCCACCAGCGAGCCGAATAGCGCGACACCGAGGACGCTGCCGGTTTGCCGTGTCGCGTTGAGGACACCCGCAGCGATTCCCGAACGCGCCTTCTCGACACTGCCGAGCAGGGTTGAGGTCAGCGGCGGTACCAGTAGACCAAGCCCGCTGCTGATCGCGATCATCTGCGCAAAGATCGCCCAATAGCTCGTCCCGGCCTCGATCCAGACCAGGCCGAGACAGCCGAACGCAGAGATACAGGCGCCGGCCACGATGGTCGGACATGGGCCGATGCGCTCGGAAAGGCGCGGCGCCAGCAGATTGACCGGCAGCACCGCTCCCATCATCGGCACGAAGGCGAGCCCGGTCCACCACGCCGACAGACCGTTGATCCGCTGGAAGTAAAGGCTCAGCACGAAGATCAGGCCATAGATTGCGACGTTGACGAGGAGGCCGACGATCGTGGTCAGGGTAAACAGCCGGTGACTGAACAGGGACAGCGGCAGCATCGGCTGCGCGGTGCGGCCCTCGCGCCAGACGAACAACGCCGCGAGGACGGCCGATGTCACGAACGCCGCGATCACCGCCGGATGGTCCCACCCAAGCGCGCCAGCTTCGATGATCGCGCCGGCGAGCGCGCCCAGCGCCCCGATCGCGGCGAGCTGACCGGGTAGATCGATCTCGCGTGAGCGCGCCCGCGTGGTCTCTGTTGCATAGCGCCAGCTCAGCCACAGGCCTGCGAGGCCGATCGGCAGATTGACGAGGAAGATCGCGCGCCAGCCGACCACCGTGATCAGTGCACCGCCCACGAAGGGACCGGCCGTCAGCGCCAGACTCGCACCTGCCGCCCAGACCGCAACGGCACGGCCACGCGCACGATCGTCCGGATAGGCATGATTGAGCAGCGCCAGCGAATTCGGCACCAGGATCGCCGCCGCCAGTCCCTGCACCAGGCGCGCGCCGATCAGCGTGATCGCATTGGGAGACAGCGCACAGGCCAGCGAGGCCGCAGTGAAGATCGCGAACCCCGCCATGAAGATGCGCTTGGCGCCGATGCGATCGCCGAGTGCGCCTGATGTCAGGATGAAGGCTGCGAAGGCGATGGTATAGGCGCTGACCACCCATTGCAGCTCCGCGACACCGCCGCCGAGCGACTTGCCCATGGCGTCGAGCGCCGTGTTGACGATGGTGACGTCGAGCTGCACCACGCCATAGCCGAGACTCATCGCGGCCAGCGTCGGCGCAGACGCAGCTTGCGCGCTGCGCGTGTTCCGCGCTTTCGGAAGGGAACGCATCTGAAGAAATCCTGCGGGCATTGGTTCACCTCATGTTTGCAGGTGAACGCCACCGTTAGGCCTTCGTTGCGTTGCGACGCTTCGGTCTGGATCGAAGCGTCATCGCACAAATCAACCGTATGATGTGACTGTTATCAGCGCGCCCCACCCGCTCTGTTCGGCATGCAAGCCTTACTTGCGCGCAGGCATGGGAACAGCGTCGGTTCACTTCGGGTTCACTCATCTTCTCGTCAAGGTAGCAGAGTCATGGCAAGAGTTGGCAACACCTCGGTTCCCTCCATCGCGAAGTCGGAGTTCGGCAAGACCGCAACCATCATTGCTGTGGGCTGCCTGATCGGCGCGCTGTTCGCCGGCAGCACGGTCGCAACCCCGCTCTACGTCATCTACAAGCAACAGCTGGGCTTCTCGCAGATCACGTTGACTCTGATCTATGCCGTCTACGTCGTCGGAAACCTGACCGCCCTCATGATCTTCGGCCGGATGTCCGATCAGGTTGGACGACGGCGCACCGCCATCATTGCCATCGGCATCGCGATCGTCGGCGCATTCGTTTTCCTGTTCGCACACGGAATAGCCTCGCTCTACGTCGCGCGCGTGCTGAGCGGTCTTGCGATCGGGATCGGCGCCGGAACCGGCACCGCCTGGCTGGCGGAGCTGATTGCCGAACAGAACCGCTCCCGCGCCACTGTGATCGCAACGATCGCAAACTTCATCGGTCTTGGCCTCGGCGCGCTGATCGCCGGTCTGCTTGCCGAATATGTCGCGTTTCCGCTACGGACGCCGTTCGTTGTTTATCTTGTGGTGCTGCTCATGGTCGCGGCCGCGCTCGCCTTCGCGCGCGAGACAATCGATCGTCCCTTGGCTGCCTTCGCGCAACTGTCTGTGCGGCCGCGCGCCGGCGTTCCGTCCTCGATCCGGTCGCGCTTCGTGGCACCTGCGGTTACGGGCTTCGCAGGCATGGCCCTCGTCGCTTTTTTCGCCGCGCTTGCGCCGAGCGTGCTTGCCGGCGAGCTGCACGTCACCAGCCACGCGATCGCCGGCGCGATCTTCCTCGAGCTCGCGGCGGCCGTTGCGCTCGTTATTGCCTTGACGCGTTCGCTATCGAGCCGCGCCGCCATGCTCTGGTCACTCGGCCTGATGTTGCCGAGCCTTGCCCTGCTCGTAACAGCACAATTCGTTGGATCGCTCGGCGTCATGATCGCTGCGACCGCCATCTGCGGGGTTGCGGCGGGCCTCGGCTATCGCGGCAGCCTTCAGGTGGTGAACCAGATCGCACCGGATGATCGTCGCGCCGAAGTTGTCTCGGCCTATTTCATCTGCTGCTTCCTCGGCAACGCGCTTCCGGTGATCGGAATTGGCGTCCTGTCGACCCTGACCAGCTCAACCGTGGCGAGCCTAGTCTTCGCGGCGACCATTGCGGTCTTCGCGGTGGTCGCCCTTTTGTTCGGCCTGAAATACCGGGCGAGCCAGATGGGCCGAAATAAAGAGACGCCGCGCGGGATGCACGGCGTCTCCTGACAGCAAGTATCTTGCTCTTAGCTCGCCGCCCGCAAGTTCACCTTGCTCTCGGCCAGCGTCGTCAGCTTCTTGTCGGTTGCCTTCTCTTCCTCGAGCGTCTTGGCAAGGACGGCGGCGCAGTCGCTGCGGCCCAGCTGCTTGGCCCAGGCGATCAGACTGCCATAGCGGACGATCTCGTAATGTTCGGCAGCTTGCGCCGCATTGATCAGGGCGGCGTCGAGCACCGCCTTGTCCGCGACCTCGCCCGCGGTTTCGTCGGCCTCTTCGATGATGCCGTCGATGGCCGGGCAATCGACTGCCTTCACCGCGACGCCGTGCATCTTGAACACTTCCTCAAGCCGCGTGACGTGCTGCCTGGTTTCCTCAAGGTGCGTCAAAAAGCCCTGCTTCAGCTGCGGATCGGTGGCCTTATCCGCCATTTTCGGCAACGCCTTGGTGAGCTGCTGCTCGGCGTAATAGATGTCCTGCAGCTGATGCACAAACAGGTCGTTCATGGTCTTGATGTCTTTGGTGAACAGTCCCATCGTTCCAACCTCGAAAAGTTTCGGGAACACGACGGCACCGGCTTTGACAAAAAGCCGCTGGTTTCGCCGTGTTCGATTGCTGATCAAGCGCTAACCGGTGCGCGGAGCCGTCGTTCCAAAAAAGTCTCGTGTCGTTTGCGCCGGAACAATGCTTGCGAGCGCAGGATTTGGGACCATTTGCAAATACAGGTCGAAGCCTGGCCCTCGACTCATATGCTTAACGCGCCAGCCATGTGAACCACGTATGACAAAACGGCCGGTCCGGCGCAGAACCTGTCGTTGTCAAGGGCTGCACAAGTCGGTGTTTTTGCCTTAAATGAGCTACATCATGCCTAGCGATCGACGCCCATTTCGGGCAGTGATCGTAGCCGACTGGCCAATGTCTGGCCCGGTCGGTCTTGCCCCCAGCCGGGAGGATGAATGCACGGACTGCTGCCCGCGCTAAAGCGCGGCTTCAAGAGATGGATCGGCTGGCGACGGCTTGGGATTGCCGCGAGCGTGATGATCATCGCATTCGCGGTGACCACGCTGGTGCGGACCCTGAAGGGCATCGATACCGGCGTCATCCTGACCGCATTGTCGGATATTCCGCGCGGGCATATCGGCCTGGCAGCGATGTGCGTGTTCTTCGCGTTCTGTACGCTGACCTTCTACGACTTTTTTGCATTGCGAACGATCGGCAAGAAGCACGTGCCCTATCGCATCGCAGCACTCTCGAGCTTCACGTCCTATTCGATCGGCCACAACATCGGCGCCACGGTGTTCACGGGCGGCGCGATCCGCTTCCGGATCTACTCGGACTATGGGCTGAACGCGATCGATGTCGCCAAGATCTGTTTCCTCTCCGGCCTGACCTTCTGGCTCGGTAACATCTTCGTGCTGTCGATCGGCATGGCCATCCACCCGGATGCGGCGTCCTACATGGATCAGCTGCCGTCGTCGATCAACCGGCTGATCGCGTTCGGCGGCCTCGCCTCGATCGCCGCCTACCTGGTCTGGCTCTGCATGGGCGAGAAGCGCCGCGAGCTCGGCCAGAAGGGCTGGAAGGTGGTGCTGCCGTCGGCGCCGCTGACGCTGGTGCAGATCCTGATCGGCGTGGTCGACCTCGGCTTCTGTGCCTTCGCGATGTATCTGCTGATTCCGGCCGATCCGCCGATCGACTTCCTGTCGCTGGCGGTGGTGTTCATCCTGGCGACGCTGCTGGGTTTCGCCAGCCACGCCCCCGGCTCGATCGGCGTGTTCGACGCGGCCATGCTGGTGGCGCTGCCCGAATTTGGCCGCGAGCAACTGCTCGCGACCCTCCTGGTCTTCCGCATCCTCTATTTCGTCATCCCGTTTGGTCTCGCCATTTCCATTATGGGCACCCGAGAACTCTGGATGAACGTGGTGCGGCCCTGGCAGGAACGGCGACGGCTCGCGGAAGCTTGCGCTCAGGCCAACCTGCCCAGGGAGGTGACGCCGATGGAGCGCGAACGGTTGGTACGCCAGGCCAGCAAACGCTAAAATCGGCAAATCGCCGCGCCGGAGGCCCGCGAAAGCGGCACGGCAGACACACGGTTGCAGGCCGGAGAGCTATGCTCTCTTATTTCCGCCTCAACTTTGCCGTTGAAGACGCGGGCCATGATCTCAGTTTCCCTTCGCCGTTTCCTTGCGGGCACCCTGCTTTTGGCCGGGCTCCTCTCCGTTATGCCGCTTCAGCGCGTCCTCGCGCAGGATGCCGGCGGCATGCAGATCAATTGGGAGGTCCGCAACCGCTTCCGCCTGTTCCGCGAGGAGCGCGACTTCCTGCTGCATGTCGAGAGTGCCCGTAACCGCAGCGTCCTCGCCGCCGAACAGTCGCTGGAGCTCCAAAGCGAAGGCCGCGGATGGGCCCGCAACATGGTCAACCGGCTCTGCATCGACCTGCAGGGCCGGGTCAATCAGCCCTGCACGCGCGACAACGTCAAAGAGAACTACCTCACCCCGGTCGACCACCCCATCACCGTGCGCCTGACCGGCGCGGTGCCGGTCGGCGCCACCTGCGCCTGGTCGTTCGATGACGGTGATGGACCGCAAGCCTCCACCTTCGACTGCGCCGAACCGGTCAATCTGCGGGTGCGCTACGGCAAGCAGACGGTCGCAACCGTGGACGTGTCTTCCGGCTCCGATCCGAGCCAGCGTCTTCAGACCGAGATCCAGGTCCGTGACATCTTCATCGCCGGCCTTGGCGACAGCATCGCCTCCGGCGAGGGCAATCCGGACCGGGCGCTGGCGCTGTCGGACGAGGGCTTCTGCTTCCGCTCCTATCTCGGCACGGGCGGCGGACAATATTACCGGCCGAGCCGCGCCGGCTTCAAGGGCGGCCGCGCCTGCGAGGCGCCGGATACACTCGCCAACTGGCAACGCTACGGCGCGCTCTGGTTCAACTCGCCGTGCCACCGCTCGCTCTACAGCTATCAGGCCCGCACCGCGCTCGCCCTCGCGGTGCGCTACACCCATATCGCCGTCACCTATCTGCCGCTTGCCTGCACCGGCGCCAGCATCAGCGACGGGCTGCTCGGCTCCCAGCGCGCCCGCGAGTGCCCGCCCGGCAAGTCCGGCGTCTGCAACACCAGCGTGAATGCGCAGGTCGCCGAATTGCGCGAGGCGCTCACCGCGGCGAAGAAGCGTCAACCCGATCGCAATCTCGATCTCGTGCTGCTCTCGATCGGCGCCAACGACGTCTACTTCTCCGGCCTTGTCGCCGACGTCATCGTCGACACGGCGACCGAACGCGCACTGTTCCGCCGCTCCGGCGTGATGGCGAGCGTCGACGATTCCCGTGATGCGCTCCAGCGCGAGCTGCCGCAGAATTTCGTCAAGCTGCGCGAGGCGCTGAAGCCGCTGGTCGGCGGCGACCTCTCGCACGTGGTCTATGTCTCCTACGCCAATCCGGCACTCGCCGACGGCGGCGTGCCCTGTCGCGGCGGCCGCGGCGGGTTCGACATCCATCCCGCTTTCAGCGCCGATCCGCAGCGCCTCGCCCGCGTCTCGACCTTCGTCGACACCGAGTTTCTGCCGCAGTTGAAGGGGCTGGCCACCTGCACGCAGGGTGCGCTGTGCCGCGATCCCGAGGCCGACCGCATGACCTTCGTCGATAGCCACCAGGCCGCTTTCGCCGATCACGGCTTCTGCGCTCATGCCGGAAGCGATCCCGAATTCGACCGTACCTGCTTTGCCGAGAACGGGCAGAGCTTCAATCCCGATATCGTCAGCGCGGCGAGCCAGCCGATGCTGTGCGGCCGCGGCGCCTCGGAGTACCGCGCCTACCTGCCGCGCGCGCGCTGGATCCGCGACGCCAATGACAGCTATTTCGCGGCGATGACCTATCCTCAAGGGTTGCCGGCGGCGAGCCAGCCAAACGACATCCACGACGCGACCTGGGGCGTGCTCTCGGCGGTCTATGGCGGCGCCGTACATCCGAGCGCCGAAGGGCACGCCGCGATGGCGGATGCGACCCTCCCCGCTGCCAGCGCAGTGCTGGGGCTGGATGCCGTGCCGCCGAGCGTTACCCCCGGCCTCCTGGCTCCGCTGCTGCCGGGCGCACAGCAGTAACGGCAGAACGAGCTCTCGCCTCCCCCTCATTGCGAGCGCAGCGAAGCAATCCAGAGTTCCTGCGCGGAGAAATTCTGGATCGCTTCGCTGCGCTCGCAATGACGGGGCCCGTTCCATCAATTCAAAATCGGCATCAATCGATACCCCCTTCAAGTTGGACACTTTCCCGCGCGCGCCTCTAGGAGTCGCAGCGAGGAAACAATTCGAGTTTCTAAGGAGGCGCCTGATGAGCGCAGTGCTGTCCGCAACGGACGTGAAGAGATCTCGCGTCAGGCTGTTTATCGTGACCATGCTGTTCCTGGTCACCACGGTGAATTACGCCGACCGCGCCACGCTGTCGATCGCAGGCCCCGCCCTCTCCAAGGAACTCCATCTCGATCCGGTCGCCATGGGCTGGATCTTCTCGGCTTTCGGCTGGTCCTACGTGGTAGCCCAAGTGCCGGGCGGCTGGCTGCTCGACCGTTACGGCTCGCGCCTCGTCTATGCCTTCAGCATCATGGTGTGGTCCCTGTTCACGGTCCTGCAGGGCTGGGTCGGTTTCCTTAGCGGCGGCGTTGCCGTCTCCGTGCTGTTCGCGCTTCGCCTCCTGGTCGGCGTCGCCGAAGCACCGTCCTTCCCCGCCAACGCCCGCATCGTTGCGGCCTGGTTTCCCGGCAATGAGCGCGGCACCGCATCTGCCTTCTTCAATTCGGGGCAATATTTCGCCACCGTGCTCTTCGCGCCGCTGATGGGCTGGATCGCCCATGACTACGGCTGGCGCTACGTGTTCTTCGTCATGGGCGGGCTCGGCATCACCATGGGCCTCGTCTGGGTGAAGACCGTCTACGGGCCGAAGGAGCACCCTTCGATCAACGAGGTCGAGTTCGACTACATCAAGGACGGCGGCGCGCTGGTCGATCTCGATGCGCCCCAAGCGAAGCGCGCGCCCGAGGCCGGCTCCGGGTGGGATCACATCCGCCAGCTGCTTTCCAACCGTATGATGCTCGGCGTCTATCTCGGCCAGTACTGCATCAACACGCTGACCTATTTCTTCCTGACCTGGTTTCCGGTCTATCTCGTCAAGGAGCGCGGCCTCTCGATCCTGCAGGCCGGCTTCGTCGCGACGCTGCCCGCCTTGTGCGGCTTCATCGGCGGCGTGCTTGGCGGCATCATCTCGGACGCCATCCTGCGCAGGACCGGCTCGCTGACCATGGCTCGCAAGATCCCGATCGTCGGCGGCATGCTGCTGTCGATGTCGATCATCGCCTGCAACTATGTCGATGGCCAGGCGCTGGTGGTCGGCTTCATGGCGCTCGCCTTCTTCGGCAAGGGCATCGGCGCGCTCGGCTGGGCCGTCGTCTCCGACACCTCGCCGAAGGAAGCCGGCGGCGTCTCCGGCGGCCTGTTCAACACGTTCGGCAATCTCTCCTCGATCACCACCCCGATCGTGATCGGCTACATCCTCGCGGCCACCGGCTCGTTCAATGGCGCGCTGGTGTTCGTGGGCCTCAACGCGCTGGTGGCGGCGTTCGCCTATCTCGTCATCGTCGGCAAGATTGAGCGGGTGGTGCTCAAACGTTCCTCCTGAGGGCTCCCATGGGAGCTTGACCAGGCAACTCAACGGCGGCCCTCAAAAGCCGCCGTCTTTGTTTTGGAGGTGATCGATGCTAGAAGTGCCGGAGAAACGCCTTATCCATCTAAGGCATGTATCGATGTTCGACCTCAACCAGCTCCGCTGTTTCGTCACGGTGGCGGAGGAACTGCATTTCGGCCGCGCCGCCGTGCGGCTGAACATGACCCAGCCGCCGCTGTCCCGGCAGATCCAGGTGCTGGAGCACATCATCGATGCGCCGCTGTTGGAGCGCACCAGCCGGTCGGTGCGCCTGACACCGGCGGGCCGCAGCTTCCTGCCCGAGGCGCGCCGCATCCTGAAGCTTGCGGAAAGCGCCTCGCAGGTGGCTCGCCGCATCGCGCTCGGCAAGACCGGCTCGGTCAAGATCGGCTTCACCGCCGCCGCCGCCTACGGCTTCCTGCCTGAGCTGGTCGCGGCCTGCCGTGCCAAGCTTCCGGAGGTCGACTTCTCGCTGAAGGAGATGGTCTCCGGCGACCAGTTCGAGGCCCTGACCTCGGGCCAGATCGATGCCGGCCTGCTGCGGCCGCCGATCGCGCGGCCGGAGCTTGCCAGCCGCCGCGTCGTCGCCGAGCCCCTGCTCGCCGCGATCCCGAAGAAGCATCCGCTCGCCAATGCCGAGAACATCACCATCAAGGATTTCGACGACCAGCCCTTCGTGATGTATTCGCCCTATGAGAGCCGCTACTTCCACGATCTCCTGGTGGCCCTGTTCACCCGCGCCGACATCCTGCCGCGCTATGTCCAGCACTTGAGTCAGATCCACTCGATCCTCGCCATGGTCCGCGCCGGCCTTGGCCTTGCCATCGTGCCCGCCGCAGCCGCCGGCTTGAAGATCTCCGACGTCCGGCTGCGGCCGCTGAAGCTGCGCAACCGCGTCCCGGTCGAGCTCTTCATGGTCTGGCGCCGCGACGACGAGAATCCGCTGCTGTCGGCGCTGGTCAAAATCGCCAGTGAATTGTCCTCCGCGGAGGTCGTCGAAGATTGATGCTCAATCCGCATCGGTCGATATAGGCTTTGGCTTGGACGCGCATCGAACGGTCTCCTAAACACCGGCCATGGACGCGTGCCGCAGTGAGCGTCCCCGACACACACGCGAGCAGGGAGCCGCGCCCATGAGCAAGATGACCCCGCAGGAGATGGCCCAGAAGATCGGATCGGGCCTCCTGTCCTTCCCCGTCACGCCTTTCAAGGCGGACTATTCCTTCGACGAGGCGACCTATCGCTCCAACATGGATTGGCTGTGCGGTTATGACGTCGCAGGCCTGTTCGCCGCCGGCGGCACCGGCGAGTTCTTCTCGCTGACCCCGACCGAGGTCCCTGAAGTGGTCAGGGTCGCCGTCGACGAGACCAAGGGCCGCGTGCCCGTGCTCGCCGGCACCGGCTATGGCACCGCCATCGCCCGCGAGATCGCAATTGGCGCGGAAAAGGCGGGCGCGGACGGCCTGCTGCTGCTGCCGCCCTACCTCACCCATTCCGAGCAGGAAGGCCTTGCAGCCCATGTCGAGGCGGTCTGCGCCGCCGTGAAGATCGGCGTCATCGTCTACAACAGAGACAACGCCATTCTCCAGCCCGACACGCTCGCCCGCCTCGCCGAGCGCTGCCCGAACCTCGTCGGCTACAAGGACGGTATCGGCGACATCGAGCTCATGACCCGCGTCCATACCAAGCTCGGCGACCGCCTCACCTATGTCGGCGGCCTGCCGACTGCGGAAACCTTCGCGCTGCCCTATCTCGACATGGGCGTGACGACTTACTCCTCCGCCGTATTCAACTTCGTGCCGGAGTTCGCCACCAACTTCTACGCGGCAGTGCGCAAGCGCGACCACGCCACCATCCATGCCGGGCTGAAGGATTTCATCCTGCCGCTGATCGCGATCCGCAACCGCAAGAAGGGCTATGCGGTCTCGATCATCAAGGCCGGCATGAAGGTGATCGGCCGGGATTCCGGCCCGGTCCGTCCGCCGCTGACCGACTTGACCGAGCAGGAGATCGCGGAACTGACCGCGCTGGTGAAGAAACTGCCCGCCGCAGGATCGTCACAACAGGCTGCAGAATAACAAACAACAACAGGGAGGAGCGTGCGATGGCCCAGACTGAGATCTCCGGCGCACCGATCGTCACAACGATGCAGGTGATCCCGGTTGCGGGCCGCGACAGCATGCTCCTCAATCTGAGCGGCGCGCATGCACCGTTCTTCACCCGCAACATCGTCATCCTTACTGACAATGCCGGCCACACCGGCGTCGGCGAGGTGCCGGGCGGGCAGAAGATCTGGCAGACGCTCCAGGACGCGCGCGATCTCGTGATCGGCAAGACCGTCGGCGCGATGAACAACATCCTCGCCGACGTCCGCTCGACCTTCGCGGACCGCGACGCCGGCGGCCGCGGCAAGCAGACATTCGACCTGCGCGTGATGATCCACGCGGTCACCGCCATTGAATCCGCCCTGCTTGACCTGCTGGGCCAGCATCTCAATCTGGCGGTCGCAGCCCTGCTCGGCGAAGGCCAGCAGCGCAAGAGCGTCGAGACGCTCGGCTACCTCTTCTTCGTCGGCGACATCAGCAAGAGCAAGCTCGACTACGTCAAGGGCGAGACCGGCAAAGTGGAATGGTTCAACCTCCGCCACCAGCAAGCCATGACGCCGGAAGCCGTGGTGCGCCTGGCGGAGGCCACCCAAGACCATTACGGTTTCGCCGACTTCAAGCTGAAGGGCGGCGTGCTCCGCGGCGAGCAGGAGATCGAGGCCGTCACTGCGATCGCCAAACGGTTCCCCAACGCGCGTGTCACGCTCGACCCGAACGGCGCCTGGTCGCTCGATGAGGCCATCGGCCTCTGCAAGAACATGCACGGCATTCTCGCCTATGCCGAAGATCCCTGCGGCGCCGAAGCGGGCTTCTCCGGCCGCGAAATCATGGCCGAATTCCGCCGCGCCACGGGCCTGCCGACCGCGACCAACATGATCGCCACCGACTGGCGGCAGTTGAGCCACGCGCTGCGCCTCGGCGCGGTGGACATTCCGCTCGCCGATCCCCATTTCTGGACCATGCAAGGCTCCGTGCGCGTTGCCCAGACCTGCCGTGACAACGGCCTGACCTGGGGCTCGCACTCCAACAACCACTTTGACATCTCGCTCGCGATGTTCACCCATGTCGGCGCGGCCGCCCCCGGCAAGGTCACCGCGATCGACACCCACTGGATCTGGCAGGATGGCCAGGCGCTGACCAAGGAGCCGCTGCTGATCCGCGGCGGCAAGATCGCGGTTCCGAGTCGTCCGGGCCTCGGCATCGAAATCGACCGTGCCGCGATCGAGGCCGCGCATGAGCTCTACAAGAAGCATGGACTCGGTGCCCGCGATGACGCTATTGCCATGCAGGATTTGATCCCCGGCTGGACATTTGACGACAAGCGTCCCTGCCTCGTTCGCTAAAACACTCTGGAGGAAACGATGACTGCGATCCTGAAAAACTTCATCGGCGGTGAATGGGTCGATGGCTCCGGCGTCACCAGGAATATCAACCCCTCCAACACCAATGATCTCGTCGGGGAATACGCCAAGGCCGACAAGGCGCAGACCGAGAAGGCGATTGCCGCCGCGAAGGCCGCCTTCCCGGCCTGGTCGCAGTCGACGCCGCAGGTGCGCTACGATGCGCTGAACAAGATCTCGACCGAGATCCTCGCCCGCAAGGAAGAGCTCGGCCGTCTGCTCGCGCGCGAGGAAGGCAAGACGCTGCCCGAGGGCATCGGCGAGGTCGCCCGCGCCGGCCAGATCTTTGCATTCTTCGCCGGCGAGGCGCTGCGCCTGATCGGCGAGAAGGGCGCCTCGGTTCGTCCCGGTATCGACGTCGAGCTGACCCGCGAGCCGGTCGGCGTCGTCGGCATGATCACGCCCTGGAATTTCCCGATCGCGATCCCTGCCTGGAAGATCGCGCCCGCGCTCTGCTACGGCAACACCGTCGTGTTCAAGCCGGCCGAGCTGGTGCCGGGCTCGGGACATGCGCTCGCCGAGATCATCACCCGCTCGGGCATTCCCGCCGGCGTGTTCAACCTCGTGGTCGGCTCCGGCTCGGTGGTCGGCCAGACCCTGCTCGATCATCCCGATGTCGCCGCGATCTCCTTCACCGGCTCGGTGCAGACAGGCCGCAAGATCGCGCAGGCCTGCGTGCTCTCGAACCCCATGAAGAAATTCCAGCTCGAGATGGGCGGCAAGAATCCGCTGGTCGTGCTCGACGACGCCGACCTGAAGACCGCAGTGGAAGTCGCCGTCAACGGCGCCTATTTCTCGACCGGCCAGCGCTGCACCGCTTCGTCCCGTCTGATCGTGACCGAAGGCATTCATGATCGCTTCGTCGCCGCGGTGGCCGAGCGCCTGAACAGCCTGTCGGTCGACGACGCGCTCAAGGCGGGCGTGCATATCGGCCCGGTGGTCGACCAGAGCCAGCTCGACCAGGACCTGCGCTACATCAAGATCGGCCAGGACGAGGGTGCCAAGCTCGCCTTCGGCGGCGAGCTGCTCAAGCGCGAGAACCCCGGCCACTATCTCCAGCCGGCGCTGTTCACCGAAGCCAACAACAACATGCGCATCGCGCGTGAGGAAATCTTCGGGCCGGTCGCCGCCGTGATCCGCGCCAGGAACTACGAGGAAGCGCTCGCGATCTCCAACGACACCGAGTTCGGCCTCGCTTCCGGCATCTGCACATCGAGCCTGAAATACGCCTCGCACTACAAGCGCAACAGCGAGTCCGGCATGGTGATGGTCAATCTGCCGACCGCCGGCGTCGACTACCATGTGCCGTTCGGCGGCCGGAAGGGCTCGAGCTACGGCGCCCGGGAGCAGGGCTCCTATGCACGCGAGTTCTACACGACGGTGAAGACGGCTTACACGTATCCGGGTTGATAGGCCGATATCGTAGGGTGGGTTAGCGCAGCGTAACCCACCTCTTCTGCTTCCGCGGACAGAGACAATGGTGGGTTACGCTGCGCTAACCCACCCTACAAATCCCGGAGTCCGTGATGGACCAGGACGTCGCAGCGAAAGAACAGCCGCGCTACATCAAGCTCAACGCGCGCGACAATGTCGCGATCGTGGTCAATGATTTCGGGCTTCCCGCCGGCTCGCGCTTTGCCTGCGGACTGACGCTGCGCGCCTTCGTCCCGCAAGGGCACAAGACCGCCTTGATCGACATCGCACAAGACGAGCCGATCATCCGCTATGGCGAGGTGATCGGCACGGCGCTTTCGCCGATCCAGGCGGGCGAATGGGTCGATGAAGCCCGCATCCGCATGCCGGAGGCCCCTGCCCTCGACAAGCTCGAGATTTCGACCGCCGTGCCGGCGCCGCTGCCGCCGCTCGAAGGTTTCACCTTCGAGGGCTTCCGCAATCCTGATGGCTCGGTCGGCACCAAGAACATCCTCGGCATCTCCTCCTCCGTGCAATGCGTCAAGGGCACGATGGAGTATGCAGTGAAGCGCATCCGCGCCGAGCTGCTGCCGAAATACCCTAATGTCGATGACGTCGTGCCGCTGACCCATGCCTATGGCTGCGGCGTCGCCATCACCGCGCCCGATGCGGTCGTGCCGATCCGCACACTGCAAAACCTCGCGCTCAATCCCAATTTCGGTGGCGAGATCCTCGTCGTCGGCCTCGGCTGCGAAAAGCTCGCGCCCGAGCGGCTGGTGCCCGAAGGCGTCAGCGACGCCATCGTTCGCATGCAGGACGAAGCCTTCGACGGCTTTGGCGCAATCGTCGATGCCATCATGACCCAGGCCGAGGCGCGGTTGAAGGTGCTCAACACCCGCACGCGCGAGACCTGTCCGGCGTCCGACCTCGTCATCGGCTTGCAATGCGGCGGCAGCGACGCCTTCTCCGGCGTCACCGCCAACCCTGCCGTCGGCTTTGCCGCCGACCTTCTGGTGCGCGCCGGCGCCACGGTGATGTTCTCGGAAGTCACCGAGGTGCGCGATGCGATCCAGCTGCTGACCCGCCGCGCCATCAACGAGGATGTCGGCCGCGCGCTGGTACGCGAGATGGCCTGGTACGATTCTTATCTGGCCCGCGGCGGCGCCGATCGCAGCGCCAACACCACGCCAGGCAACAAGAAGGGCGGCCTCGCCAACATCGTCGAGAAATCGCTCGGCTCGATCGTCAAGTCAGGCTCGTCAGCCATCACCGGCGTGCTCTCGCCCGGCCAGAAGGCGACGCAGAAGGGCATGCTGTTCGCGGCAACGCCGGCGTCCGACTTCATCTGCGGCACGCTCCAGCTCGCCTCAGGCATGACCTTGCAGGTGTTCACCACCGGCCGCGGCACGCCTTATGGCCTCGCCGCCGCGCCCGTGATCAAGGTCGCGACCCGCACCGAGCTCGCCCGTCGTTGGAAGGACTTGATCGATTTCGATGCCGGCGGCATCGCCACCGGCGCCAAGACCATCGAGGAAACCGGCTGGGACCTGTTCCGCCTGATCCTCGATGTCGCCTCCGGCCGCACCAAGCCCTGGTCGGATCGTTGGGGCATCCACAACGATCTCACGCTGTTCAATCCGGCACCGGTGACCTGAGCGCCGGCGCAAATGAAACCGGCCTGAAGCAAAGCCGCGAAAAGCTTCGCCTTCGCTTCATCGCGGTTGCGCCACGCAACCAAATATCTGCCGCGGCGGAAGACGAAGGTTCGCACACAAGCGAACCTCTTGCGGCTGTGCCGCGACCAAACCTCCGATTGATATTTGCAACGGAGATTTTGAAATGCGTATTCTCTCGATGATTACAGTTGCCGGTGCGATGATTGCGAGCACAGCCAGCGTATTTGCCGGCGAGCTTCCCTCCTACGAAGTGAAGTCGTTTCCGATTTCGGCGACGCAAGTGCAGGTGCTGGGCGGCGCCGGTGTCGAGGAGCAATCGACCGCGCCCACGATGGTCGTCGCCGGCATGCCGGCCTCGCCCGCACAGATGTCGGTGTTGTCACCACGCGTGAAGCGGTTCGCCAGCACGACCTCCGACAGCGAAGCGCACTAAGCCCTCGCGTTCATCGCGGCGGCCGCACCAGTTGCGGTCGCCGTGAGCATTTTTACGTCATGCTGCCCGGCATGAAGCATCGCACGCGCGGATGGCCGTCGATATAGTGCTTCCACACCATGGTGCGGCCGATCTTGTTCGGCTCGGTGATCACGGCGCCGTCGGGCACGACGACCCACTCGTCGTCGAGATGCACGCGATAGTGTCCCTGCTCGGACTCCCAGTCGACATCGGCGACGACATAGCCGTCGGCATCCGTGCAGCATTGCCCATACTCGCTGCGCAGGCTCTCGAACCAGGGCTTGAGCGGCGAATTGGCATAGCGTCCGTCGTCGCGTGCCAGAGCCGATGTCGCCAGCAGCAACAGCAGTCCCGGCATCATCGCCGCATACGGTCTTGCAAGTCCCATATCGTCTCTCGCGGATCGAACAACGCCACGAGGGACAGACAACGCCGACCGCGCCTTCGAACAGGCGTGAAAACGACGACTCGTTCCCCCAGCGGCTTTGTCGACAGCTATGCAAATCCGGCGCCAGGGCGCATTCCGGGGAACTACTGGCGCAGGCGTCGCCGGCATTGGCCTTTCGACCAATGCGCTCGCCTTCAGAAATGGCAGTGATGTGTGAGGCTGCGGCCGCAACAGCGGCGCGGCAACCTACTTCTTCGCCGCCGGCGCCATCATCGGCGCGCCGCCCTTCTTGGCAGATGGAGGCGGCAGCTTGGTCGCGGCCGCTTGCGCGGGCAGATATTTGGCGACGATTGCGGGATCGACCTCAGCGATGCTGGTGTCCGGCAGACGCTGCCAGGTTTCATCCTTACCGAACAGCGAAATGCCGAGGAAGCCGCGCATGGTCAGCGTTTGTCCGTCCGGGCTGACCGTCATCTTGGCTTTCCAGATGTTGCCGTCGCGCGGATTGACGACATTGCCGCCCTCGTATTTCAGTCCGTCGCGCTTCATGTCGCGGATGAAAGAGAGCCCGAGCACCGGCTGATTCTTGCGATCGTCGGTGCACTTCGCGCAGACCTCGTTCGGATTGTCACCGGGACGGGGGAAGGTCTTGGCGATGACGCCTTCGAAGATGCCGTTGTGATCGATGAAGAGAAACCAGCCCACCGGCTTGCCGTCTTCGACCTTCTGCCAGAGACCCGCTGCGGTCGGCTGCTGAGCCGTCGCCTGCGCCGCAGCCGGCTTCGCTGCGCCAATCGACAGGGCGACAGCGAGCGTCAGGAGCGAGAGCAGCCGAAAGCTCGAAAAAGGATTCCGCATTATCATCACCTTGCTGAGCCCAACACCTTGCTAGCCAAGACCTTGCTAACCAAGACCGGATTGGCCGCAGACTACGGCGATTTCGCGAACGATTCCAGCACCAGAAACATGGGATGCCGCCGCCCTGTTCGCGCCGTGGTCAGTTGACTCCGAGCTTCTTTTGCAGGCTGGAGGACGAGGTCGTGTACTGAAACACGAGCCGCTTATCCGGATACACGTAGCGGTGGGCTTTTTGCGACATCAGTGCGCCCTCGTGGAAGCCGCACAGGATCAGCTTGATCTTGCCGGGATAGGTGTTGATGTCGCCGATCGCGAAGATGCCGGGCACGTTGGTCTCGAACGCCGAGGTCTCGACCGGCACCAGGTTGTTCTCGAGCGCAATGCCCCAGTTCGCGACCGGGCCGAGCTTCATGGTCAGGCCGAAGAACGGCAGCATGGTGTCGCAGGCGATGTCGCTGACATTGTTGTCGTTGCCCTTGACCGTGGCGCCGCTCAGCTGGCCGTCAGCACCTGACAGGGCTGTGACCTGGCCGAGCCGCAGATCCATCTTGCCGTCGGCAACCAGCGCACGCATCTGCTCGACGCTGTGGGGCGCGGCGCGAAAATCGTCGCGACGATGCAGCAGCGTGATGCGCTTGGCGAGCGGATGCAGGTTGAGCGTCCAGTCGAGCGCGGAATCGCCGCCGCCGACGATCAGCACGTTCTTGTCGCGGAAATTTTCCATCTTCCGCACAGCGTAATGCACCGAGGTGCCTTCATAGGCTTCGATCCCCGGGACCGGCGGACGCTTGGGCTGGAACGAGCCTCCGCCGGCCGCGATCACCACCACCTTGCATTCGAACACCTTGCCGGTATCGGTGGTGCAGCGGAACGCGGGATCGCCGATCTTCTCCACGGTCTCGACCATCTCGCCGAGATGGAAGGTCGGATGGAACGGCTTGATCTGCTCCATCAGCGCTTCGGTGAGGCCCTGCCCCGACACCTGCGGAATGCCTGGAATATCGTAGATCGGTTTTTCCGGATAAAGCTCGGCGCACTGGCCGCCGACCTTGTCGAGGATGTCGACGAAATGCGCCTTCATGTCGAGAAGGCCAAGCTCGAAGGCGGCGAACAGACCACAAGGGCCAGCGCCAATAATCAGCACGTCGGTTTTGATCACGTCGCTCATGTCGTCTCTTTATCGGTCGTTATCGGTTGGACGGCGCCCTTCGGGCAGAGGTGACCCTGCCTGTCTAGCCAACGGGGATGGATCAGGGAAGGCATAAAAGCGGGAGCGCCCCGCAGGCACGCCACTTGCCGGAGCAAAATAACTGGGCTGTAACGAGGTTGGATTTGACGGAGATCAACAGGTGAACGCACCAAGCCGCCTCGATACGACGCCGCGCCTGGAGGACTTTCCTTTCCGCCTCAGCGACAACGTCCGCTTCGGCGATCTCGACCCCAACCAGCACGTCAACAACGCGGTCTATGCCACCTATTTCGAGACCGGCCGCGTCACGCTGATGAAGCTTCCCCAGTACGGGCTGACCCCGCCGGGCTTCGCCTGGATCATGGTGCGGCTCGACATGCATTTCCGCGCCGAGCTGCGCTGGCCGGGTACGATCGAACTCGGCCTCGGCGTCGTGAAGCTCGGGCGCACGTCAGTGACCTTCGAGCAGGTCGTGTTCTCGGATGAAAAGTGCATCGCGTCGGCGACGTCAGTCGGCGTCCTGCTCGACGAGGCGACGCGGCGGCCGGCGCCGCTGACCGCAGAGGTAATCGCGAAATTCAAGCCCTGGCACAAGCGCGGCATCGAGGTCGCGCTGCCGGGCGCACAATAACAAGAAGGATCAGGCCTGACGTTCCGGCGTCGACACCACGAGGCCGTCGAGCTCGTCGGAGACCTTGATCTGGCACGACAGACGCGAGTTCGGGCGCACGTCGAAGCCGAAGTCGAGCATGTCTTCTTCCATCGGCGTCGGGCTGCCGACCTTCTCGCGCCAGGCTTCATCAACATAGACATGACACGTCGCGCAGGCGCAGGCGCCGCCGCACTCGGCCTCGATGCCCGGAATGCTGTTGCGGATGGCGGCTTCCATCACGGTTGCGCCGTTCTCAACTTCCACCGTGCGAGTTTCGCCCTTATGGTCGACAAAGTGAATTTTGGCCATGTGTTCTCGTGCTGCCGCGATCTGGGGAATAAGGAGGGTCCGCGTTGTCCTATAACGGGTCGCTTCGGGCCGCGCCATAGCGTTTTCAAGCGAAGTGGTGACCCGGCACGCGGAATAAAAACGCGCCAAAACAAAACACTAGGACGGACGGCAGCCAGGCCGAAGCAGGACGGGTCAGTGCTTGAGGATGGTCGCAATGGCCGCGCGAACCTCGGCGACCGCCTCTTTCAGCGCGGCAAGGGCGCGCGGCTGGTTGTGGCCGATCCGGACCGCCGTCTCGAGGCTGGCAGCGGCATCCGCGACCGCAAACGCGCCGATCCCACGTGCTGAACCCTTGAGCTTGTGCGCGAGCGCCCCGGTTTCCGTCGGCAGAGCGGTCATGGCCGCGATCAGGCGGACCGCCTGCTCGGCGAACATCGCCAGCACTTCCTGCTCCAGTTCGACATCGCCGAGCGTCATGCGCGAGAGGTGGTCGAGATCGAGCGGGCTGTCGATGGGCGCAAGCGGGGGCGAGGGCATCCAGTCCATCCGTTGCAGTTCAGGCGTCATGGCGCAGGCCCCGGCATCGCGCGATGGTCCGCCGGTCCGGCGGTTCCGCCCCACCGAAGCATGGAAATGGTTAACGAAGTGTTTGGGTGGTTTTACGCAAATCCGCCCGTTTCTTGACGAAAAGTTGCCGCAATCGGGCGAGTCCGGTGGAGAAATCCATTTAGGCCTAAGGTGTTACGGCCCATTCCTGTTAACGATGATTAAGAATGTCTTAATCGCGGGCATTTCATTCGCGACGCTCTGCCAATAGGATGTTTCGGAAATTGGCGGACAAGCCGTCCGGGTGGGGATGGCTCGGAGATCCGCGCAAGCGGCATGATCCGGACTGTGGGCTTGCGCAGCGCGCAGGGCTCGCGGGGGGACGCGTAAAAGTAACGAGGGCTCGGACTGAACATGGCCAATACTCCCAAAAAGGTCAAAGACCCCACAGAAGTTGCGCTTTCTGCGATCCAGGAAGCCCTCAACATCAGCGATACGGCTGCCGATACCAGCCGCAACGCATCGATGCGCAACGAAACGGCGCCGCCGGTCGCACCGCCCGCGCCTCCCGTGTTCGACGAGCCGGCCTTCGAGCCGCGGCCTGCCGCCAACGAGCGCGCCGTGTTTGATTCCATCGAGGAACCGCGCTCCTCGCGCCGCGCCGCCAATGACGACCGCGAGACCATCGGCCAGCTGCTCCAGTCGCTGCAGACGGGCCGCCCTGCCCGTAACATCTACACTGGCGCGACCATCTTCACCGTCATCTGGCTTGCGGCCTGCGCCGCGCTGACGGTCGGCTTCCTGCCTTCGATCCGCGCTGCCATCGGCGAGAGCGGCGGCGTGCTGGCGATCGCCGGCCTCGTCACGATGTTCTTCGCGCCGATCATGCTGTTCTACTTCCTCGCCAGCCTGGTCTGGCGCGGCCAGCAGATGAGCCAGGTCGCGCAGGCGATGGCGCAGGTCGCGATCCGCTTCTCCGAGCCGGAAGGCTCGGCCTCCGATTCCATGGTCACCGTCGGCCAGGCCATCCGCCGCGAGGTCGCGGCGATGGGTGACGGCATCGAGCGCGCCATCGCGCGTGCCGGCGAGCTCGAGACGCTGGTCGCCAACGAGGTCGCCGCACTCGAGCGCGCCTATTCCGACAACGAGGTGCGCATCCGCGCCCTGCTCCAGGACATCGCGCATCAGCGCGACAACCTGGTCGGCCAGGCCGAGCAGGTCCGCAGCGCCATTTCCGGCGTGCAGATCGACCTCCGTCACGACATCGCGCTGATCTCGGACGCGATCGCTTCGCGCGTCGACGAGGTGGCAAAATCCATCACCGGCGCGCTGGAAGAGCGCGGCGCCCACATCACCGGCGCGCTCAGCCATGCCGGCGACAACATGATCCTGGCGCTCGGCGAGCGCGGCGGCGACCTGCTCGACCGCCTCGAGGAGGCCAGTGCCGAGACCACTCGCGCGGTGCTCGACGCCAGCGAGCGGCTGACCACCAGCCTCAACTTCAAGACCGGCCATGTCCACGACGAGTTCGTCGACCTCGCCGACCGCGTCCACGAGATGCTGAACGAGCGCATCGACCGTATCACCGGCGAGTTCGAGCAGCGTTCCGCCGCGATCGTCGACGGCATCTCCGAGCGTACCGAGCAGGTGCACGACTCCTTGAAGAACTCGTCGGACTCGCTGCTGCTCGAGCTCGAGCTGCGCTCCAACGACCTCTCCGCCAAGATCGACGACGCCGGCAACCGCCTCGCCGGCCAGATCATGACCTCCGGCGACAAGGCCAGCGAGGCGCTCGACGCCACCGTCAACACCCTTGTCGCCAAGGTCGTCAGCCAGACCGAGACCGCGCACGATTCTCTCTCCTTGCAGATGAGCGCGTTCGACGAGCTGGTGAAGAACCAGGGCTCCGAGCTGGTCGAGAAATTCGCCCGCGATTCCGGCACGCTGGGTGCCCTGATCACGCGCCACATCTCCGAGTTCGACCGCACCGTGAAGACCTTCGGCGGCGAAATCGTCGAGCGCATGGGCCAGCGCACGCAGGACATCCATGAGTCGCTGAAGACCTATGTCGAGAATTTCGACACCCGCTTCACCTCCAACGGCGGCGAGATCACGGCCATCCTCGACCAGCGCCTGGTGCAGTTCCAGACCACGATCGGCGAGCGCGTGTCGAACTTCGACGCCTCGCTGAACGGCAAGATCGCGAGCCTCGATGGCACGATCGAAAGCCACATCAAGACCTTCGACGAGCAGCTCGGCGGCCGCGTCGGTGCGCTCGAGCAGTCGTTCGACGCCCGTGCAAAGTCCGTCACCGAGACCATCGACGGACGCCTCAACACGCTGTCCACGACGCTGACGGATGGCGCAACGCAGGCGATCCAGTCGATCGACTCGCGCCTTACCCACCTCACGACGACGCTCACCGGCGGCGCGGCGCAGGCGCTCGAATCTATCGATGGCCGTCTCACCCAGCTCACAACCACCCTCACTGGTGGTGCGGCTCAGGCGCTCGAATCCATCGACGGCCGCCTCACTCACCTTACGACGACGCTGACCGACGGCGCCTGGCAGACCATCCAGGCGATCGACACGCGGCTGACGCATCTCACCACGACGTTCAACAGCGGCGCATCGCAGGCGCTGGAGGCCGTCGACGGCCGCCTCAGCTACCTGACGAGCGCCTTAACCGACGGCGCTTCGCAGGCGGTGCAGTCGATCGACACCCGCCTAAGCTTGCTGACCTCGACGCTAACGGACGGCACTGCGCAGGCGATCGAGGCGGTCGACCGCCGCATCACCAGCGTTGCCGACCTCATCGATGGCCGCAGCATGCACCTGACCGATACGGTCACGGCGCGCTTCCAGGACATCCAGCAGGCGATCGAGACCAAGGTCGGTTCGGTCGCGAGCGACATCGACGTCCGCGTCGCACAGTTCGAGGACCTGCTCGGTTCGCGTGTCGAGGCCGTCGCCGGCCGTATCGAGAGCAGCGGCCGCCAGGCCAGCGAAGACATGATGTCCCGCGCCGAGATGATCTCGACCGCGATCCGCTCGCATGTCGAGGACGCCGAGCGCTCGCTCACCAACCTCGTGGTCAACACCAGTGAGACGATCCAGACCGGCGCACGCACCGCGCAGCAGTCGTTGATGACGGTCTCCTCCGACGTCAACGCACAGCTCAAGATGACCTCGGCGGAGGTCGAGCGCGCACTGACTGCGGTCGGCACGGGAGCTGCGAACTCCATCCTGACCAGCGCCCGCGAAGCTCAGTCGTCGCTGGTTGCGGCCTCCGGCGATGCCTCCAACCAGATCAAGGGCCTCGCAGCCGACGTCGAGCGCACGCTGTCCGCGGCCGGCTCGGCCACCGCGGCCTCGATCCTAGCCGGCGCCCGCGAAGTGCAGACCACGCTCGTCACCGCGTCCTCGGATGCGGCCAACCACGTCAAGACGCTCACCGCCGACGTGCAGCGCTCGCTGTCGCTGGCGGGTACCTCGACGGTGGAATCGATCACCGCCGGCGCCCGCGATGCGCAGAGCACGTTGATCGCGGCCTCGTCGGAGACCGCCAACCAGATCAAGGCACTGTCTTCCGACGTGCAGCGCTCGCTCTCGATGGCCGGCACCGCGACGGCCGAGACCATCATGACCGGCGCGCGCGAGGCCCAGAGCACGCTCGTCGCCGGATCTTCGGATGCGGCAAACCAGGTCAAGGCTCTTACGGCCGATGTGCAGCGCTCGCTCTCGATGGCTGGCACTTCGACGGCAGAGAGCATCCTGGCCGGCGCCCGCGAGGCCCAGAGCACACTGGTCAACGCCTCCTCGGAGGCGGCGAGCCAGGTCAAGTCGCTCGCGGCCGAAGTGCACCGTTCGCTGTCGCAGGTCGGCCAGAGCACGGCCGAAACGATCACGGCCAGCGCCCGCGATGCCCAGAGCACCCTGCTCTCGGTCTCGGCCGAACAGACCGGCCAGGTCCGTTCGCTCGCCGCCGAGATGCAGCGCGCGCTGGCGACCGCCGGCGGCGCCACCATCGAGGCGCTCACCAGCGGCGTGCGCGAAGCCCAGGGCACGTTGATCTCGGCCTCGACCGATGCGGCGAGCCAGATCAAGTCGCTGACCACGGATATCGAGCGCACGCTGACCGCGGTCGGCGCCGACACCGCCTCGACCATCCTCAACAGCGCGCGTGAGGCCCAGACCTCGCTGACCTCGACCTCGGCGGACGCCGCAAGCCAGATCCGCACGATCTCGACCGAGATCGAGCGCGCGCTGAGCATGGCCACGTCGAACGCGACCAACGACATCCAGACCAGCGCGCTCAACGCCCAGAACGCGCTGATCTCCGCCTCCAACGAGGCGAGCTCGCGAGTCAAGTCGAGCTCGGCCGACGTCGAGCGCTCGGTGCTCGCCGCCAGCTCGAGCTTCGGCCAGGCCATGACCGGCAAGACCGACGAGATCGTCACCTATGTACAGCAGCAGGCCGACCGCCTCTCGAACATGATCGATGCCAAGCGCGGCTCGCTCGTGGACGCGATCGGCTCGAAGACCAGCCAGCTCACGCTCGACATCGACCGCGTCACCACCGATGCGCTGAAGTCGATCGAGACGCGCGGCCAGGCCTTCTCGCAGACCATGATGGGCAACGGCAACGAGGTCGCCCGGACCATCAACGCGGCGAGCGAGATTGCGACCAGTGCGGTCGGCAAGTCGCTCAAGGACCTCGAATCGGCCTCGCGCGCGGCGATCGACCAGTCGCGCCAGGTCTCGATCGCGGCCGTCACCGAGATGCAGGAGACCAGCAAGATCCTGCGCACCGACACGGTCGCCCTGTTCGAGCGTCTGCGCGAAGGCAACATCCTCCTCCAGGAGGTGCTGACCGGTGCGCACGACAACCTCAACTCGCTGGAGCGGGCGCTGGTGACGCGCGTTGCCGATTTCGTCTCGGCGATGAACGACGTCACCTCGCGCAACGGCGCGGCGACGCAGAACCTGGAAGACCAGCTCAACGTCTTCAACTCGAAGACGACGCGGGCCCTGCAGGACCTCGGCGAGCTGTCGGCCCAGTTCGACGCGCACGGCAAGGCGCTGGTCGAGGCCGCACAGGTCGTCGAGCAGAGCAACAAGAACACCACCGCCTCGCTTGCCGAACGCAAGGCGGCGCTGGAATCGCTCGTCACCACCATCGACCTGCGCACCGCCGATCTCGACCAGCGCCTGTCGCGCTTCACCGGGCTGCTCGATGAGTCGCTCGCTGCGGCCGAAGAGCGTGCTCGCGACATCGCTCGCGTGGTCGCCGAGACCGCCGGCGCCGGCTCGGCCGCGATCACCCGCCAGTTCGAGGCGGTGCGGTCGGCGTCCGAAGAGGAGCACCGCCAGACCATCGAGGCCATGCACGACATCTACCGCCAGACCACCGACGAGGCGGATGCGATGTTCAAGCAGTCGACCGAGAAGTTCGGCAACCTCGTCGCCAGCATGAAGCAGATGGCGTTCGAGATGCACAACGAGCTCGAAGCCACCCGCAACGAGCTGCGCCGCGGCGTGCTCGAGATGCCGCAAGAGGCCGCCGAGAGCACTGCGCAGATGCGCAAGGTGATCGTCGACCAGATCGAGGCACTCGCCGAGCTCAACCGCATCGTCGCCCAGCACGGCCGCGGCCTCGACGTCACCACTGCGGGCCGCGCCTCCGTCGCCGTGCAGCGCCAAGAAGAGCCGATGATGGCAACTGCCGGTCGTGCCACCGAGACCCGCATGCGCGACACCGGCAGCGCCTCGACGCTGCCGCCGCCGGACCTCGGCATGCCCGCCGCCTCGCGGCGCACCGAGGCTCCGCCGGTCGCGCCCGGCGGCGGCAATGACCAGGGCCGCGACGGCTGGCTGTCGGATCTCTTGAACCGCACGGACGCCGCTCCGGCTGCTCCGACCGGGCGTGAGGCCCCGCGTGGCCGCCAGGCTGCACCCGCGCCGCAGCCGCAGGCCCCGCAGGCGAGCAGCAATCCGCTGGAATCGCTGTCGCTCGACATCGGCCGGCTGATGGACCGCAACCTCGCCTCCGAGATGTGGGACCGCTACCAGCGCGGCGAGAACAAGGCCTTCACCAAGCGCCTGTACACGCCCGCCGGTCAGAAGGCTTTTGACGAGGTCGCCCGCAAATATCGCGCCGACCGCAACTTCAAGGGCACGGTCGACCGCTACATCAGCGAGTTCGAACGCCTGCTCGACGAAGTCGCCCGCGAGGGCCGCGGCCCGCAGGAGCTGCGCAGCCACCTCACCTCGGAGACGGGTCTGGTCTACACGCTGCTGGCGCACGCGGCGGGCCGGCTGGGGTAAGCTGCAGAGCTTGCGAATTGCGAATAACAAACGGAGCCCTCACGGGCTCCGTTTTGTTTTACACTGGATGTGGAAGCGAAGATGAAGGACCAACTGACCAAGCTGAGCTTGCACATCAAGCATCCCGAAATCGACTTGGCTGAAGTATGCAGAAGGTTGGAGCTCACACCTTCGGTGATCTGGAGAGCAGGCGACGAGCGCCGCACGCCCAAGGGAAGGCGCCTCGATGGAGTTCGGTCCGACTCATACTGTTCGATTGAACTCGGACCAAGTACACGCTCGCCGCCTGCGAAACGAATAGAGTCCGCACTCGCGCTGCTGCGGCCGCACCGTCGAATATTGCGGAAGCTGGTCTCGACAGGCGGTCGTATCAGCCTGTTTCTCGGGTGGTTCTGCGACAAGCACACTGGCGATGCACTTGAGCACCACGTCCTGGGTCAAGCAGCCGACTTGAGGATCGCAATCGATTTCAACGTTTATGTTCCGGACGGGTCGGACAAGTCGGGCTGACAGCTACACGCCTACTGCCGCTTGCGCTCGTTCGCCGGCGCCGGTTTCGGCGGTTCGGCCGGCGGCGGCGCAGCTGCCGGCGCGCTGTTGCTGGCGCCGAACAGCACGCGGGTCGGATTGCGGTCGAAATTGTTCACGGCGCGGCTGATGTCGCCCAGCGTGCGGCGACCGTCGGTCATCAACGCGCCCGAGCGCTTGTCGAAGTCCTCGGCGAGTTCGCGGATCGACTTCACCGTCAGGAACAGCTCGCCGCCGTCCTTGCCGCCGGCGAGCGAGTTGAGACCGAGCATGAGGTTGTCGGCCTTCAGCATCACTCCGTCGACCTTGGCCATCACGCCGTCGATCTTCTCGGAGTTGCGCGCGAGCGAGTTGGTGAAGGTCTCGAGGTTCTTCAGCGAGTTCTTCACCGACTCCTGATTGTCGGCGACGATCTTGTTGATGTTCTGCAGCGTGCCGCGGATCGCCTCGGTGACGTCCTGGAGCTTGTTCGGATCGGCCGTCAGCGTCGGAATGCCGTCCTCGTCGAGCGGCGGCGGCGGCGCGGCCTCCTCGCCGCCCTTGAGGGAGATCGCGGCGACACCGGTCAGGCCCTGGAATTCGAGGCCGACCAGGGTGTCCTTCCGCAGCGGCGTGTTGTTCTCGATCATGGCGAGTGCGACAACCCGCCGCGGATTGTCGAGCTTCACCGAGACCACCTCGCCGACCCGGATACCGTTGAAGTTGACGCTGCCGCCGTTGCGCAGGCCCGCTGCCGGGCCCTCGAACACGACGCGGAAGGGGCTGCGCTGCTTGGTGGTGTGCAGCGACTGGAACCAGAGCACGAAGCCGATCGCAGCCGCGATCACCGCCAGCGTGAAGGATCCGATCAATACGTAATTCGCCCGCGTTTCCATCAGGTGCTCCGGCTACTCAACTCATCACCGCGCGGGCGCGCTTGCCATGGAAATATTGCCTCAGCCAGGGATGCTGCGAGGCCTGCATGTCGGCGATCGACCCTGCCGCAATGATCTTACCGTTCCCTAAAACGGCGATGCGGTCGCAAGCGGTGTAAAGGCTGTCGAGGTCATGGGTTACCATGAAAACGGTGAGCCCCAAAGTGCGCTGGAGCGTCCTGACCAGCTCGTCGAAGTCGCCGGCGCCGATCGGATCGAGACCGGAGGTCGGTTCGTCGAGGAAAACGAGATCCGGATCGAGCGACAGCGCGCGGGCGAGCGCCACGCGCTTGATCATGCCGCCGGAGAGTTCGGAAGGGAAACGCTCGGCGACCTCGGGCTTGAGTCCGACCATGGCGAGCTTGGCCATGGTGATCTCGTCCATCAGCCGCTGCGAGACGCGAAGATATTCGCGCATCGGAAACTGGATGTTCTGCCGCACGGTGAGCGAGGAGAATAGCGCTCCCTGTTGGAACAGCACGCCCCAGCGCCGCTCGACATTGCGGCGCTGCGAATTGTTGGAGGCATCGAGGTCGACGCCGAACACTTCGATGGAGCCCGCAACCTTCGGCACGAGACCGATAATGGTGCGCGTCAACACCGATTTGCCCGCGCCCGAAGGACCGACAAATCCCAGGATCTCGCCGCGCTTGACGTCGAGATTGAGACCGTCGAGCACGCGCGTCGCGCCGAACTGCACGGTGATGTCGCGGACGCGAATGATGGGATATTGAATCGCGTTTGGAGTTTCTTGCGCCATCGTCACATCCCGATCGAGGCGAAGAAGATGGCGAACACGCCGTCCATGACGATGACGAAGAAGATGCCCTTCACCACGGATGCCGTGGTGTGCTGCCCGAGCGATTCCGCGCTGCCCTGCACCGCGAGGCCCTCGACGCAGGCGACAATGCCGATCACGGCAGCCATCACAGGCGCCTTGACGATGCCGACGATGAAATGATCGATCGAGATGGCATCGCGCAAACGCAGCAGGAAAGCTTCGGGATCGACGCCGCCATAGAGCCAGGCGACGAGGCCGCCGCCATAGAGGGCAGCCATGGCGCCGAGGAAAGCGAGGATCGGCAGCGCCAGCACCAGCGCCAGCATGCGCGGCAGCACCAGCACCTCGATCGGGTCGAAGCCCATGGTGCGCAGCGCGTCGATTTCTTCCCGCATCTTCATCGAGCCGAGCTCGGCGGTGTAGGCACTGCCCGAGCGGCCCGCGACCATGATGGCGACCAGCAGCACGCCGATCTCGCGCAACACCAGCACGCCGAGCATGTCGACGACGAAGATGTCGGCACCGAAGCGGCGGAAATGGAAGATGCCTTGCTGGGCGATGATGCAGCCGATCAGGAAGGTGATCAGCACGATGATCGGCACCGCGCGCCAGCAGACCTGCTCCATGTGATGCACGGTCGAGGTCAGGCGGAACGAGCGGGGATGGATCAGCACATGCGCGCCCGCCGCAAGGACCGCGCCTAACATGTCGATCAAGCCGGCAAAGGTGCCGCCGACGCCGGCCACGGCGCGACCGATCTGCTCCAGCATGCCCGTGATGGTGACCGCGGAGGTCTCGACAACCGGGGTCGCGCGGACCCGGCGCACCTCGTCGACGAGGCTCGAATAATTGGCCGACAACCCCGCGATCTGCGCCTCGACGGTGCCCTGGGTCAGGCTGCGGCGCAGCCGCTCGATCAGCCAGGCGCCAAAGGTGTCGAGCTTGGCGACCTCGGAGACGTCGATGAAAACGTTTTGGGGGCTGCCGGCGAGCTTCTCGGCGTCGGCGACCATCCGCTCCAGGACCGGTGCGAAGCTGGCGGTCCAGGTTCCGGTGGCGCAGAGGGCCAGCGCATTGCCTTTGGCAATCCGTTCCAGTTTCGGATCGCCGCTCAAGGTGCCCGCTCCCATGCCAGGGCGGGGAAAATCAGATAGTTGCGCACGCGCCCTTACCCAGAAAAGGTAACCCCATTTGGTTAATATTAGTTGCTAGAGGTAACCAGCGGGTTCAGATTTCGCCAGAGTTCAAAATGACTTCCAGCCAAGCCCCTGCCCTTGCCGCCCGAATCGAGCGGTTTCCGATCGCCGGCAGTTTCACCATCAGCCGGGGCGCCAAGACGGAAGCGGTGACCGTTGTGGCCGAATTGAGCCAGAACGGCCTCGTCGGCCGCGGCGAATGTGTGCCCTATCCCCGCTATGGCGAGACGCCCGAGGCGACCCTTGCGGCCATCGAGGCCATGCAGGCGGCCGTGGCCGGCGGGCTGACGCGGCAAGCCCTGCAGGCCGCCATGCCTTCGGGGGCCGCCCGCAATGCGCTGGATTGCGCCCTGATCGACCTGGAGGCCAAGGCGGCGGGCTTGCGGGCCTGGAACCTGTTGGACCGCCCGATCCCGGGCGAACGCACTACGGCCTATACGATCTCGCTGGGCACGCCCGAGGCCATGGCGGCGGCGACTGCCAAGGCCGCACACCGGCCGCTGCTCAAGATCAAGCTCGGCGGCGACGGCGACGACGCCCGCATCGCGGCCGTGCGCAAGGTCGCTCCCGAATCCGAGCTGATCGTGGACGCCAACGAGTCCTGGACCGAGGCTAACCTCGCGCACAATCTCGCCGCCTGTGACGCCGTCGGCGTCACCCTGGTGGAGCAGCCGCTGCCGGCGGGCAAGGACGATGCGCTGGCGCGGATAAAGCGGCCGCTGGTGGTTTGCGCGGACGAGAGCGTGCATGACCGCAACTCGCTGGCACCGCTCCGCGCGCGCTACGACGCGGTCAACATCAAGCTCGACAAGACCGGCGGCCTCACCGAGGCGCTCGCCATGGCCGATGCGGCGCAGGCGCTCGGCTTCGAGATCATGATCGGCTGCATGGTCGCGACCTCGCTGTCGATGGCGCCTGCCATGCTGGTGACGCCGCAGGCGCGCTTCGTCGATCTCGACGGCCCGCTATTGCTGGCGCGCGACCGCGATCATGGGCTGCGCTATGACGAGAGCCTGGTCTATCCGCCGGATGCTTCGCTGTGGGGCTGATCCTTCAGCCGATGCCGTGCCGACCAGATCAGAAGCGCACCGGCCGCAGCCATCGATGCCATCACGTAATAGAGCCCCTCGCCATAGCGCGCGTAAATCGCGCCTGAGATGATCGACGTGGCCGAACTGAGCAGCCCGCCGGTCGCTGCATAATATCCCTGTCCCCGCGCCATGAGACGGGGCGGCACGTGATGCACCATCAGATTCATCACGCCAACCTGGGTCAGGCCGAAGCTCAGGCCATGTCCGAGCTGGGTGATCGCCAGCAGGGCGATCGGCGGATCATGCGCGGTGATCGACCAGCGCATCACGGCACTCAAGCCTCCGATTACGACCAGCGTCGATGCGTGCAACGAAAAGCGCGGCGACAGGGCGAAGACGACGATCTCGGCGATCACGCCGAGCGTCCACAGCCCCGCGATCGTCAATCCGCCAAGACCATAGCTCTGCCAGTTGATCGAGGCGAAGGTGTAATAGGCGACGTGGCTGGACTGGATCAACGCTGCCGAGAACATGATGGCGAGGAAGCCCGCGTCGCGCAGCAGAGGCTTGCCGCCCTCCGCCACTCTTGACGTTCGCGGCACCTCCTCCAGCGGCTGCAGCGAAAGCCCGGTCAAGGCCGAGATCGTCGCCATCGCCACGATGATCCAGATCAGCTGGCGCGCGGCAATCACGTCGATCAACAGCCCGCAAGCGAGCGCGCCGAGAATGAACGCGACCGATCCCCATAGCCGCACGGGCCCGTAATCGAATTTGTACCGGGCGACGCCGCGCAGCGCATAGGCATCGGTGAGCGGTGCGAGCGGGGTCCAGCAGCAACAGGTGACGATGTAGAGCACAAGCACCGGCAAAGGCTGTTGCTGGGCGCCGACGAGCGCGAAGCAGAGCGCGGTGGCCGACGCCGTCAGCAGCATCGCGCTGCGCACTGCGTGGCGGCGTTCGGCAAGGCTGGTCACGAGCGGCAGCGTCGTGAAGCGCGTGACGGCGGGCACGGCGCTGATGATTCCGATCCAGCCCGGCTCGATGCCGATGGCCTTCAACCACACCGTGAAGAAAGGCAGATGGGTGCCCAAGACCCCGTATGTCGTGCCGTAGAACAGCGCAAGCCGGACCGCGAATCGGCGGACCAAGGACGCTTGCGTGGGGATTTGTGATTCGCCTGCCATCAAACCAATTGCGATTCGGTCGATATCGTGGTGATCGTTACAGTAACGCGCACTGATTTGCGCGACGAGATTGTCATGGCCAACGAAGCATTCGCCCTCTCGCCCATGTCTGCCCGCGCGGCCGAGCCGAACGAGCAGGATTACGATGCGATCCGCGAAGCCTTCATGGAGACCGCACGCGGCCGCTGGTTCCTCGGCGAATACGCCAAGCGCAACCGCAATGCCGACACGGCCATGGTACTCGACGCCGTTGCGAAAATCGAAGAAACCCTTGCAGCACAGCGACAACCCGTCGTCGAGGATCGCCTGCCCGAAGCGCTCATCGCGATCCGCCGCGCCGTCGCGGACGCCGAAAGTGCCGCCGCCAAGGCGTTCGATTCCGCTGCGATCGAAGCCAGCCTCGCGCCGATCCCGCGCGGCGTGCGCATCATCAAGGAGATCTCCTGGCGCTGGCGCGAAATCGGCGCCGACGGGCGAATCTGCGACCTGATTGATTCGCAGCTCGCCTCGATCGAAGTGGCCTGCGCCCAGGTGTCGGCCATCGACCCGCGCGGCGACCTCAAGGCCGCCTTCGATCTGCTCAAAGATCGGGTCGAGCAGACGGATGGCGGTGCTGCTGCTCCGCAGGCGGCCGCGCCACCCGCGCCCGAGCAGCCAGCGCCGCCGATGGCTGAGGTACCTGACGCCGAAGCGCTCGGCGCGATGGCGAGTGAAGCCCCTGTGGCTTTTACGGAGACGCCGCAGGAGGCCGCTCCCGAGCTCGAGCCCGAGGCAACCGCCGACATCAGCGGCATCGCCGAGGACGCGACGATGGAAGTCGCGATCGCGCCCGAGGAAAGCTTTGCCGCGGTCGAGGACAGCCTCGCCGATCCCGTAGCCGTCGCCGAGATCACGGATGAGTTCTCACTCGATGCTGCAGCGGCGGCCGAGGACGAAGCGATACTCGAGGCCATCGCGATGGAGATGGCCGCGCCCGATCCGGAGTTCGACGAGATCGTCGAGCCCGTCGAGATGGCAGCAGCGCTTCCCGAGCCGATGCCGGAGCCGATCTCCGCGGAACCTGTCGCGATGGAGGCGCCGATGACGCTCCATGTGGCGGAGCCTGAGGTCGAGGCGCCTGAAGTCGAGGAGCCCATCGTCGAGGCGCCGATCGCGATGGAATCGCTCGCGCGCCTCACCGATGCCATTGCGGAAGCCGCGGCTGAAGTGATGGAGCAGCCGGCGCCCAGCATGGCGGCCGCGGCATCATTCGACGTACGGCCGAGTGCCGCGCTTCCGATGCCGTCCCCCTTGCCCGAGCGTTTGCCCGAGGCCTCGCTCGGCGCCACCATCCTCGCCAGCGGCATCGTGCAAAGGCCCCGCGCCGCGGCCAACGACGCGCTGGCGCCCATCCGCCGCATGACCCAGGCCGAGAAGATCGCGTTCTTCTCGTAAAAGAGGGAGCCCTAAACGGCGAAAATGGCGGCTCCGTCATCCTGAGGTGCGAGCGGGGCGATGCGGTTAGTATCGCGCCGGGAGCCTCGAAGGATGTACGGCCGAGGTGCAGCCGGGCCGCTCATCCTTCGAGGCCTCCGCCCGCGGCGCAATTGCGCCGCAGGGCTTCAGCACCTCAGGATGACGGCGTTAAAGGCGCCCCGCTGCGTCGCGGGATCTCCCCAGCGTGATTCAGATCACGCATTTCGCCATGGTGATCGCGATCACGGACCAGGCTTCGAACGCGATCTAGCTTCCTCGCAACCAATCTCGCATCGAGATCAGCCCCGAGGGAGCACCTCATATGTTCCGCATGAAATCCGCCTTGATGACCGCCGGCCTGCTGGGAAGCCTGTTCGGCTTCGCCTGCGGCCCCGTTTCCGCGCAAGTTGCGCCCGTCGCGCCCGCCCCGACTGCGCTGCAAGGGCCGGAACAGCGGGTGGCGCTGGTGATCGGCAATTCGAACTACCAGAACGCGCCGCAGCTCGCCAATCCCGACAATGACGCCCAGTCGATGGCGCAGTTCCTCAACTCGGCCGGGTTCGAAGTGATCTCCGCGACCGACCTCGGCCAGAACGACATGCTGCGCGTGGTGCAGGATTTCTCGGCCAAAGTGTCGGCACGCGGACCCAACACGGTGGCGATGGTTTATTACGCCGGCCACGGCGTGCAGCTTGCCGGCGAGAACTACCTCGTCCCGGTCGATGCGAAGGTCTCGAACCAGACCGAGCTCGTCAACGACTCGGTCCGCCTGGTCGACGTGATGTCGACGTTGGAGACGATCCCGAGCCGGATGCGCATCGTCGTTCTCGACGCCTGCCGCAACAACCCGTTCCCCAATGTGAATGATGCCGGCCGTGGCCTCGCCATCGTCGATGCGCCGAACGGCTCGATCGTCGGCTATTCGACCGCGCCGGGCGCCGAGGCGCTCGACGGCAGCGGCGGCCACAGCCCCTATACGCAGGCCTTTCTGAACGTCGCGCGCGAACCCAACGTGCCGATCGAGCAGCTGTTCAAGCGCGTGCGGCTCGCGGTGAACCAGACCACCGGCGGCGCGCAAGTCCCCTGGGAGAGCTCCTCGCTCACCTCCGACTTCACCTTCTTCGGCGACACCGCCGTTGCCGCCAACCGCGCCCCGGTCCATGCGCCGGTCGTGCAGATGGCCTCGAACCTGCCGAGCCGCTCGGCGCGCCAGGCCTATGATTACGTGCTGTCCGAGGGCAGGCCCGAATATTATCAGGAGTTCGTCGCGATGTATCCGCACGACCCGCTGTGCGACCACATCCGCTGGCTGCTGGCGAACCTGCTGATCTCGCAAGCCTGGCACGAAGCGGTGCTCGCGAACTCTTCGGTCGGCTACCAGGCCTTCTACAACCACTACGGCAGCAGCCCCTATGCGCAAGTAGCCCTGAAGCTCGAGGCGCAGCCCAAGATCATCCCGCTGATGCAGCCCACCAAGTTCCTGGCGCCGCAGACCATTGCCCCGACGCTGAAGATCGGCAATCTCGGCCAACCCAAATACCTGCCGCTGATCCAGCAGGGCAATGGCTCGCCGATGAACGCAAACCTGCCGGTGGTGCAGAAGCCGGTCGATGGCACCGTCAGCAAGATCGTCACCCTGCCCGCGCCGACCAACACGACCCCCAACAATGGCGGTATTGGCAAGATCACGACGCTGCCGGTGACCACCACCACGCAGAATAACGGCAACAACAATGCCGGTCCGGCGGGCAAGATCGTGAGCATGCCGGTGATTTCAGGCAAGACCGGTTCGACCGTCGACGTCAAGACCACCGACGTGAAGACCACGAATGTTCAGCCCCAGAACCAGCCGATCCGCGTCAACACCGGCGTCGTGAAGCTCAACAATAATCCGGTGAACAAGGTGCAAGTGCAGAACGTCCAGCAGAACACCCGTCCCCAGTTCAATGCGACGGGAAATGGCGGCAGCAACAACTTCCGCCAGTCGATGAACCAGTCGCCGGCGATGAACGGCGGCAACAACCACCGCAGCTTCATGCACTGATCACGGCAAGCACACACGACAAAGGGGCAGAGCGGAAACGCTCTGCCCCTTTCTTTGCGTCAGGAAACCAGAGTATAGCTTGCCTCAATTGCAGGCTCAGAGAATGTCGTCATGCCCGGGCTTGTCCCACGGCTGTCCGGTTTAGATTTTCTGGACAAGGCGCATGGCGTTGATTCTAGT
>NZ_CAKZHY010000021.1 GCF_936928535.1 uncultured Bradyrhizobium sp. | reverse complement strand
GCTCGCGAAGCGAGCGAAGGCTGGTGGAGCCAGGCGGGATCGAACCGCCGACCTCTTGCATGCCATGCAAGCGCTCTCCCAGCTGAGCTATGGCCCCTTAACCCTTGGGATGATCCTGGGGGATCACTCCCGACCGGCGAGCCTTCCGACTCGCGCGGTGCACCCTTTTTCACAGATCAGGACTGATCTCAAGTCTCTTCATCGCCTCCGACATCACCAATGATGTCGGTCACGTCCTCATCGCCCTCTTCTTCGTCGGCAATGAAGGTCGAATCATCATCATCGTCGTCGTCGAGAGTCTCGTCGACCTCGATATCGTCCTCGGATTCGGGCACGACGGCCTTGACCTTGCCGGTGTTCTCCTCGGCATCGGCCTCCTCGAGCGAGACCTCCTCGACCTCCGCCGGCTCCGGCGTGGTGTCGGCGGCCGCGGCGTGGCGAGCTTCGGCACCACGAGGCATGCGGGCCGGCGCAACGGGAGCGATCGGTACAACCTCGCCGGTGTAGGGCGAGATCACCGGGTTCTTGTTGAGGTCATAGAATTTCTTGCCCGTGGTCGGGCAAATACGTTTGGTTCCGAGTTCGGACTTGGCCACGGCAGAGGAATCCTGGGAATGTCTGAAAAGCGGTGCTTCACTTGGCTAGTTGGCGGCCCGCTGTCAATAGCGCATTACGAGAGAAAGACATGCTCGTGACGGCGGGGAGACCATGTGGTAGGTGCCCGCCAGCCTCCAGGGCGCATCCAAAAGGCGCATCCAAGGACACAATCTTGACCCATTCCGACAAGCCGACACCGCTGAAGTCGAGCTCAAGCGGTCCCCTGACCGGGAAAGTACGGGTGCCCGGGGACAAGTCGATCTCCCACCGTGCCCTCATCCTGGGCGCGCTGGCGGTCGGCGAGACCCGCATCACGGGCCTCCTCGAGGGCGAGGATGTCCTCAATACCGCCAAGTCCATGCAGGCCCTCGGCGCCAAGGTCGAGCGCACCGGCGATTTCGCCTGGAAGGTGAATGGCGTGGGTGTCGGCGGCTTTGCCCAGCCCAAGGCGGCGCTGGATTTCGGCAATTCCGGCACCGGCTGCCGGTTGGTCATGGGCGCCGTCGCCGGCTGCCCGATCTCGGCTGACTTCGACGGGGATGCCTCGCTGCGCAGCCGCCCGATGCGCCGGATCCTCGATCCGCTCGAAAAGATGGGCGCCAAGGTCGTCTCCGGCGGCGAGGGCGGCCGCCTGCCGTTGACCATCCAGGGCGCGCGCGATCCGCTGCCGATCACCTACAAGACCCCGGTGGCCTCGGCCCAGATCAAATCGGCGGTGTTGCTGGCGGGTCTCGCCGCGCCGGGCACGACCACCGTGATCGAGAACGAAGCCAGCCGCGACCACACCGAACTGATGCTGAAGCATTTTGGCGCCGAGATCGCCTCGGTCGCCGAGGGGACTCACGGCCGCCGCATCACACTGGTGGGCCAGCCCGAGTTGCATGGCGCCACCGTCATCGTGCCCGCGGATCCTTCTTCGGCGGCATTTCCCATCGTCGCGGCGCTGATCGTCGAAGGCTCCGACATCGTTCTGTCTGACGTGATGACCAATCCGTTGCGCACCGGCCTGTTCACGACGTTGCGCGAAATGGGCGGGTCCATCGAGGAAAGCGAAGTCCGCGGCGATGCCGGCGAGCCGATGGCGCGCCTGCGCGTGCGCGCCTCGAAGCTGCGCGGCGTCGAGGTGCCGCCGGAGCGCGCGCCCTCGATGATCGATGAATATCTGGTGCTCGCCGTGGCGGCGTCGTTCGCCGAGGGCACGACCATCATGCGCGGCCTGCAGGAGCTGCGCGTCAAGGAATCCGACCGGCTCGAGGCGACCGCCGCGATGCTTCGCGTCAACGGCGTCAAGGTCACGGTCTCCGGCGATGATCTGATCGTCGAGGGGCGCGGCCATGTGCCCGGCGGCGGCACTGTCGCCACCCATATGGACCATCGCATCGCGATGTCCGCGCTGGTGATGGGCTGCGCCTCCGACCAGCCGGTGACGGTCGATGACACCGCCTTCATCGCCACCAGTTTCCCTGACTTCATCCCGATGATGCGTTCGCTTGGGGCCGAGTTTTCATGATTATCGCTATCGACGGACCCGCAGCTTCGGGCAAAGGCACGCTCGGCAAGCGCCTCGCCCATCACTATGGTTATCGTCATCTCGATACCGGCGTGATCTATCGCGCGGTCGCCTACGCCCTGATGCAGTCCGGACATGATCTCCGCGACGAGGCCGCCGCGGTCGCGGCGGCGCAGGAACTTGATCCCGAGAAGTTCGGCAACCCCGCGCTGAAGACCCAGGAGGCCGGCGAGGGCGCCTCGATCGTTTCGGCGATCCCTGGAGTCCGCGAGGTTCTGCTCAATTTCCAGCGACAATTCGCCGCCGACCCGCCCGGCGCGGTGCTGGATGGACGTGACATTGGAACCGTGATCTGCCCGCATGCCGACGTGAAGATCTTCGTCGTGGCGGACCCCAAGGTCCGTGCCCACCGCCGCACCGTGGAGGCGCGCGCGAGGGGCGAGGAGGCGGATGAGGCGGCGGTGCTGGCCGACATCATCCGGCGCGACGAACGGGACAAGAACCGGCCGATCGCGCCGTTAAAACCGGCCCGGGATGCTTACTTGCTAGATAACTCCCAACTGGATATAGAAGGCGGCGTCCGGGCCGCCATCGACATTATCGAGGCCGTCCGAGCGGGCCGGTCGCGGGGTTAAGCCGCAGCCGTCATTGGAGGAAGCGCCCGCTCCCGCTCTTTGAGGTCGATACTCTCGGTCCCTGTTGGGGACCGACGCGATCCAGGCTCCGGACATAACGATTTCCACGTATCGAACGCGCGGGCCCTGCCGGCCCGCTTCCGCTGTTTCGGCGCCGAGCCGAAGCAACGAGCGGTCGCTCGAAGGTCTTGCGGGCCTTCCGACACTGCGCGCGCGATACGCCCTTGAACCCAACGGCCGGCAAGACATCCGCAACTGGAGAACAAATGGCTTCGACTTCCGCTGATACCTATAGCCCGTCGCGTGACGATTTCGCCGCGATGCTCGACGAGTCCTTCGCAGGTGGCAACCTGCAGGAGAGCTCGGTCGTCAAGGGCAAGGTGGTTGCAATTGAAAAGGACATGGCCGTCATCGACGTCGGCCTGAAGACCGAAGGCCGCGTTGCGCTGCGCGAATTTTCCGGCCCCGGCCGTGAGAGCGAGATCAAGGTTGGCGACGAGGTCGAAGTGTTCCTCGATCGCATCGAAAACGCCCTCGGCGAAGCTGTGCTGTCGCGCGACAAGGCGCGCCGCGAAGAGAGCTGGGGCAAGCTGGAGAAGGCGTTCCAGAACAACGAGAAGGTCACGGGCGTCATCTTCAACCAGGTCAAGGGCGGCTTCACCGTCGACCTCGACGGTGCCGTTGCCTTCCTGCCGCGTTCGCAGGTCGACATCCGTCCGATCCGCGACGTTGCGCCGCTGATGAACAACGCGCAGCCGTTCCAGATCCTCAAGATGGACCGCCGCCGCGGCAACATCGTCGTGTCTCGCCGCACGGTTCTCGAAGAGACCCGCGCCGAGCAGCGCCAGGAGCTGGTGCAGAACCTCGAAGAGGGTCAGGTCATCGACGGCGTGGTCAAGAACATTACCGATTACGGTGCGTTCGTTGACCTCGGCGGCATCGACGGCCTGCTGCACGTCACCGACATCGCGTGGCGCCGCGTCAACCACCCGACCGAGGTGCTCTCGATCGGCCAGACCGTGAAGGTCAAGATCATCAAGATCAACCACGAGACGCACCGCATCTCGCTGGGCATGAAGCAGCTGCTGGACGATCCGTGGCAGGGCATCGAAGCCAAGTACCCGCTGGGTGCCCGCTTCACCGGCCGTGTCACCAACATCACCGACTACGGTGCGTTCGTCGAGCTCGAGCCGGGCATCGAAGGCCTGATCCACGTCTCCGAGATGTCGTGGACCAAGAAGAACATGCACCCCGGCAAGATCGTGTCGACCTCGCAGGAAGTCGATGTGCAGGTGCTGGAAGTCGATTCCGTCAAGCGCCGCATCTCGCTCGGCCTCAAGCAGACCATGCGCAACCCGTGGGAGGTCTTCGTCGAAGGTCACCCGACCGGTTCGGTGGTCGAGGGCGAAGTCAAGAACAAGACCGAGTTCGGTCTGTTCCTGGGCCTCGAGGGCGACGTCGACGGCATGGTCCATCTCTCCGACCTCGACTGGAAGCTTCCGGGCGAGCAGGTGATCGACAACTACAAGAAGGGCGACATGGTGAAGGCCGTGGTGCTCGATGTGGACGTCGAGAAGGAGCGTATCTCGCTCGGCATCAAGCAGCTCGAAGGCGACCCGTTCGCCGAGCCGGGCGATGTCAAGAAGGGCGCGGTCGTGACCTGCGAAGTGCTCGAAGTGAAGGAAAGCGGTATCGAGGTGAAGATCGCCGGGACCGACTTCTCGACCTTCATCAAGCGCTCGGAGCTCGCGCGTGACCGCAACGACCAGCGTGCCGAACGCTTCGCCGTCGGCGAGAAGGTCGATGCCCGCGTGATCCAGTTCGACAAGAAGGCCCGCAAGGTCCAGGTGTCGATCAAGGCGCTCGAAGTCGCCGAAGAGAAGGAAGCCATCGCGCAGTACGGCTCCTCGGATTCGGGTGCGACGCTCGGCGACATCCTGGGCACCGCGCTCAAGAATCGCGACAGCAAGTAAGCGAACCCTAAGTAAGCGAACCCCACGGGTTCGTCAGACATCAAAGCCCCGGCTCCGGCCGGGGCTTTTTTTGTTTCTCCGCCGCCGTCCCGGCCTACCCCCGTTCACAGCCTTGTTTTCTTCAAATTGCGCCGCAATTGATGTATCCCAACAAGCCGATAGTTACGTGTGACGGCAAAACGCCCGCGGCCTTTCATTTGGAGATATCTCGATGTCGCTCGATTCGGACATCATCGTCGATCGCCGCAGGATCCGCCGCAAGCTGACGTTCTGGCGCGTGATGGCCGCGCTGATCGCGATCGCCGCGATCGCGGGCTTTGCGCTGATCGCGACGCCAGGCGCGCGCGGCAGCTTCGTCTCTGCAGGCTCCATCGCGCGTGTCGAGATCGACGGCCTGATCCGCAGCGATTCCGAGCGCACGCGGGCGCTGGAGCGGCTGGAGAATTCGCAGGCCGCCGCCGTGATCGTTCACGTCAACTCGCCCGGCGGCACCACCGCCGGCTCCGAGCAGCTCTATGATTCCTTGACGCGGCTGAAGGCGAAGAAGCCGCTGGTCGTCGTGGTCGAAGGCCTTGCGGCATCCGGCGGCTACATCACCGCGATCGCCAGCGACCACATCATCGCCCAGCAGAGCTCGCTGGTCGGTTCGATCGGCGTGCTATTCCAGTTTCCGAACTTCAGCGAGCTCTTGAAGACCATCGGCGTCAAGGTCGAGGAGGTCAAATCCACGCCGCTCAAGGCCGCGCCCAACGGTTTTGAGCCGACCAGCCCGGAAGCGCGCGCCGCGCTGGATGCGCTGGTGAAGGATTCCTATGCCTGGTTCAAGGATCTGGTGAAGCAGCGGCGTGGCATGGATGACACGCAGCTGGAAAAAGTCGTCGATGGTCGCGTCTTCACCGGCCGGCAGGCGATCGACCTCAAGCTGATCGATCAGCTCGGCGACGAGAAGACCGCGGTCGCCTGGCTCGAGGAACAGAAGGGCGTCAAGAAGGGTCTTTCGGTACGCGATTACAAGCTCGAGCCTCGCTTCGGCGATCTGACATTCCTCAAGACGGCGGCCTCAGTGACGCTGGAAGCGCTTGGATTCAGCGCGATTGCGCATCAAATCGAGCAAACTGGCGTGGCGCAGGCGGTCGATCGTGCCGGGTTGGACGGCATGCTGGCCCTGTGGCAGCCGGCTGCGTCGAATTGACGGGAAACTGACGGAACCACGCGAGCCCCAGACCTTTTTCCCGTCTGGCGGGTAGCCTTGCAGCCCGCTTTTTCGGCAAATGTCACGCATTTTCACAACGCCTGGCGTTCATTTAGCGTCTTGACAGATCAAGGCATTTTCACGGAAATGGTCATCCGCACGCTTCCGGGTCCTATCTCTCGATGATCAAATCCGAACTTGTTCAGCGTATCGCCGAGCACAACCCGCATCTGTACCAGCGGGATGTCGAGAACATTGTGAATGCGATTCTCGAAGAGATCGTAGCGGCCCTCGCACGCGGTGACCGCGTCGAGCTGCGCGGCTTCGGTGCTTTCTCGGTCAAGCATCGCCCTGCGCGCGCAGGGCGCAATCCGCGCACCGGCGCCCATGTCCCCGTCGATCAGAAGAGCGTTCCGTTCTTCAAGACCGGCAAGGAAATGCGCGAGCGGCTCAACCGCGATCATCCGGATCCCGGCGCGCCCGATTAAGTCGTCCGGGCTTAACTGAATGGCCGCATGATGCGGCCGCGAGCGTGATTCAAGACGAGCGATCGCGATGCGAAAATTCCTGACCGCGCTGATCTTGATTCCCCTGGCCGTGATCCTGGTGACCTTTGCGGTCGCCAACCGCCATGACGTCACGGTCTCGTTCGATCCCTTCATGGCGAACGATCCGGCCTTGTCGCGCACGATGCCGTTGTTCCTGCTCCTGATCCTGGTGGCTGCCCTGGGCGTCGTGGTCGGCGGCTGCGCCGTCTGGTTCGGCCAGCGGCACTGGCGCCGCTCCGCACGCCGGCATGAGGCGGATGCCCGAGCCGCCCAGGTCGAATTGGCCGGCCTGCGGGCCCAGACGGCCGCAGCCAGGCCCGAGGCCCAGCGCCTCCCGGTGCCCTCAGGGGTGGGTCTTTATGGGCCCGTCGGGCGAGACAAGCAGCGCGCGACGTTGTAGAAGCGGCCCCGACCGAAAAGCCCGTTTCCCGGCCGCCACTTGCGGCCTCCTTTTGCTTTGAGACCATGTCCCTGCTCGTCAAAATCTGCGGCCTGTCCACGCCCGAGACGCTCCAAACGGCGCTCGATGCGGGCGCCGACATGGTCGGGTTCGTGTTCTTTCCGCCCTCGCCCCGGCACGTCTCGCTGGAGACCGGGCGCGAGCTCGGCCGGCAGGTGAAGCAGCGCGCGCTGAAGGTGGCGCTCACGGTCGATGCCGACGATGCGACGCTCGACAACATCATGGACGCGCTGTCGCCCGACATCTTCCAGCTCCACGGCCAGGAAAGCGTGGCGCGCTTGCGCGACATCAAGCAGAAATTCGGCCGTCCGGTGATGAAGGCGGTGCCGGTCGCGACCGCAGCCGATCTCGCGGTGCTGCCCGGTTATGCCGCGATCGCCGACCGCATCCTGTTCGATGCGCGTGCGCCCAAGGATGCGACCCGCCCCGGCGGCCTCGGTGCGCCGTTCGACTGGCACCTGCTGGAAAACCTGGTGCTCGATCTCCCGTATATGGTTTCGGGCGGCCTCGATGTGCAAAACCTCGCCGAGGCCCTCCGCGTCACCGGCGCTGGTGGCGTCGACGTGTCCTCCGGTGTCGAGAGCGCTCCCGGCGTGAAAGATCCGGACATGATCAAGGCCTTCATTCGCGCCGCGCGCGCCACTCAAGAGTTGAGCGTTCGATGAACATCGCCAAACCAAATTCCTACCGCAGCGGGCCCGACGAGCGTGGCCATTTCGGCATCTTCGGCGGACGCTTCGTCGCCGAAACCCTGATGCCGCTGATCCTCGACCTGGAGAAGGCCTACACCGCGGCCAAGGCCGATCCGGCGTTCCAGGCCGAGATGAACGGCTACCTGAAGAACTATGTCGGCCGACCCTCGCCGCTCTATTTCGCCGAGCGGCTGACCGAGCATCTCGGCGGCGCCAAGATTTATCTCAAGCGCGAAGAGCTCAACCACACCGGTTCGCACAAGGTGAACAACGTGCTCGGCCAGATCATGCTGGCGCGGCGCATGGGCAAGAAGCGGATCATCGCCGAAACAGGCGCCGGCCAGCACGGTGTCGCCACCGCGACGCTGTGCGCGCGCTTCGGCCTGGAATGCGTGGTCTATATGGGCGCCGTCGACGTCGAGCGGCAGCAGCCCAACGTGATCCGCATGGAGATGCTGGGCGCCAAGGTGATGCCGGTGCAGTCGGGCACGCGCACGCTCAAGGATGCCATGAACGAGGCGCTGCGCGACTGGGTCACCAACGTGCACAATACCTTCTATTGCATCGGCACGGTGGCAGGCCCGCATCCCTATCCGACGCTGGTGCGCGACTTCCAGTCGATCATTGGCAATGAGACCAAGGCGCAGATGCAGGAGGTCGAGGGACGCCTGCCGGACTCGCTGGTTGCCTGCATCGGCGGCGGCTCGAATGCGATGGGCCTGTTCCATCCTTTCCTCGACGATCCCTCCGTCGAGATCTTCGGCGTCGAAGCGGCGGGCCACGGCCTCACGCAGCTGCATGCGGCGTCGATCGCGGGCGGCCGTCCCGGCGTGCTCCATGGTAACCGTACCTACCTCTTGATGGATGCCGACGGCCAGATCCAGGACGCGCATTCGATCTCGGCCGGCCTCGACTATCCCGGCATCGGCCCCGAGCATTCCTGGCTGCACGAGGTCGGCCGCGTCGTCTATCTCTCCGCGACCGATGACGAGGCGCTCGCCGCGTTCCAGCTGCTCTCGAAGCTCGAAGGCATCATCCCCGCGCTCGAGCCCGCGCACGCCATCGCCAAGGTGATGGAGCTCGCGCCGAAGCGGCCGAAAGACCACCTGATGGTCGTCAATCTCTCCGGCCGCGGCGACAAGGACGTCCCGCAGGTCGGCGACATCCTGAAGGGCAAGACCAAGTGACCACGCGTATCGACACCCGTTTCGCCGAGCTGAAGAAGCAGGGCCGCGCGGCCTTTGTCACCTATGTGATGGCCGGCGATCCCGATCTCACGACATCGCTCGAGATCGTCAAGGCGCTGCCCAAGGCAGGCTCCGACGTCATCGAGCTCGGCATTCCCTTCACCGATCCGATGGCGGACGGTCCCTCGATCCAGGCGGCAGGTCTGCGCGCGCTCAAGGGTGGCATGACCCTGAAGAAGACGCTGCAGCTGGTGCGCGACTTCCGCAAGGACGACAACGTCACACCGCTCGTGCTGATGGGCTATTACAATCCGATCTACATCTACGGCGTCGACAAGTTCCTGGCTGATGCCAGGACATCAGGTGTCGACGGCCTCATCATCGTCGATTTGCCGCCGGAGGAGGACGACGAGCTCTGCATTCCCGCGCTGAAGGCGGGCCTGAACTTCATTCGCCTGGCAACGCCGACCACCGACGACAAACGCCTGCCCGCGGTGCTGACGAACACGTCGGGCTTTGTCTATTACGTCTCGATCGCCGGCATCACCGGTGCGGCGGCCGCGGACGCGAATGCCGTCGGTGAAGCCGTCGCGCGCATCAAGCGGCATACCAAGCTGCCGATCTGCGTTGGTTTCGGCATCCGCACCCCGGAGGCGGCGCGCGCCATTGCCGAGAAGGCCAATGGTTCGGTGGTCGGCACCGCGCTGGTCGATGCGCTCAAGAACAGCCTCGATGCCGAGGGGCGAGCGACTGCCAAAACCGTTAACGCAGTGGCCGAGCTGACCGCAGCCCTGGCCCAAGGCGTCAGGGGCGCCAAACAGGCGTCCGAATAGACCACAATTCCGCTTTAAGAGCGGGTGACACGGCGGGTTGCCGGGCAACGGCCCGGCCGCCATATATCCTTCAGGCGATCCCTTGGGGGCTCGTACATCGGAGCAAACCATGAACTGGCTTACCAATGTGGTCCGGCCGAAGATCCGCAACATGCTGCGGCGGGAGACGCCGGAGAATCTGTGGATCAAGTGCCCGGATTCCGGACAGCTCGTGTTCTACAAGGACGTCGAGGCCAACCAGTTCGTCATCCCCGGCTCGAACTACCACATGCGCATGGGCGCGGTGGCGCGGCTGAAGTCGATCTTCGACAACGAGACCTGGTTCGACGTCGCGCTGCCTGACGTGACGCCCGACCCGTTGAAATTCCGCGACGAGAAGAAATACGTCGATCGCATCAAGGACGCGCGCGCGCGAACCAACCTCAACGACGCGATCAAGGTCGGCTACGGCAAGCTCGAAGGCGCCGGCGTCGTCGTTGCCGTGCAGGATTTCGATTTCATGGGCGGCTCGCTCGGCATGGCCGCGGGTGAGGCCATCGTCCGCGGGCTCGAGCTCGCCGTCGAGAAGAAGGCGCCCTTCATCGTGTTCGCGGCGTCTGGCGGCGCGCGCATGCAGGAAGGCATCCTGTCGCTGATGCAGATGCCGCGCACCACGGTCGCGGTGCAGATGCTGCGTGAAGCAAAACAGCCCTACATCGTCGTGCTGACCAACCCGACCACCGGCGGCGTCACGGCATCCTATGCGATGCTCGGCGACGTCCAGATCGCCGAGCCCGGTGCACTGATCGGTTTTGCCGGTGCGCGCGTGATCGAGCAGACCATCCGCGAGAAGCTGCCCGAGGGTTTCCAGCGCGCCGAATACCTGAAAGAGCACGGCATGGTCGACATGGTCGTGCATCGCCATGAGCTGCGTCCGACCCTGGCCCGGCTGTGCCGCCTCCTGACCAAGGCGCCGGCGCTCGATGGTGCCTCGAAATCGGTCCAGCCGGTGACGACCCCGGCGCAGATCGTATCGGCTCCCGAGACCGCGCCGGCTGCGCCCCACGCGTGAACGCGTCCCCTGACAGCGCAAAGGCGTCGCTCGATGCATTGATCGCGCGGCTGTCGGCCCTGCATCAGAAGCGCATCGACCTCGGGCTCGAGCGGATGCATCGCCTGCTCGATCGGCTCGATCATCCCGAACGCAAGCTGCCGCCGGTGATCCACGTCGCCGGCACCAACGGCAAGGGCTCGACGGTCGCGTATTTGCGCGCGACGCTGGAGGCCGCGGGCCTGCGCGTGCACGCCTACACTTCGCCCTATCTCGTGCGCATCAACGAATGTTTCCGGCTCGGCCGGGTTGGTGGTGGTGTGCTCGTCAGTGACGACGAATTGCGTGCGGCGCTGGAACAGGTCGAACGCGTCAATGCGGGCGAGCCCGCGACCGTCTTCGAGCTGAAGACGGCGGCAGCGTTCCTGTTGTTCGCGCAAAATCCTGCTGACGCAGTGCTGCTGGAAGTCGGTCTTGGCGGCCGGCTCGATTCGACCAATGTGGTCGATACGCCCGCGGCCTGCGTGATCACGCCCGTCAGCATGGACCATATGGATTTCCTCGGGGATACCCTGGTATCGATCGCCGGCGAGAAAGCCGCGATCATCAAGCGCGGCGTGCCCGTGGTGTGCGCCGAACAGTCACCCGAGGCGATGGCTGTGATCGAGGCGCAAGCCAAGCAGATGCGAGCGCCGCTGTTTGCCGCGAACGAAAGCTGGCACGTCAATGTCGAGCATGGCCGTCTGGTCTATTCCGACGAGCGCGGCCTGATGGATCTCGCTGCGCCGCGCCTGTTCGGCCGGCACCAGTTCGACAATGCCGGGCTCGCGATTGCGGCGCTGCGTGCGATCCAGACCTTCAAAATCAACCAGGCGGCATTCGAGGCCGGCATCGTCAGTGCCGAATGGCCGGCGCGGATGCAGCGCCTGACCTCGGGCGAGCTGCTCGCTCTCGGGCCGCAGGGCAGCGAGATCTGGCTCGACGGCGGACACAATGCCGAAGGCGGCCGCGTCGCCGCCGCCGCGCTCGGCGATTTCGAAGAACGCGTGTCGCGGCCGCTGGTCATCATCGTGGGCATGATGGCCAACAAGGATGCGAAGGCGTTTCTCGCCAACTTCGCCGGCCTCACGCGCCACATCATCGCGGTGCCGATTCCTGATACCGAGAATGCGATGCCGGTCGATCGCCTCGCAGACGCCGTCCGCAGCCTCGGCATGCGTGTCGAGATCGCGCCCGGCGTCCAGGCTGCGCTGCGTTCCCTGGCAAAGCTCGCCTACGAGGTGCCGCCGCGCATCCTGATCACGGGCTCGCTCTATCTCGCCGGCCACGTGCTCGGCCTCAACGGCACGCCTCCTGCATGAGTTCTCGTGTCCCGGACAAGCGGAGCGCAGAGCCGGGACCCAGAATTGCCGCCACATGGGCCCCGGCTCAGCAGCGCACCACTGACGTGCTGCGCTGCGTACGGGGCAAGAGAGAATGCCGATGCGCTTTGCCGCGATTGCCGACGTCCACGGAAACTACCTCGCGCTGGAGGCGGTGCTGGCCGACATCAGCGCGCTTGGCATCACCGACATCGTCAATCTCGGCGACATGCTGAGCGGCCCGCTCGATGCCGTCAGGACCATCGAGATCCTGATGGCCCTCGATGCCGTGCACGTGCTCGGCAACCACGATCGCTATCTGCTCGATCGTCCTCGGGAAAAGATGGGCTCGTGGGACCGTCCGGCCTTTGACGCGCTCAATGCGGCTCAGCTCGACTGGCTGCGCGCGCAGCCGATGACGCGCGTGTTCCGGGATCAGGTCTTTCTTTGTCACGCCACGCCCGAGGATGACGAAATCTATTGGCTCGACACGGTGCATCCCGATGGCACCGTCGCGCTATCGCCGCTCGCCCGCATCGAACAGTTCGCGACAGGAATCACGCAGTCGCTGATCCTCTGCGCCCACACCCATCTCGCCCGCGCCGTGCGTCTTCGCGACAACAGATTGATCGTCAATCCCGGCAGCGTCGGCAGCCCCGGCTATCGCGACGTGCATCCATTCCCGCATGTCGTCGAAGCCGGCACGCCGCACGCACGTTATGCGATCCTCGAGCTTGCCGATGGTGCCTGGCAGGTGACGTTCCGCCACGTCGCTTACGATCATGAAGCGATGGCGGCGCTCGCCCGCCGCAACAACCAGCCGGAGCTGGCGAACGCGCTGGCGACCGGGTGGATCAAGTAGTGGATGATGAAATTGAGCTCGTGCGGCTCGGGTTCACCTCTCCCCGGAGGGGAGAGGTGAACCCGGTCCTCCCGCATCGATTCCAACCACTACATCACTTCAACATCTTCATCGGGTCCGCCACCTTCTGCTTCAGCTGTTCGAAGCTGCATTGCCGCGGTGCCTTGTCGCGGCGCCAGCGCAGGATCGAGGTGCCGTGGCGGAAGCGCTCGCCGCTGAAATGGTCGTAACAGACTTCGATCACCAGCTTCGGCTTCAGTGGGCACCATTTTGCCGAGCGCTCGGTCGACCATCGGCTTGGGCCACCAGGTGCGTTGCCGGTGAAGCCGGGCTCGCCGATCAGCGCCTCCAGCCGGTCAGTCAGATCGGGCTTTTGCTCTGACTTGATCGCAGAAGTGAAGCCGACATGGTGCAGCAGGCCCTCGTCGTCATAAAGCCCGAGCAGCAACGACCCGACCACCTTGCGGCCGGCCAGTCTGTTGGTGGCGTAACGGAAGCCGCCGACCACGCAATCGGCGCTGCGAAATTTCTTGATCTTCTGCATGCCGTCGCGATTTCCCGCTTGATAAGGCAGGTCGATGCGCTTGGCGATGACGCCGTCCGAGCCGCCGCCAGACTGCGCCAGCCATTTTGTCGCGGTGGCGTAGCTCGTCGTTGCCGGCGAGAGACGGAAATTGCTGCCCTTCAGATTGGCTTTGGCAAACGCCTCCAGCGCCGGCCGCCGTTCGCTCAGCGGTTCTTGTACGAGCTGCTTCTCCCTCGCCGTCGCCAACAGATCGAACACGAGATAGAGCGCCGGCGTTTCCTCCGACAGTTTCTTCACCCGGCTGGCGGCGGGATGGATCCGTTGCAGCAACGCGTCGAAGGAAAAGCCCTTGTCCAAGGGGACGACGATCTCGCCGTCGAGCGTGAACCTTTCAGCCTTCAGCTTCAGCGCGGCGGCAACGATCTCGGGGAAGTATCGCGCGAGGTCCTCGCCCGATTTCGAGCGCAGATCGATGCTGCCGCCATCGCGCGACAGCAGACAGCGGAAGCCGTCCCATTTCGGCTCGTACTGCCATTCCTTGCCCTCAGGGATGGTATCGACGGAACGCGCCTCCATGGCGGCGAGCCGGGCGGGTTTTTGGCGGGTTGCTCGGCGGGAAGAGGGCACGGCGAACGCTCTTTGACTCAACGACATCAGCTTCAACGCCGGGCGCGCAAATTCGCTCCTCCCGGACGACTTGACAATATGATATGTTCGCTTATTATAAGCGCGCATATCAAAATGGAGGTCATGCCATGAGCGACGAAAACACCTGGCGGAGCGAATATGCGATCGAGACGTCGGCGAGCCCGGAGACGATCTGGAGCATCTTTCGCGATATCCGGGCCTGGAAGAACTGGAACGCGGGCATCGAGCAGATCGACATCGACGGGCCGTTTGCATCAGGCACCTGGTTCACCATGAAGCCGCCTGGCGAAGACGCATTGCGCTCCCAGCTGATCGATGTTCGCGAGAACGTCTGCTTCGTCGATGAAACGCGGGTGGGCGATCTCGCCATCCTCGTCGCGCATCGCATCGAGCCGCTTGGCCCGGCGCGCACGCGCATCGTTTATGCCGTCGATGCCCACGGGCCTGGGGCCGCCGAGATCGGCCCGGCCGTTTCCGCCGATTTCCCCGAGGTGCTTGCGAGCCTGTCCAAATTGGCCGAGGGGACGCGATGACCAAGTCACCGCTGCCGACCCGTCTGTCCGGCCCCGCCGAAAGCCCGGGCTTCCTGCTCTGGAAGATCTCGAACGCCTGGCAGCGGCGGCAGCGGGCGGCGCTTACGCCCTACGAGCTAACGCATTCCCAGTTCGTGTTGCTGGCGACGGCGACCTGGTTCGGCACGTCCGAGACGCTGACCCAGGCCCGGCTCTCCCAACTCTGCGGCGTCGACCCCATGACGACGTCGCAGGTGCTGCGGGCGCTGGAAGCGGCGCAGCTGATCCAGCGGGTCGATCATCCCGAGGATCCCCGCGCCAAGGCCATCTCGGTCACCAAGGCCGGACGCGATCTTGCCCGCAAGGCCGTTGTGGCGGTTGAGGAGGCTGACACCGCGTTCTTTGCGCCGCTAGGTGCGGACACCAAGCGGTTGGTCGCGATGTTTCAGGCGCTCGTCGAAGGCAATGAGCGCGCGGAAGCGGCCGACAAATAAAACGGCCGGCGAAGCGCCGGCCGTTGTCGAAAATCAGACGTCGCGAGGTGGATCAGACCGCGGATGTGATCCACTGCTGAAGCTTCGCCTTCGGCGCGGCGCCAACCTGGCGGGACGCCATCTCGCCGCCCTTGAAGATCATCAGGGTCGGGATCGACATCACGCCGTATTTCGACGCGGTCTTCGGGCTCTCATCGACGTTGAGCTTCACGATCTTGACCTTGTCGCCCATCGCGCCGGCAATCTCGTCGAGCGCGGGTGCGATCATGCGGCAGGGGCCGCACCACTCGGCCCAGAAATCGACGACGACGGGGCCGTTCGCCTTGAGCACTTCGGCTTCGAAATCGGTGTCAGAAACCTTGCCAACGGCCATTGGAGTACCTCACTCGGTTGAAAGAGAATCGGCGCGACCTGGAATCGCGCCGCGGATCATGGCTTCAACCTATGAACGGCCCCTTGCCGGGTCAAGGACGCTCACACCGAGATGAAGGGATGCCAGCGCCGCGTCCAGCGCGGGGGCCGAAATCTCCATATATTCAAGGGCCTCGGTCCAGAGCAGCACGGCACGGATGGGCTTTTGGGGATAAAGCCTGGAAAGCACCGCCCGGTAGAGCGCGAGCTGCCTGACATAGGCGGTGGGCGCATCAATGGCACTCCTGGGCGCCGTCTGGTTGGTCTTGAAATCGACGATCAGAACTTCTGACGGCGTCACCACCAGCCGGTCGATCTGACCCGACACCAGCGCCGGCGGACGGCCCGGCCGCTCCAGTCGGCCGACGATGGCGGCCTCGGCCCGGCTGCCCGCCGCAAAGAGCGGAGCGAATCGCGGTTCGGCGATCAGGGCCAGCACCTTGTCGACCAAGACGATGCGGTCGGCCTCGGCCCAGTCAGCGGCATTCCGGGCCATGAAGCCGAGCGCGGCCTCGCGTCGGCGCTCTGTGGCGATGTCAGGCAGCGATTGCAGCAGCCGGTGCACCAGTGTGCCGCGCTGCAGCGCCAGTGCGCGGGACTGGACCGATTCGCCTGACCGGACCGCGCGGCCCTCCTCGGCCGGCTGGCCGGACGGGCGAACCGGATCGTCGTCGATCATCTCGCGCGGCGCCGGGGTGCGCAACCAGTCCGGCAGGCTGATGGTCTGGTCCAGAGATGCCGCCGGTGTGCCTAGCGCCGCAACGTCCTCCGGCCGGGCGAATCGGGTCACCTTGCCAAGCGGCGTCTCGATCGTCTCTTTCGTAAGGCCCGAGCCTGACAGTCCGGTATCGATCAGATCGTACCAGCTCAGCTTGCGTACCGTCCGCATATTGCCGGGCATGCAGCCGCCGACGACCAGCCGGTCGGCCGCGCGCGTCATCGCGACGTAAAGCAGGCGGCGATATTCGTCCTCGGTCTCCTCCAGCATCGCCTTGCGCGCGTCGGCGACCGGCTTGGGATCGTCGGCCTTGCGCCCGGCCCACACCACCACCTCGCCGCCATTGCCGCGCGGCACGTTGATCAGGCGGACACGCTGCGAGTCCGCCGGCGACGACGTGGTGTCGACCATGAACACGACGGAGGCCTCGAGGCCCTTGGCACCGTGCACCGTCATCACCCGGACTTCGTCGCGGGTGATCTCCATGTCGCGCTTCACCTCGGTGTCGGCCGAGCGCAGCCAGGCCATGAAGCCTTGCAGGGAGGCCGGCGCCTTGCGCTCGTAATTCAGCGCCAGCTCCAAAAATTCGTCCAGCGCGTCATTCGCTTCATGGCCGAGCCGGCGCAGGATGCGCGCACGGCCGCCGTCGCCGCCGAGCAGCCAGGCGTAGAACGCAAACGGCGTCTCCTCGCGGGCGCGACTCTCGCAGGCCTCCAGGCGCCGCAGCACGGTCGCGAACTTCTCGTTGTCCGCGGCATGCTCGCCGAGCGCGCGGCGCAGCGATCCCTTGCGATCATGGGCCAATTGAAACAGGTCGTCGTCGTCGAGCCCGAACAGTGGACTCTTCAGCGCCACCGCCAGCGCAAGGTCGTCCTGCGGCAGCAGCAGCGCATCCGCAAGGTTCATCAGATCGATGATCGCGATGTGTTCGGTCAGTTTCAGCCGGTCGGCGCCGGCGACGGGGACGCCAGCGTGCTTCAGCGCCTGGATCACCGCGTCGAACGCATTGCCGCGCCGACGCACCAGGATCAGCATGTCGCCATAGCGCAAAGGGCGCCGCTCGCCCTCATGGCCCGTCAGCGTGCCGCTCTCGACCAGCCGCTTGATCTCGGTCTGGATGCGGCGGGCAAGTTTCACCTCGGGGCTGGTGACGGCGACGCCGTCGAACGGCGCGCGCCAGCCCTCGATCTCCTGCCGGTCGTCGGCCTCGGCAAGATCCCACAGCTCGATCACGCTCGGGCCGGCGTCGGCAAGCGCGTTGTGCAGGGGATGGCCGATCTCGACGGAATGGATGCTCTTGTAGATCTGGGGATCACGGAAAACGTGGTCGACCGAGTTCAGGATCGTAGCGCCCGAGCGGAATGAATAGGTGAAGGCCACAGGATCGAATTTCAGTCCCGCCGCGGTGAACTTGCGATGCAGCTCGCGCCGGCGCGCGTCGAACTCGTGCGGGGCCGCGCCCTGGAACGAGAAGATCGACTGCTTCTCGTCGCCGACCGCGAAGACCGTCCGGTTCAGCCCCTCGCGCGCGCCTTCGCCCGCGGTGAATTCCGAGATGATGTGCGCGACGATGTCCCATTGCCGCGGACTGGTGTCCTGCGCCTCGTCGATCAGCACGTGATCGACGCCGCGGTCGAGCTTGTAGTGCACCCAGCCCGAGGAGATGCGGTCGAGCATCGCCAGGGTCTTGTCGATCAGATCGTCGTAGTCGAGCAGGCCACGCTCCAGCTTCTCGCGGCGGTAGTTCGCTGCGGCAGCGGTGGCGATATGCAGCAGGGCCGCAGTGCGGTCGCGCATGGTGACGGCGCGGCGCTTCTCGATCAGGCCGCTGAGGCGCAACGCCTCGTTCTCGAACAGGCGCGCGACGGACGGATTGTGCTCGCCGAACTTCTTGGTCAGCACCGCCTTGCGCGGCAGCTTTTCGTCGGTGAGGAACACACAGAGATAAGCGTCGACCTGCGCGGCGCCGGAAAATGCCTTGGCTTCGCGCAGGCGACCCGTCTGGCTCTTGTCGGAAGAGGTGCCGTCCTCAAGCGCAAAGGCGATGTCGTCCCAGCGCGACCGCGGCAGATAAGGGCCATCGAGGATCTCGGTCTCGATGTCCTCGATGCGATCGCTGGCCTCGACGCCGAGCACGGCCGCCATCTGATCAGCCGCCGCGCCGGCGTTGCCGGCCGCATCGGTCCAGGCCATGAAATGATCGCGGCTCAGGCACGCCTCGCGGATCACTTCCTTGAAGGTGACATCGGCGGCGCTGGCCATCGCCGTCAGCAGCGCGCGGCCGGTCGCGCTCTCCGGATCGCGCGCGGCCTCCAAAAACACCTTCAGATTGGCGCGCTCCATCATGTCGGTCTGGTCGCGGTCGTCCATCACAGCGAAGCGCGCCGGCACGTTGGCCTCGAACGGGAATTGCTGGAGCAGGCGGGTGCAGAGGGCGTGGATGGTCTGCACCTTCAATCCGCCCGGCGTCTCCAGCGCGCAAGCAAACAGCTTTCGCGCCTCGCGTCGCAGTTTCCGGTCGGGATGCGGGATGCCGACCGCTTTGATCGCGACGTCGAGCCCGGCATCGTCAAGCGTCACCCAATGGCCAAGCGTCGTGAACACGCGCTCGGCCATGTTGGCGGCGGCGGCCTTGGTGAAGGTGATGCAGAGGATCTTTTCCGGCGGCACGCCTGACAGCAGCAGGCGGATCACGCGCTGCACCAGCACATGCGTCTTGCCCGAGCCGGCATTGGCCGACACGAAGGCCGACGCGGTCGGATCGGACGCACGCGCCTGTCGTGCGCGCACTTCGTCGGGGATGGGGCGCGGAAGCTTCACCATTCCTCGATCCCCAAACCGCCGGCCGCGGACCATTCCTTGATCCGGGCGAGATCGTCATAGGCGCCGTAGCGGTTGGTCCACATTGGCAGGTTCAGCGAGGTGTAGGGCTGGTTCGGATCGTCGAAGGCACGGATCAGCGCTTCCAGTTTGGCGCGCGCCTCGGCGGCGGCCGTGTCGGGCGGCTGCGGCTCGTCGCCCGGCTTGTATTTGAGCTCGAGGATACGCTCCTCGCCCGGCGGATTGTTACCGCTGAGGCGGACATAGACGAGCTGGCTCACCGACGCGCTGGCGTCGATATCAGGGAAACCGCCCTCGCGCAGGATCGCAGCTTCGAGCGTGAGCTGCGGCGACAGGCCCATGCGGACCTGCTTTCCCGTCGGCGGCTGGCCGGTCTTGTAGTCGAGGATGGCATAGCCGCCACCCTGGCGCCGCTCGATGCGGTCGGCGCGTGCGGAGAGGCGGAAGCTGCGCTCATTGTCGAGCCGGATCGAGATCTCGCCGCGCGTCTCCGCCGTGATCGCCTCGATCGCATCGCGGCGCGCCGTCTCCCATTCGCCGAACCAGCGCGCAATGCGCTGGAAGCGCGGCCACCACAGCGCGCGCGCCTCGGGTCGCTCCATCAGCGGCGCAAAATGTTTCTCGCCGATCGCACGCAACACGCGGGCGGGATCGTCGGGCAGATGCACTGCGAAGGTCTCGGTGAACTCGCCGATGGCATCGTGAATCGCCGAGCCACGGTCGGCGGCTGACAGCGGCATGTCAACGGGATCGAGCGCATCGAGCCGCAGGATATATTTGGCGTAGATCGTGTAGGGATCGCGCAGCCAGTCCTCGATCGCGGTCACCGACATTTTCAGCGGCCGCGTCGCGCGCGGCGGCCGCGGCTCGGGCTGCTTGACCGGCGTGACCTCGGCAGAGTGGTCCAGCGCGCCGGCGAACTGCACGTATTTTTCGCCGGCGCGGACAGCCGCCTTCCAGAGCGCGTCGCCCGCGACGGCCTCCAGCCGATGCAGAAAGCGCGAAGCCACCGCAGGTGCGCCGCCGGCTTTGGCGGAATGCGTGAGAATCACCTCGTCGCCGCCAAGCAGTTGCGCAAAATCGTGCGCGGAGAGGCCGATGCGTCGCTCCGGCAGGTCGAGGCCGAGCTCGTGCCGCATCGGCCGGCTCAGCCAGGGATCGATCCGTGGCGCCGGCGGCCAGACGCCTTCGATGAGGCCGCCGATGATGACACGGTCAGCCTGCATCAAGCGCGATTCCAGCGGGCCGTAGATCTGCAGGCGCGCGCCGGGCTTGTCGCGTCGGCGCACCGCACGGTCGCTGAACGCGGTCTGGAAGACGTCGGCGTAATCGGGCAGCGTCACCATCAATCCGCTGGTGGTGCCGCCGCGTAGGAGATCGTCGAAGGCGCCGCCGAGCGCGAGGCCCTCGCGCTCCTCGAAGGCGAGCGGGATGCCCTGCTCATCGCGCGACAGCTCGATCATGATCTCGCGATGCCGGTGCGCGAGCTCGGCGAAGTCGAACGGTTTTGATGATGCCAGGCTCTCGATCGACGCCAGCGCCTTCTGCAACGTGTCGATCAACGCCTGGATGCGATCGAGGTCTTCCGCCCTAAGACGGGCGCGCGGCTCGGCGGCGTGCAACGCGGAAACCTCCTTGCGCCAGAGCTTTGCCAGCTCCTCGCGAAAGCGGGTGAACTCGCGCAAGAGACCGCCTGTGCCCGCCGGCGGGCGCGTGCCGCGCAAGATGGCGAGCTCGAGGTCCTCGATCGCCGCCTTCCAGGCGCCGTTCGCGCGGCCGAGCCGGCACAGCGGATGCTTCAGCATCGCCAGCAGCGTCGGCGGCTCCAATCCCTTGGTCGCGGCTTCTGCCGCAAGGCGCGCAAACACGCCGGCGGAGGTTTCCATCAGCACGTCGCCGCCGGAATCATCGTAGGCGAGATTCCAGCGCGTCAACGCCGCCATCACCCGCCGCGCCAGCGCGCGATCGGGCGTCACCAGTGCTGCCGATTTATCGAGATGCCGCGCCTCGCGCATCGCAATCGCAATGGCGAGTGCTTCCATTTCCGGATTGGGCGCCTCGACCACGGCGAGATTGTTCATGCCGCCTGTTATCTTCGCGGCGACATCAGGCTGCTTCAGTCGGTCATGCCAGACTTCCGTCTTGGCGGACGGTCGCATCGATTCGGATGCGAGCAGGTCGCGGCCGCCGTCCGCCGGCGGCTGGAGGATCTCGACGTCGCTGCGCTTGATGCCGAACCGATCCAGCAGCGCGTGCATCGCATATTGCGGATGGTTCGAGGTTGGATTCTCGGTGATGCCCAGCAGGTCCCTGCTGCCGCCGATGCTGCGCCAGGCATCGTCGTCGAGATCGGTGTCGAGGCCCGGCAGCACCACGGCGCCGTGTGGGAGCGAGGCGACTGCATGCAGGAACTTTGCGGTGGCCGGCATCGAGCCGGTCGAGCCGGCCGCAATCACCGGGCCATGCGGATGCGCCGTCAGCCGCTTTGCTTCCGCGGCGATCAAGAGATCGCGCCGCGCCGCGGGCTCGATCCTGACGATCTCGGCGAGATGGGCGGGCCAGGTCTCGCTGGCAATGTTCAAGAACTGGAGTGAATGCTGCCAGTATTGATCGAGCTGATCCGGCACCAGGCCTCGGAGCTTGCTCCAGTCCACGCCGCGCGTGACCATGTCGTCGATCAGGCGTGCCAGATCGCCGGCGAGCGCCAGTGTTGAGGCGGGGCCGCCGACTACCAGTGGTGACAGGACGGGACGCTTCGACCAGGCGGCCACGAGCTGGGCCAGCGTCAGCCGCCGTTCCAGCTCGCCGAGCCGCGGCGGAATGTCGAGTGGCGTCGCGCCGGAAAATTGCTCGCCCGCGTCGGCGAAAGCGAGCTCGTCCTCGTCGATATCGCCGAGCGCGACGATGCGCGGCAGCACGACCGCATCCGACTTCATCTCTTCCAGAAAGATCTCGCGGACGACGCGCATGGCGCGGCGCGTCGGCAAGTACAGCGTGGCGTCCGCCAGCCGCGCCGGTTCCTTGCGCGCCTCGAATCCCTCGACCAGCCGGCCGTCGAGTAGGCTTGCGACGATCGTGCGCAGGAACGGAACTGAGAGGGGAACGCTGAATACGCGCATGAGCTGCCTGATTCGGGGATCAGGGCAATATAGGCATGCGCGGTCGAATGGTCATGGGGCGGGTTGGAATCGTCCCCGCTGTTCGCTGGCCCTACGCCACGCTCTCCAGAAACGCCTCTTCCGCGGCGTGCACCGCATCGGGCGTGCCGACATGCATCCAGACGCCGTCGAGGCGCAGGCCGAACAGGCGCTCCTGCTCATTGGCGCGGTCGAACATCTTGGTCAGCGAGAATTCGCCCTGCGGCGCGCCTTCGAAGATCTTCGGCGACAGGATCGCAGCGCCCGCGTAGACGAACGGCACGATCTCCTTTTCCTTGCGCTTGCGCAGGGCGCCGTCGGGCAGCATGCCGTAATCGCCGCGGCCGCTATAGCCGATGCTGGTTGCGGTCGGCGCCATCAGCAGCAGAATGTCCATGCTTGCGGGATCGAAATTTTCCGCGAGCCGCGCCAGATTGGAGCGAACCCCGTCGATCCAGAGCGTGTCGGAATTGACGTGGAAGAACGGGGCGTCACCGAGCAGCGGCAGCGCCTTGACCACGCCGCCGCCGGTGCCGAGCACCTGGTCGCGTTCGTCCGAGATGGTCACGCGCGGATGCTGGCGGTTTGCGGTGTGCGCGATGATCTGGTCCGGCAGATAGTGCACGTTGACCACCGCGTCGGTGACGCCGGCTTGGCCGAGCTTGTCGAGCACGTGGTCGAGCAGCGGCTGGCCGGCCACCGGCACCATCGGCTTTGGCATCTTGTCCGTCAGTGGACGCATGCGCAGGCCGAATCCTGCGGCGAGCACCATGGCTTTGGTCGGTTTGACGGACATACCCAAGCTTTCTCGAACCTCAAATTCGCGTTTGCAGCAATCCTAGCACGGAGCTGACACGTCCGCACCGCATCTCAACGGCCTTAGCCACCCGCCGTGACGGTTGTACGACGTGTGTTGCGCTCATGCCCCGACAGCTGTGGAGCGCGCCTTTTTCTTCTTGTCGCTTTGCTTGAGAAAATTGACGCCGATTTGGTCGCCATTCACCCAGGCCAGTTCGCAGCGCCGGTACGCGAGTCCGGTGGACGACAGCAGCAGAAAGAATTCCTTCAGATGCAGGCCTTCGACCGAGCCGTCGATGGTCAGCTTGGCGCCGCTCTCGGAGACGTCCTCCATGTTGCATTCGCGCCGCCAGGTGCCGTCAATGCCCATCATCTGGGCCGCAATCCCGCGTTCGAAAACAACTCTGGCGTTCCCGCGATGATCCGTCTTGACCGCCATCTGCCCTTGCTCCAACCCGTTTTTGTCCGGCTGCCCGCGGGCGATGATACCGGTGCGATGGCTAACAGCGGGTAAACCGGTTCCAGCTCAGGATTGCGGCGGCGGCACGTTGGCGAGATACCAGCCGCGCAAATGCTCCAGTGCGGGATGCGCGAGCGAGCGCTGCAGATAGGTCCAGATCCGCGGCTGGTGGCGCAGATAATGCGGCTTGCCGTCGCGGCGATTGAGCCGGGCGAAGGTGCCGAGCAGGCGCGTGTTGCGCTGCGCCGACATGATGGCATAGAGCTCGGCGAAGCCGGCCGCATCGAAGCTGGGATCGTCCTTGCGGCGCGCCTTGATGTAGCGCGACAGCAGCGTCAGCTCGAGGCTCTCAGGCACGTCGATGCGCGCGTCCTGAAGCAGCGACACCACGTCATAGGCGTGCGGTCCGAGCACGGTGTCCTGGAAGTCGATCACGCCGACGCGCGCCATGCCTTCGCGGTTCGCGAGCCAGATCAGATTCGGCGAGTGGTAGTCGCGGATGACCCAGGTCTTCGGCGCGGCCAGCGGCTTCTTCAGCAGCTCGCGCCACATCGCGAAGAATTCCGCGCGCTTTTCGTCGCTGAGCGGCGCGTTGCGATCGGGCAGATACCATTCCACCATCAGGCCGATCTCGATCAGCAGCGCGTCGGTGCCCCAGGTGGGAATGGTATAGGTCTGCCCGTCCAACGGCAGCGTCTGCGGCAGCGTCTTGCCGTGGAGGACGGCCAGCACGTCGGTCGCGGCTTCATAGCGTTCCGGAATCGGCCGCGACGGATTGCCTTCGACCACGCCTTCGTGGCCGAAATCCTCCGAGATCAGAAAGCCGTGATCGAGATCGCAATGGTGGATTTTCGGCGCGGAGATTCCCGCCGCGCGCAGGCCTTCGTCGATGGCGACGAACGGCTTGATGTTCTCCGCAAGATGCACCGCGGTGCTGTAGGATTTTCCATTGTAGATCGCCGCGCCATCGGGGCGCTGCGGCGAATTCATGAGGATGACGCCGCCATCGTCGCGGATCAGGCGCGCGTAGGAGCGGGTCGAGGCATCGCCAGGCATCCGCTTGCGCGTCGCGTCGAGATAACCTGATCTGTCGAGGAACTCGCGCAGCGTCTTCAACCGCTCGACCGTCGCCGCACTCTTGCCGTAACCGGTGATGTCGGCGGCGCGCGCGGTCGAGCCCAGCGCCGGCCGATGCGTCAGCGCGATGTCGATGCGGTCTTCAGGCATCGCCGACGGTGCACGCTCGGGCCATTCGATCAGCACCAGCGTCGCATCGGGGAGCGGCGACAGCCCGATCTCTTCGAGCTCGCTCTCGTCCTCGACACGGTAGAGGTCGGCATGCAGCACGGCAAAGGCTGCGAGCTCGTAACCCTGCACCAGCGTGAAGGTCGGGCTCGGCACTTCCAGCTCGTCGTCGCCGGCGAGGTAGCGGATCAGGCTGCGGGCCGCGGCGGTCTTGCCGGCGCCGAGGTCGCCCGTCAGCGTGATGGTGTCGCCGGGGCCGACCAGCAACGCGAGGTCGGCCATCAGTTGCGCGGTGGCCGTCTCGTTGTGAAGCGCGACGGAGAGTTTGGTGGGTTCGCTCATTCGGCGGCGTCGCGATGCGCCGCCTGGTCGGTCGGGAAGTCGCAGATCACCACCGTGCCTTTGCCGACGACCGAATCCACCTGCACCTTGCCGCCATGCAGTTCGACGAAGGAGCGCACCAGCGACAGCCCGAGCCCGGCGCCGCGATGACGCGAGCCCTGCGAGCGGCTTTCGAACCAGTTGAACACCTTGTCCTTCATGTCGGCGGGTATTCCAGGTCCGGAATCTGTCACAATGAAGACCACGCTGTGCTCGGTGCGGCGCGCGCTGATCCCGACGGTAGAATCCTGCGGCGAGAAGCCGACGGCGTTGGCGAGCAGGTTATAGAGCACCTGCACCACGCGCTTCTCGTCGCCGATGAAGCTGCCGACATCGGGCGCGATCTCGACCTTGAGACGGATGCGGTCGGTGGCGAGCCGGTCCTGGATACCTTCGGCGGCAAGCTCGATGGTCTTGCTGACATCGACCGGGCCGAGCTCCAGCTTCATGGCGCCGGCATCGATGGTGGCGAGATCGAGGATGTTGTTGGTGAGCGCCAGCAGCGCGTTGGTCGATTTGGTGACGTAGTCGAGATATTCGGCCTGCTTCGGCGTCAGCGGCCCGGTCGAGGGATCGCTGAGGAAATGCGCGAAGCCGATGATGGTGGTGAGCGGCGAGCGCAGCTCGTAGGAGACGTGGTGGACGAAATCCACCTTCATCTGGTCGGCGGCCTCCAGCGCCTCGTTGCGCTCGCGCAGCGCGCGCTCGACATTCTCCGTGTCGGTGATGTCGAGGAAGGTCAGCATGGTCGCGCCGTCATGCAGCGGCCGGATCATGCCGTCGAGCACGCTGCCGTCCTTGCGCTCCAGCTTCAGCGGCACGTCGGCGCGGTTCTCGATCGAGGTGATGGCCTCGCGGATCTGGCGCCAAACGTTGGGGTCGTCGAACAGCTGGTGGCACCAGCCCTCGACGGTCTGGATATGCGGCTGCTCGCGCATGGAATCGTTCGAGAGCTTCCACATCCGCAAGAAAGCCGGATTGAACAGCTGCGCCTTGCCGTTGCTGCCGAACACGGCGACACCTTCGGCGAGGCTGTCGAGCGTCTCGCGCTGGACCCGGATCATGCCGTCGAAGCGGCGGGCGAGCTCGAGGCTCGCGGTGACGTCGTCGAACAGATAGGTGACGCCGCCCTCGGGGTTCGGCGTGGTGACGACGGAGAGCGCACGGCCGTCGGGCAGGTACCAGGTATCTTTCGCGGTCTCGACCGCGCGATAGGCCTCGTGCAGCTTGGCTTTCCAGGCGCGGAAGTCCGGCTGCTCCGGCAGTTTGCGCGCGGCACGAAGCCGGTCGAGCACGCTGGAATCATCAGGATTGGCGTCGAGGAAATTGCGGTCGAGGTCCCACAGCCGCCGGTAGGAATCGTTGTAGAAGGCAAGGCGCCGCTGGCCGTCGAACACGGCAACGCCTGATGAGAGCTGGTCGAGCGTGCGGCGATGCGCCTCCGCCATCCGCACCAGCGCGGCGCTGAGGGCATCCGCTTCGGAGGCGTCGATCGCGACGCCGACACTGCCATGGCCGACATTGAGGGAGCGCACGTCGTACATGCGCCGCTCGCCGCCGATCACGATCGGCAGCCGCGAGGTGAAGTGAGCGGTGTCCTTCAGGCCGCGCTCCATGGCGGTGCGGTCGGCGCTGTCGAGCAGCTCGAGCTTACGCTCCTGGGCGTCCACGATGCTCGTGGCCTCGGTCGCGCGCACATAGGCCGGATTGGCGAAGGTCAGCGCGCCGTTCTCGCCCTTGGCCCAGATCGGCCATGGGCTGGCTGCGGCGAAGCCGCGCAGCATCTCGGTCTCGTCGGACAGCGCCTTGTAGCGCAGATTGGTTTCGGCGAGATCGCGCCGCAGGCCGGAGAGTTCGCGAATCCGGACAATAGCTTGGCCGCCGATGGCGCGGCCGATGGCTTCCAGCGTGTGGCCGTTGGCGGTGGTCAGCGTCAGCTGGAAGCCATCGCCGCGTTCGCGCAGAGCGTCGACGGCGTGATCCATCTGCAGCGCCGGTTCCGGCGGCAGCCAGGTTCCGAAGGCGAGCACGCGTTGCGGCGAGGAATCGCGGGGCAGCACCATGGAGATGTCGCCCGAGATCTGCGCGCGATCATCGCCGGCCGGCCAGGAGATCAGCACCTGCGGCTCGGCAAACAGCAGTGCGCCGAAGCGGTCGGTCTGCAGCTGGAGTTCCCTGATCCGCCCGAGCAGCGTCGCCTCGTTCTTTGCCGTGCGCACGCGGGTTCGCATCAAAAGGATCGCGGCCACGACCGTGAACCCGAGCAAAGCCAGCGCGGTGGCGAGCACCGCGAGTTCCTGCCGGTTGAAATCCAGCAATATCGAAAGTGTGTCGACGAGGTCGGCGGCCTTGGCCGGCTCAGCCGGCAACAGCGCTGCGAGAGCGCCTCCTAGCAGGCTGTTGCGCGCCAACGAAGTGCACGACAGCAGCGTCCGACGCATCGACACGATCACGCCTGACATAGTTGCCCCAAGACCGCACGAATTGACCTCGCGGCGACCCCCGTCGCGCGCGAATCAAACGACAATACCCCCACCGCGACTCCACCGGTAAGAGTCCAGACCGTGAACGGGAATCCCACTGGGGAAAAAAGCAGCCACCGAACTCGGTCCGGTGCCAAATGAGCCCGTAATCTCGCGGATTCGCCAGGTTAGGAACCGGCGGTGAGTTCGAGTTTCATCACAGTGATGACGTCACGCAGCTGCGCGGCGTCGCCGGTGGTGCGTTTCACCAACAGCGCGCCCTGCAGGGCGCTGAAGACGAAGCGCGCCATCTTGGCCGGTGGCGCGGCCAGGGTAAATTCGCCGCCGCGGGTTCCACGCTTGAGAATGTCGGTCAGCCAGTCCTGATGGCTCTGGAAGAAGCCATCGACGCGAGAGCGCAGCGGCGGCGGTAGCGCCAGGATTTCGCCGGCCAATGCTCCGCACAGGCAGATTCGGTCGGGCGTCTTGGCGAAGCCGATATAGGGCTCGAGATAAAACTCCAGCATTGCCATCGATGATCGTGCCTGATCGGCGCCGATCGCTGCCAGTGCATCGCCGAAGCGCGTCACGTAGCGGTCGACGACGGCCACCCCGAGATCGGTCTTCGATGGGAAATGATAATGGATGCTCGCCTTGCGGATACCGAGGCTGTCGGCGATGTCCTGGTAACTGAAGGCGCTGTAGCCGCGTGTCTGGATCAGCGTCTCGGCAAGATCGAGGATCTGTTCGGCGGTCTCTGATCTCGGCTTCGGCGCCGTCGTCGTCATGCAGTCCCCATCATGATGGCATCGGCGGGAGATGACCTCGTTTGACCCAATACGTCGCGCCGCCGGTTGAGCCAAGCGCGCGCCGGAACATGGGTGGATTCCTGATCCAGGTCCCCTCGCCGTATTGGCCGTAGGCGTCATGCAGGTCGCCCGCCAGGATGAATATCTCCTCGCCGGCCGGGCAGTCCACCTCTTCCAGCGTCGTACCCGGCTGCAGGCGCTCCAGCGCCACCGTTTCCCTGCCGGGGATAGCGCAGAGCGGGAGCGTTGCCAGGCCTGCCTGGCCGCCATCCCGCCACGTCGCCCGCGCGGTGTCGACGATGAGCCGGTCCTTCTCGCCCGGCTCCATCTGTCGGAGTTTGACGAGGATCGTGCAACCCGGCGCGGTCCGCGGCGTGTGACGGCTGAGCGGCGGATTGCGGATATAGGTTCCGGCCGGATAGTCGCCATGCTCATCGGAAAACACGCCGTTCAGCACCAGAAACTCCTCGCCGAGCGTATGCTCATGTGCAGGAAACGAACTCGCCGCGGCGTAGCGAACGAGCGAGGTGGCGCGCGCAACTTCCCCACCGATCCGGTCGAGCATGCGGCGCTCGACACCCGCCTGTGGGGAAGGAATCCAGGGCATCGTTTCGGTCGCGATGACGACGCGCTGGGTGAAGTCGGCATTGATGCGATCATTCGCCATGAGACTCTCCTGCTAGAATTTCTCCGTGAAGGGGCGCAGGTCCATCTCCTGGGTCCAGGCCGATGGCGGCTGCGCCGCGAGCTGGAAGTAGGCCTGCGCGATCGCTTTCGAATCCATCCCGCCGGCCTTCGCCGGTCCGAAGCGTTGATCGGTCTTGGGCGCGTCGATCAACCCGTCGATCACGACATGGGCGACATGAACGCCTGTCGGGCTGAATTCGCGGGCAAGCGCCTGGGCAAGTCCGCGGAGCGCGAATTTGGCCGACGCGAAAGCGGAGAAGTTGCTGCCGCCGCGCAGGCCTGCCGTCGCGCCCGAGAAGATCACAGTGCCGCTCCGACGCGCGGCCATGTGCGGAAGCACGGCTTGCGCGGACAGCATCGCACCGAAGCAGGCAACGCGCCAGACCTCCTCGAAGGCCTCAGGTGAAATTTCGCCGAATGGCCGGATCATCAGAACCTGTGCGTTGTGAATGAGCACGTCGATGCGTCCGGCAATGGGCGCAAGCGCGCGTTGAACGTCGCTCGCCCGGGTCAGATCGCAGGCCAAATGCGTGTAGCTGCCGCCGGACCGCGCGACCTCAGCGCCGATCTGCTCGGAGCCGCGGCCGGTTCGTGACAGGCCGAGCACGTCGTAGCCTTGTTGCGCGAAGGTCGTGGCGATCTCGGCGCCGAGGCCTTCGGCCATGCCCGTGACGAGCAATGTGCGTCGCTTGACGTCCGACATCGTTCAGATCCAGCGCAGGATGCTGGCGATGATCGCAATCTGCGCAAGCCAGCCCGCGGTGAACGTCAACGTGCGCGCGGCTGGAATGCCGGCGGCATAGACCACGTAATGCGCGAGCCGGGCGAAGAAATAGACGACGACGGCGGCCTTGGTTGCTGCGCTCGAAATGCCGAGCACGTGCGCGGTCAGCACGATCGGCGCGAAGATGGCCAGGTTCTCGATGGCGTTGCCATGTGCGCGAATGGCGCGTTGAGCCCAGTCCGCAAGCTTGCCGCTGTCAGGGACGCCTCCCGCAAGCGCTCCGCCGAGACCGATGGCGACGATACGACTGAGAACGTAGGGCAGCCAGAACAGTGCCGTCATGAGTGCGGTCAATGTCAGCCAATAAAGTTCGGTGGTCACTCGCCTCTCCTCTGGTTCACGGGTGCCAAGCTTATCTACCTATTAGTAGGTAGAGTCAATCGGCGCGCATTCGCGAGTCCGTGAGGACCTGGTTTCTGAGGACGAGAGGAGGGAGTTAGCGCCCGGTCGACCCGAAGCCACCGGTGCCGCGGTCGGTCGACGACAGCGTCGCCACCGGAACCAGCGCAGCCTGCACCACGGGCGCGATCACCAGCTGCGCGATGCGCTCGCCGCGCTTGATCACGAACGGTGCTTGTCCGTGGTTGATCAGGATCACCTTGATCTGGCCGCGATAGTCGGCGTCGATGGTGCCGGGCGAATTCAACACGGTGACGCCGTGCTTGGCCGCGAGGCCCGAGCGCGGCCGCACCTGGGCTTCGAAGCCCGATGGCAAGGCGATCGCAAGCCCGGTCGGCACCAGCGCGTAGCCGCCCGGCGCAAGCGTCATCGGCTCGCTGTCTGCAACCGCCGCCATCAGATCGAGGCCGGCGGCGTCCGCGCTCTGGTAGGCCGGCAGCGGCAGGCCCTCGGCGTGGGCGAGTTGCTGTAGTTCGACCGTGACTTGGTTGCTCAAGATGCCGGCTCCGGGATTTTGTCGGCTACGTTCTTCACGATATGCGCGACCAGTTCGATGGCGACCTGTTCCTTGGTCATGACAGGCCAGGAATCAACCGTGATCTCGGCGTTGTTCTCAGCATTCTTGCTGATGAGGTGCACCGTGTTGCGGTCGCCGCCCATCACGCCTGATGCGGGCGAGACATCGTTGGCGACGATCCAGTCGCAGCCCTTGCGGGCGAGTTTTGATTTCGCGTTGTCGATGAGGTGCTCGGTCTCGGCGGCGAAGCCGATCACCAGCGGCGGGCGCTTGTCGGCGAGTTTTGAGATCGTGGCGAGGATATCGGGGTTTTCGACCAGCTGCAGCGGCGGCATGCCGGCCGACGTCTTCTTTAGCTTCTGCTCGCCTTCATTGGCAACGCGCCAGTCGGCGACGGCGGCGGCGAAGATCGCGATGTCGGCGGGAAGCGCAGATTGCACCTGCTCCAGCATCTGCCGCGCTGATTCGACATGCTTGACGGTGACGCCGGCAGGATCGTCGAGATCGACAGGGCCGCTCACGAGAATCACCTCGGCGCCCGCGGCCTGCGCGGCGGCGGCAATCGCAAAACCCTGCTTGCCGGAGGAGCGGTTGGCGATATAGCGCACCGGATCGATCGGCTCGTGGGTGGGACCCGCCGTGATCAGCACGCGCTTGCCGGCGAGCGGCCGCGGCAGCGGCGGCCGCAGCAGTTTCTCGGCGGCATTGGCGATCTCGATCGCCTCCGACATGCGGCCGATGCCGGCTTCGCCCGCTTCTGCCATCTCGCCTGAATTGGGGCCGATCATCAGGATGCCGTCGCGCTGCAGCTGTGCGACGTTGCGGCGGGTCGCCGCATTGTTCCACATCAGCGGATTCATCGCCGGCGCCAGCAGGATCTTTCTGGAGGTCGCGAGCAGAATGGCGCTGGCGAGATCGTCGGCATGACCATTTGCCATCTTCGCCATCAGGTCAGCGGTGGCAGGCGCCACGACGATCAGGTCGCAGTCGCGCGCGAGGCGGATATGGCCGGCGTCGAACTCGCTCTGGGGATCGAACAAATCGGTGTAGACGCGCTCATGGGAGAGGGCGCTGACCGAGAGCGGCGTGACGAATTGCTCGGCGGCCTTGGTCAGCACGCAGCGAACCTCGATGCGCCGCTCTTTCAGCCTGCGGATCAGGTCGAGTGACTTGAAGGCCGCGATGCCGCCTCCGATGATCAGGGTGACGCTGGCCTCAGGGACGGCGCCGGTGCGCAGGGGCGCAGGTGCTGCCTCGGGCGGCGCTGAAAACGGCGTCAGCGGCTCCTCGCGGCCCTCGATCAGCTCCCTGAGGATGACCCGGACCTCTTCCTCGACCGACCTGCGGTTCTTGGCCGAGCGCAGCCGCAAATAGGTTTTGACGGCGTCGTCGAGCTTACGGATGGTCAGGCTTGCCATGACGCCCTCCAGCACGGAATGATAGCGATGCTATCACTCAGCTGATTGCAATGCAATCAATCCTTCAGGCCGTCAAAGATTCCGGACGGCAATCAGGATGCCGATGAAGGTCACGGCGATGATCCAGACCGCCACGGTGCGCCAGCGGTTCTTGCGGCCCTCACTGCGACCCATGGCGGCGATGCTCTCCGGCGACAGCCGGATGCCCTCGCGCGTCATGGTCTCGAGTTGCTCGAGCACGGCGACCGAGCGCTGGGCGATGTCGGGCAGGCGCATCAGCACCTTGGCGAGGGCGCCGCCGCCGGCGAGCGCGCCCTGCACCCGGCCGATCGGGCCGAGATTGCGCTCGATCCATTCGCGCACCACGGGGTCGGCGACCTTCCAGATATCGAGCTTGGGATCGAAGCCGCGGGCCACGCCTTCGACCACCACCATGGTCTTCTGCAGCAGGATCAGCTCCGGCCGCGTCGTCATGTCGAACAGGCCGGTGACCTCGAGCAGCAGCGTCAACAGCCGCGCCATCGAGATTTCCTCGGCGGTGCGGTTGTGAATGGGCTCGCCGATGGCGCGGATCGCCTGCGCAAAGTTCTCGACCGAGTGATGCGAGGGCACGTAGCCCGCCTCGAAATGTACCTCGGCGACGCGGCGATAATTGCGGGTGATGAAGCCGAGCAGGATTTCGGCGAGGAAGCGCCGCTCCTTCATGCCGAGCCGGCCCATGATGCCGAAATCGACCGCGACGAGGCGGCCGGCGTCATCGAGGAACAGATTGCCCGGATGCATGTCGGCGTGGAAGAAGCCGTCGCGCAGCGCGTGACGCAGGAAGCTCTGGATCACCTTGCGGCCGAGATCGGGCAGGTCGACCTGCGCTTCTGCGAGACGCTTGTGATCGTTCAGCGCGATGCCGTCGATCCACTCCATCGTCAACACGTTGTGTGTGGTGCGGTCCCAGTCGACATCGGGGACACGGAAATCAGGATCGTCCTGCGTGTTCTCCGCCATCTCCGACAGCGCGGCGGCCTCCAACCGCAGATCCATCTCCATCGCGACCGAGCGCGACATGGTGTTGATGACTTCGACGAGGCGCAAACGTCGCGCCTCGGCCGAATAGGTCTCGGCCTTATGTGCGACGAAGAAGAAATCGGAGAGGTCGCGGCGGAAGCGCGATGCCACGTTTGGCCTGAGCACCTTGACGGCAACAGACCTGCGGATGCCGTCGCGCATCACCTCGCCGCGATGCACCTGCGCGATCGAGGCGGCCGCCACGGGCGGACCGAACGTGACGAAAATATCCTTCAGCGGCCGTTCCAGCGACGTCGCGATCGCGGACTCGGCTTCGGCTTGCGAAAACGGCGGCAAGCGATCCTGCAGGCTCTCGAGGTCGCGCGCCATATTGAAGCCGACGACGTCAGGGCGCGTCGCCAGGAATTGGCCGAGCTTGAGATAGGCCGGGCCCATCCGCGTCAGCGCGTGCGAGATGCGTGGTCCCTGCTTGGCGCCGCGGCGTTCGACCAGGCGCGCCATCTTCAGGGCGAGTTGTCCGGGCGGTGGCACCAGGTTCGGGTCAACGGCGCCGAAAACGCCCTCGCGCGCAAACACGAAGGCGGCGCGGATCAGGCGCGAAACGTGGGTGATGGCAGAGATCACAAACGCCAGCCCGAATGCAGTGCGACGATGCCGCCGGTCAGGGTCTGCCAGCTCACGCGGGAGAAGCCGGCCTCGCGGATCATGTCGGCGAAGGCGTTGGGCTTCGGAAACTTACGGATCGATTCGACGAGATATTGATAGGATTCGGCGTCGCCCGTGACCATGCGGCCGAGCGGCGGGATCACCTTGAACGAGAACAGATCATAAAGCTTGTCGAGGCCGGGCATCTCGACGGTGGAGAATTCCAGGCACAGGAAGCGGCTGCCGGGCTTCAGCACGCGATAGGCTTCACGCAGCGCCTTGTCGATTTGCGGTACGTTGCGAATGCCGAAAGCGATCGTATATGCGTCAAAGCTGCGGTCGGCGAAGGCGAGCGCTTCGGCATTGCCCTCGACGAAATCGACCTGGGTCTCGAGATGGCGCTTGGCGGCGCGCTCGCGGCCCACGGCGAGCATGTCGGAATTGATGTCGCAGACCGTGGCATGGAAGCCGGGGCCCGCCGCCTTGGCGGCCCGGAACGAGATGTCGCCGGTACCCCCGGCAACGTCGAGCAATGCAAACGGCCGGTCGCCACGGGGCGGGTCGAGCGTGTTGATCATGATGTCCTTCCAGACCCGGTGCAGGCCACCGGACATCAAATCGTTCATCAGGTCATAGCGCGACGCCACGCTGTGAAACACATCGTTCACCAGCGTCTGTTTGTCCCCGAGGGGAACGTCTTTGAAGCCAAAATGCGTGGTTTCGCCCGGCCGATCCATTACTCTACTCCACTGGGCGGACCATAGCCCGCCCGCCGCAATGGCGCTATCACACCGCCCTCATAAGGTGAATGCCTGACCATGCCTGAATTGCCCGAAGTCGAGACCGTCCGCCGCGGCCTTCAGCCCGTCATGGAGGGTGCGAAAATCGTCGTTGCGGAGGCCCGCAGGCCCGATTTGCGCTTTCCGTTCCAGCCCGATTTCGTGGCCCGGCTGCAGGGACAGATCGTCACGGGACTTGGCCGCCGTGCAAAATATCTCATGGCCGATCTCGGCTCCGGCGACGTGCTGCTGATGCATCTGGGCATGTCGGGCTCGTTCCGCGTCATCAAGCCGGACAACGAGGCCGCGCCCGGCGAGTTTCACTATCCCAAGGGGAAGGATTCCGCGCACGACCACGTGCTGTTTCGGATGTCCTCGGGCGCCGACATCGTCTTCAACGACCCCCGCCGCTTCGGTTACATGAAAGTGATCGCGCGCAACGCCCTTGAAGACGAGCCACTGCTGCGCGATCTCGGCCCCGAGCCGCTCGGCAACGAGTTCGACGCCGCGATGCTGGCGCACGCCTGCCGGGACAAGGCCACGAGCCTGAAAGCGGCGCTGCTCGACCAGCGCGTGGTCGCGGGGCTCGGCAACATCTACGTCTGCGAAGCCCTGCACCGCTCGCATCTGTCGCCGCGCCGGATCGCCGCGACCCTGTCGACCAAAAAGGGCGAAGCTACGGACCACGCCAAGCGGTTGGTCGGCGCCATCCACACCGTGCTGAACGACGCCATCAAGGCCGGCGGCTCGTCATTGCGCGACCATCGCCAGACCTCGGGCGAGCTTGGCTATTTCCAGCATTCCTTCAAGGTCTACGACCGCGAAGGCGAAAAATGCACGACCCCGCGCTGCGGCGCCACCGTGAAGCGCTTCACCCAGAACGGGCGGTCGACGTTCTGGTGTCCGAAATGTCAGAAATAAAGATCGGGCCTGCCGCCGACAGGTCGTGAGTCTCGGCGAAGACGGCGGCCCCACCCCGTCATTGCGGAGGATAGAGTGCTGTCGTCGCAGAACTCAGCTCGACGCCGGTCTACTGTGCATGGGGTTGTTTTCGACATTTTGGTTCGAGGGTGCGTTCGCCATCGTCGAAAAGCGCGAAGCGAAGCAATCCGGCCGGGCTGGTGGCCGGATTGCTTCGTCGCTGGGGCCCTTCCGGATGGTGGAGGGCCGGCTGTCGTCTGAGCGATCGCCCCGCTCAGGACGCCAGTGTCGTCGTCTCGTCCGCCGTTTGCTCGGCGGCGATATGCAGCACACCGTTGGCCGCAGAGATGACCTGGTCGATCAGGACATTGGTGGTGGCTTCGAGCTCGAGACGGGTTTCGATCCAGCGCCAGAGGCCGCGGACCTCCTCGGTCGACTTGCCGTTCGGCGCGAACTCGCTGACCGCGAGGCCCGATGCGAGCGAGTCCTGGTGGTCATTGCGCATCACGATCAGCGGGCGCGCGAGCACGTCAGCGAGATCCAGCGCGGCTTCCTCGGCGAGCGTATTGGCCGCATTGTCGATGCGCTGGCCGCGGATCGGCGTCTGGTTCAGCACGAAGCTGTAGGGACGCTTCCAGGCCCGCGCGACGCTGACAGTGGAGACGGTCGCCTCGATGTCGGCGACGCTCGGGCGAGCTGGGATCAGGCAGAGGTCGGAATGGCGGATCGCGGCCGTTGTCGCGGCGGACAGGCCCGCTGCGGTGTCGACGATCGAGAGCTGGAGACCGCTCTCGGCGAGCATGTTCAGCCGCGGCGCGAAATCGGCGGCGTGATAGATCGGCTCGACGACCACGTCATCATTGTTGCGGCGGCGGGCCCAGTTGGACAGGGTGCCCTGCGGATCGGTCTCGATCAGGCGAACGGTGAAGCCGGCCTGCTTGGCAGCCAGCGCGAGGCCGATGGCGAGCGTGCTCTTCCCACTACCACCCTTTTGGGTGGCCAGTACGATCGTGTGCATGGAGAGTTGAATCCTTTGGAGTGCTTGGGTCTCGGGATAACGCCACGCGAACGTGCATCGCATTTCGATGCTGAGCTCTTCTCGCTCAGGACGTGCCCTGCCCGATCCAAAGGGGACCGCGGATGTCCGAATCAACAGTAACGATGATGGCAGAATCAGGAATGCCAGCTAATCCGTACCATTACTGGACCCGTAATCCTGCGTGTGATGTGCTCGCCATCGTGAACAAGAAGGACATCAGGCATGGGCGGAAATTGGCGCGACCGGACGGCAACGGGTTTTGAATGCCAGAAGATGCCGGCGGTCTCGAGCCGCGGCATGGTCGTGAGCAACCACCCGCTGGCGTCCAGCGCCGGCGCCGAGATGCTGGCGGCCGGCGGCAACGCGATCGATGCGGCGATCGCCACCCTGTTCACGCTGACGGTGGTCGAGCCGATGATGGTCGGCATCATCGGCGGCGGCATGGCGCATATCCGCCTCGCGGACGGCAGCCACCGCATCATCGACGGCCAGAGCACGGTGCCCGCCTCGGTGCGCGACACCACCTACATTTCGAAGCCGGGCTCGGCCCACGACGTCTTCGACACCGTCGGCAACGAGAACCTCAACGGGCCGAAGGCGGTCGCCACGCCGGGCTCGCTGAAAGCCTGGTGCGAGACGCTGCAAAGGTTCGGCACCATGTCGCTCGCCGACGTCATGCAGCCGGCGATCAAGCACGCCGCGCGTGGCTATGCGGCGACGCCGTATTTGCACGAATGCATCAGCGAGAGCGCCGCCGTGATGCGCAGGGACAAACCGATCGCGGCGATCTATTTGCCCGACGGCGAGCCGCTCAAGGTCGGCGCACGTGTGGTGCAAGCGGAATATGCCGAGACGCTCCGCTATATCGCCGACCACGGCGAGCAGGCTCTTTACGAAGGGCCGCTCGGCGACATCCTCGTCGACTACATGGAGAAAGCCGGCGGCTTCATCCGCCGCAATGATCTGACGAGCTACAAGACGGTCGAGCGTCAGCCGATCCGCGCCGACTATCGCGGCTGGAGCATTTTTGGCCCGCCGCCGCCTGCGGCCTCCGGCGTGCACATCGCGCAGATGCTGAACATTCTGGAGGGTTACGACATCGGCGGCCTCGGCTTCGGCACGTCGGAGACGATTCATTACCTCGCCGAGGTCCTGAAGATCGCTTTCGCCGATCGCGCCGCGGCGAGCGGCGATCCTGATTATGTCGGCGTGCCCGTGGAGAAGCTGACCTCGAAGGCCTATGCCGAGGAGCGCCGCCGCGCGATCGACCCTGCGCGTGCGCAAGCCTGGGGCGCCGGCGTCACGCAGCTCGAAAGCGCGCACACCACGCACATGACTGCGGCAGACAGTTTTGGCAACGTGGTCGCGACCACGCAGACCATCAACAATCTGTTCGGCGCCAAGATCATGATCCCCGGTCTCGGGGCCATCGCCAACAATTACATGAACCTGTTCGATCCGCGGCCGGGCCACGCGCTGTCGCTGGCGCCGGGCAAGCGCGTGACGACCTCGATGTCACCGATGATGGCTTTGCGCGATGGCAAGCTGCGCTATGCGTTGGGCCTGCCCGGGGGAAAGCGCATCTTTCCGAGCGCCATGCAGGCGCTGGTCAATCTGATCGACCACGGCATGAGCCTGCAGGAAGCGGTCGAGGCGCCGCGCGTCTGGACCGAAGGCAATGCGCTCGAGGTCGAGCAGGCCGTGCCGGAAGCCGTGCGCGCAAAACTCGCAGCGCTCGGCCACAAGGTCCAGCCGGTCGCGACTGTCGCAGGCGGCATGAACGGTATCGCCTTCCACGACGACGGCACCATGACCGGCGCCGCCTGCTGGCGTGCAGATGGCACGCCGGTCGGCATTTCCGGCGGGCTTACGAAAGCCGGGATCAGATTCAGTCTGAGTTAGACGTCCGCTCTTGAAACGACGAACGTCGTCCTCTGCCTTGAACGAACACGAATCTAGTGACTGGCAGTTTTGGAACGGCCGCGGCAGCTTTCCGACAGTGCGTCGGCAAATTCGAGACGGACGTCGTCCAGGCGGTGCGATCGAGGCGGATGACGGCACGCATCGGAGATTGTATGCTACGAAACGCCGGCAGCGGGAGGATCGAGTGCCGTCTCGGTAGGGTTGTGCGTATGGGCAGGGATATTGGCAGCGACTTCTTGGCCGGCGGAGGTGAGTTGGGCGCGTTGACGCGAGCGTTCGACTGGTCCAGCACTCCTCTGGGCTCTCCGGAAATTTGGCCCCAAAGTCTTCGCGTGACGGTACGGCTCGTTCTGACCTCGCGGCACCCGATGTTCATCTGGTGGGGGCCTGACCTCATTCAATTCTACAACGACGCATATCGCGAGACGATGGGACCCGAACGCCATCCAAGCGCGCTGGGGGCGCGCGGCCGCGAGTGCTGGGCTGAGATCTGGAACATCATTGGTCCGCAGATCGAGTACGTCATGTCCGGCAAGGGAGCGACCTGGCATGAGGATCAGCTTGTGCCGGTGACCCGTCACGGTCGCCGCGAAGACGTTTGGTGGACGTACAGCTTTGGTCCGATCGATCTCGAAGGCGAGGTGGGCGGCGTGCTTGTGGTCTGCCGGGATGTCACGTCCGAGCATATGGCAAGAGAAGCGCTGGGCCTCATCAATGAGGAGCTGAAGCACCGCGTCAAGAACACGCTTGCCGTTCTGAGCGCGGTGGCCGCCCAGACATTTCGCGAACCATCCAGCAAAGCCGATCTTGGAAAGTACCAGGCGCGACTTGGCGCGTTCGGGCGCGCCCATGACCTGTTGACCGCCGCAAATTGGGCTGCCGCGCCCCTTCTGGATGTGATCGACACTGCCCTCATCCCTTATCGGACAGGCGAAGGCCGCTTTACGGTTTCGGGCCCCCCGCTTGTCGTCAAGTCTCGACAGGCTCTCGGTCTGTCTCTTGCGATCCACGAGCTGGCGACGAACGCTTTGAAGTACGGCGCCCTGAGCGTGGCAAACGGCCACGTGTCGATTGCCTGGACGGCGGAGGATCAGGACGGAGGGACAAGATTCATTTTCGTCTGGCAGGAACTTGGCGGACCAATTGCATCGGAGCCTTCCCGGGTCGGTTTTGGGTCACGGCTCATTTCCCGGGTTCTGGAAGACGATTTTGGTGGATCCGTCGACGTTTCCTATGATTCGACCGGTCTCGTTTGCCGCCTGACAGCCCCGCTCGAAAATTTGGCCACTCCTAAAGGCTTGTAAGGCAAAGCCGAAACAGTTTGGCTCGGCGGGGAGATATTTTGTAGCTGCACGCGTCGAGACAGCAGAAGTATCGCGGCCGCCGTCCGAGTTACTTCCGCACGCAGATCACGCGCACGACGGCGGCCTTCGCATCGTTCGACGTGCCATTCGCGGTGACGTCGTTTGCCTTCAGGAAGTCACGCACCGTCTCTGCGGAAACCATCACCGCTTGCGACGCCGGCAACGTGGTCGCAGGCCCTGCGACCATCGCCGGCTTCAACAGCGCAATTCCCGCGAATTTGCCGTCGCTATCGAGGGCGGGGCTTCCGGAGAAGCCGACAGCGGGTGGCGGCGACAACGCGGAGTCGCTGCTCGTCATCGGCGCCAGCGCGCCCTTGACGCTCGATACGCCGGCTGCACCGCCCTGGCTCTGCGGATCGGCGATGCCGACGACATCGACAGCAGTCTTTGCCGCGCCGCCGGTCAGGCTGAGCGGCTTCAATCCGCGCGCGCCGTAGATGTGCAACAGCGCGAGATCGTGCTCCTTGTCTTCAGTGAGGCGATCGGCATTGCCGTAGCCGCCGATGGTGATGGCGAGACAGGAATCGGTGACGAGACGATCCGTGACGATTGCGCCGTCGTCGCTGACGACGATACCGGTGCCGTATTCGACGGTCTTGCGCGGCGGCGGCCCTGCTTGCGGCCCCGATGGAAAAGCATTGAACGCGCTCGACATCGCGATCACGACAGGCTCGACCGTGTTTTCGGTCGCCTGATCGTACAGGATCGTCATGATACGGACTTCGTCGCCCTTGAAGGTGCCGCGCACGTAAAACTTCTTCAGGCCCTGCAATCCTGACAGCACGAAGAAATCGGGCTTCACGACGGTGTAATCGACCTTGCGGCCGGCCGGTTCCTTCTTCTCGGCGTCGGCGAGTTTTGCGGTGGTCGGATTCGCCTCCTTGCGACGGCTCAGCAGCACCTGCACCGTGCCGGTCGGCGAGGTCCATTTCGAGCCGTTGGCGTCGGTCGCCTGCTGCGGTACCAGCTTGGAGGGGATGCCGAGCCGCGCGCCGCTGGTCATCTCCGTCACGATTTTCCAGCCGACGCTGTCCTGCTTGCGCCGTGCGGTCTCGGCCAGCGCGGCGCGCTCCTGCGGATTGAGCACGCCGGTCGGCTTGCCGCCCTTGGCCTTCTGGTATTGCTTGATGGCATCGACCATGCGGGAGCTGACGTCGCCGGTGATGGCGCCGTTATACTCGCCGACCCAGGCGAGGTCGGACTGCAGCGATAGCCGTTCGGCCTGCGCCATGGCATAGGCCGTTTCCGACGGCGTTTGCAGGGCGGGCGGCTTGATCGGAACGGTCTGGACCGTCTTCGGCTTTGTGCCGGGGACCTGTGGCGCCGTCATCTGGGCGCCGGCGCCTGTGGCGGAGGCCAACATCAGTGTTGCCGCAAGCATCGATCTCATGACAAATCCAGCCAGCCCATTGAACGCGCTGCCATTGAAGCACATCTCGTTGGTCGCGAACAATGTTGGGCTGGTTCAGGAGTTGAGCCTCATCCTGAGGAGCCGCGAAGCGGCGTCTCGAAGGATGAAGGCCGAGCTGTCGCAGCGGGGCCTGCATGGTTCGAGACGGCGCTTTGCGCCTCCTCACCATGAGGGTTGAGAGGGACGAAGGACGATGCTGAGCCCGGACGAACTCGAACGCTATGCCCGCCATATCGTGCTGCGCGATGTCGGAGGCCCGGGTCAGGCTGCGTTGAAAAAGGCCTCCGTGGTGGTGATCGGCGCCGGCGGGCTCGGTGCGCCTGCCCTGATGTATCTGGCTGCCGCCGGTGTCGGCACGCTCGGTGTGGTCGATGACGACGTGGTGTCGCTTTCGAATCTGCAGCGCCAGGTCATTCACACCACGCCCGATATCGGTCGCCATAAGGTCGAGAGCGCGGCCGAGCGGATCGCAGAACTCAATCCGCACGTCCGCTTCGTCGGCCACGCCACCTGGCTCAATGCCGACAATGCGCTCTCGCTGATCGGCGGTTACGATCTCGTGCTCGACGGTTCCGACAATTTCTCGACGCGGTATCTCGCTTCCGACGCCTGCTTCTTTGCGAAGCGGCCGCTGATCACGGCGGCGCTCGGCACCTTCGACGGCTCGCTCACCACGATCCGCGCGCATGAGACGAATGAGCAAGGCGAATTCAATCCGACCTATCGTTGCCTGTTTCCGGAAGCGCCGCCGCCAGGCACCGTGCCGGCCTGCGCGGAGGCCGGCGTCATGGGCGCGCTCGCCGGCGTGCTCGGCTCGATGATGGCGCTGGAGGCGATCCGCGAGATCGTCGGCTTCGGCGAGGGTCTCGTCGGCCGCCTGCTGATGATCGACGCGCGTGCGATGCGTTTCGAGACGCTGCGCTATACGCGCGATCCCGCCAATCCGCTCAACGGCGACGGGCCGGTGTTCGACGATCTCAGCATCCATCGTACCTGATTGCGGTCATCAGGTTACAGCATGCTCGGCAGCACGCGGTCCGGCGGCTTGTGCGCGTCGAGGAAGGTGCGGATGTTGATGATCACCTTCTCGCCCATCTCGACGCGGCCCTCGATCGTGGCCGAGCCCATATGCGGCATCAGTATCACCTTGCCGGCCTTGGCGAGCCGCACCAGCTTGGGATTGACCGCCGGCTCGTGCTCGTAGACGTCGAGGCCGGCGCCGCCGATCTCGCCGCCTTCGATCAGCTTGATCAGCGTATCTTCGTCGGTGACTTCGCCGCGTGCGGTGTTGACGATGTAGGCATCCTTGCGGATCAGCTTCAGCCGCCGCGCCGACAGCAGATGGTAGGTCGCCGGCGTGTGCGGACAGTTCACCGAGATGATGTCCATCCGCGCCAGCATCTGGTCGAGGCTTTCCCAATAGGTCGCGCCGAGCTCTTCGGCGATCTTCGGAGCGACGGGACGGCGGTTGTGATAGTGGATCTGCAGGCCGAAGGCGCGGGCGCGGCGCGCGACCGCCTGGCCGATGCGGCCCATGCCGATGATGCCGAGGCGTTTGCCCCCGATGCGGTGGCCGAGCATCCAGGTCGGCGACCAGCCGGCCCAGGGTTTCCCCTCCGTCAGCACCGAGGCGCCTTCGATCATCCGGCGCGGCACGGCCAGGATCAGCGCCATGGTCATGTCGGCGGTGTCTTCGGTCAAAACCTTCGGCGTGTTGGTCACGGTAATGCCGCGGGCATGCGCGGCCTCGACATCGATATTGTCGACGCCGTTGCCGAAATTGGCGATCAGCTTCAGCTTGCAGTCAGCCTGGTTGACGATGTCGGCGCTGATGTGATCGGTGACGGTCGGAACCAGGATGTCGGCGGTGCGCGCCGCTTCGGCGAGCTGCTCGGCCGACATCGGCGTGTCGTCCAGATTGATGCGCGCGTCGAACAGCTCGCGCATCCGGGTCTCGATCGAGTCCGGCAGCTTGCGCGTCACCACGACGAGGGGCTTTTTCTTCACCGACATGTCTTGCCCTCATGAGGCGTTGCAGGCGGTCTTTGTCGCCAAAGGCCGGCTGTTGAGGCCTCATTAACCCGGTTGTTCGACACTGCCTTTGCCGTGTCGTCCCCGGCGTTTCCTTCAAGCTTTCGCCCCGCTTTCCGACCGGAAAATCGGGGCAAACTGGTTGTTCAGATGTCCGTCCTCTCTAGCAGAAGGCCGGCCCAAGACAAGAACCAGGACTAGCGCTTCGGGAACACCCGCGTGGGGCGGGGGAGGGGCGTGCGCGGCAGGTTTTGGAATTTGGGGTGAGGACCCGGTTTAGCCGGGTCTTCGACAGGAGACGGGTTGATGGCGTTGGGGCGTTTTTGTTCGGTGATGGCGCTCGTTTGCACCTGGTGGAGCGCTTCGGTCGGCCCCTCGCACTCGGCCAAGGACACCACGCCCCAGACCGCCAGCGGTCTTCCCGTGCCGCGCTATGTCAGCCTCAAATCGGATCACGTGAACGTCCGCGCGGGCCCGACCAAGGACAATGACGTGGCCTGGGTCTACACAAGGGCCGGTCTGCCGGTCGAAATCACCGCAGAGTTCGAGAACTGGCGTCGGGTGCGCGATTCCGAGGGCGCCGAGGGTTGGGTCTATCATTCTCTCCTGTCGGGCCGCCGCACTGCGGTGGTCACCATGAAGCACAAGGACGAACTGGCGCCGATCTATGACCATGCCGATCCCGACAGCGCGGTGGCCGCAAAGCTCCAGGCCGGGGTCGTGACCACAGTGAAAAAATGCACCACCAGCTGGTGCCACGTCACCGGCAATGGCTTTGACGGCTGGATCCAGCAGGAGCGCCTCTGGGGCGTCTACGCGGACGAGCAGGTGAATTGACGCTGGAGGCGTCATCCAGGGGCTCGCGCAGCGAGAACCCGGGATCTCGAGATTCTCAGGTGCGCAAGAGCGCACCATAGTTCGGCGCTGCGCACCGCCCCGGAATGACGACGCGAAACAACAACGGCCGGGACAAGCCCGGCCATGACGATCTCAATTCGATTTTTTAGGTAGTGTCAGCGCTTCTTGCGCAGGCGCACGACCATGTCGATGCGTGCGATCTCGTACCCCTCTGGCACCTCCGGCATCTTGGACAGCTCCAGATGCGGATCCTCGATATCGACCAGCTCGTGGCTGTTCTCGAGGTAGTAATGGTGGTGGGTGGTGACGTTCGTGTCGAAATAGGTCTTGGTGCCGTCCACACTGACCTGGCGCAGCAGGCCGGCATCGGTCAGCTGGTTCAGCGTGTTGTAGACGGTCGCAAGCGAGACCGGCACTTTGGCCAGCGTCGCTTCCTCATACAGCATTTCAGCCGTGAGATGGCGCGCGCCCTTCCCGAACAGCAGCCAGCCGAGCGCCATGCGCTGACGCGTCGGGCGCAAGCCGGCAGATTGGAGCATTTCGTTGACGTCGTGCCAAGGGCAGCCGGTCAGGGCCGGCTGGCGGCCGGACAGAAGGGCCGCATGCGCATCTTCGTCGTGACGGATCGCGTTGTTTTCGCTCATTTCCAGGATTCGGGCACGCGTGAACACTATCTATCTGCAATATATGGACAGATAGATGCAGATGCAAGTTTCTCGCAACTAGAGTGGTTCTAATCAGCTGAGGAACTGCCCCGAAGCTTCGTCATTTTACCTTCATGGGACGGCTTTGCTACCCGAAAAGGCCTGTGTTAGAGAGCGCGCGGTTCCGCCCAACCGATTTTGGCGCGGCCAGGCATTGGGGCCCGGCCCGCGGCCGATCCGGCTCTCGGTATTGGCGCCTGAGGATGGCAATGGGTGTTGCCATCCGAGCAGGATGGGGCCCATTTTTGCCAGAAACGCCGCTCAATCGGGGTTCAAACAGAGGCTTCCGCATGCTGAACAGGCGCAATGGTTACGAATACGAAGATTTGCTGGCATGTGCCCGCGGCGAGATGTTCGGCCCCGGCAATGCGCAATTGCCGCTACCGCCGATGCTGATGTTCGACCGCATCACGGAAATCAACGACAATGGCGGCGAATTCGGCAAGGGCCTGGTGCGCGCCGAGCTCGACGTGAAGGCCGATCTCTGGTTCTTCGGCTGCCACTTCAAGAACGATCCGGTGATGCCGGGTTGTCTCGGCCTCGACGCGCTGTGGCAAATGGTCGGCTTTTATCTGGGCTGGAGCGGTGGCGAAGGTCGCGGCCGTGCGCTTGGCCTCAGCGAATTGAAGTTCGGCGGCCAGGTGCTGCCCGAGGCTCGCAAGGTTGTGTACAACGTCGATATCAAGCGCGTGATGCGTTCAAAGCTGGTGCTCGGCATTGCCGACGGATGGCTTTCGGTCGACGACCAGATTATTTATCGCGCGAAGGATCTGAAGGTCGGCCTGTTCAAGCAGGGCGTGAGCCTGGGCTAAGCGCATCACCAAGAAGACAACGATTTAGGCGAGGCTGTCATGAGGCGGGTTGTGGTCACCGGGATGGGTATCGTCTCGTCGATCGGAAACAACACCCAGGAAGTGCTTGCAAGCCTCCACGAGGCGAAGTCGGGCATTTCGCGGGCCGAGAAATATGCCGAACTCGGTTTCCGCTCGCAGGTGCAAGGTGCGCCCACGCTCGATCCTTCGACGGTCGTCGACCGCCGTGCGATGCGTTTCCTCGGCCAGGGCGCCGCGTGGAATCACATCGCAATGGAACAGGCGATCCAGGACTCCGGCCTGTCGCCTGACGAAGTCTCCAACATTCGCACCGGTATCATCATGGGCTCCGGTGGTCCGTCCGCTCGCACCATCGTCGAAGCCGCCGACATCACCCGCACCAAGGGACCCAAGCGCGTCGGTCCGTTTGCCGTGCCGAAGGCGATGTCGTCCACAGCGTCGGCAACGCTTGCGACCTGGTTCAAGATCAAGGGCGTGAATTATTCGATCTCCTCGGCCTGCGCGACCTCGAACCACTGCGTCGGCAATGCCTATGAGACGATTCAGATCGGCAAGCAGGACGTCATCTTCGCGGGCGGCTGCGAGGAGCTCGACTGGTCGCTGTCGGTGCTGTTCGACGCCATGGGCGCGATGTCCTCGAAGTACAACGACACGCCCGCCACCGCCTCGCGTCCCTATGACGTCAATCGAGACGGCTTCGTCATCGCCGGCGGCGCCGGCGTGCTGGTGCTGGAAGAGCTTGAGCATGCCAAGGCGCGCGGTGCGCGCATCTACGGCGAGATCGTCGGCTATGGTGCGACCTCGGACGGCTACGACATGGTTGCGCCGTCGGGCGAAGGCGCTGAGCGCTGCATGCGCATGGCGATGTCGACGGTGAAGACCAAGGTCGACTACATCAACCCGCACGCCACTTCGACGCCGGCCGGCGACCCGCCCGAGATCGATGCGCTTCGTCGCGTGTTCGGCGCCGGCGAAAAGTGCCCGCCGATCTCCGCGACCAAGGCGCTGACAGGCCACTCGCTGGGCGCGACCGGCGTGCAGGAGGCGATCTACTCGCTGCTGATGATGAAGAACGGTTTCATCTGCGAGAGTGCGCACATCCAGGAGCTCGATCCCGTGTTCGCCGACATGCCGATCGTGCGCAAGCGCATCGACAACGTCAAAATCGGCACCGTGCTGTCGAACTCGTTCGGCTTCGGCGGCACCAACGCCACGCTGGTGTTCAGCCGGATGGACGTGTGAGCCCACAAGCTGTCATGCCCCGCCTAGTGCGCAATTGCGCACGGGGGCGGGGCATCCTATACGCCGCGGCTTCTCGATTTTTTACGACCGCTTCTGGAATACTGGATCGCCCGCCCGCGCGGGCGATGACACTGACAGTGGAGTTAGCAGGCAATGGAAGGTCTGATGAAAGGCAAGCGCGGTCTGATCATGGGCATCGCCAATGATCATTCGATCGCCTGGGGCATGGCGAAGACGCTGCATGCTCACGGCGCCGAGCTTGCCTTCACCTTCCAGGGCGAGGCCCTCGGCAAGCGCGTCAAGCCGCTGGCGGAGCAGCTTGGCGTGGAGCTGGTGCTGCCTTGCGACGTCGAGGACATCGCCAGCGTCGATGCGACCTTCGCCGCGCTTCGCGAAAAATGGGGCAAGCTCGATTTCGTCATTCACGCGATCGGCTTCGCCGACAAGAACGAGCTGAAAGGTCGCTACGCCGACACCAGCCGCGAGAATTTTTCGCGCACCATGGTGATCTCCTGCTTCTCGTTCACGGAGGTCGCAAAGCGCGCGGCCGAGCTGATGACGGACGGCGGCAGCATGATCACGCTGACCTTCGGCGCTTCTGAGCGATCGATGCCGAACTACAACGTGATGGGCGTCGCCAAGGCGGCACTGGAAGCCTCGGTGCGCTATCTCGCCTCGGATTTCGGACCGCGCGGCATCCGCGTCAACGCGATCTCCGCCGGCCCCATCCGCACGCTCGCCGGCTCCGGCATCGGCGAGGCACGCGCCATGTTCGCATACATGCAGAAGCATTCGCCGCTCCGCCGCGGCGTCACGCTCGACGAGCTCGGCGGCTCGGCGCTGTATCTGCTGTCGGATCTCTCGGGCGGCGTGACCGGCGAAATCCACTATGTCGATTCCGGCTACAACATCGTGCTGATGCCGAGGCCTGATGATCTCAAGGCTGCGGAGTAACCCGCCGCGATCGTCTATACGATCGCTGGCTACCCGGTGGGCCGCTTCCACCGGTAGTATTTCATCACGAACCCGTTCGACGGTTCGATCTCTTCCCTCTCGAACACAAAGCCTTCGCGCTCGTACCAGCGCCAGGCCTTTTCGTTCTCGCGAACGCAGCGCAGGTACATCTCGTCGGGCATTTGCGTACGCGTGAAGGCGAGCAGCTTCCGACCGAGCGATTGCCCCTGATAGGCGGGCGCGACGAACAGCATGTCGAGATGGAGCTTCGGCAGGTGCAGCGCCAGCATCGCGGCAATGGTGCCGACGTCGTCGGCGACGAACAGGCTCCAGCCGTTCTCGATCTCGCGCCGGATGCGTGCGCGCAGGTTTGCCAGCAGGAATTCGCTGGCTTCGCCGAGCCCGGTCGAGATCCAGCTCTCCATCCAGACACGACCGATCTCGTCATATTCGTCGGCGTGCGCCGGGCGGATGATCGGATCAGACATCTCAAGCCTTCACGCTGCGCGCGGCTTGCCGCGGGCGCACCTTGCCGGCGGACAGGCACACCACTTCGGAGATCTGCAGCAGCTGCCGCGCCAGCGGGCTTGTTTTGCGCCAGACCATGCCGATGGTGCGCGACGGCTCGGGGTCGCGGAAGCGCGACAGCGAAACCGACGCCGATCGCGTCTCCACCGATACCGCCATTTCCGGAATGAGCGTGACGCCAATGCCGGCGCTGACCATCTGGACCAGCGTCGACAGCGAATTCGCATCCAGCATCTCGCGCGGCGGCGCCGATTGCATGTTGCAGAACGACAGCGCCTGGTCGCGGAAACAATGGCCCTCCTCGAGCAGCAACAGCCGCATCTCGCGCATCATCTCGCGCGACGGCGCTGGGGTGCCTGCATCCGTGCCGGGCCGCACCAGCAAAAATTTCTCCTCGAACAATGCGACCTCGGTGAGCGAGGGCTCGGACACCGGCAGCGCGACGATGGCGGTGTCGAGGCGGCCTTCCACCAGCTCCTGGATCAAGCGCGGCGTCATCGTCTCGCGCACGCGGATGTCGAGCTCCGGATGCATGCGCGTGAGATTCTTGGTGATCTTGGGCAAGAGATAAGGCGCAATCGTCGGAATCATGCCGATGCGCAGGCGGCCGGCAAAGCGGTCCTGCGAGGCGCGGGCGAAATCGCCGAGTTCATCGACCGAGCGCAGGATGTCGCGGACACGCTGCGCAAGCTCCTCGCCAAACCGGGTCAGCGCGACCTGGCGCGCGCTACGCTCCAGCAGCAGCCCGCCGAGCGCCTGCTCGAGCTCCTTGATCTGCATCGACAGCGCCGGCTGCGAAATGGAACAGGCCTCCGCGGCGCGGCCGAAATGACCGTGGCGCGCCAATGCGTCGAAATAGCGCAGCTGGCGCAGGGTGAGGTTGATCATCAGAAAAAACTATCGCAGCGATCATTAAAGTCAACTTCCCCTGATCGAAGGCGACGCCTAGAGTGGTTCGACCTGGTAAATGGCGCGAGTGCGACGCCACCAGAGGAGGTATTCATGGACGACACTTCGAAGTGCCCGTTTTCGGGCGGCAAACGCGTGCCAGCAAACCGCGACTGGTGGCCCACCAATCTCAGCATCGATATGCTGCACAAGAATTCCAGCCTGTCCGACCCGATGGGCGAGGCGTTCGACTATGCCAAGGAATTCAAGACGCTCGACCTGAACGCGGTCATCAAGGACCTCACCGCCCTGATGACGGATTCGCAGGAATGGTGGCCCGCCGATTTCGGTCACTATGGTGGCTTGATGATCCGCATGGCCTGGCACAGCGCGGGCACCTATCGCATCACGGACGGCCGCGGCGGCGCCGGTGCCGGTCAGCAGCGTTTCGCTCCGCTCAACTCCTGGCCCGATAACGCCAACCTCGACAAGGCTCGCCGGCTGCTCTGGCCGATCAAGCAGAAATACGGCCGCAAGATTTCCTGGGCCGATTTGATGGTGCTCGCCGGCAACGTCGCGCTGGAGTCGATGGGCTTCAAGACCTTCGGTTTCGCCGGTGGTCGCGCCGATGTCTGGGAGCCGGAAGAGCTCTATTGGGGTCCCGAAGGCACCTGGCTCGGCGATGAGCGCTACAGCGGCGAACGCCAGCTCGCCGAGCCGCTCGGCGCCGTGCAGATGGGCCTCATCTACGTCAATCCGGAAGGCCCGAACGGCAAGCCGGATCCGGTCGCCGCAGCCAAGGACATTCGCGAAACCTTCTTCCGCATGGCGATGAACGACGAAGAGACCGTCGCGCTGATCGCGGGCGGCCACACCTTCGGCAAGACCCACGGCGCGGGCGACCCGTCGCTGGTCGGTGCGGAGCCGGAAGCAGGCGCGCTAGAAGATCAGGGCCTCGGTTGGAAGAGCAAGCACGCGTCGGGCCTCGCCGGTGATTCCATCACCAGCGGTCTCGAGGTGACCTGGACCACGACGCCGACGAAGTGGAGCAACAATTTCTTCGAGAACCTGTTCAAGTACGAATGGGAGCTGACGAAGAGCCCCGGCGGTGCGAACCAGTGGACCGCCAAGGGTGCCGACGCGATCATTCCTGATCCGTTCGACAAGTCGAAGAAGCATCGCCCGACGATGCTGACCACCGACCTCTCGCTGCGCTTCGATCCGGCCTATGAGAAGATCTCGCGCCGCTTCCTCGAGCATCCCGATCAGTTCGCGGACGCCTTTGCCCGCGCCTGGTTCAAGCTCACCCACCGCGACATGGGCCCGATCCAGCGCTATCTCGGCCCGCTGGTGCCGAAGGAGACGCTGATCTGGCAGGACCCGATCCCGGCCCTGAACCACGAGGTGGTCAGTGATCAGGACATCGCTGCGCTGAAGTCGAAGATCCTGGCGTCGGGTCTCTCGGTGTCCGAGCTTGTCTCGACCGCCTGGGCCTCGGCCTCGACCTTCCGTGGCTCGGACAAGCGCGGCGGCGCCAACGGTGCGCGCATCCGTCTTGCTCCGCAGAAGGACTGGGAGGTCAACCAGCCGGCCCAGCTCTCCAAGGTGCTCGGCAAGCTCGAAGCGATCCAGAAGGAGTTCAGCACTGGTGCGAAGAAGGTCTCGCTTGCTGACCTGATCGTGCTCGGCGGCACCGCCGCGGTCGAGAAGGCCGCCAAGGATGCTGGCGTCGACGTGAAGGTTGGCTTCACGCCGGGCCGCATGGATGCGACGCAGGATCAGACCGACGTCGAGTCCTTCGCGCCGCTCGAGCCGCGCGCCGATGGCTTCCGCAACTATGTCAGCAAGAGGCATCAGTTCCTGCAGCAGGAAGAAGCGCTCGTCGATCGCGCGCAGCTTCTGAAGCTCTCGGGTCCTGAGTTGACCGTGCTGGTCGGCGGCCTGCGCGTGCTCGGTGCAAATGCGAACGGGTCGAAGGCCGGCGTCTTCACCTCCAAGGTGGGCACGCTGTCCAACGACTATTTCGTCAACCTGCTCGACATGAGCACGGCGTGGACGGCGGCTGCCGACGGCTCCTACGAGGGCCGCGACCGCAAGACCAATGCGGTGAAGTGGACCGCCACGCGTGCCGATTTGATCTTCGGCTCGCACTCGCAGCTCCGCGCCTTCGCCGAGGTCTATGCCTCGTCGGATGCCAAGCAGCAGTTCGTGGCTGACTTCGCTAAGGCCTGGACCAAGGTGATGAACCTCGACCGGTTCGACATCGCAGCGTGATCCCAGCGCATAGCAAGCGACAAACAAAAAGGGCGGCCGAAACGCCGCCCTTCGTGTTTCTGAAATGGCTTGAAGCGATTACTCGCCGGCCGCTTCGCGCGGAGCCTTCTCGCCGTCGCCGCCCTTGCCTTCGAGGTCTTCGCCGGTGGTCTGGTCGACGACCTTCATCGACAGGCGGGTCTTGCCGCGGTCGTCGAAGCCGAGCAGCTTGACCTTGACCTTGTCGCCTTCCTTGACGACGTCGGAGGTCTTCTGCACGCGGTTGGCCGCGAGCTGGCTGATGTGAACCAGGCCGTCCTTTGAACCGAAGAAGTTCACGAAGGCGCCGAACTCCATCACCTTGACGACGGTGCCGTCATAGATCTGGCCGACTTCCGGATCGGAGGCGATCGACTTGATCCACTTGATCGCGGCCTTCATCGCTTCGCCGTCGCTGGAGGCGACCTTCACGGTGCCGTCGTCCTCGATATTGACCTTGGCGCCGGTCTTCTCGACGATCTCGCGGATCACCTTGCCGCCGGTGCCGATCACTTCGCGGATCTTGTCGGTGGCGATCTTGAAGGTCTCGATGCGCGGCGCGTATTCGCCGAGCTCGGCGCGGGCGTTGGTGAGCGCCTTCGCCATCTCGCCGAGGATGTGGATGCGACCTTCCTTGGCCTGGCCGAGGGCGACCTTCATGATCTCCTCGGTGATGCCCTCGATCTTGATGTCCATCTGGAGCGAGGTGATGCCTTGCTCGGTGCCGGCCACCTTGAAGTCCATGTCGCCGAGATGGTCTTCGTCGCCGAGGATGTCGGAGAGAACCGCGAAGCGCTTGTCTTCGAGGATCAGGCCCATCGCGATGCCCGCGGTCGGCCGCTTCAACGGCACGCCGGCGTCCATCAGTGCGAGCGAGGCGCCGCAGACCGAAGCCATCGACGAGGAGCCGTTGGATTCGGTGATCTCCGAGACCACGCGGATCGTGTAGGGGAACTCGTGATGCGGCGGCAGCACCGGATGGATCGCGCGCCAGGCAAGCTTGCCGTGGCCGATCTCGCGGCGCTTGGTGCCGCCGAGGCGGCCGGTCTCACCGACCGAATAGGGAGGGAAGTTGTAGTGCAGCAGGAACGTCTCTTTGTACGTTCCCGACAGCGCGTCGATGTACTGCTCGTCCTCGCCGGTGCCGAGCGTGGTGACGACCAGGCCCTGCGTCTCGCCGCGGGTGAACAGCGCCGAACCGTGGGCGCGCGGCAGCACGCCGACTTCGGCGATGATGTTGCGCACGGTCTTTGAGTCGCGACCGTCGATGCGCTTGCCGGTGTCGAGGATGTTCCAGCGAACGATCTTCGCCTCGAGCTCCTTGAACACGGCGCTGATGCGCAGCTTGTCGTATTTCGGCTCCTGCCCTTCGGGGAAGTAGTGGGCGATCACCTTCTCCTTGACCTTGCCGACCGCGGCGTAGCGATCCTGCTTGACCGGAATGGCGTAGGCGGCGCGCAGCTCCTGCTCGACCAGGCCGAGCATTTCCTTCTCGAGCGCGGCGTTGTCGATGACGGTGACTTCGCGCGGCTCCTTGGCGGCCTTCTCGGCGAGCTCGATGATCGCGTTGATCACGGGCTGGAAGTGGCGGTGACCGAACATCACGGCGCCGAGCATGATGTCTTCGTTCAGCTCCTTGGCTTCCGATTCCACCATCAGCACGGCGTCGGCGGTGCCGGCGACGACGAGGTCGAGCTGGGTGTCGACCATCTCGTCGAGCGTCGGGTTGAGGATGAACTCGTCATTGGCGAAGCCGACGCGGGCGGCGCCGATCGGGCCCTTGAACGGAGCGCCCGAGAGAGTCAGCGCAGCGGAGGAGGCCACGAGCGCGACGATATCGGGGTCGTTCTCCATGTCGTGCGACAGCACGGTGGCGATCACCTGGGTCTCGTTGCGCCAGCCGTCGACGAACAGCGGACGAATCGGACGGTCGATCAGGCGGGAGACCAGCGTCTCCTTCTCGGTCGGACGACCCTCGCGCTTGAAATAGCCGCCGGGAATGCGGCCAGCCGCGTAGGTCTTTTCCTGGTAGTCGACGGTCAGCGGCAGGAAGTCGACGCCTTCACGCGGCGTCTTCGCCGCGACGACGGTGGCAAGGACCACGGTCTCGCCATAGGTGGCGATGACGGCGCCGTCGGCCTGGCGTGCGATCTTGCCGGTTTCGAGCTTGAGAGGGCGTCCGCCCCAGTCGATCTCGACTGAATGCTTATTGAACATAGAGGTCTTCTTTCATGGGTTCTCGAAAGAAGGGACGGCTCGAAAAACAAAAACCATGTCAAGATTGCAGGACGCTGATCGGAGCGGGCGATCAGCGTCCTGCGATCCTGCCATGGTTTTTGGATGTCGGATGGCGTCCATCCTTTCGGGTCATACGGGCACCTTGCCCGTTGCGCCCAGCCGCCGGATTGCTGCTGGACTGTCAGTCGGCACGATTGCGAACACCGAACCTTTGGTCTTCGCCGATCATGCCCCGGATGCGCAGCGTCATTGGCCCGCACCGGACGTACGCGTGAGCCTCGATCAAAAACCCTGCAATAAGCGCTTTCGCTCGAAACCACGCGCTAAAACGCGCGCCAGTGGCGCGCGCAAGAACTCTTAACGACGAATGTTGTGCTTCTCGAGCAGCGCCTTGTACCGCGCCTCGTCCTTCTTCTTCAGGTAGTCGAGGAGCGAGCGGCGGGTCGAGACCAGCTTCAGGAGGCCACGACGCGAATGGTTGTCCTTCACGTGGGTCTTGAAGTGGCTGGTCAGGTTGTTGATGCGTTCCGAAAGGATCGCGACCTGAACCTCTGGCGAACCGGTATCACCGGCCTTGGTGGCATTCGTCTTGATGACTTCCGCTTTGCGTTCTGCGGCAATCGACATCGTCAATTTCTCTCGTTGCGACCGGTTGAGGCAGTCAAGCCGGTCAGGTTGAACACACGCTTGGGGATGATTTCGCCATTGCCAACTTCGGCAAGCGCCAAAAGACGGCCTGCCACCGTGACATAGACTGTGCCGCTACTTGTGGGCGCATCCCGTCCGCGCAACAAAACGGCCTGGCCCCGATGGAGCCTTGCCGCATCAGCCCGAGTGACGGCCAGTGCCGGGATGTCGTCCAGCGCGGTCTCAACGGGCATTAGCGCGTCGGCGAGGCTTCCCTCGCCGGACGCGGCTCTATCGCACAAAGCCTCCAGTTGATCCAGCGGAATCATGTCATTCTCGCTGAATGGGCCGACCAGGGTCCGCCTGAGCGCGCAGATATGGCCGAAAGTGCCCAGAATCCGGCCCATATCGCGGGCGAGCGCCCGGACATAGGTTCCCTTGCCGCACTCGGCCTCGAACACGGCCCGGTCGTTATCCGGTTGATCTACAAGGGCTAAATGGTGAATCTCGACCGGGCGGGGCGCCAGTTCCACGACTTCGCCGTCGCGGGCGAGGTCATAAGCCCGCTCGCCCTGGACCTTGATCGCCGAATAGCGCGGCGGAACCTGCTCGATCACGCCCGTGAATCGCGGCAGCAGGGCCAAGATGGCCTCGCGGGTCGGGCGCCGGTCCGACGTTGCCGTGACCTGGCCCTCGATATCATCGGTGTCGCGCTCCTCGCCCCAGCATACCGTAAAGCGGTAGCGCTTGCGGCCGTCCATCACGAAAGGAACCGTCTTGGTGGCTTCACCCAGCGCAATCGGCAGGCCGCCGGAGGCGAGCGGATCGAGCGTGCCCGCGTGGCCGGCGCGCTTGGCGTTGAACAGGCGCTTGAGCACGGCGACGGCCTGCGTCGAGGTCATGCCGATCGGTTTGTCGAGTACGACCCAGCCGTGCACGTCGCGCCGGTCGCGGCGCACCTGATTGCCCTTCTGCTTGTTCGCGCGCGGATCGTTGTTGACGCGGCGCGCCTCCTGATGCGGCTGCGCATTGCCGCTGACATCTGCAAAATTATTTTGCTGGATGTCGCGCGTGTCGGCCTCGTTGCTGGCAATCGTGCCGTGAGCCGGGTCCATCATCATTGCTCTTCTTCCCGATCCGAATCCGGATTCTTGTCCAAGTCCTTCTGCACCGCAGGTGTTCGCAAAAGCTTCTCGATCCGTTCCGCTTCGTCGAATCGTTCGTCGACGCGGAAGCGAAGGTCAGGTGCAAATTTCAGGTTAACGCGCCGCGCGACTTCGCCGCGCAGGAATTTCTTGTTGCGATCGAGCGCAGTGATGACGAGCTCGGTGTCGCGGCCACCGAGCGGCATCACGTAGATTGTCGCGAGCTTCAGATCGGGCGACATCCGCACCTCCGGCACGGTGATGATGTGGCCTTCGAGATCCGCATCATGCACACTGCCTTGCGCCAGAATATCGGCTATCGCGTGGCGAACCTGCTCGCCGACGCGCAGCTGGCGCTGCGAGCCGCCGGGCGCGGAACTCTTTTTCTGATGATGCCGTGGCATGGTCGAAAATCACCTCGTCGTGCCCGCGTTGGGACACGAGCATTGTCATTTGTCCTGTTGAAACGAATGGAGCGTGGATGGCCGGAAAAAATCCGGCCATCGCACTCCCGCAATTTCAGCTCAAAAAGATCCGGGCGCTTCGGTAAGATTTGGACTTACAGGGAGCGCTGGATCGTCTCCACGCGATAACACTCGATCACGTCACCGGCACGCATGTCGTGATAGTTCTCGAAGGCCATGCCGCATTCCTGGCCGGCCTGGACTTCCTTCACTTCGTCCTTGAAGCGCTTCAGCGTCGACAGCTTGCCTTCGTGCACGACGACGTTGTCGCGGATCAGGCGCACATTGGCGCCGCGCTCCACGGTGCCGTCGGTGACGCGGCAGCCGGCAACCTTGCCGACCTTGGAGATGTTGAAGATCTCCAGGATCGCAGCATTGCCCAGCATGGTTTCGCGCAAGGTCGGCGCGAGCAGGCCGCTCATTGCCTTCTTCACGTCGTCCACGAGATCGTAGATGATGTTGTAGTAGCGGATCTCGATGCCGTTGCGCTTGGCGGCGGCAGCAGCTTCCTTGTTGGCACGAACCGAGAAGCCGATGATCGCGGCGTTGAAGCCTTCCGCGAGCGTGACGTCGGATTCCGAGATGCCGCCGACGCCCGCATGCAGGATGCGGGCTGCGACTTCGTCGGTGCCGAGCTTCTCCAGCGAGCCCAAGATCGCTTCCAGCGAGCCTTGCACGTCGGCCTTGATGATCAGCGGGAATTCCTTGCGGCCCGCTGTCTTCAGCTGGGACATCATCTGCTCGAGCGAGCCGCGCATGCCCGAGATCGAGGCCGCCGCGTTCTCGCGCTTCTGGTGCGCGCGATAGCTCGTGACCTGGCGGGCGCGGGCTTCGTTCTCGACGACCGCGAGACGATCGCCGGCTTCCGGCGGACCGTTGAAGCCGAGCACTTCGACCGGCACCGAGGGGCCGGCTTCCTGAACCGTCTCGCCCTGATCGGAGATCAGCGCGCGGACGCGGCCCATTTCGGCGCCGGCGACGATGATGTCGCCGACACGCAGCGTGCCGCGCTGGACCAATACGGTCGCGACCGGACCACGGCCGCGATCGAGCTTGGCTTCGATCACGGTGCCCTCGGCCGGACGCTCCGAATTGGTCTTCAGGTCGAGGATATCGGCCTGCAGTGCGATCATCTCGAGCAGTTTGTCGAGATTGGTCTTGTTCTTGGCGGACACTTCGACGTCGACGACGTCGCCGCCGAAGGATTCCACCTGCACCTCGTGCTGGAGCAGCTCGGTGCGGACGCGCTCGGGCTTTGCGTCGGGCTTGTCGATCTTGTTGATGGCAACGATGATCGGCACGCGCGCGGCCTTGGCGTGGTTGATGGCTTCGACCGTCTGCGGCATGACGCCGTCATCGGCCGCGACCACTAGCACGACGATGTCGGTGACCTTGGCGCCGCGGGCGCGCATCGCGGTGAACGCGGCGTGGCCGGGCGTGTCGATGAAGGTGATCTTCTTGCCGCTCTCGGGCGACAGCACCTGATAGGCGCCGATATGCTGGGTGATGCCGCCGGCTTCGCCGGAGACCACGTTGGCATGACGGAGCGCGTCGAGCAGCGAGGTCTTGCCGTGGTCGACGTGGCCCATCACGGTCACCACCGGCGACCGCGTCTCGGTGTCGGTGGAATCGTCGACCTGGTCGAACAGACCCTCTTCAACGTCCGACGCGGCGACGCGCTTGACGGTGTGGCCGAGCTCCTCGGCGATCAGCTGCGCAGTGTCGGCGTCGATCACGTCGGTGATCTTGTGCATCGCGCCCTGCTTCATCAGCATGCGGATGACGTCGACCGCGCGTTCGGACATGCGGTTGGCGAGTTCCTGGATGGTGATCGCTTCCGGGATCGTCACTTCGCGAATGAGCTTTTCCTTCGGCTCGTTCGAGGCGTGGCCCTTCAGGCGCTGGGTGCGGCGGCGGAACGAGGCGATCGAGCGCTCGCGAACCTCGTCGGCATTGAGCGCGGTGACGACGGTCAGGCGGCCGCGCTCCTTCTGCGGGCCAGGCTTGTGGGTGGGTTTGGGCGCCACCACGGGGCGCGCGGCGCCGCCGGGGCCACGACGGATCTGGCGCGGACCATCGTCCTCGTCCGGTCCGGCAGCAACTGCGGGGGCGCGACCCAAGGGGCCGCCACCCGGGCGCGACGTGGTGGT
>NZ_CAKZHY010000020.1 GCF_936928535.1 uncultured Bradyrhizobium sp. | reverse complement strand
CCAGACCCGCCTCACCTTCGCCCGCTGCGGCGTGATTGATCCGCGCTCGCTCGAGGATTATCGCGCTCACGGCGGATACAAGGGCTTTGAGCGCGCACTTTCGCTCGGCCGCGACGCGATCCTCAATGAAGTCACCGCCTCAGGCCTGCGCGGCCGCGGCGGCGCCGGCTTCCCGACCGGCATCAAGTGGAAGACCGTCGCCCAGGCCATGGCCGATCGCAAATTCATCGTCTGCAACGCGGACGAAGGCGACAGCGGCACCTTCGCCGACCGCATGATCATGGAAGGCGATCCCTTCCTCGTCATCGAGGGCATGACCACAGCAGGCGTCACCGTCGGCGCCACCAAGGGCTACATCTACATCCGCAGCGAGTATCCGCACGCGGTCGAGGCAATGAACGCAGCCATCGTCGCCGCCCGGCGCGGCGGTTATCTCGGCGACAAGATCGGCGGCTCGACCCACAGCTTCGACATGGAAGTGCGCGTCGGCGCCGGCGCATATGTTTGCGGCGAAGAGACTTCGCTGCTGGAGAGCCTCGAAGGCCGTCGTGGCCTCGTGCGCGCCAAGCCGCCGCTGCCGGCGCATCACGGCCTGTTCGGCAAGCCGACCGTCATCAACAACGTGCTGTCGTTCGCCGCGATCCCCTTCATCCTCGCCGAAGGCGCCAAGGCCTATGCCGATTTCGGCATGGGCCGTTCGCGCGGCACGATGCCGATCCAGCTCGCCGGCAACATTCGCCAGGGCGGGCTGTTCGAGACCGCGTTCGGCGTGACGCTCGGCGAGCTCGTCGACGACATCGGCGGCGGCACATTCACCGGACGCCCGGTGCGCGCAGTGCAAGTCGGCGGCCCGCTCGGCGCCTACTTCCCCCGCGCCCTGTTCGACACGCCGTTCGACTACGAGGCCTTTGCCGCACGCGACGGCCTGATCGGCCATGGCGGCATCGTCGTGTTCGACGACAGCGTCGACATGCGCAAGCAGGCTCGTTTCGCCATGGAGTTCTGCGCCATCGAATCCTGCGGCAAGTGCACGCCCTGCCGCATCGGCTCGACCCGCGGCGTCGAGACCATCGAGAAGATCATCAACGGCGAGCGGGTCATCGAAAACCTCGCGCTCGTCGAAGACCTCTGCAACACCATGAAATTCGGCTCGCTCTGCGCACTCGGCGGCTTCACGCCCTACCCCGTGCTCAGCGCGCTGAAGCACTTCCGGGAAGACTTTGTGCCGGCCCCGACCACGCTTCAGGCCGCGGAATAGGAGAACGACAATGTCTCTGATCGAGGAAATCGACTACGGCACGCCGCGCTCCAAATCATCAACGATGGTCACTCTGACCATCGACGGCAATGAGGTCACGGTGCCCGAGGGCACCTCGATCATGCGCGCCGCGATGGATGCAGGCCACCAGATCCCGAAGCTTTGCGCGACCGACATGGTCGACGCATTCGGCTCCTGCCGGCTCTGCGTCGTCGAGATCGAGGGCCGCGCCGGCACGCCGGCCTCCTGCACCACGCCAGTCATGAACGGCCTCGTCGTCCATACCCAGAGCGAAAAGCTGAAGAAGCTGCGCAAGGGCGTGATGGAGCTCTACATCTCCGACCATCCGCTCGATTGCCTCACCTGCGGCGCCAATGGCGATTGCGAATTGCAGGACATGGCCGGCGCTGTCGGCTTGCGCGACGTGCGTTACGGCTATGAGGGCGAGAACCACGTCTTCGCCAAGTCCCATGGCGAGATCAACGCCGCCTGGATGCCGAAGGACGAATCCAACCCTTACTTCACTTACGATCCCTCCAAGTGCATCGTCTGCTCGCGCTGCGTCCGCGCCTGCGAGGAGGTGCAAGGCACCTTCGCGCTGACCATCTCCGGCCGCGGTTTCGACAGCCGCGTCTCGCCCGGCATGAGCGAGAGCTTCCTCGGCTCGGAGTGCGTCTCCTGCGGCGCCTGCGTGCAGGCCTGCCCGACCGCGACGCTGACGGAGAAATCCGTGATCGAGATCGGCCAGCCCGAGCATTCGGTCGTCACCACCTGCGCCTATTGCGGCGTCGGCTGCGCCTTCAAGGCCGAGATGCGCGGCGAGGAAGTCGTGCGCATGGTGCCGTACAAGGACGGCAAGGCCAACCGCGGCCATTCCTGCGTCAAGGGCCGCTTCGCCTGGGGCTACACCAACCACAAGGAACGCATCCTCAATCCGATGATCCGCGAGCGGATCGACGATCCCTGGAAGGAAGTCTCCTGGGACGAGGCGTTCTCCTTCGCTGCCGCCAAGATGCGCGGCATCCAGCAGAAGTACGGCCGCAATGCCATCGGCGGCATCACTTCGTCCCGCTGCACGAATGAAGAAACCTATCTGGTGCAGAAGCTGATCCGCGCCGGCTTCGGCAACAACAACGTCGACACCTGCGCCCGCGTCTGCCACTCCCCGACCGGCTATGGCCTGTCGCAGACTTTTGGCACCTCGGCCGGCACGCAGGACTTCGACTCGGTCGAGGATACCGACGTCGCCGTGATCATCGGCGCCAATCCCGCCTCCGCCCACCCGGTGTTCGCCTCGCGCCTGAAGAAGCGGCTGCGCCAGGGCGCCAAGCTGATCGTGATCGATCCACGCCGCACCGAGATGGTGGAATCGCCGCACGTCAAGGCGCTGCATTTGCCGCTGCTGCCCGGCACCAATGTCGCGGTCGTCACCGCGCTGGCGCATGTCATCGTCACCGAGGGTCTGGTCAACGAAGCCTTCGTGCGCGAGCGCTGCGACTGGGCCGAGTTCGAGGAATGGGCGGCCTTCGTCGCGCAAGCCAAGCACAGCCCGGAAGCCACTGCGATCCTGACCGGCGTCGATCCGAAGGATCTGCGTGAAGCGGCGCGCGTCTACGCCACCGGCGGCAATGGCGCGATCTATTACGGGCTCGGCGTCACCGAGCACAGCCAGGGCTCGACCACGGTAATCGCGATCGCGAACCTCGCGATGGCGACCGGAAACATCGGCCGTCCCGGCGTCGGCGTGAACCCGCTGCGCGGCCAGAACAACGTTCAAGGCTCCTGCGACATGGGCTCGTTCCCGCACGAGCTGCCCGGCTACCGCCATATCTCGGGCGACGCCGTGCGCGACCAGTTCGAGGCGCTGTGGAACGTCAAGCTCAACCCGGAGCCGGGCTTGCGCATTCCCAACATGTTCGACGCCGCGATCGAAGGCACGTTCATGGGCATCTACGTGCAGGGTGAGGACATCCTCCAGTCCGATCCCAACACCAAGCATGTGGTGGCGGCGCTGTCGGCGATGGAGTGCGTGATCGTCCACGACCTCTTCCTGAACGAGACCGCGAACTACGCCCACGTGTTCCTGCCCGGATCGAGCTTTCTCGAGAAGGACGGTACCTTCACCAACGCCGAGCGCCGCATCCAGCGCGTGCGCAAGGTGATGTCGCCGAAGAACGGCATGGCCGACTGGGAGGTCACCATCGGCCTTGCCAAGGCAATGGGCTTCGAGATGAACTATAGCCATCCGTCCGAAATCATGGACGAGATCGCGGCGCTGACTCCGACCTTCACCGGCGTCTCCTACGCCAAGCTCGACGAGCTCGGCTCGGTGCAGTGGCCCTGCAACGAGAAGGCGCCGGAGGGCACGCCGGTGATGCATATCGGCGGCTTCGTCCGCGGCAAGGGCAAGTTCATCGTCACCGAATATGTCGCGACCGACGAGCGCACCGGTCCCCGCTTCCCGCTGCTGCTCACTACGGGCCGCATTCTCAGCCAGTACAATGTCGGCGCGCAGACACGGCGCACCGAGAACGTGGTCTGGCACGCCGAGGACCTGCTGGAGATCCATCCGCACGATGCCGAGCAACGCGGCGTGCGCGACGGCGACTGGGTACGTCTGACGAGCCGCGCCGGCGAGACCACGCTGCGCGCGGAGATCACCGACCGCGTGTCGCCGGGCGTCGTCTACACCACCTTCCACCACCCGGACACCCAGGCCAACGTGATCACGACCGACTATTCGGACTGGGCCACCAACTGTCCGGAATACAAGGTCACGGCGGTGCAGATCTCGCCCTCGAACGGGCCCTCCGACTGGCAGAAATCCTACGACGAGCAGGCGCGGCACTCCCGCCGTATCGCGCCTGCCGAGGCCGCGGAGTAACCGCATGCATGTGCCGGTCCAGGCCATCGACCGCGAGATCTGGCGCGACGATGTCGCGTCGGAAGGGACACGGCTAATCCCGGAGGAGACGCCGCTGGCGCTGACCTATAATGGCGGCACCTATGCCGTCATGATGGGGACGCCGCAGAACCTCGAAGATTTCGCCGTCGGCTTCAGCCTGGACGAAGGCATCATCAAGTCGGTCGACGACATCAAGTCGCTCGAAATCGTCCGTCTCGACGACGGCATCGAGCTGCGTATGTGGCTCGCGTCAGAGGATGCCGCGCGCATCAGCGAGCGCCGCCGCCACATCGCCGGCCCGACCGGCTGCGGCATCTGCGGCATCGATTCCATCGCCGAGGCGATACGGCCCGCGGCGATCGTGCGGCAGGGTCAGCTCTTCACGCCGCAACAGATCATGTCGGCGATGCAGGCGATCGCGCCCCTGCAATCGATCAACATGCAGACCCGCGCGGTTCACGCAGCCGCCTTCTGGACGCCGCCGAATGGCATCGTGGCGCTGCGCGAGGATGTCGGCCGCCACAATGCGCTCGACAAGCTCGCAGGCGCGCTGGCCCGCAGCCGCACGGATGCAAGCGCCGGCCTGGTGCTGCTGACCAGCCGCGTCTCGGTCGAGATGGTGCAGAAGACGGCTGCGATCGGTGGGCCAGTGATGGTCGCGGTCTCCGCGCCGACCGCGCTTGCGGTCCGCACCGCGGAGGCTGCCGGTATCACGCTGATTGCAATTGCCCGCAACGACGGGTTTGAAGTGTTCACGCACCAGGGCCGTGTCGCGGCTCATTGTGGACAGGAGATCATCGATGTCGTCGCCTGCTGACCGCCTCGTCTACATGGCCAACCAGATCGGCATGTTCTTCAAGAGCCAGGGCCACGACAAGGCCGTGCCTGGCATTGCCGACCACATCAAGAAATTCTGGGATCCCCGGATGAAGCGCGCGATCTTCGCGCATCTCGATGCCGGCGGCGCGGGCTTGGAGCCGAACGTGCTCGAAGCCCTTACCTCGCTCAAGCAGACGGCTTCCCTTCCAGAAGCGCATTGAACACGCGCCGCACCTCGCTTTGCGTTTCCTTCACGCGCGCCTCGAGCGAGGAGAAATCCGGCGCATCGCCCGCGCGCGCCATCACGCGCTGCAGGTCCGTACCGGCGGTTTCCGGCTTGAAACGCTCGCTGACGCAGAGACGGAGAATTTGCGTCAAATCGTGATAGAGCCGCGCCGCGGCACGCAGGATTTCGGTTTCAGGTTGCCCGAGCACGCCAAGCCGACATGCATTCTCCAGCACCTGCACCGTGCTGACGTCGAGAATATCGGGCTTGTCGTGGGCGTGGACGAGCTGGAGATATTGCGCGATGAAATCGATGTCGACCATGCCGCCCGAGGCGTATTTCAGGTCCCAATGATCGGTCTCGCCCTTCTCCTGCGCAATCGCGCGGCGCATGTCGGCGACGTCATTGGCGATAATGACCGGATCGCGACGGCGGGTCAGGACTTCGCGGATGATCTGTTCGATCCGCGCGGTGAATTCCGGTGACGCCGACACCACGCGCGCGCGCGTCAATGCCATGTGCTCCCAGGTCCAGGCCTCATTGGCCTGGTAGTCGGCGAAGGAGATAAGGCTCGACGCCACGGGACCTGCGCGCCCCGAGGGCCGCAGCCGCATGTCGATCTCGTAGAGCACGCCGTAATTGGTGCGGGTCGTGAAGGCGCTGATCAGGCGCTGGGTGAGGCGGGCGAAATAATGCGCGCCCTGCAGTGATTTCTGGCCGTCGGAATCAGGATTGTCGCTGTCGAAATCGTAGAGCAGGATCAGATCGAGATCCGATGACGCCGTCATCTCGCGGCTGCCGAGCCGGCCCATCGCGATGATCGCGGTCTCCTGCCCCTTGATCCGGCCGTGCTGGGCGGCAAAGCGATCGGCGACGAGGCCGTGCACGGTATGAACGATGCCCTCGGCGACGTCGGCAAAGGCCGTACTGGCTTGCTGCGCCGAAACGGTGCCGGACAGGATGCGCGTGCCGATCAGGAACAGGCTCTCCTGTCCGAACAGGCGCAGCCGATCCAGAAATTCCTCGTAGGAGCCCGCATCCTGGACCGTGGTCGCAAGCCGTGCCGACAATTCCCGCCTGTCCGGCATCGCGCCGAAGAAACGCGGATCGATCAGACCGTCCATCAATTGCGGCTGCCGCGCCAGCATCTCGCCGAGCCGGGGCGCCGCGCCAAGCACCAGCGCCACGAGCGCGACGAGATCGCGGTTCTGGCTCAGCAGCGTGATCAGTCTGCCGCCGCGCTGGAGCGCCTGGAGGAAATGGTCGAATGCCACAACGGCGCGGTCCGGCTCCTCGGCGTGCGCCAATCCGTCGATCAGGGCCGGCACGAACTCGACGAAAGCGTTTCGCGTCGCCTCGACGCGGAACACGCGATAGTCCCCGGTGAGCCAGTCGCAGACGGTCTGGGCTACCGCAGCGGGCTTCTTGAAGCCGAGCGTCGTCAGATGCGCAAGCAGGCGCGGATCATCGGGACCGGCCCGATAGTCGATTGCCGGCAGGCTTGCCGTGCCGGTTGGATCATCGCCCTCGAACAGCTTTTCGTAGTGCCCCTGGACGATCGCGAGCTGGCGCAACAGGTCGCGCGCGAAGGCCTCACGGCTGTCATAACCGAAGAACCAGGCGAAGCGTTCGACTGCCCCCTTGTCCTCCGGCAGCGCATGGGTCTGCTCGTCGGCGATCATCTGGAGACGATGCTCCACCCGGCGCAGGAATTCATAGGCCGTGGTCAGCTCGTCCCGAGCCGCGGAGGTGATCCAGTTGCGGGCGGCGAGGATGTCGAGCGCGGCCAGCGTCGGCCGCACCCGCAGCTCCGGATGGCGACCGCCCGCGATCAGCTGCTGGGTCTGGGCGAAGAACTCGATCTCGCGGATGCCGCCGCGGCCGACCTTGACGTTGTGGCCCTCGACCGCAATCTCGCTCTGGCCGCGATAGGTCTGCATCTGCCGTTTCATGTCGTGCACGTCGGCAAGCGCAGCGAAGTCGAGGTGCTTGCGCCAGACGAAGGGCGCGATTTCGGCCAGCAGCGCCTCGCCCGCTCTGGGGTCGCCGGCACACGCCCGCGCCTTGATCATCGCGGCGCGCTCCCAGGTGCGCCCTTCCCGCTCGTAATAGTTCAGCGCGGCATCGCGCGAGATCGCCACCTGGGTCGAGGATGGATCCGGGCGCAGCCGCAGATCGACGCGGAACACGTAACCCTCATAGGTCCGCTGCTGGAGGATGCGCGCCATGCCCTGCGTCACCCGAACAAAGAACGGCTGCGGCTCTATGTCGGGCACAAGCGTCGTGGCATCGGGGTCGAAGAACACAATGAGATCGATGTCGCTGGAATAGTTCAGCTCGCCTGCACCCATCTTGCCCATGGCGAGCACGATCAGGCCGCAGCCGATCTCCGGCGCCTCGAGATCTGACGGCACGAGCTTGCCGCGTGCGGCTTCCTGTCGCAGCAAATACTGCAGTGCCGCCTGCACCGAGGACACTGCGAGATCGGTCAACGCCGCCGTGACCCGCATCACCGGCCAGACCCCGCCGATGTCGCACAGCGCGATCAGCAGTGCAGCCTCCGCCTTCATGCGGCGAAGCAGCCGCATCACCTCGGCCTCGTCCGGCGCTGCCAGCACCGCGCCCCTCGCCTCCGCGATCAGCGCGGCGAGATGCGCATCGGGCTCGCATTCGAGCAATCGGATCACGCGAACCGGATCGGCGCGCACCAGATCGAACAAATAAGGCGAGAATTCCGCGATGCCGGCAAGAACAGCCCGGGCAAAGGGATGGACCAGCAGCGCGTCCAAACGAGCTGATTGTGCCGGCTCGAGCTCGGCCAGCCAGCCTTCAAAACGGCGTTCGTCTGATGTGGAAGCGGCAATATGGGGAGCCTCCGCGAAGCGCGTGGCCAGGCTCTCACCATGCTTGTCCGCGTTTCCCGGCGCGGAGTTGATCATGCCACCTTCTGTGGCACATCCTGTATTGGCGGAGCAACCCTGTCGCCGGCACCCGCGCGCGCCGGCAGCACCAGCGTGGCGACGAGACCGGGATGGGCGTCGCCCAGCCGCAATTCGCCACCATGCAATGTGGCGACGGCGGAGGCGAGGCTGAGGCCAAGGCCGGAGCCCGGCATGGTGCGGCTCGCTTCCAGCCGCACGAAGCGCTCGACGACGTGCTTGCGATCGCCTTCCGGAATGCCGGGGCCGCGATCGGTGACGCTGAGCAGCACCTGATCGCCTTCGCGCTTCGCCTCGATCGTGATCTGACGCGCGTCCATGCTGACCACGGTTCCCGAGGCCACCGCGGCCGGCTTGCCGTATTTGATCGCATTCTCGACCAGATTGGCGAGCGCCTGGCTGATCAACTCGCGATTGCCGTGGAGGAGCGCTGCTTCCGTCTTGACCTTCAAGGTCATGCCGTCGTCCTCGGCGAGCGGCTCGTAAAGCTCGTGAATGCCGCCCGCGACATCGGCGGCATCGAAATCATCCATGTTGCCGCGCGCCTGACCGGACTCGGCGCGCGCGATCATCAGCAGCGCGTTGAAGGTGCGGATCAGCCCGTCGGATTCCTCGATGGTCCGCTCCAGCGCGGCACGATAGTCAGCCTCGCAGCCGGATTTCGCCAGCGCCTCCTCCGCGCGGTTGCGAAGTCGCGTCAGTGGCGTCTTGAGGTCGTGGGCAATGTTGTCGGAGACTTCCTTCAGCCCGGCCATGAGCGCCTCGATCCGCTCCAGCATCGCGTTGAGGTTCTCGGCGAGGCGGTCGAGCTCGTCGCCGCTGCGACCAACCGGCAGGCGCTCGCTGAGATCGCCGGTCATGATGCGATGCGCGGTGCCGCTCATCGCATCGATGCGCGTCAGGACCCTGCGCGCGACGAAGATGCCCCCGCCAAGGCCAAGCACCACGACGATCAGGATCGACCATTGCGCGGCCTTGGCGACGATGCCGAACAGGCGTCGGCGCTCGGCAAGGTCGCGGCCGACCAGGAGGCGGAAGCCGTTCTCGAGCTCCGTGACGCGCACCAGCGCGCGATGGTCGCGGTCGTCAGCGTCCTCGATGCGCCGGTAGGCGGTCTCCGACCAGCCGCGCGTCGCCATCACGCCCGGCGCCAGCGAGCCGACATTGCCGGCGATCGCCTGCCCGGTCGGCGTGGTCACGAGGTAAAGATTGGCGCCCGGTCGCAGCGCCCGATACTCGATGGTGCGCACGAGGTAGTAGAGCCCACGGCGGCCGTAGATCTCGTTGATCTCCGAGGTCTCGGCATTGACCGTCTGCGTGATCTCTTCATTGATCAGCCGCCGCGTATTCCAGGCGAAATAGCCGAGCAGCGAGGCCGCGAACATCGCAAACAGGAACAGGTAGGCCAGCGTCAGCCGGAACGCCGTGGTGCGGACGAGTTTACCGAATGCCGTCACGGATCATGTACCCAGCGCCGCGGATCGTGTGCAGCAGCGGCCGCTCAAAACCCTTGTCGATCTTGGAGCGCAGCCGCGAAATGTGCACGTCGATCACGTTGGTCTGCGGATCGAAATGATAATCCCAGACGTTCTCCAGCAGCATGGTGCGCGTCACCACCTGGCCGGCATGCTTCATGAGGTATTCGAGCAGGCGGAATTCGCGCGGCTGCAGCGTCAGCTCGTCCTTGCCGCGGGCGACGCGGTGGGAGAGCCGGTCGAGCTCGAGGTCGCCGACCCGGTAAAGCGTGTCCTCGGCAGGTCCGCCGCGGCGGCGCGACAGCACCTCGACGCGGGCGAGCAGCTCGGCGAAGGAATAGGGCTTTGGCAGATAGTCGTCGCCGCCGGCGCGCAGGCCCTTGATGCGGTCGTCGACCTGACCGAGTGCGGACAGGATCAGCACCGGCGTCGTGTCGCCTTTGTCGCGCAGCGAGCCGATCAGCGACAGCCCGTCGCGCTTGGGCAGCATGCGATCGACCACCAGCACGTCGTAATCGCCGTTCTCGGCCATGGCGAGGCCCTCCTCGCCGTCACCAGCGTGGTCTGCAATGTGTCCGACCTCGCGAAACGCCTTCACGAGATAGTCGGCGGATTCGCGGTCGTCTTCGATGATGAGGAGGCGCATCGTGCGTTCGGCGGCGGTCAAGGAGGTCAACCTTCTCTAAACATGGCGCGAGCGGCAATCGCATGCAAGCCGAGTGAGCGAGACCCGGGGTAGGCAAAAAGGCGGGCGGTGAAGCTGGGGGGACCTCACCGCCCTAGACCTTCCGACGGAGGGGGGCGTAATTCCACCGGAAGGTAGGCGTGGGGAGCAGGCATTGCGCTGCTCCCCGGAAGAGTGCCGACGGCGGGGGCGACTGATGCCGGCGACACCCTTCATGTCGTAAGCCTCCTGAGGCTCAGCCCTTGTCAGCCTTTGGCGATGGGCACTGCGACGAAGCGCGACTGGCCGCCGCTCTTCACGCGCATCAGGACGCTGTTCTTGTTGTCGGTCCGCGCCGCGGTGATGGCATCGCGGACATCGCCGGCGGTGCTCACGCTCTTGCCGCCGACTTCGAGAATCACGTCGCCTTCCTTGAAGCCGCGTTCGGCCGCGGCGCTCTTCGGATCGACTTCGGTGACCACGACGCCGTCCTTGCCGGCGCCGGCCACGGAATTGGCGGGCGCAACGGTCATGCCGAGCTTCGGCACGTCCGTGCCCTTGCTGGCGCTCTTGCCGCTGTCGTTATCGGTGTCGGCCTTGGCCTCGACCGTGTTCGGCAGCTGGCCGAGGGTGAGGTTCACGACCTTGTCCTGGCCCTTGTGCAGCACGTTGAGCTTCACCGCCGCGCCGGGCGCCATGCCGCCGATGGTGCGGGCGAGCTCGCGCGCATCCTTGACGGATTCGCCGTTGACCGACGTGATCACGTCGCCGGATTCGATGCCCGCCTTCGCGGCCGGACCATCCTTCTGCGGCTCCGCCACCAGCGCGCCTTCGGCCTTCTTCATGCCGAGGCTGTCGGCGATGTCGGAGGTGACGGGCTGGATCTGCACGCCGATCCAGCCGCGGCTGACCGAGCCCTTGTCCTTGAGCTGGGCTACGACGCTCTTCACCGTCGCGGCGGGAATGGAGAACGCGATGCCGACGCTGCCGCCGGACGGCGAGTAGATCGCGGTGTTGACGCCCATCACCTCGCCATTGGTGTCGAAAGCCGGACCGCCGGAATTGCCCTTGTTCACGGGCGCGTCGATCTGGATGAAATCGTCATAGGGGCCGTTGCCGATGTCGCGGCCGCTGGCCGAGACGATGCCCGCGGTGACGGTGCCGCCGAGACCGAAGGGATTGCCGACCGCGAGCACCCAGTCGCCGATCCGCGGCTTGCTGTCCGCGAGTTTGGCGAAGGAGAAATTCGAGCCGCCCTCGACCTTGATCAGAGCAAGATCGGTCCGCTGGTCGGTGCCGATCACCTTGGCGCTGTAGGTCTTGCCGTCGTCGGTGGTGACCTCGACCTTGTCGGCGCCGTCGACCACGTGGTTGTTGGTCACCGCATAGCCGTCGGCCGAGATGAAGAAGCCGGAGCCTTGGCCCTGCACGACGCGGCCACGACCACCGCCCTTCAGGCCGGGAATGCCATCCGGACCGCCGAAGCGGCGGAAGAAGCGCTCCATCGGCGAACCCGGCTGGAACGGCGACTGCGCATCATCGCCGTCGTCGTTGCTCGCGGTCTTCTCCTTGATGTTGACCTTGACCGAGATCACCGAGGGCTTCACGCGCTCGACAATGTCGGCAAAACCGATCGGACGATCGACCTTCTTGACCTCGTTGTTGACCTGCGCATGCGCCGGGCTCGAGAACAGGTCCGCGGGCGAGGTCGACGGGCTGAAGCCGTGGACGGCGATACCGAGACCGGCGACGACCGAGGCCATCAGCGCGATCCTGCGGGCGGACAACACCGAACGGCGGCGCTGCCGGAAGGAAGGAAGGTTCGTGAGATCGGGACGATCAGTCATGCAGGTCTCCAGGGCCTAGAAATCCATGTGGTGCCTGATAATGGCACCTTGCGGACCTGAACATGGGGACTTGCGCCTTACCGCGCGCTGGCTGGCGGGTTAAACTTTTGTAATAAAGTCCGTGCCTGCCTGCGGCAGTTTAGCGCAGACCGAAAATCATGATTTGACAGGAACTTAACCCGGTTCCGGAGACGACGCCGAAGCGCCCTCAACTCGCCCTGACGCTGACGATGAATTCGTCGACTTCGCGCTTCAGGGTCGCGGCCTGCTGCGACAGGCTGGCGGCGGAATCCCGCGCCTCGGCCGCCATCCGGCCGGTCTCGGCCGAGGTCGAGGTGATCTGGACGATGTGGTTGGAGACGTCGAGCGTGCCGCGCGCGGCGTCCTGGACGCTGCGGCTGATGTCCTGCGTGGCATTGCGCTGCTGGGACGTATCCACCTCGATGCCGGACATGATCGACGAGATCTCCGATAGCGTGTTCGAGATGGCATCGATCGCCCCGCGCGTCTCCGCGGTGATGCCCTGGATGCTGGCGACGTGCGAGGTGATCTCCTCGGTCGCCTTGCTGGTCTGGTCCGCAAGGCTCTTCACTTCGGAAGCCACCACGGCAAAGCCCTTGCCGGCTTCGCCTGCCCGCGCCGCCTCGATCGTGGCGTTGAGCGCGAGCAGATTGGTCTGTGAGGCGATCGCTTGCACGAGCTGCACGACCTCGCCGATCTTGTCGGCGGCATCCGACAGCGTGTGGATGGTGTCGCGGCTCTTCTCGGCCTGCGTGGCGGCACCTTCGGCGCGCTGGGTCGCGTCGGTGACACGGCGGCTGATCGTGCCGATCGAGGTCGTCATTTCTTCAGCGGAGCCCGCAACCGTCTGCACGCTGCCACTGGCCTGGCTCGCTGCACTGGCGACCGCGTTGGCCTTGGTGCTGGTGTCGTTGGCGGTGTGCGACAACGTCTCGGCGTTGCGCATGAGGTGCACGGCCGACGACGCCACGCTATCGACGACGCTGGCGACGAGCTCGTTGAAACTTCTGATGCGACCATCGAGATATTTCGATCGCTCGGCCTGGTGCTGGGCTTCATGCAGCTGCTGCTCGGTCAGACGCCGCCGCTCGAGACCGTTGGTCTTGAACACCTCCAGCGCGCCGGCGAGCAGCCCGATCTCGTTGGTGCCGCCGAGGCCCGGAACCAGTGTCTCGAACTTCTGGTCGGCAACCTCACGCATCGCATGCACGATCGCCGCGAGCGGGTTGAGGATGCCGTTTCGTACGGCGAACCATGTGGCGAGGCAGATCGCGACGGCGATGACTGCGATCATACCGCAGGCAACAAGGAACCAGGAGAACGCGGCTTGCGCTTGGTGATAGATCTGCATCGCGTGGTCGCGCGCAGGACCGCTCAGCGCGGCAAAGTCGGACGACAGGCCGGTGATCTCGTTGTTGAGGTAGAGCACCGCGACGAAGCCGGTGCCGCCGCCGATGCCCAACAGGAACAATAATGCAGCGACGACGGCGCCGACCAGAAAGCGGATCGTCAGATTGCTGTTCGTGAACATCGCTTGAGGACTCAAGATCTGGAATGGAATCTTCCGACAAGTTTCCAGACAAAGGTCAACAGAGCATGAAACGCGCTTCCCCCGACACCCTACGTATCACTACGTAGATTCAAGAGGATTTCGCGTCTTCGGACATCAACGCGGCGAGCCGGGCTTGTTCGTCCGGCGTCAGCGGCGGCGTCGGTACATCTGCACCGTCCTGCGCGCGACGGCGGTTTTGCCGCCACAGCGCGAAGCCGCCACCGGCGAGCAGCAGCGGCGCGAGCAGCCAGAGCAGCATGGTCTGCCGTTCGAACCGCGGCTTCAGCAGCACGAACTCGCCGTAGCGCGCGACCAGGAAATCGAGCACCTGTGAATTGCTGTCGCCGGCCGCGATCCGCTCCCGCACAAGCAGCCGCAGGTCGCGCGCGAGCGGTGCATCGGAATCGTCAATCGACTGGTTCTGACAGACCATGCAACGCAGCTCGCGCGACAATTCGCGCGCGCGGGCCTCTTTCACGGGATCCGCCATGATCTCGTCGGGCTGTACGGCGTGCACCGCAGGCGCTGCCAGCAGCATCAGCGCGACGAAAGCGGCCATCATCCGGCGCATCGATCACTCCGCCGGTTGCAGGCGCTGCTTGGCGCGCGCCGGCTTCGGCGCGCCGACGCGCAGGCGCCGATCGGACAGAGACAGCATGCCGCCAAACGCCATCAGCACCGGACCCCACCAGATCATCAGCACGAACGGCTTGTGATAGATGCGGACGGCGATGGCGCCGTCGGCGGTGACGTCACCCAGCGAGATGTAGAGCTGGCTCGCCCCGCGGGTCAAAAGCGCAGCCTCCGTGGTCGAAGAGCCGCGCGTCGTGAAGCTGCGCTTCGACGGCGTCATGACGCTGAGTGCTTCACCACCGTGGCTGACGTTGAACTGCGCGATCATCTCGCGGTAGTTCGGCCCCTGGCGCTCGAGCAGGCCGTCGAGCTTGAGCTCATAGCCGGCGACCTGGGCGACGTCGTTCGGTTTCATGGTCGCGATATATTCGCTGTTCCAGGTGGTCTCGCAGACGATCCCGATCAGCGCAACGCCGAGACCGGCATGCGCAAACGCGGTGCCCCAGGCCGAGCGCGGCAGGCCGCGGGCGCGATGAAATGTTGTCGCGAATGGCAGGCGAAACAGACCGGTTCGCTCGGCGATATCGGTCACGGCGCCGGCGATGACGAAGACGCCAAGCCCGATCGCCAGCGGCGCCAATGCGCTGCCACCACGCGTCCAGCCCCAGACAATGGCGACCACGACAAGACCGGCGACGCCCGCCGCCAGCAGGCGCTGGGTGACGCCGAGCAGATCGCCGCGCTTCCACGCCAGCATCGGCCCGAACGGCACCGCGAGCAGCAACAGCGCGAACAGCGGTGCGAAGGTGAGGTTGTAGAACGGCGCGCCCACGGACATCTTGAAATCGGCGAGCACTTCCATCGCCAGCGGATAGAGCGTGCCGAACAGCACGACCGCGCAGGCGACTGTGAGTAGCAGATTGTTCAGCACCAGCGCGCCCTCGCGCGAGATCGGCGCAAACAGGCCGCCCTGCTTCAACGAGGTCGCACGCCCGGCGAACAGCGACAGGCTGCCGCCGATGAACAGGCAGAGAATCAGCAGGATGAAGACGCCGCGGGTCGGATCGTTGGCAAAGGCGTGCACGGAGGTGATGACACCCGAGCGCACCAGGAAGGTGCCGAGCAGCGAGAGCGAGAAGGTCAGGATCGACAGCAGGATCGTCCAGACCTTCAGCGCATTGCGCTTCTCCATCACCAGCGCCGAGTGCAGCAGCGCGGTGCCGGCGAGCCACGGCATCAGCGAGGCATTCTCGACCGGGTCCCAGAACCACCAGCCGCCCCAGCCGAGCTCGTAATAGGCCCAGTAGGAGCCCATCGCGATGCCGAGCGTCAGGAAGATCCAGGCGACCAGCGTCCACGGCCGCACCCAGCGCGCCCAGGCCGCGTCGATCCGCCCCTCGAGCAGCGCCGCAATGGCGAAAGAGAATGAGATCGAGAAGCCGACATAGCCGAGATAGAGCATCGGCGGATGCACGGCGAGGCCAATATCCTGGAGCACCGGATTGAGGTCGCGCCCCTCGATCGGCGGATTGGCGATGCGCAGGAACGGATTCGAGGTGATCAGGATAAAGAGATAGAAGGCGCTCGCGATCCAGGCCTGCACGGCGAGCACATGGGCGCGCAGCGACAGCGGCAGGTTATTGCCGAAGGCCGCGACCAGCCCGCCAAACAAAGCGAGGATCGACACCCAGAGCAGCATCGAGCCTTCATGATTTCCCCACACGCCGGTGATCTTGTAGATCAGCGGCTTCATTGAGTGCGAGTTCTCGTAAACGTTGGCGACGGAGAAATCCGAGTTCACGTGCAGCGTCACAAGCGCAACGAACGAGGCACCGACGAACAGCAGCTGCGCGAGCGCAGTCGAGCGCGCCACGTTCATCAGCGCAGGATCGCGCAAGCGCGCGCCGATGACGGGCACGAAGGACTGGATCAATGCCAGCGCGAGCGCCAGCACCAGCGCGTAATGTCCGGCTTCCGCGATCACCGCACCGCTCCTTGCGAATTGCCCTGTGCCGTCGTCGCCGCCGGCTTTCCGGCGTAATCGTCCTTCCAATGCCCCTGCTTCTTCAAGGCATCGGCGACGTCCTTGGGCATGTAGGTCTCGTCGTGCTTCGCGAGCACGGTGTCGGCCTTGAACACGCCGTTCGCATCGAGCGCACCTTCGGCGACGACGCCCTGCCCTTCCCGGAACAGATCCGGCAAAATGCCCTTGTAGGCCACGGGCAGCTTGGCGCCGCCATCGGCAACCTCGAACGTCACGGCGAGATTGTCGCCGCGCTGGAGCGAGCCCGGCTGGACCAGGCCGCCAAGGCGAAAGCGCCTGCCGGGCTGGACATGCTTCTCGGCCACCATGGTCGGGGTCGAGAAGAACACGATGGAGTCGCGCAACGCATTGAGCACCAGCGCGGCCGCGAGCGCGAGCACGGCGAGCGAGCCGCCGATGATGGTCATACGTCGCTGCTTGCGCGTCATGGCGTATCCGTTCTCCGCTCGTCTCGCGCTGCGACAATCATCCGTCGAGCCCGAGATTCTTGAGGCCTTCATTGAGCTGGCGCAGCCGCTCGGCATCCTTGGCGACCGCCTGGCGGGCGTCGGTCGTGGCACCGAGCGCCTTGTCGCGATCGCCCATCACAAGATAGGCGCGCACCAGGCGCAGCCAACCCTCGACGTCGTCGCCATTCTGCTTGAGACGCGTGGCAAGACGCTCGACCATGCCGCGGATCATCGCATTGCGATCGCCGTCGTTCATCTCCTTGGATGCCGCGATGGTCTCGTCGGACAGCGCCGGCATCGTCACGCCGCCACCGCCGACCCGTGCCAGCGAGGTCTGCACCAGCGGCCGCCACGGCGCATCCGCCGGTGCCTTCGCCAGCAGTGCGCGCCAGATATTGGTCGCGTCATCCTTGCGCCCGTCCTGCTCGGCGGCGAGGCCGAGGAAATAGTTGGCCTTGGGATCGTCGGCGCTCAGCGCATGCGCGCGCTCGAACTCGACCTTGGCCTCCGCTGTCACCACGCCATTGGCAGCGGCCGTGATCGCCTCACCGAGATCGGCGCGACGCTCCGGGCTCTCGCCATTGTAGGTGATCGAATTGCGATAGGCGCGCACGGCCTCGTCGAAGCGGCCGAGTCGCTCCAGCACCGGCGCCAGCACGTTCCAGCCGCGGCCGTCGGTTGGATTTTTCTCCAGATGCTGCTGAACCTGCACGACGAGGTTCTCGAGCGACTGCGCCATGCCGGGCTCGGCGCCGCGCTGCCGCTGCGCCAGCGGGAAATCACGAAGCGCAGGCGAGCCGAGCGGGACATAGATCGCGGCCGCCACCAAGGGCAGGCCGACGAGCGCCAGAACGGATGCCGCACGGCGCCATTTCAGGCTGGAATTCGGCGCGAGTGCGGGCTCGCTACTATCAGCGGCGAGCAGCCTGCGGCTGATCTCGATGCGTGCGGCCTCGGCTTCCGGCGCGGCGATCAATCCGGCGGCAAGGTCACGCTCGATCTCGGCCAGCTGGTCCTTGTAGACCGCGACCTCGCTGCCTTGATTGTCAGGACGCCCGCCACGCCCGAGCGGCCAGAGCACGGCGAATATCGCCGCGACCGTCATCAGCGCGAACACGAACCATAGCGTCATCAGGCAAGCTTCCGGTGGCGCGCGAACCGCGCCTCTATGTGGCTTTACACCACGGCCGGATGATGCGGCAATTGACAATTGTCAATTCAGCGCGAGCGTCCGCGGTCCCGAAACGGTGAAAATCCAACAGCTTAGCCGATCTCGAAGTCCGCGCTCTGAGCGGCGTCCTCGCCGTGCCCGTTGAAGGCCCTGAGGAAGTATGTTCCCGGCTCGATGGCCTCAGGCAATCTGATCCGCAGCGCTCCGACGGGAACTGGCGATGCGACCCGGGTGACCGTGTCCGACAGTTGCCGACCGCTCGCCTTTTCGACGAGCACCACCTTCGCGCCGACCATCAGCCTCTGATATTTGGCGACAATAACGCGGTTCTCGATTTCAATGGAGCTGATAATGGGTTTCATGCGCCCACAAATAGAAAGTCCAAAACTTGCACGGCGACCGTAGGGCTCGCGGCCGGCACCGTCAACCACAAATTGTAGCTACGAAAAAATACGCCTGAATCAGCTTGCGCGCGTCGATTTGCGTTCGCCGGTCGCTGCGTTTTCCGCGGCGCGGCTCATCAGCGAGGCGTAATCGTCGCCGAACAGCACCTGGCAGAAGCGGATCGCGGCCTGCACCTGCTGCTGCCGGTAGGCGCGGACCTTGTGATCTGCGCCGCGCAGCGACTGCACCGCCTGCTCGGTCGAGCGTTCGACATATTGCTGGAGGTCGGAATAGGTGCGCAGCGTCACCTCGTTGATCGCGAGTTCGCTGGCATAGTTGCGACAGGTCGCGACGAAGTCGATCAGCGCCACGGTTTCCTCGACCTCGGTGGTGTCGATGCGTGCTCCGGGCGGAATGTCCTTTTCGGGACGCTGACGCAGAATACGGCGAACCCGGCCGGGAACGCTGTCGATCTCCGACTGCAGGGCATTGGAGATGTCGGCCCGGATCGAGGTCAGCTGCTTGCCCCAGGTGGAGTCGTTGCGCAGGTCGAGCTCGGTGCGCAGGCCGCGCACGCCGTCATGCAGCGTCTTCAGATTGTCGGCGACGGTCTCGAAATGGCCGCGCTTGATGTCCATGCGCAGATTGGCGGCAACGCGGGACAAATCGTGCAGCGCCATCGTGACGGCAACTCCATACGGGGTCGCCGCGACACGGATCTCGTCGTCGGACGCGGCGATCTTGATGGCGAGGCGAATGATCTGCCACGGCGCGGTCATGCGCTGGACCACCACGGACAGCGCAAAGGGCAGCATCTGCGGCGTCTGCAGCGCGGGAATGTTGAGCGCAGCAGTCACCGAGGCGATCTGGGGATCGCCGAACGCACGCAGGAAGCGCGGCAGCTTTTCATTGAGCGTGCCCAGGGCCTCGCGGACGGAGAGCACCGCCCCGATCGAATAGAGGTCTTCGATCACGTTGGGCGGGCCGACACGGGCAAGTGCACGCGACTTGTCGCCGCCGCCCGGCCCCGTCAGCTCGAAGATGGCGTCCGCGGCCACGGCCTGAAGCTTGAGCGTCAGCGCCTCGACCTGTCCTGAACTGTCTGTCGCCGGCATGCGCGCCAGCGCCGCCTCGAATTCGCTGATCTTGTCGGGGGCACCGTCGCGGCCGAGCCATTGCCAGATCGGATGCAGGGAGGAGCGGCGGATCTGGCCGACCCTGATTGGCGCGCCGGCTTCGACCAGGAACGGTTCCACGATCTGGAACAGCAGCCGTGACAGATCATCGGTTCGCGGCGGCGTGGCTTCGTCGGCTTCGACCTTGCGCACGATCTTGCGCAGCTGCTCGAGCACGAGGGTGGCGACAGCCGTGTCCTGACCGCGCTCGAGCGCACGCTCGAACTCCCGCATCAGCAGCGCTTGCGCCTGCGGCGGGAGCTGCGCGAGATATTCCCTCAGCCGCTCGATCGATGTCTGGCTCATGCGCCCGGGTAATGCACGGTAAAGTGGCGGACGTAGGATGCGTCCGCGCCGATCATAGGTTGGCGCGCCTTAAGAAGCCGTTGAGGAAGTCGCTCCGAAACCCCAGGGTTTCCACCGGAAGTCCAAATAATCGTGCCAAATCAGAGGATTAAATTCCCGGCAGCACCAGCTCGGCCCGCAGCCCCCCGATCGGGGCGCTGCCAAGCGAGAGGCTGCCGCCATAGAGCGCGGCAAGGTCGGTTACGATCGACAGACCGAGCCCGGAGCCCGGCTTCGACTCATCGAGCCGCTGGCCGCGCCGGGAGACCTGGGCCCGCTCGGCTTCGGACAGGCCGCGGCCGTCATCATCGACGATCAGCCGCAGCCTGGGGCCGGCGCCCGCCTCGGCCGGAGCTTCGACCAGGACCTCGATGAAGACGCGCGAGGCCGCCCATTTGCAGGCGTTGTCGACCAGATTGCCGACCATCTCCTCCAGATCCTGGCGCTCGCCGCGGAATTTCGCCGCCGGATCGGCCTTGGCCTCGACCACGATGCCGCGGCCGCGATGGATCTTCTCCATGGTCCGCCGCAGCGCTTCGATGGCGGGGGCGACCTCGGTCACGGTGCCGACGATCGAGACCCTCGCCGCGATGCGGGCCCGCTCCAGATGATGCGCAAGCTGGCTGCGCATCACGTCCGCCTGCTCCATCACCTTGGCCGCGAACGGATCGGCCGCGTGCGTTCCGGCTTCGTTGACGATCACGGACAGCGGCGTCTTGATCGCATGGGCGAGATTGCCGACATGGGTGCGGGCGCGCTCGACGATCTCCCTGTTGGCATCGATCAGCGCGTTGGTCTCGCGCGCGAGCGGCGCGATCTCGACCGGGAATTCGCCCTCGAGCCGCTCCGCCCGGCCCGAACGGATGTCGGCGATAGCCTCCGAGATGCGCTTGAGCGGTGCGAGACCGAAGCGAACCTGGAATACGGTGGTCAGCAGCAGCACGATGCCGAGTGCGGTGAAAGTGCCGCCGAGATAGTAGTCGAAGCTGCGGGTCTCGTCGAAGATCTCGGTGGAATCGCCGGCGACGCTGACGAGATATTTGCCGTCGGCGCCGAGATCGACCGGACGCTCGACCATGCGTAGATTCTGGCCCTCCGGCCCGTCGACATAAGCGAGGCGAATGCCGGCGGCCGTGAGCTCGACGCCCTGATCTTCCAGCTTCGGCAGCTTCTTGTCCCACAGCGAGCGCGAGGAGCGCACCTCCGGCTTCTCGGTGTCGGTGCGCGTGATCTGCCAGTACCAGCCGGACAGCGGCAGCTCGAACAGGGGCTCGCCGAGCGACTGGAACTGGCGATCCGGCGGCTCGTCGGGGGTGGCGACCTCGGCAATGAGTGTGCGCAGATAAAGGTTGAGACGGCGGTCGAAAGCCCGCTCGGTCGCATTCTTGTAGACCGACGACAGCACCACGCCTGTGATGGCGAGGATCACCACGAGCCAGGCGGTCGCCGACAGGAACAGTCGGTTGGCAAGCGAGCTGGCGGGCATCGGAATGATCCCGGTGGCGCGAGGTGGCAGGGCGTCGGCGGTCATTTCAGGACCAAGGCCCGTGTCGGGCCGCCCGTCAAGCCCACACCCCTCAGGCGCCGGGGGCCGGCGGCGGGGTCAGGAGATAGCCGAGGCCGCGGACGGTCTGGATGATGTCGACGTCGAGCTTCTTGCGGATGCGGCCGACAAAGACCTCAATCGTGTTGGAGTCGCGGTCAAAATCCTGGTCGTAGAGGTGCTCGACCAGCTCGGTGCGCGATACTACGCGGCCGGAATGGTGCATGAGGTAGGCCAGAAGCCGATATTCGTGCGAGGTCATCTTCACGGGATTGCCCGACACGCTGACCCGGCCGGTGCGGGTGTCGAGCGTGACAGGTCCGCAAGAGAGCTCGCTCTGGGCATGGCCGGTCGAACGGCGCAGCAGCGCGCGGATCCGCGCCAGCACCTCCTCCAGATGGAACGGTTTCGGCACGTAATCATCGGCGCCGGCATCGAAGCCCTGCACCTTGTCGCTCCAGCGGTCGCGCGCGGTGAGGATCAAAACCGGCATGGTGCGGCCGTTGCGGCGCCAGGCCTCCAGCACCGAGATGCCGTCCTTCTTGGGCAGGCCGATATCGAGCACCACGGCGTCGTATGGTTCGTTGTCGCCGAGATAATGCCCCTCTTCCCCGTCGAACGCGCGGTCGACGACGTAGCCGGCGTCCGTCAGCGCCTTGGTGAGCTGGCGATTGAGATCAGGGTCGTCCTCAACAACAAGCAGGCGCACGCTTCTCTCCAGAAATAGACCGCACGATCGATCGCCAGAGATGATCAATTCCGGCGTGAACTGAATATGAACACAGGGAACTGTGAGCGTTACTTTTTGGTCATATACGATGTGTTCGCGACGAATGCGACAGCGCCCGCCATGCTGCCGGACGAGCCGGCAGCATGGCGGGCGCAATGTGCCGCTGACCGCGGCTATTCGGAAGGTCCTCCCTTCCTGATTGATTTGCCCTTCAGCTCTCCGTCAGGTCCGGAAGAACACGAACCAGATAACGGCGAGGATTAGGATCGCGAGCCCGGTCGAAATGGCGAGCAGCGCGGCCACGGAGGGCCCGGGTTCGGCCTGGCGCGCCTCGGTGGCCGTTTCAACGATCTGATCGTGCTCTCGCGTGGCTGCCATGGTGACCTCAAATCTCCGGATGTCGCCTCCGATGACCGCGACCTCCTCGCGGCCCTGCGTCCCGAGCCAACGCCCGATCCGATTTGATGTTCCGGTTTTTAGAGCTGGATCGGCCCAAACCGCTGGGGTGAGCGACTGGTTAACGCAGTTGCAAGATTCCGAGACAAGGCGTGTATGATTCGCTGTTCCCCGATGGTATCCTCATAGGTCTGTCCCTGTTGCGTTTGGAGTAGCCCATGGCCCCCCGCGCCAATTGGAAGGGTTTTCTGCGTCTCTCGCTCGTGACCTGCCCGGTCGCGCTGTATCCGGCCACGTCGGATACCGAGAAGGTCTCGTTCAACCAGATCAATCGCAAGACCGGCCATCGGATCAAATATCTGAAGGTCGATGCCGAGACCGGTGACGAGGTGACCTCCGAGGACATCGTCAAGGGCTACAAGGTCGATACCGACACCTACATCGAGGTCACCAAGGACGAGCTCGACGATATCGCACTGGACTCGACCCACACGATCGATATCGATGAATTCGTGCCGAAGGCCGACATCGACAACCGCTACCTGATCCGCCCCTATTACCTCGTGCCCGACGGCAAGGTCGGCCACGACGCCTATGCGGTGATCCGTGAGACCATTCGCAGCATGGACAAGGTCGCGATCGGCCGCGTCGTCCTGACCAACCGCGAGCACATCATTGCGCTGGAGCCGCTCGAGAGCGGGCTGATGGGCACGCTGCTGCGCTACCCCTATGAGGTGCGCAGCGAGACCGAGTATTTCGACGACATCCAGGACGTGAAGCTGACCAAGGACATGCTCGACCTCGCCAAGCACATCGTCGAGAAGAAGTCTGGCGCGTTCGAGCCCGAACTGTTCGAAGATCATTACGAGACCGCGCTGATCGATCTCATCAACAAGAAGCGCGCCGGCACGCCGATCGCGGCCAAGTCCACGCCGAAGAGCGGCGGCAACGTCATCAATCTGATGGACGCGTTGAAAAAGAGCCTCGCGAACGAGAAGGAGGCGGCGCCCGCAGCGAAGGTCGCCAAAGACACCGCCAAGGAAACGGCAAAGGAAACGGCAAAGGCCAAGAAGCCGAAGAAGCGCGTCGAGGGCCAGCGCGAGATGCTGCTGCCGATCTCCGGCAAGGGCGGCAAGGACGCAGCGGCCAAGGAAGCCGCACCGAAGAAGGCCGACAAGCCGGTGCGCGCGACCACGACACGGACCAAGAAGGCCGGCTGACCGCATCACATCGACGGCCGCGCCGTGACGTCTTCCCTTTCCGATCGAGCGGCCTGACATGCCCTGGTCGACGCCGTTCGCCGATCCGATCGGGATGCGCGGCGGACGCAGCCTGCGCACGCTGCAGGAGGCCGCCGACTTCATCATGCGGCTGCCCGAGGACGAGCAGCAGGAGCCGCGCTGGCAGACTGCAATCGAGATGCTGATCAACGCGGCGGAGACCGGCGGCGGCTGGTTGCTATTCGCCCGCATCGGCATGCTGCGCGCGCTGAATGCAGACGGCAGGCGCTGACGCGCCGCCACCGGTATGCTTGCCGACCGGTTGACGAACAGCCTCAACAATCCCTTAAGCCGCCGGGTCATTTCTCGCGCGTGGCGCCAACTCGCCGCACCGGGTATTCCTACGGGATACGAAATTAACCGCTGATTGCCTTTGCGCACACCATGGTTCGCCATCGACTGAGCCAGGGTTCGCACCTCCGTGCCGCAGCAGGACGCCAGGAAGAACTACATCGGCCTCGTGAGTGACACGGCCGAGGAAGAACGCATCGCCGATACGGTGGTGCGGGCGCGGTCGCTTGTCATCAGCGATCTGTTCGGGCGCCTCGCCGCAGCGCTCGGACGCCCGCGCAAGGATGCGCCGGGACACACCGCCAGCTGAGGCTGGCTGCTTCCGCTCATTTGAAGTGGATAATGAAACCTTCGTTTAACGGCTGTTACGTTAAGACACGGCAGGCTGGCTCGGCCGGACCTGCAATTTGATGCGCGCAATGCGCCTCATCGATCGCTTTACCAGTTTGATAACGACGCGCGCCTACATTGGACCGGATGAACAGGAGTTGGCGATGATTGTGATCAGGTCGTTTCTTGCCGATGAGAAGGGTGCCACCGCGATCGAGTATGGCCTGATCGCCGCCGGTATCGCGCTCGCCATCGTCACAGTCGTGACCAACACGGGCAGCGTCCTCCTGAGCAACAAGTTCAACTCGATCAGCGCGGCCACGAAGTAACGCCACGCCTCATCCTCAAGTATCGTCATTGCTGGCCACCCGGTCGCGCAAGGCGCGGCCCCATTGGCTCGTAATAAGTAGCCGATCTCGCGGACCATGATCTGAGTCAAGCCCGTCGAGGCGACGGCAGTTAAGCATGACGGACCCAGCTTCCCGCGGTCCGATCATGAATTCCAATCCCCCACCCTCCCAGCTCAAGACATGCCGCGTCCATCTCGATACGGGCCGCGAGAACGTCGTGGTCGTTTCCAGGCGGTCGAAGGCGCTGCGGGCCGACATCTTTCGCGGCTTCAGTCGCGTCGAGCTGCGTCTCGACGACAAGACAATGCTCGCGACGCTGCTCATCACCGATGACGATGCCTTGGCAGCCCCGGACGAGATCGGCCTTTCCGAGCCCGCGTTCCATCGCTTCGGCAAGCCGGTCGGCACCCTGGTCACGGTCGCGCCGGCCGCGCCGCCGGAAAGCCTCGAGGCGGTGCGCGCCAAGATCCGGGGTCAAACGCTCGATAAGGCGGAGATCGGCGCGATCATCAACGACCTTGCCCATTTTCGTTATTCCGACATGGAGATCGCCGCCTTCCTGATCGGCTCGGCGAGCTTCATCACCACTGACGAACTTCTCGCGCTCACGGGCGCCATGGCCCAGGCCGGCACCCAGCTGGTGTGGCCCGACCCGATCGTTGTCGACAAGCACTGCGTCGGCGGCATTCCCGGCAACCGCACCTCGATGGTCGTGGTGCCGATCGTCGCCGCTCATGGCCTGCCGATCCCGAAGACCTCCTCGCGCGCCATCACCTCGCCGGCGGGAACGGCCGACACGATGGAGGTGCTGGCGCGGGTGAATGTCGGCGTCGAGGAAATGAAGTCGATTGTCTCCTCCTGCAACGGATGTCTGATCTGGGGCGGGCACGTGAACCTGTCGCCGGCCGACGACGTGCTGATCTCGGTCGAGCGCCCGCTCAGCCTGGACACGCGCGAGCAAATGGTCGCCTCGATCATGTCCAAGAAGATCGCGGCGGGCTCGACGCATCTGTTGATCGACATTCCGGTCGGGCCGACCGCGAAGGTCACCACCGCCATCGACGCGATGCGGCTGCGAAAGCTGTTCGAATTCGTCGGTGACCGGTTCGGCCGCTCGGTCGAGGTGATCACGACCGACGGCCGCCAGCCGATCGGCAACGGCATCGGCCCGGTGCTCGAGGCCAACGATGTGATGGCCGTGCTCAGCAACGAGGCGGATGCGCCGCACGATCTGCGCGAGAAGTCGCTACGCCTCGCCGCCCATCTCCTGGAATACGATCCGAAGCTGCGTGGCGGCGCCGGCTATGCCCGCGCGCGCGAACTGCTGGAGAGCGGCGCCGCGCTGAAGCAGATGCAGAAGATCATCGACGCCCAGGGCCCCTCGAAATGCAGCACCGAGCTCGGGCCCATCAGCTTCGACGTCAAGGCGGCACATGACGGCGTGGTGTCCACGATCGACTGCCTGCGACTGAACCGCCTCGCCCGCACCGCGGGTGCGCCGCTCGACAAGGGCGCCGGCATCCGCCTGTTCAAGAAGATCGGCGATCGCGTCGAACAGGGTGAGCCGCTCTATCGTGTCTACACGTTCGACGGACCCGAGCATGATCTGGCGGCCGCGGCCGCCCGGCAGGAGACCGGGTACGTCCTCAACGGTCATGAGGCCCTCCAGGGCAGGACGCAGTCGTGAGCACGATCGCGCTTCAGGCCCTGCCCTCCAGCACCGGACCGGCAAAGCGGCTTGCGGCGCGGCTTGGGCTTGCCTGCGACGAGATCGCCCTGCACCGCTTTCCGGACGGCGAACTGCGCGTCACGGTGGCGCCGGCGGCAGACACCACCATCCTGTTTGCCTCGCTCGACCAGCCCAATGACAAGCTGATCGCACTGCTGTTCGCCGCGGAGGCGCTGCGGCGCGATGGCGCCAGGCGCCTGGTGCTGGTCGCGCCCTACCTCTGCTACATGCGGCAGGACATCGCGTTTCATCCGGGCGAAGCTATTAGCCAGGGCGCCATGGGCCGGCTGCTCGCGACGCTGGTGGATCGCGTCGTCACGGTGGACGCTCACTTGCACCGCACGCCCGACATCAGCTCCGTATTTCCGGGCATCGAGGCGGAGAACCTGTCCGCGATGCCGGCGATCGCGGATGCCCTCGCAGCCGATGGCATCGATCCCGCGACGGTTGTGATCGGTCCCGACGCCGAGTCCGAGCCCTGGGTGAACGATCTCGCGGGCCGGCTGCGGCTGCAGCACACGGTGGCGCGCAAGACACGGCACGGCGATCGCTCCGTCGACATCGATTTTGCCGATCCGACGCTGCTATCGGGACGGCCGGCGCTGATGGTCGACGACATCGTGTCCTCGGGAGCCACCTTGATGGTCGCCGCGCGGGCGCTGCGCACGATCGGCGCGACGGCCATCGATGCGGTCGTAACGCACGCGCTGTTTCCGGCCGCGATGGTCAACGCATTCACCGAGGCCGGTATCCGGTCTGTTCGTTCGACCGACAGCGTGTCGCATCCGACCAATGCGATCGCGCTCGATGAGGTTCTCGCCGCCGCCTTGCGGTCCGAACTCGGCACGACACGTTCGCGGGAGACGACGAGATGAGCATCACTATTCGCTTCTGCGGGGCTGCCCGCACCGTGACCGGCTCCAGCTATCTGTTCCAGACCGCCGCTGGCGGCTTCCTGGTCGATTGCGGTCTGTTCCAGGGACAGAAGACGCTCAAGGAGCTCAACTACGGCGCCTTCCCGTTCCGCCCGGCCGATATCCGGACAGTGCTGCTCACACACGCCCATATCGACCACAGCGGCCTGCTTCCGAAGCTCGTGCGCGAAGGCTTTGCCGGACCGATCCTGGCGACGCGTGGCACGATCGACCTTTGCTCCTACATGCTGCCAGACGCCGGCAACATCCAGGAATCCGAAGTTGCGCAGCTCAACCGGCGTAACAAGGCCCGCGGCCGCAAGGAAGTCCAGCCGATCTACACACAGGCCGACGCGATCGCATCGCTCCAGGCGTTTCGCCCGGTCGACTACGAACACTGGATCGACGTGATCCCGGGCGTCCGCGCGCGCTACTGGAACGCCGGACATTTGCTCGGCTCCGCCTCGATCGAGTTCGAAATCACCGAGCAAGGCTCGCCGCGACCGCTTCGCGTGCTGCTCTCCGGCGATGTCGGGCCGGAGGCCAAGCTGCTGCAGCCCGATCCCGAAGCGCCTGTCGACCTCGACTATGTCATCGCCGAATCCACCTATGGCGATCGCGTGCGCGCCGCCACGACGCCTGTGCTCCGCCGGCAGCACCTCGCCGACGAGGTGCGCGAGGCCGCGGCGGCCGGAGGCGCATTGCTGATCCCCGCCTTCGCGGTCGAACGCACCCAGGAGCTGATCGTCGACCTCGTCGACCTGATGGAGCACGGCAAGATTCCGACCGCGCCGATCTTCCTCGATTCCCCGCTGGCGATCCGGGCCACCGAAGTATTCCGCCGCCACGCCGCGAGCCTCGACCCGAGCGTCGACGCCGACCGCCTGCTCAACTCGCCGCATCTCAAATTTACCGAGACCGCGGACGAGAGCAAGGCGATCATGCGGCTCAGCGGATTTCACATCATCATCGCGGCGAGCGGCATGTGCGATGCAGGACGCATCCGCCATCATCTGAAACGCTGGCTCTGGAACGAGCGCGCGACCGTGCTGCTCGCCGGCTTCCAGGCCAGCGGCACGCTCGGCCGCTTTCTGCAGAACGGCGCCAAGGCCGTCCGGATCCAGGGGGAAGAGATCCGGGTGGCGGCGCGGATTCGCACGATCGATGAATATTCGGGGCACGCCGACGGTGCCGGCATGGCTGGCTGGATCGCGGCACGCCGTCCCATTTCCCGCGGGCTGTTCCTGGTCCATGGCGAGGAAAGCGCCATCGCGGGCCTGGCCGAGCGCGTCGCCGAACGCATCATTCCGGCGGCGAAGGTCTACCAGCCGATGCTGGACGACATTTTTGAACTCGCTGCGACCGAACCGCGCGTGATCGACGCAGATCATCGCCGGCGGCTCGCGCCCGAAGCCGTGACTCGTCTCGACTGGCACAACGAGATGTCGGAGCTGGTGCTCGACATCAACGACAGGGTTGGCGCCGCTGCCGACGACCGCGCCCGCGGCGTGATCATCCGGAGATTGAGACGAGCGTTGCAGGAGAACGGATAGGCAGACGCTCGACGCGGTCGGAGCCGGGAGCTCCTTCCCTTGACCCAAGTCAATCCAGTGCCGCGGCGATTGCGCTGGCCGTGCCTTCAAGCCGCCGCTGAGGCCCGCACGAGACGACGCAACGGGTATTTCGATAGTTCCAGCACCACGAGGGAGACGAGTGCGACCACGGCCGTGACGGCGAGATCATCCGCATGCAGAGGACCGAAGCGGAACAGGTCCGCCGCGGCCGGCCACATCAGGCTCAGGGCAAGCATCGCCGTCACGAACATGACGATGATGACGAGCGTGCGGTTCGGCCGGGTAAAGGCTTCGACCAGCGACGTCGAGAACGAGCGGTTGACGAAGATCAGGCTCATGATCACCAGCACCAGCGAGAAGAACGTCAGCGCACGCACCTCGGTTGCCGGCATGCCGTATCGGTTTGCCGTCACCATCACGCCACCGGTGAGGGCCAGCGCAAGGCCCCCCTGCAGCGCCGACCAGACCAGCAGCGATCTTGGCAACAGCGGCTCGTTAGGCGAACGCGGCGGCCGCTGCATGACGTCGCTCTCCTCGGTCTCGGCCTCGAAGACAAGCGAGCAGACGGGATCGATGATCATCTCGAGAAACGCGATGTGAACCGGGCCGAACAACAGCGGCATCCCTGTGACCAGGGGCAATAGAGCAAGTCCGGCGATCGGAACGTGGACCGCGAGGATGAAGCTCATCGCCTTGCGCAGATTGTCGTAGATCCGGCGGCCGAGCCGGATCGCCTTCACGATCGAGCCGAAATCGTCGTCGAGCAGAACGATCGAGGATGCTTCGCGCGCCACGTCGGTGCCGCGACCGCCCATGGCGATGCCGATATGGGCCGCCTTCAGCGAGGGGGCGTCGTTGACGCCGTCGCCCGTCATCGCGACGATCTCGCCGGCCTCCTTGAGCGCATTGACGACGCGCAATTTCTGGGCCGGCGCTATTCGCGCGAAGACGGCGCGTCCCCGCGCCACGCCGGCGAGTTCGGCATCGGCCATGGCTTCGACCTCCGTTCCTGTCACGACACGTTCGGGATCGAGGCCGGCCCGCGTCGCGATCGCCGACGCGGTTGCGGGATAATCGCCTGTTATCATGACCACACGGATGCCTGCGGAGCGGCATTCGGCAATGGCGCCCGTGACCCCGGGCCGCAACGGATCGGCAAAGCCGGTCAAGCCGCAAAAGCGAAAAGGGAAGCCGTGTTGCGTCTCGGGAAGATCGGTCTCCGTCCAGTCGGCCCGCGCCACACCAAGCACACGCAGCCCTTCCCGCGCGAGCATATCGACGCGCGCCTGCAATTCGACCAGCTCTTCCGCGCTCATTCCGCAAAGCATGCCGATCGTCTCGGGTGCGCCCTTGGCCGCGACAACGCAGCCATCGCCACTTCCGCACCACACATTCGACATGGCGAGCAGGTCGGGACGCAGGCCATAGCGCTGCACGAGCCGACGGCCCGCGCTGGCGTCAGAGGCCAGCGAATGCAACGCCTTCTCCATGGGATCGAACGGCTCTCGGACGCAGGCCAGCACGCCGGTCTCGATCAATCGATTGAATGCGGGCGCCGTGCGGGCCGCTTCGTCCGGCGTAGATTGCGTTCCGTCAGGCAGCACCAGGCGCGCAACGGTCATGCGATTTTCCGTCAGCGTGCCGGTCTTGTCGGTGCAGAGCACGGTCGCGGCGCCCAGCGATTCAATCGCCGAAGCGCGCCGCGTCAACACACGCGCCTGGGAGATACGCCAGGCGCCCATGGCGAGGAACACGGTCAGGACAACAGGGAATTCCTCCGGGAGCATCGCCATGCCGAGCGCGATGCCGGCAAGCACGCCGTCCAGCCAGCCGCCGCGATAGAGCCCATAAAGAAGAATGGTCAACCCGATCACGAAGGCGCTGGCGACGGCGAATGTCGCCACCAGCCGCGTGGTCTGTTGTTGCAGGCGGGGCGCTTCCGTCGCCAGCGAATGCAGCGATTGTCCGATCTTGCCGATCTCGCTCAGGACGCCGGTCGAGGTCACTTCGGCCATCCCGCTGCCGCGAACCACCAGCGTGCCGGAGAACACGAATGGTTGGTCGTCGCCGCCGGCATGCGGCGCTATCGATGTTTCGGCTGAGGGTGAGGCCTGCTTTCTGACCGGAACCGATTCCCCCGTCAGCAGCGATTCATCCAGCAGGAGATCGATGCATCGAAGGACCGTAGCATCAGCTGCCACGCGATCCCCCTCCGAGAGCACGATCAGGTCGCCGCGAGCGACCTCGCGCCCGGGAATACGGAGGCGTTCGCCGTCGCGGATGACGAGTGCGCGCGGGCTGGTCAGATCGCGCAACGCGTCGAGAACGCGCTCCGTGCGCGCCTCCTGCACGACCGTGATGACGATCGAGATCGACGCGAACGCAAGAAGCAGCAAGGCCTCGCCAAGATCGCCCAGAACGAAGTAGATCAGGCCGCCCGCAAGCAGCAATAGCAGCATGGGCTCGCGCAGCACCTCGATGATGAGGCGCAGGATCGTCCGCCGGCCCGCGCGGGGCAGCTCGTTGAAGCCTTCGGCCTTCAGCCGGGCCTGCGCTTCGGATGCGGTCAGCCCCTGCATCGCCGACGATCTCATGGAGGTTCCTGGAAGCGTGATGAGCACGCGTCATCTCATCACCACCGTCATCATGCCATGCTGCAACCAGCTACCGGCTTGACGTGGGTCAAACGTTCCAGGCGACATAGCGACATCCCGCCTGCTCCCATTTCCGTCAACTTTGACGGCCATGTCACTGCTGATATTCTTCCCGGCGCGGCTCGATGAGCCCGACCTGTCAATCGTTGAAGCAAGGCTGTTTGAATGATGCTGACGAGACGCGTGTTGCTCCTGGCTATCGGCCTCATCTTGGTCGGCGCCTGGTCACAGCAGAGCGCGAGAGCACAGAATTCGGCGACGCCGCCGGTTTCGTTGGCTCCGCCCAACGCTTCGCCACCGCATGCAGGGGCCAAGAACGCCAAGCCCAGGAGGGAGCCGGCGATGGTCACCAACGATGGCCGCGCGCCGGGCGGAGAGCCTCCACTGCCGGTGATCGGCAGACCCGCGGCATTGCCGAACCCGGCCGCCGATTATGATGGCTTCAGTGCCGGCACCGACGATGACGCACCGAGCCAGGTGACGCCGCCGGTCAGGTCGCGCGCCGCGAAGGGCGCCAGTCGGGATGCTGATGGCCTCGATGCGCAGTCATCGATCGATCAGGAAGACGAAGCGTTGAAGCGCAAGCTGACGATTTGCAAGAACTGCAAATAGGATGGCCGGCATCTCGCTGCATGGCTGACCTACCGCGAACATCTCTCGCCGCACTTTACCGTCTCCCCGATTCCTGATCCTCTCTCCCCAACAGCCGGAGCAACCGGCCATGCCAGGGAGAGAGACGCCATGAAGCTCGGCACCGCCATTGCGGAAATCATGCGGCGCGAGGGGATCGAGATCCTCTGCGGTTATCCCGTCAACCATCTGATCGAGCACGCGGCCAAGGCCGAGATCCGTCCTGTGATGGTGCGCCAGGAGCGCGTCGGCGTGCACATGGCGGACGCGATCTCACGCGTCACCTCCGGGCGCACGATCGGAGCGTTCTGCATGCAGCACGGCCCCGGCGCCGAGAACGCGATGGGTGGCGTCGCGCAGTGCTTTGGCGAATCCGTTCCCGTGCTGGTGCTGCCGATGGGCTATCAGCGCCGGCTTGCGCATATCGAGCCGAACTTCAATTCCAGCGAGGCGATGAAGCCGTTCGCGAAATCGTCCGAGCCGATCATCCTGGCCGCCGAGGTCGCCAACATCTTCCGACGCGCCTTCACCAAATTGAAGAACGGCCGCGGCGGACCCGTCATCGTCGAAATTCCCTCCGACATGTGGAATGAGGAGGTGCCGGAGCCACTGAACTACACACCGGTGCTGCGCACCCGTTACGGCGCCGACCCCGTGCATGTGAGGGAAGCGGCTGCGCTGCTCACGGGCGCCAAGCGTCCGGTCATCTATGCCGGCCAGGGCGTGCATTATGCGCAGGCGTGGCCGCAATTGAAACGGCTGGCGGAACGGCTGGCCATTCCCGTCACCACCAGCCTGGGGGGCAAATCGTCATTCCCTGAGACGCATCCGCTCTCGCTTGGCTCCGGTGGCCTCGCCGTGCCGCGCGCGGTGCCAAAATTCCTTGGTGAGGCCGACGTCATCTTCGGGATCGGCTGCTCCTTCACCGAGACCAGCTTCGGCATCGCGATGCCGAAGGGCAAGACCATCATCCACTCCACACTCGATCCGAACCATCTCAACAAGGATGTGGAAGCCAAGATCGGCCTCGTCGGCGATGCCGGTCTCGTGCTCGATGCATTGCTGGAGGAGATCAGCAAGACCGTCACTGCCGACCGTGATGCGTCGGCGGTCGCGGCCGAGATCGCAGCCTCGCACAAAGAGTGGCTGGCGAAATGGATGCCGAAACTCACCAGCAACGACGCGCCGCTCAGTCCCTACCGCGTGCTGTGGGACCTGCAGCACACGGTCGATATCGACAACACCATCATCACTCATGATGCCGGCAGCCCGCGCGATCAGCTCTCGCCGTTCTGGAAGGCGGTGACGCCCCTCTCCTATCTCGGCTGGGGCAAGACCACGCAGCTCGGCTACGGCCTTGGGCTCGCGATGGGCGCTAAGCTCGCCAAGCCCGATAAGCTCTGCATCAACGTCTGGGGCGATGCGGCCATTGGTTTCACCGGCATGGACTTCGAGACCGCGGTGCGCGAGCGCATTCCGATCATGTCGATCCTGCTTAACAATTTCTCGATGGCGATCGAGCTGAAGGTGATGCCGATCTCGACCGAGAAGTATCGCTCGACCGACATTTCGGGCGACTATGCCGCAATGGCGCGCGCCTTCGGCGGCTATGGCGAACGCGTGACGAAGCCGGAGGACATCATCCCCGCGATCAAGCGCGGCATTCAGAAGACCAGGGAAGGCGTGCCGGTGCTGCTGGAGTTCATCACCAGCAAGGAGACCGAGGTGTCGCGGCCGGGGACGTGAGCCTACAGGGGCTTTGATGACAGTCGCGCGGTTCATTCGGCGGCAATTGCTCTCGCTGTCCGGCGTCGGCCTCATGCTAGGCGCGCTGTTCTTCGCAGCGGCGCTGACGCCGACGCTGATCCCGCGCAGCTATCTCACGCAGGGAACGCTGGCCGGCGGCTGCTTTGCGATCGGCTATTTCGCCGGCGTGCTGTGGCGCCGGCTGTGGCACTATCTCGAACTGCCCGAGCCATCGGCGCGCGCAAGATCCGTCGCGAATGCGCTTGTCGCGGCCGGCTGCCTGCTCGTCGTCATCGCCGCGCTCTGGCGGACGACCGCATGGCAGAACGCGGTCCGCAGCGTGATGAAGATGGCGCCGGTCGAGACCGCGCATCCGCTCAAGGTCTGCATCGTCGCCCTGATCACGTTCGCGGTACTGCTGTTGCTGGGGCGGCTGTTCGCGCTTTTGGCTGACGTCCTCGCTGCGGGCACGCGGCGCGCCATTCCGCGCAAGGTCGCCAACGTCATCGGCGTGATCGTCGCAGCCCTGCTGTTCTGGTCGATCGCGAGCAACGTCCTGATCCGCACCGCCTTCAACGCACTCGATTCCTCCTTCCGCGAACTCGACGTCCTGTTCGAGCCCGAGCGCCCGCAGCCGACCGCGGCCGACAAGACCGGAGGTCCGGCATCCCTGGTGAAGTGGAAGGAGCTCGGGCGCATGGGACGCCGGTTCATCGCCTCAGGTCCGACTGCAGCCGAGATCAGCGCGGTCACGGAGCATCCCGCGCGGGAGCCCGTGCGCGTCTATGTCGGCCTCGCGGCCCGCGACACGGCCCAGGCGCGCGCCAGGCTTGCGCTCGACGAGCTCAAGCGCCAGCACGGTTTTGAACGCAAGGTCCTGATCGTCATTACGCCGACCGGCACCGGCTGGATCGATCCGGCCGCGATGGATACGGTCGAATATCTCCACCATGGCGATGTCGCCAGCGTCGCGATGCAATATTCCTATCTCAACAGTCCGCTGTCGCTGCTGTTTCAGCCCGAATACGGCGCGGAAGCCGCGCGGGCCCTGTTCGCCGAAATCTACGGCTACTGGACGACACTGCCGAAGGACGTCAGGCCGAAGCTGTATCTGCATGGGCTGAGCCTCGGCGCCATGAACTCGGAGAAATCCGCAGAGCTGTTCGAGACGATCGGCGATCCCATCGCGGGCGCGCTGTGGAGCGGTGCGCCGTTCGAGAGCCGCATCTGGCGCTCGATCACCGACAACCGCAATCCGGGCTCGCCGGCCTGGCTGCCGGAATTCCGCGACAGCCGCTTCGTGCGTTTCATGAACCAGAACGGGTCGACCGTGCCGCCGGATACACCCTGGGGCGCGATGCGCGTCGTCTATCTGCAATATGCCAGCGATGCGATCACGTTCTTCGCCTACCGCGACGCCTATCGAGCCCCGGCCTGGATGAACGCGCCGCGTGGGCCTGACGTGTCACCGGAGCTGCGATGGTATCCAATCGTCACCATGCTGCAGCTCGCACTCGACATGGCGGTCGCAACCAATGCGCCGATGGGCTTTGGCCATGTCTACGCGCCCGAGCATTATGTCGATGCCTGGGTCGCGGTGACCGATGTCAATGATTGGTCGGCTGAGGCGCTGGCGCAGCTCAAGAACCGTCTTGCCGCCAAGGCACGACAGACGCCTGACAACGATCCTGATCGCGGCGGATAGAGCGCCCTACTCCGCCATCTCCACGGGTTGTGCCGTGGAAGGACCGGCCAGCGGCCGCTCCTCCATCATGATCAGGCAGAGCGAGGCGGTGGTCATCAGCGCGGTCGCAGCCGCGAAGACGTAGCGAAAGGCGTGCTGCATATCCTCGGCCGGAATCGCCGGGAGGCTGCCCGCACCGTGATGCTCGCCGGCCAGCGGAATGTCGGCGCCGAGCGCGATCAGCAGGATGGCGGCGAACGCTGCGACCGTGAACGAGGACATCAGCGAGCGGAAGAAGTTCATCGCGCCGGTGATGGTGCCGACCAGCGGACGGGCAACGGAGTTCTGCAGCGAAACCACGCAGACGGGAAACGTCGTGCCGAGGCCGAGCGCGAACGCGGCCATCAGCGTCAACAGGCCCCACAACGGCAAGGTCGTCAGCGTCAGGCCGAGCGCGCAGATCGCAGCCCAGGAGGTACCGACGATGGCGACGCGCTTGTAGTGCTTGGCGCGCGCCATGGTGCGACCGGCGACGGCGGCGCCTATCGTCGAGACCGCCGCGAGCGGAATCAGCGCAAGGCCGGCCTCGCTGGCGCTGAGATGATAGACCGACTCGTAATAGAGCGGGAGCTGCACGGTGAGGCCGGTGATGGCGCCGAGACCGCAGCCGCCCGCGGTCAGCGCGAAGGGCGCGACCGATCCGCTCAGCAATGGCAGCGGCAGGAACGGCTCGTCGGCGCGGCGCGCGTGCCAGACGAAGGTCAGCGCGAGCGCGACGGCGCCGCCCACCATCGCAACAATGGTCGGCGACAGCCACTTGTACCGCGTACCGCCCCAGGTCAACACCAGCATGAAGACGACCGCGGAGGCCATCAGCAGCACGCCGCCGAGCCAGTCGACCTTGCGCTTGCGATGGAACACCGGGATCTTCTTCATCTTCGGCAGCAGCAACGCGAGGGCTGCGGCGGCGAGCGGCAGGTTGATCCAGAAGATCATCGACCAGTGCAGATGCTCGGCGAAAACACCGCCGATGACAGGGCCGAGGATGCCGCCGACCATCCAGACGCTGGAGAAATAGGCCTGGTACTGCCCGCGTTCGCGCGGGGAGACGACGTCGGAGATGACGGTCTGCACGACCGGCATGATGCCGCCGCCGCCGAGCCCCTGAAGGCCGCGCGCGAGAATCAGCATCGGCATGCTCGGCGCGATCGCGCACAGGATCGAGCCGGCGATGAACAGGCTCAGCGAGACGATGATCATGGCCTTGCGGCCGTAGATGTCACTCAGCGTCCCGAACACGGGGGCGACCGCAGTCGAGGCGAGCAGATAGGCGGTGATGACCCACGAGAGGTTCGAGACATCCTGGAACTGGCGCCCGATGGTCGGCAGCGCAGTGGCAACGATGGTCTGGTCGAGGGCCGCCAGGAACATCGTCAGCATCAGGCTGATGACGATGGTGCGGACCTCGTCCTGTGACAGCGATGCCGGCGGCGAGATCGGGGGCGCGTCGCTAACGCTGATGACCTCGCCAGGAAGGCGGGTCAATTCCTCGGCGATGTCGTCGGGCAATGTCCTGATATCGGCAGCCTGGCTGCTCTGCCGTGTGAATTGGTTCATCTCGGGCTGTCGGATCGGGCGTGTTGCGGTGCAAAGCCGCGAAGGATTCGTTCTATGAACCCAATCTAAGCAGCAAACTTCTTCTCAGGCAGGCACCGCTGCGCATGGGTGCATCCCGCATCGCGGTCATCCCGAACAAGTGATGAGAGAGGCGGCCGATCAGTCCGGCTGATCAGTCCTTGGGGCGTCGCTTCAGGCGTGCCCGTTTCGGCACCTGCCCGGGCCATTGCACCAGATAGTGTTCAAGCTTGTCGTCGGGAATCTCTACCTCGGTGCCCGCGACCCGGCCGCGCACGGAGACGCCGGCCTCATGCACCGTATTGGGATCGCCTGAGATCAGCGGGTGCCACCAATAGAGATCGCGGCCCTGGGCAACGAGCCTGTAGCCGCAGCTCGGAGGCAGCCAGGGGAGGGTACGGACCTTTTCCGGCGTCATGACAACGCAGTCCGGCACGTAGTCGAAGCGATTCGTGTAGTCCTTGCAGCCGGCCGTGCAGGAATCGAGCATCTTGCAGCTGACGTCGGTGAAATAGATCTCGCCGGTATCCTCGTCTTCGAGCTTGTTCAGACAGCAGCGGCCGCAGCCATCGCAAAGGCTCTCCCATTCGGCCGTCGACATATCCTCCATCTTCTTGGTTTTCCAGAAGAATCCATCCTGGTCAGAAGGTGGTTTGCGAGCTGCGGTCATGCGCCTGATACTGATCCAATGAGCTGGGACGAGCGCCATCTAGGGCGCGCTTCTGTCAGACTGCAAGGAACGCCCCCGCAAGGCCCGTATTGAACCGGGGTTCAATTAGGCCTGTTGTTCAAAATTGCGAGCCTGACCATTGGTTTATAGGCCCCGCTCGGCTAGAAGAACAGCAAGTCCGCCTGAGGTGCGCGAAACGGGCGCCTTGGGTTTGCCGCAACAATCCCGCAAGACGTCTCGATGCCGCCCCGGCCGGGTGCTTGAACGCTTTCGAACCGAGCCTCAAGGGTTCTAGGTGGTCCAGAACACACCATCCAACTGGAAGAGTCGTCTCAGGAACTTCTTCCTGGACCTCGATGCACGCATCGACTCCTCGCTGTTCTCCTCGGCGAAGGGCATCCGCGAGCTCTACGAGCGCTACTCGACCTTCATGGACCGCTTCTATGTCGGGCGGTGGAAGCGCTGGGTGTTCATCGAGCCGCTGTCGGAAGCCGCAACCATCGGCCTCGGCGGCATGGTGCTGATGCTGATCCTCGCCATCCCCGCCTTCCGCGAGACCGCGGACGAGGACTGGCTGAAGAAATCCGACCTCGCGGTGACGTTCCTCGACCGCTACGGCAACCCGATCGGCAGCCGCGGCATCAAGCACAACGATTCGATCCCGCTGGAAGATTTCCCTGATGTCCTGATCAAGGCGACGCTCGCCACCGAAGACCGCCGCTTCTACGACCATTTCGGCATCGACATCGCCGGCACCGCGCGCGCTCTCGTCACCAACGCCCAGGCCGGCGGCGTCCGCCAGGGCGGCTCGTCGATCACGCAGCAGCTCGCCAAGAACCTGTTCCTGAGCAACGAGCGCACCATCGAGCGCAAGATCAACGAGGCGTTCCTCGCGGTCTGGCTGGAATGGCGCCTGACCAAGAACGAGATCCTCAAACTCTATCTCGACCGCGCATATATGGGCGGCGGCACTTTCGGCGTGGACGGTGCGGCCCATTTCTATTTCAACAAATCGGCGCGTGACGTGACCTTGGCGGAAGCGGCGATGCTCGCCGGCCTGTTCAAGGCGCCGACGAAATACGCCCCGCACATCAACCTGCCCGCCGCGCGTGCCCGCGCCAACGTCGTGCTCGACAATCTCGTCGATGCCGGCTTCATGACCGAGGGCCAGGTGTTCGGCGCCCGCCGCAACCCGGCCTTCGCGGTCGACCGCCGCGACGAGGCGTCGCCGAACTACTACCTCGACTACGCCTTCGACGAGATGCGCAAGCTGGTCGACACGTTCCCGAAATCCTACACCGAGCGCGTGTTCGTGGTGCGCCTCGCGATCGACACCAACGTGCAGAAGGCGGCGGAAGACGCCATCGAGAACCAGCTGCGCCAGTTCGGCCGCGACTATCACGCGACGCAGGCCGCGACCGTCGTCTCCGATCTCGACGGCGGCATCCGTGCCATGGTCGGCGGCCGCGATTACGGCGCGAGCCAGTTCAACCGCGCGGTCGACGCCTATCGCCAGCCCGGCTCGTCGTTCAAGCCTTATGTCTACACCACGGCGCTGCTGAACGGGTTCACGCCGAACTCGATCGTGGTCGACGGCCCGGTCTGCATCGGCAATTGGTGTCCGCAGAACTATGGCCATTCCTATTCCGGCCCGGTGACGCTGACGCAGGCGATCACGCGCTCGATCAACGTCGTGCCCGTCAAACTGTCGATCGCGATCGGCCAGAAGGAACAACCGAAGGCGCCGAACCCGGCCAAGATCGGCCGCGCCAAGATCGTCGAGGTCGCGCGCCGCTTCGGCATCAAGGCCCCCCTGCCCGATACGCCGTCGCTGCCGATCGGCTCCGACGAAGTCAGCGTGCTCGAGCACGCCGTGGCCTATGCAACCTTCCCGAACCGCGGCAAGGCGGTGACGCCGCATGCGGTGCTGGAGGTGCGCACCGGCGCCGGCGATCTGGTGTGGCGCTGGGATCGCGACGGCCCGAAGCCGAAGCAGGCCATCCCCGCGAATATCGCCGCCGACATGGCCGGCATGATGAGCCACGTCGTCAGCGAAGGCACCGCGCGCCGCGCCGCGCTCGACGGCATTCCGACCGCCGGCAAGACCGGCACGACGAATGCGTATCGCGACGCCTGGTTCGTCGGCTACACCGGCAATTTCACCTGCGCGGTCTGGTACGGCAATGACGACTACTCGCCGACCAACCGCATGACCGGCGGCTCGCTGCCGGCGCAGACCTGGCACGACATCATGGTCGCCGCGCATCAGGGCGTCGAGATCAGGGAAATTCCCGGCGTCGGCATGGGCCAGAAGCTGCCGCGCGAGAAGATCGCCAATGCGCAGGCCAATGCGGCCCCCAAGGTTCTGGAGACCAAGCCCGGTCCGCCGCCGGTGCTGACCAAGCGCGGCGCCGACATTCTGGTGCGGGTCGAGAAGCTGCTCGACGACGCCGCCAAGACCGCGAACAAATCGGCTGCCGACGACAGCGCGAAGCCGGCCAAGCCGACGTCGTCGACGAGCGCGCTTGCCTTCCCGCAGAATTATGCGGCGGAGGAGAACGCAAACGCGTCCACTCCGCGCAAGAACTGATCTGATCCCGTGCGGCTGCTCCTGATCACATTGACGGCCCTGCTGCTCGCGACCGTGGTCGGCGTCGGCGCCACCTGGATGACGACGACGCGCGGCACCGAAATCGGCGCGCTGACGATCGGCGCCTGGACCGCCCGCCCCCGCACCGGCACGTCGGACGTCGATCCCTATTCGCGCGCCACCATCGTGCGCAACGGCGAGCTGCCGATCGGCACCGGCGACGGTGTCGCCTTCACCGCAACGGCCGACGACAAGAAGAAGGCGCTCGACGGCCGCTGCGACGTCGTCGTGTCGGGCGTGACCCCGCCGGCGCGGTTCTGGACGCTGACGCTGTATGACCGCAAGGGGCATCTCGTCGCCAATTCGCTGCAGCGCTACGGCTTCACCAGCCAGGAGATCGTGCGCGCCTCCGACGGCACGTTCGAGATCCACATCGCCGCGCGCTCGCGCGCCGGCAACTGGCTGCCGACCGGCGGCATCGAGCGCTATGCGCTGATGTTCCGCCTCTACGACACCCCCGTCGGCGTTGCGACGCGCACCAAGCGCGACGCGCCGATGCCCAGCATCTCCACGGTGGGCTGCTCATGATCCGCCTGGCGTTCACCATTCTTGCCGGCGTGGTGCTGGGCCTCGTGGTCCATCTCGTCAGCGTGCTGGCGCTACCGCGGATCGCAACGCAGGACGCCTATTCGCGGCTGACGCCGATGACCAAGCTCAACGGAGTGACGCAGCTTCCTCTCGCCGATCCCAATACCTCGCCGATGCCGTTCATGGACCCGGCCTTCGCGCTGGCGATCTGCCGCTATGACCTTTCGGGCGGACCGATCAAGCTCACCGTGCCGGTGAGCCAGGCCTATACGTCGGTGTCGTTCTACACCCGCAACGAGATCGCCTATTACGCCATCAACGACCGCTCGGCCGGCAAGAAGGTGATCGAGCTCGACCTGATGACGGAAGCGCAGCACAACGCCCTGCCCGAGGACGAAGAGGTCACCGCGGCCGACCGCCTGATCATCGACTCCCCCAGCGCGACAGGCCTGATCGTGATGAAGGCGCTCGCCGCCGAGCCCGGCCTGATGCCGCAGGCGCAAGCGACGCTTGCCGCCGCGACCTGCGCGCCGCAGACCGAAGCGCCCGCCAAGGCCGAGGCACCGCGCGGCCGGCGCTGAGACCACCGAAAGCAAAGCGCGCGAAAACGACCCCATGCACAGTAGCGGGGCGTTGATGCGATTGGCAATTTCGACGCCGCACCCAAACAGGCTCTTCGGAGAGAGTCGGCGCATCCCCTGTCCGCCCCTATTTTCCGCTTTGACACGTCGGGCAAAACACTGGCAGAGTGGCATCATCGAAAATTCGTCAGCACCCGCGCAGATAAATCCGCCGCGGGTTTTTTCATGGCCGCAGGAAGCGTGCGAAAGCTGACTCGCATGCCGCCAGGTGCGCGAGGCCTCACACCGGCCCTGTCTCACTTCGGCCTTATGCCGAACGGGTGCACTTGGGCTTTGCTTCCGCGGGCCCAGAGCAGCGCCAATGGTCCGAGCAGGATTCCGGTCGCAAGAATGATGAAGACCAGTAGCCAGCCACGCGCACTCTGGGGTCCACCCGCAATGTCGAGCGCGACGCCCGTCCCCCAGGCACCGAGGGCTGAAAGCCCGAAGCCGACGGTGGAATGCAGAGCCAGCGTTGCGCCACGATGGTCGGAGACGGCCGCAGCGGACATGCCAGCCGTCAGCGCTCCGGAATCGGCCGGCACCGTGAGGCCATAGATCATCAGCATCAGCGCGAGCACCCATGCGGGAGCTGTCGCGTTGAGGCCGATGATGATCGCGACGCAGGCCGACGCGATCATCACGATTGTGATGGCGCGGTGTCGTCCGAATTTCAATGCGGCCTCGTTGCCTAGGATGCTGGCGGGCATCGAGATCACCGCAAAGCAGAAGCTCATCAACACCGGTGTCAACCACGAGGGCGCGCCTTGATGCGCAACGACGAACGTCCAGAAACCGACCAGCCAGGTGCGGATGCCGTAGAGCTCGAAACAATGCGCGCCGTAACCGAAGATGTAACCGAGCGCCTCGCGGTTCGAGAAAACCGGCGCGAAATCCAGGAGGCGCCCAGCTTTCGGAGTGGCCCGACGCCCCTCCATCAGAAGACATGCAACCACCATCGCAACGGGGCCGATGCCGGTGACGTAGAAGGCGATCCGCCAACCCCAGCGATCTGCGAGAAGTTGCGCAACGAGAAACGAAAGCCCGACGCCGACCGAAAAGCTCGACGTGTACAGCGTCACGGCACGCGAGGTGTCGCCGGCGGGCAGTCGGTCCGTCAGCGCCTTCAGCCCGGGCATGTAAGCGCCGGCAAATCCCAGGCCAGCAAGCGACCAGACGATCGTCCCCGACCAGAACCCTTGTGCGAAGATGCCAAAGGCTACGGTCGCAAGTCCGCTGACGATGGAGCCGCACAGCAGCACGATCCGCGCATCGATCCGATCGGTCAACGTCGTCAGCACCGGCACGGCGAGCATGTAGCCGAAAGCGTAGCCGCTCGCCATCAACCCGCCTCCGGCGGCGGAAAGTCCCCATTCCGGCATCAGATGCTGCGCGAGATTCGCTGATAGCGTCACGTGCGACAGCAGGTTGCCGACCTGGCCGATGCACATGACCGCGATCAGGGGCCGGCCGCTCAAGCTACGAATGCATACCTCCCATCTCGTCCTATGTTGCCGGATCCGCTCGAAGCAGCAGGAGCGCAGAGAAGGCGGAGATCGAGGCGACCGCGCTGATCCACAGTGCACTGGTGCCGAAATGCTCCACCATCATGCCCAATGCGAGCGGGGCGAAAGCCCCTGTCGCGCGGGCCGGCAGCGAGATCATACCGACGCGTCGGCCGAAACCCGTCGGCCCGAAAATCGCCAAGGGAAGCGTACCGCGCGCAATGGTGATGATGCCGTTGCCCGCGCCATACAATACCGAGAAGGCCGGTGCGAGGAACGAGCCGCCCGCGACCAGCGCAACGATACCGATCGGGTTCATGAGCGTGGCCAGCCTTGCAGAAAGAAGCGGATGAAATCCGCCGAGCCATCCCGCCTCCAGGATGCGGGCGGCGACTTGAGCAGGGCCAACCAATGTTCCCGCGAACAGGGCCTGTGCGGGCGTCGCGCCAAATGCAACCAGCATCGTCGGCAAGATCGCCGACACGCCGGAGCTGACGAAACTCGTCGCAGCGAACATGTAGGCCAGCACCACCATTGAGAAAGCTTCGCTCTGGCGTTCGGATTGCCGGCTGGCCCCCGTGCCCGCTCGCGACTCCTGGTCCAATGGAGCTGCGCGCGGCAGCGAAAGATTGAGTGGCAACGCAAGCCCGATATGGATCGCCGCCCACACCTGGCAGGCGACGCGCCAGCCATATTCCGACGCGAGCCAAGTTGTGAGTGGCCAGCCGACGGTGCTGGCAAAACCCGCTATCAGCGTGATGCCGGTGATGGTTCGTCGCGCATCGGCACCATAGATGCGTGCAAGCGTTGCGAAGGCCGCTTCGTAGAGGCCCATTCCCATGCCAATCCCCAGCAATATCCAGGCTGTGATCAGCAGCGCCATGCCGTGGGTTACAGACAGTAGGAGCAAGCCCGCAACAAAGACGAGGTTCGAGACGGCAAGCAGGCTGCGCCCTCCGAACGTATCGATAGCGTGCCCAACGCGGGGACCGAGCAATCCTGAGATGACGAGCGCGCCGGACAGCGCGCCAAACACGTAAGTCGGCGCGAGACCGAGATCGCGCGCGATCGGCGCAGCCAGGATGGCGGGGAGATAGTAGCTCGACGCCCATGCAATGGTCTGCGCGGTGCCGAGTGCAATGACGACCGCCAGCGAGCCGGCAGGGACCTGCTTCATGAGCAACCACACCCCGCACGGCTTGCCTTCTTCGCCGTTTCGTCGGCGGCGCAGCAGGCGGAGGCCTCTTCCTTTGGCGGCCCACCGCAGCATCCCGCTGCGGCCTCAGACTCGACGCCGCCGCGCGTGCACACGCCGGTTTCCGGCAGCACGAGCTCGACCCGTGTCGCGGCTTCCTTGTCGCCTGCGATCTCGGCAACGATCGAGCGCACCTGCTCGTATCCGGTCATCATCAGGAAGGTCGGCGCGCGGCCGTAGGATTTCATGCCGGCGAGATAAAAGCCCGGCTCGTCATGCGCGAGCTCGCGGGCACCATGGGGACGGACCGTCCCGCAACTATGCTCGTTGGGATCGATCAGCGGCGCGAGTGCGACGGGCGCCTCGATCGCCGGATCGAGCCGAAGCCGCAGCTCGGACAGGAATGACAGATCGGGACGGAAGCCAGTGGAGACGACAAATTCATCTGCAACCACGCTGCGCACACCGCAGGAGGCGCCTGCCGATATCCTGAGGCCGTCCTCGGAGTCCGAGAGGTGCGTGACGCCAAATCCGGTCTCCACCTTGATCTTCCCGGCCGCCACCAGCGCGGCGAAAGCAGAACCAAGCTCTCCACGCGCGGCAAGCTTGTCATTGCGGCCGCCGCCGAAAGCCTTTGCGGGATCGGCGCCGCGCAAGAGCCAGATGGCTTGCGTGCCCGGGACTTCCTGGGCGAGCTGCGCAAGATCGATCAACGTGCCCACCGCGGAATGGCCGGCGCCGAGCACGGCAACAATCTTGCCAGCATATCTGGCGCGATCGGCGCCCCGCACATCAGGCATGCCATAGGCGATGCGGTCTGCGCACGCGCGTTCGCCGATCGCGGCCAAGCCGTTGCTGCCAGCGGGATTGGGCGAGAACCAGGTGCCCGACACGTCGATGACCGCGTCGGCGCGCAGCACTTCGGGGCCTCTGCCGTTCTGATAGCGGATTTCGAAGGGCGCCTGCGCCCTGCCCTTCGTCTTCGCCTTGTCCAAGCCGGCGCGGCTGATGGCCGTGACGCGACTGGAGGTGCGGATCGCCTCGCACAGCGGCGTGCGCGTCGCGAGCGGACCGAGATACCGATCGATCAATTCGCCGCCGGTCGGATAGGATTGAGGATCCGGCGAATTCCATCCGGTCGGCGCGAGCAGGCGCGCTGCTGCCTTGTCGACATTGTATTCCCATGGCGAGAAGAGCTGAACGTGCTGCCATTGGCGAACAGCATGCGCGGCTTCCGGACCTACTTCGAGCACGATCGGCGACATGCCGCGTTCGAGCACATATGCCGCGGCCGCGAGGCCGACCGGGCCTGCCCCGATGATAGCCACCCTCTTTTGTTTCATTCGGCTTCTCCGATCATTCTAGAACTATCGAATTATTGCAGCCAAGAAAGTCAAGCCGCCGTTTGCGTATCCTTGCATCCGACTTCGTCGGCACAGCACTCCGCCGCCAGGAAATCAACGAGCCCTCGCATCGCATCGAAATTGGCATGACAAACCAGCGTCGTGGATTCCCTGACCTGACTGACCAGCCCAACCGAGACCAAGGTTTTGATGTGATGGGACAGCGTCGATGCCGGGATCTTGAGCTTTTCCTGCAGGCGGCCGACAGGCATGCCCGGATGACCTGCCCGAACCAGGGACCGGTAGATCTGGAGCCGTGTCCGATTTCCCAAGGCTTCGAGGCGTGCCGCTGCATCGTCGATCTTCATGACGGCACGATGCGCCTCCTCACGGCGGCTGTCAAACCATATTTCTAGAATGTTCGAAATAGACACCGACTTCCGATTCCGGATTGACCCACCCGTTATATTTCCATAAATCTGGATATATGGAAACTGAAGAAGCCGTCCTGGCACTCGCCGCCCTCTCCCAATCAACTCGTCTGGAGGCATTTCGGACGTTGGTCAAACACGAGCCTGACGGGCTTGCGGCCGGCGACCTGGCCCGCCTGCTGGAAGTCCCGCCCAATACGCTCTCCGCGCATCTGTCGATCCTGACGCGTGCGCGCCTCGTGACCTCCGAGCGGCGCAGCCGTTCGATCGTCTACCGCTCCAACCTCGCAGAATTTCGCGACGTCGCGCTTTTCCTGCTCCGGGATTGCTGCGGCGGACGGCCCGAAGTTTGCGAGCCTGTCGTTCAAACCCTGCAATCATGTTGTTCGCCCAAGCGAAAGGAGCGAAGCCGTGTCTGATCACGTGTACAACGTCTTGTTCCTGTGTACCGGCAATTCGGCGCGATCGGTTCTTGCCGAGTCGATCCTTCGCAAGGACGGCGCCGGCCGCTTTCGGTCGTTCTCCGCCGGGAGCACGCCGAAAGGCGCGGTGCATCCCTTGGCGTTGCGCACGCTGGAGACCATGGACTATCCGACCGACGGAATGCGCTCGAAAAGCTGGCTGGAGTTCGCCGCCCCTGACGCGCCGGTGATGGATTTCGTCTTCACCGTTTGCGACAACGCCGCAGGTGAAGCCTGTCCGATCTGGCCGGGCCAGCCGATGACGGCGCATTGGGGCATCGAAGATCCCGCCGCCGCGGAGGGCTCGGAACTGGAGAGGCAAGCGGCGTTCGTCACGGCGTTCCGCTATCTCAAGAACCGGATCGATACCTTCGTGAACCTCCCATTGAGGAGCATCGACAAGCTCTCGCTCGGCACGAGGCTGCGCGAGATCGGCCGCTCCGATGGCACGACACATCCCGCCCCGAAGGCCGGCTGATGGATACCTTCGATCTTTCCCGGCGCCTCGCCGCCGAAGCACTTGGCACCGGCATTCTCGTCGCCACCGTGGTCGGCTCCGGCATCATGGCGGAGACGCTGACCAAGGACGTTGCGCTTGCGCTCCTCTGCAACACCTTGCCGACCGGCGCCATCCTCGTGGTCCTCATCACGGTGCTCGGCCCGATCTCCGGCGCACATTTCAACCCTGCGGTGACGCTTGTTTTCACCGGCAAGCGCGAGCTGCCGGTGAACGAAGCCGCGCTCTATGTGATCGCGCAGATCGCTGGCGGCATCGCCGGCACGATGGCCGCGCACCTGATGTTCGGCCTACCCCTGCTCGATCTATCGATGAAGGTTCGGACCGGTGGACCACAATGGTTCGCTGAAGCGGTCGCCGCCTTTGGGCTGGTCGCAACGATCCTGGCCGGCATCCGGTTTCAGCGGACAGCCGTGCCCTGGCTGGTCGGCCTCTACATCACCGCCGCCTACTGGTTCACGGCCTCCACGTCATTTGCCAACCCCGCCGTCGCCATCGCGCGGTCACTGACGAACACCTTTGCCGGCATTCGGCCTGTGGACCTGCCCGGCTTCATCCTTGCGGAGCTCTGCGGAGCATTCGCCGGCATGCTCATGATGAACTGGCTGCTCGGCCCATCGAAGGCGCGCGGCCCTGTCCCTGTCGCGGAGACGACAAGATGAGCGTCACGATCTATCACAACCCGGACTGCGGCACGTCGCGCAACACCTTGGCGATGATCCGGCAGAGCGGCGTCGAGCCCACCGTCATTGAATACCTGAAAACGCCGCCCTCGCGCGAAACGCTCAAGCAACTGATTGCAGCGATGGACATCCCGGTGCGCGCCCTCCTGCGCGAGAAGGGCACGCCCTACAAGGACCTTGGCCTCGCCGATCCCAAATGGACCGATGACGAACTGATCGACCGGATGCTCGCGCATCCCATTCTGATCAACCGTCCAATCGTGGTGACGCCGAAAGGCGCGCGACTGTGCCGGCCCTCGGAGGCGGTCATCGATCTGCTGGATAACCCGGTCGGCCGGTTCGTGAAGGAAGACGGAGAGGTGATCGAAGCGCGATAAGCTCACGGCCGCTCAGCCGTTGTCAGTTCGACAAGCCGGGAGCCGTGCCTATGGCAGCACCTGCTCCGATCTCGCGATATCGAAGCCTTTTCCTTTCAGCCAATCGCGAATGACCTGGATCAGTTCGACCTTTCGCTCCAGCGGCAGCCAATGTCCGGCGGGCAGACTTGCTTCAGCAAGATCCGTGCACGCTGCTCGCATCGGATCGCCCTGGCGATTTCCGCTGATGGTGCAGATCTGATCGAAGGCGCCGTTGACGAAAAGAACCGGTTGCGACAGGCGGCCGCCATTTGGGGCTCTGCGAGCGTAGGCAAGATTGGCGCCGTCGTTCAGGTACCACGCGCATGAGGGGCGGAAGCCGTGCTCCTTGAAGGCCTGCACCAGCGCGTCGAAGTCGGCGGGCGGCCAGATAGCGGGGTTGGGGTCGGTCGGCGGTGCCCGATGCGCGGCGCCAAAGCGCCCTCCGTTGCGCGTGACCATGGCATGCGGGGCAACCTTCCCCAAGCCGGCGGGGTCGCCGCTCCGAAAGATTGTCGCCAGAGATGCTGCCGGGTCTGCATTCAAGTCGGCGACCGCCGTCTCGAAATGCGTCGTGTAGTATCGGTAGTAATCCCATTGTCCATCCGGATACTGCTCGGTTGGATAAATCGTCCGGTCGACGAGAGGGATGAGCGTGCGCAGAGCGTGCCCCGCAGGCTGATAAGCCAACGAGGTCAACACCACGCCACGGCTGCGGTCGGGATGATGAGCAGCCAGTTCCGCGGCCACGACGACACCCCAGTCGTGACTGACCCAGATCGCAGGCTTGCCTCCAAGGTGATCATGGAGCTCCGTCATGTCGGCGACCACCTCCTCGATGGCGTAGGCCTCGATTGCCGGCGGCGCGGAAGAGCCGCCGAAGCCGCGCAGATCCGGAGCGACGCAATGCCAACCGTCGGCCGCAAACGCATCCATCTGAGCCCGCCACATCAAGCCAAGGCTCGGCCAGCCGTGAAGAAAGATCATCAACGGTCCGCCGACCGGCCCGCACTCGATGTAGTGCGTTGACTGGCGCGGGGTCGTCAAAGTCCGCGAAACCAGCGTCGAAGAGGTCGCGCTCATGGACCAATACTCCATCGAAGGCAAATCGTTCGTGGACTGCATTCGTCGCGTTGAAACCAGGCGACAACGCCAAAGGCAGTCGGAGGTTCACCTCCTCCGGCCATTCCGCTTTGACACGTCGGGCAAAACACTGGCATGATGGCATCGTCGAAAGTCACAGCACCGTGCGGAAGACTGCGCCGCGACTGCCATGCTCCAGCAAAAAGCCCAACCGGAGCCAGCGACTTGCCATACCTCCTGAGGTCTCCCGTAGTCGAAGAGCTACCTGCGCTTTCAGCACTCTGCTTCCGGTCGAAGGCCGTATGGGGTTACGACAAGGACTTCATGGAGGCGTGTCGTCGTGAACTCTTTATTGATCCGCACGAATTGAGATCAACCGCGATTGCGGTTGCCGAAGATCAGGGAACAATCGTTGGGGTCGCGCAGGTCAAGGTGGTCGGAAACCAAGCCGACTTGCTCAAACTGTTCGTTGAACCGACCGCGCTGCGAGGAGGCATCGGCAAGGCTCTCTTTGCTTGGGCGACCGCCATGGCGACACGTATGGGAGCCGATCACCTTGTTATCGAGGCCGACCCGGATGCCGCATCGTTCTACAGACGGATGGGCGCAGAAGATTGCGGCCTTGCGCAGTCTGGCTCAATTGCCGGAAGATTGCTTCCGAAACTCGTGAAAGACCTGCAAGGGGCTTGAGCTCAACCGCCCGCTTCTGGCTCTCTACTGCCTTTCGTTCCCACCTCATGGATACCATCAGCCAAGTCGGCTGTTGGCCCTTGCCCGAAGAATGCGGCGTCGATCGTCGCGTCGGCTGTCGGCGACCGTACAGCGGACGCCTGGTACCGCCGGCTACGGAGCTTCAACGTATCGGATGATGCTCTGGTTCTGGACGTTCGCGACCAATTCATCCGTGCGGGACAAAAGCCGACGCAGCAAGGGCGACGAATTTGCCGGATTGTATCCCAAGGCCAAATCGACCGTTGGCGTGCCGCCCTCGAGCGCTCTGGCGACGACGTTCGGCGCAAGCATGTTCTGCGCATAGAGCGGGACGAGGCTAATTCCGCCCGTGGAGGCCACGAGCGACATGGCCGATGATATATTTTCACCCTCATACTTCGCCTTGAGGGTAATGCCGACCCGGGATGCGTAGTTCTGTATGACATCCTGCAAGACCGGCGATGTTCTTGCCGAGCTGACGTAGATCTCGCGGGCGAGATCCTGCGGACGAATCTTCTTCCGTGACGCCAGGCGGTGTTCGGCCGGCAGCACGGCAATCAAGGGCTCCTTCGCCAATATCTTGAAGACGACGCCCTCGTTGTCCTTCTCCGGACGAAGGAAAGCGATGTCCAATTTTCCTCGCAACAGCGCGAGCGCCAATTCTGGTGACGACTGCGTGCTGAGCGTGACTTCGACATCGGGGGCTTCCTCGCGGAGGATGCGCAGCAGCTGGGGGAGCCACATCACCTCCAGCCCGACGAGAAAGCCCATCGAGAGTACGGGCCTTTGCGGTTGCGCCGTCTGCCGGGCCCCTTCCGTTGCGGCCTCGACCTGCAGCAACGCCAGCCGCGCATGATCGAGAAACACGCGTCCGGCGGCGGTCAGCGCCACGCCGCGCGCCTGGCGCTCCAATAGCTGAACGCCGACTTCGGCTTCCAGATCGCGAATTTGCCGGCTCAGCGACGGCTGGGAGGTGTTCAGTCGCCGCTCGGCGGCGTTCAGCAGGCTGCCTTCTTCAGCGACGGCAACGAAATAGCGCAGGTGCCGGAGCTCCATGATCCCTCTTATATCTCCCAGGCATAGCTTGAAGCCTACAAGGTCTTGGTCAGGAGCCAAAGAGGGATTTACCGTTTCGCAGTCTTCAACCAAGAAAAGGACAACGAACAATGCTTTGCCGAAGCCTCGTATCGTCTTCAGCAAAGTGATCCCAGCACTCCAGGCCGATAGGCACGGCGTGATCGCAATTCAGTACGGCCTCAACAATTCTGCAGCGAGGCGCGGCCGCTGAACATCGTGTCTTTTGGAAAGCCAGGAGCCGCGATCTATGGCCTGATCAGCTTGGGCTCGTTTGCCTTTCCTATCAATAAATTTCAATGGAGCTCTCGATGCCCACGATCACGACGACAGACGGCGTAAACATCTTCTACAAGGATTGGGGATCAGGTCAGCCAATCGTTTTCAGCCACGGTTGGCCCCTGACAGCGGACGACTGGGATGTCCAAATGACATTCTTCCTTCGCCACGGCTATCGCGTGATCGCCCATGACCGGCGCGGCCACGGCCGGTCCGACCAGCCCGGCACCGGCAACGACATGGACCACTGGGTTGCCGACCTCGCGGCCCTGACTGAACACCTCAACTTGCGCGACGCGATCCACATCGGCCACTCTACAGGTGGCGGCGAGGTGGCTCGCTATGTCGCTCGCCACCAGGAGCGCGTCGCGAAGGCGGCGCTGGTCGCTTCACTGACGCCGAACATGTACCGGAGCGAGGAAAACCCGTCCGGTCAACCGCCGGAGTGGTTCGAAGCTATCCGAGCAGGCATGTTGGGCAACCGGTCGGAATTCTACCGTTTCGTCCCTGAGAATCCGTTCTACGGGTACAATCGCGATGGGGCCAAGCCTTCGGAGGCAATCATTGCGAACTGGTGGCGCCAAGGCATGGCCGGTGGTGCTCTCGCTCACTACGCGACTGTCGACTCCTGGCTCGAAGATTATACCGAAGACCTCAAGAAGATCACCGTGCCGGTGCTGGTGATGCATGGCGAGGCTGATCAAGTTGTCCCGTTCGCAAGTTCAGTGCCGCGTGCGGTCAACCTGCTCAAGAACGGGTCGCTGAAGACGTATCCCGGCTATCCCCATGGCATGCTCACGACCCATGCGGATGTCCTCAACCCCGATCTGCTCTCGTTCATCAGGTCTTGACGACATCTCTCATCCATCATCGTTTGCCGCACGAAGGAGATGCCGTTTGCAAGGCGGCCTCTCCTTCCAGTTCAGGAGACGGTATGCGACAGCCGCTTGTGGCCCTCAGCCGAACAAGGCTCAGGCCATTACGACGTCGGCTATCGACGGGATTCCGTTGCAAAACTCCTTGAGCCTCGATGGCGGGCGGTGGTTTCAAGTCT
>NZ_CAKZHY010000019.1 GCF_936928535.1 uncultured Bradyrhizobium sp. | reverse complement strand
CGCTTGATACCGTCGCCACAACCTCCGCCGTCGTCCCGGACAAGCGCGCCCTAAGCGCGCGCCGATCCGGGACCCATCACCACAGGGAGACGTTTGGCGAAGGCTCGAGTGACCGGAGCATCGCCCGCGAGTGCCCCCGGTCTTTATGAGATTCCTATAACTTCGCCATAGCCCTCGTCTCGAAAACCTATGGCGGCGATGGCACTTCCCCGGTGTGAAAATCCCGGTCGGCGCTACGTGGATCACTTTTGATCCACCGCAAGACGCTCGTCCAAAACTACGGAATAGTTGTGCCAGGACTTGGTGCAACGAGGAGCATCCCCATGATGGATATTCTCATGCTGGCGCTGGGCTTCGGCTTCTTCGCCCTTGCGATCGGCTACACCTACGCCTGCGAACGGCTGTAACGGAGCGGACCATGATCTTTGATTATGCGCTCGCCGGCGCCGTCTCGTTCGGCCTCCTGATCTACCTCACTTATGCGCTGCTGCGGCCGGAACGGTTCTGAGCCGTGCTGCTGCTTGTCGAATTGCTGCTGGCCGACGCTCTGCTCGTCGGCTGCCTGCTTGTGGTGTTCCTGCCGCTGCTGCGCCGGGCACCAAGCCTGAAGGGGTAATGCCATGACTGTGATCGGTTGGCTCCAGATCATTCTTTTCTGCGTCATCATCGTCGCGCTCACAAAGCCGCTCGGCTGGTACATGACGCGCGTGTTCAACGGCGAGAAGACGCTCCTGTCGCCGGTGCTGCGCCCGATCGAGGCGGGCATCTACTGGGTATCTGGCGTCGACGAGAAGCGCGAGCAGCATTGGCTGACCTACACGGTCGCCATGCTGCTGTTCCACGTCGGCGGCTTCCTGGTCATCTACGGCGTGATGCGCTTGCAGGCCGTGCTGCCTTTCAATCCGGCCGCGCAGGGCGCGGTTGCCGAGGATCTGTCCTTCAATACCGCGGTCTCATTCATCACCAACACCAACTGGCAGAACTACGGTGGCGAGAGCACGCTGTCCTATCTGGTGCAGATGCTTGGCCTGACGCACCAGAACTTCCTGTCGGCTGCGACCGGCATTGCGCTCGCCGTGGCGCTGATCCGCGGCTTTTCGCGCGCCTCGATGCGCACGGTTGGAAATTTCTGGGTCGATGTCACCCGCTGCACGCTCTATGTGCTGCTGCCGATCTGCGTCGTCTATTCGCTGTTCCTGGTCTGGCAGGGCATGCCGCAGACCCTCGGCGACTATGTCGAGGCTACGACGCTCGAGGGGGCCAAGCAGACCATCGCGGTCGGGCCGGTCGCCTCGCAGGTCGCGATCAAGATGTTAGGGACCAATGGCGGCGGCTTCTTCAACGCCAATGCCGCGCACCCGTTCGAGAACCCGACCGCGCTTTCGAACTTCGTGCAGATGCTGTCGATCTTTGCGCTCGGCGCTGCGCTGACCAACGTGTTCGGCCGCATGGTCGGCAACCAGCGCCAGGGTTGGGCGATCCTGTCCGTGATGGGCGTGCTGTTCATTGCAGGCGTCACTGTCACCTATTGGGCGGAGGCCCATGGCACCTCGATGCTCCAGGCACTCGGCCTGACCGGCGGCAACATGGAGGGCAAGGAAGTCCGCTTCGGCGTCGTTGCCTCCGCGCTGTTCGCCGTGATCACCACGGCCGCCTCCTGCGGCGCGGTCAATGCCATGCATGACAGCTTCACCGCGCTCGGCGGCATGATCCCGCTGATCAACATCGAACTCGGCGAAATCGTCGTCGGCGGCGTCGGCGCCGGCATGTACGGCATGCTGCTGTTCGTCATCCTGGCGATCTTCGTCGCCGGCCTGATGGTCGGCCGCACGCCCGAATATGTCGGCAAGAAGATCGAGGCGCGCGAGGTCAAGATGGCGATGCTGGCCATCCTGGTGCTGCCGCTGATGATCCTCGGCTGGACCGCCGTCGGCGTGGTCTATCCAGCGGCGGTTGCCTCCATGGCCAATGCCGGCCCGCACGGCTTCACCGAGGTGCTGTACGCCTACACCTCGGGAACCGGCAACAACGGCTCGGCTTTCGCCGGCCTCACCGGCAACACCTTCTTCTACAACCTCACGCTCGCTTGCGCGATGTTCGTTGGCCGCTTCTTCATGATCGTTCCGGCCATGGCGATCGCTGGTTCGCTTGCGGGCAAGAAATCGATCCCGCCGTCGACGGGCACGTTCCCGACCACGGGTGGGCTGTTCGTCGGCCTTGTCGTCGGCGTCATCCTGATCATGGGCGGCCTGACCTTCTTCCCGGCACTCGCGCTTGGCCCGATCGTCGAGCACCTCGCGATGAACGCCGGCAACCTCTTCTGATTTGTCTGGAGTGACCTCCATGGATACGATGAAACTGCAAAAGCGCGCGCCGATGTCGGCAATGCTCGATCCGAAGATCGTGCTGCCAGCGATCCGCGCCTCCTTCGCCAAGCTCGATCCGCGGCTGATGGTGAAAAACCCCGTCATGTTCGTGGTCGAGGTCGTGGCCTCGCTCACCACGGCGATCTTCCTGCGTGACCTCGTCACCGGTGGCGAGCATCTCGGCTTCACGTTCCAGATCATCCTCTGGCTCTGGTTCACGGTGCTGTTCGCCAACTTCGCCGAGGCGGTGGCCGAGGGGCGCGGCAAGGCGCAGGCGGAATCGCTGCGCAAGACCCGCACCGAAAGCCAGGCGAAGCTCCTGAGCGGCGCGGGCCGGGAGTTCAAGCTGGTGCCGGGCACGAGCCTCAAGGTCGGTGACATCGTGCTGGTCGAGGCGGGAGACACGATCCCGTCCGACGGCGAGGTGATCGAGGGCGTTGCCTCCGTCAACGAGGCCGCCATCACCGGCGAGTCCGCGCCTGTCATTCGCGAGTCCGGCGGCGATCGCTCGGCGGTCACGGGCGGCACACAGGTGCTGTCCGACTGGATCCGCGTCCGCATCACGGCGGCACAAGGCTCGACCTTCATCGATCGCATGATCAAGCTGGTCGAGGGCGCCGAGCGAGCCAAGACGCCGAACGAGATTGCACTCAACATCCTGCTCGCCGGTCTCACCATCATCTTCGTGTTCGCCACTGTCACGATTCCGAGCTACGCCGCCTATGCGGGCGGCTCGATCTCGGTGATCGTGCTGGTCGCATTGTTCGTGACGCTGATTCCGACCACGATCGGCGCTTTGCTGTCGGCGATCGGCATCGCCGGCATGGACCGCCTGGTGCGCTTCAACGTGCTCGCGATGTCCGGTCGCGCGGTCGAGGCCGCCGGCGACGTCGATACGCTATTGCTCGACAAGACCGGCACCATCACCCTCGGCAACCGCCAGGCGACGTCGTTCCGTCCCGTTCGCGGCGTGACCGAGCAGGAGCTCGCGGATGCCGCCCAGCTTGCCTCGCTCGCCGACGAGACACCGGAGGGCCGCTCCATCGTCGTGCTTGCCAAGGAAAAGTACGGCATCCGCGGCCGCGACATGGCCGAGCTCGGCGCCACCTTCGTTCCGTTCACGGCACAGACGCGCATGAGCGGCGTCGACGCCGGCGGCTCGTCGGTGCGCAAGGGCGCCGTCGACGCGATCCTCAATTACATCGGCGGAGGGACTGCACAGGCCGTTGCCTCCGGCAATGCCGTCCGCGCCATTCAGCCTTCACCGAGCTCCGAGACCGCTCGGGAAATTCAGTCGATTTCCGACGAGATCGCCAAGGCCGGTGGCACGCCGCTTGCGGTCGCCAAGGACGGCCGTCTGCTCGGCGTCATTCAGCTCAAGGACATCGTCAAAGGCGGCATCCGTGAGCGCTTTGCCGAGCTGCGCCGCATGGGCATCCGCACCATCATGATCACTGGCGACAACCCGATGACGGCGGCCGCGATCGCTGCGGAAGCGGGCGTCGATGACTTCCTGGCGCAGGCAACGCCCGAGGACAAGCTCAAGCTGATCCGCGACGAGCAGGCCAAGGGCAAGCTGGTCGCCATGTGTGGTGACGGCACCAACGACGCACCGGCGCTCGCCCAGGCCGACGTCGGCGTCGCCATGAACACCGGCACCCAGGCCGCCCGTGAGGCCGGCAACATGGTCGACCTCGATTCCAACCCGACCAAGCTGATCGAGGTGGTCGAGATCGGCAAGCAGCTGTTGATGACGCGCGGCGCGCTGACGACCTTCTCGATCGCCAACGACGTCGCAAAATACTTTGCGATCATCCCGGCGATGTTCCTGGCGTTCTACCCACAGCTCAACGTGATCAACGTCATGAACCTGTCGAGCCCGCAGAGCGCCATCCTGTCGGCGATCATCTTCAACGCGCTCGTCATCATCGGCCTGATCCCGCTGGCGCTGAAGGGCGTCGCCTATCGCGCGGTCGGTGCCGGGGCGCTGCTGCGGCGCAACCTCTTGATCTACGGCCTCGGCGGCATCGTCATTCCCTTCATCGGCATCAAGGCGATCGACCTCGTGGTTGTGGCCTTGCATTTGGCTTAACGCGGTCATGCGGACAGCAATTCTCTCCGTCATTCCGGGGCGCCTCGAAGAGGCGAACCCGGAATCTCGAGGTTCCGGGTTCGATGCTTCGCATCGCCCCGGAACGGCGGCAGGGATGCTTCGCTCCTCGCAGTGACGGCAGAAATTGGAGAAAACCCATGCTCAGAGAAATCCGCCCCGCTATCGTCCTGCTGCTGGTGCTTACCGCCATCACAGGCCTGGCCTATCCGCTCGCCATGACCGGCATTGCCGGTGCCCTATTTCCCGCCAAGGCGCAAGGCAGCCTGATCGAGAAGGACGGCAAGGTGATCGGCTCTGCCCTGATCGGGCAGGAGTTCAAGGACGACAAATATTTCCACGGCCGTCCCTCGGCGACGGTCGCGCCGGACCCTGATGATTCGACCAAGACGGTGTCTGCGCCCTACAACGCGGCCAATTCCGGCGGCTCCAATCTCGGCCCGACCAGCAAGGCGCTGGCCGACCGGCTGAAGGAGGATGTGGACAAGTTGAAGGCCGAAAACCCGAACGCCGCCGTTCCGGTCGATCTGGTCACGACCTCCGCCAGCGGGCTCGACCCCGACATTTCGCCTGAAGGCGCGCAATTCCAGGTGCCGCGCGTCGCCAAGGCGCGGAATATGTCGGAAGACCAGCTCAAGCAGCTCGTCGCCTCCAACACCGAAGGCCGCTGGCTCGGCCTGCTCGGCGAACCCAGGGTTAACGTTCTGGCGCTGAATCTCGCGCTGGATCGTGCCGCCGCGAAGTAGCGTCTAGGCCGACAATATCAGGATGATTATATTGGCCTGATGGTTCAGCAGCGCCGCGATCCCGAACAACGACCATCGCCCGAGGCGCTGCTGGAGGCTGCGCGCCGGGAGGAGAGCGCGAGCGGCAAGCTGAAGATCTTCGTCGGCGCCGCCCCCGGCGTCGGCAAGACCTACGAGATGCTGCAGAGCGCCCATGCCAGGCGCAAGGCCGGCATCGATGTCGTGGTCGGCTTCGTCGAGACCCACGGCCGCGGCGAGACCGAGGCGCTGGTGCGGGGACTGGAGGTCGTCCCGCGCAAGCGGCTTGAGTACCGCGGCCAGATCGTTGAGGAGATGGACCTCGACGCCGTGATTGCGCGGCGGCCGAAGATCGCGCTGGTCGACGAGCTCGCCCACACCAACGCAGCGGGCAGCCGCCACCCCAAGCGCTACCTCGACGTCGAGGAGCTGCTGTCCCACGGCATCGACGTCTATACCGCCGTCAACATCCAGCACATCGAGAGCCTGAACGACGTCGTCGCCCAGATCACTCATGTCCGGGTCCGCGAGACCGTGCCTGATTCGATCTTCGACCGCGCCGACGCGATCGAGCTGATCGACCTCACGCCGGACGACTTGATCCAGCGCCTGCGCGAGGGCAAGGTCTACGTCTCCAAGCAGGCCGAGCGGGCGCTGGAGCATTACTTCTCGCCGGGCAATCTGACCGCGCTGCGCGAGCTTGCGCTGCGGCGCACGGCAGAGCGGGTCGACGAGCAACTGCTCAATCACATGCAGGCGAACGCCATCGCCGGCCCTTGGGCCGCGGGCGAGCGCATCCTGGTCTGCGTCAGCGAGGATCCCCGCGCGGCTGGGCTCGTGCGCTACACCAAACGGCTGGCGGACCGGCTGCATGCGCCGTTCACCGCGATCTCGATCGAGACGCGGCGCTCGCTTCAGCTCTCGGACCAGGAGCGCGACCGGCTCGCCGATACGTTGCGGCTTGCCGAGTCGCTCGGCGGCGAGGCGCTGACCATTCCAGCGGTCGGCCGGCGCATTGCCGATGACGTCATCAACTTCGCGCAAGGCAACAATGTCACCCAGATCGTGATCGGCAAGACGACGCGTTCACGCTGGTTCGAGATGACGCGCGGCTCCGTCGTGCATGACCTGGTGCGACGCGCCGGCAATATCAGCGTTCACGTCATTCCCGGTGACGAGCTGCCGGACGAGGCGGCACCGAAGACGGCGGTGCAGACCGCGGCGCGGTCCGAACCGTTCAATCCGCTGCCCTATCTGAAATCGCTTGGCGTCGTGCTGGTCGGCCTCGGCGCCGCGGAGCTGCTGCAGCCGCGGTTCGGCATCGAGAACGTGGACCTCGTGCTGCTCACCGCGGTGGTCGCGGTCGCGGTGCGTTACGGCTTGTGGCCGTCGCTGCTCGCGAGCCTGGCTGCCTCACTCGCCTATAATTTCTTCTTCCTGCCGCCGGTCTACACCTTCACCATCACCGATCCGACCAACGTCGCGGCGTTCTTCTTCTTCATGCTGATCGCGATCCTGGTCTCGAATGTCGCCGCGCGCGTGCGCACGCAGGCCGACGCCGCGATCGGCCGCATCCGGACCACCGAGCAGCTCTATGCCTTCAGCCGCAAGCTCGCCGGCACGGCCACGCTCGACGACGTGCTGTGGGCCTCGGCCTATCAGATCGCGCTGATGCTGAAGGTCCGCGTGGTGCTGCTGCTGCCGGAGGACGGGCTGCTCACGGTGAAGTCAGGCTATCCGCCCGAGGATCAGCTCGACCAGGCCGACCTTGCCGCAGCCAACTGGGCCTGGAGCAATGATCGTTCCGCCGGCCGTGGTTCGGACACGCTGCCGGGCGCCAAGCGGCTGTTTCTGCCGATGCGCACCGGGCGCGGGCCGATCGGCGTGATCGGCATCGACAACGACCGCACCGGCCCGCTGCTGACGCCGGACCAGCGCCGGCTGCTGGACGCGCTGGTCGACCAGGGCGCGCTGGCGATCGAGCGCGTGCTCCTGGTCGAGGACATGGACCGCGTCAAACGGACCGTTGAATCCGAGCGGCTGCGGTCGGCGCTGCTGACCTCGATCTCGCATGATCTGAAGACACCGCTGGCCTCGGTGCTGGGGGCGGCCTCGACCATGCGCGATCTCGCGGGTGCACTGTCCGACACCGAGAAGCGCGATCTGCTTGCGACCGTGATCGACGAGTCCGAGCGGCTCAATCGCTTCATCGCCAATCTGCTCGACATGACCAAGCTCGAATCCGGCGCCATCGTGCCCAACACGGCTCTGCACGATCTCGGCGAAATCGTCGGCAGCGCGCTGCGGCGGGCCTCGAAGATCCTCACCGCACACAAGGTCGAGCTGGTGCTGGCGGCCGATCTGCCGATGCTCGAGCTCGACGCCGTGCTGTTCGAGCAGGTGCTGTTCAACCTGCTCGACAACGCCGCGAAATATTCATCGCCCGAAACCACGATTACGATCAGGAGCCGGCGCGAGCGCGATCATGTGGTGCTCGAGGTCGCTGACGAGGGGGACGGCATTCCGCCCGACGAGCTCGAGAGCGTGTTCGACAAGTTCTATCGTGCGCAGAAAGGCGATCATGTCCGTCCCGGCACCGGGCTCGGGCTGGCCATCTCCCGCGGCTTCGTCGAGGCGATGCGCGGCACGATCTCGGCGGCCAACCGCAGCGACCGGAGCGGCGCCATTCTCACCATCCACCTGCCGGTTCCGGCGCAGACCCACGCATTGGATACCGCCGCATGAGTGCTGCCCCGATCAAGGTTCTGGTCATCGACGACGAGCCGCCGATCCGCAAATTGCTGCGGATGGGGCTATCGACGCAAGGTTACGAGATCCTGGAGGCGTCGAACGGCAAGGTCGCGCTGGAGAAGCTAGGCGAAGAGCCCGCGCTGATCATCCTCGATCTCGGCCTGCCCGACATCCAGGGCCATGAGCTGCTCCGCACCATCCGCAGCCGCAATGAAAGCGTGCCGATCGTGGTGCTGTCGAGCCGCGGCGACGAGGCGGGTAAGGTGCAGGCGCTCGATCTCGGTGCCGATGACTATCTGACCAAACCGTTCGGCATGGACGAGCTGCTGGCGCGGCTGCGCGCGGCGCTGCGGCACCAACTGCAGGTGCAGGGCGAGCGTCCGGTGTTCCGCACCGGCGATCTCTCCGTCGATCTGGTGCGCCGCATCATCAAGCTCGGCGAGCGCGAGATCAAGCTGTCGCCGAAGGAATACGACCTGCTGCGCGTGCTGGTCCAGCACGCCGGCAAGGTGCTGACCCACAGATTCCTGCTCAAGGAGCTCTGGGACGAGCTGACCGACGCGCAATATCTGCGCGTCTATGTCCGCCAGCTCCGCCAGAAGATCGAAGCCGATCCGGAGCGGCCGCAATATGTGCTGACCGAAACGGGAATCGGGTACCGGCTGAAGGCGGGGGATTAACGGCCTCTTGGGACGCGATCCTCTGCCCACATCGTCATTGCGAGCGCAGCGAATCAATCCAGAGTGCCTCCGAGGAGGCAGTCTGGATTGCTTCGTCGCAAAAGCTCCTCGCAATGACGCTGGTGAGACTACCCTGCCTTCCGATGCCGCGCCGTCGAGCGGTGTGCCTTCTTCGCCGCACGATGCCGCCCTGTCGCCCGTCTTGCATGCGCCTTCGCCGCCGTCTTCTTCCCGCCGCGCCCCTTCAGGCTCTGTTTCAGCGCGTCCATCAGGCTGACGACGTTGCTGGGGCGCTCCTCGCGTTCGGGCAATTCGATGGTCTTGCCGCTCGCCTTGCGCTTCACCAGCGCCTTGAGCGCGGTCTCGTACTCGTCCTTGAATTTGCTCGGGTCGAAATGCGCCGCCTTGGTGTGCAGGATGTGTCCGGCCAGCTCGATCATGTCCTTACTGATTTTCGGGCTCTTGATGTCGTGGAAGAATTCGTCTTCGTCGCGCAGCTCGTAAGGAAAGCGCAGCGTGGTGCCGAGCAGGCCCTTGCCGAGCGGCTCGATCGCGATGATGTGCTCGCGGTTGGTCAGCACGATCTTGGCGAGCGCGACGCGGTCCTGGTCCTTCATGGCGTCGCGGATCACGGCAAAGGCGTCGATGGCGGCCTTGCCTTCGGGCGCGATGTAATAGGGATGGTTGAGATAGCGCTGGTCGATCTCATCGCTTGGGACAAAACTCTCGATGTCGATGGTGTGGTTGCTCTCGATCTGGACGGCCTCGAGCTCCTCCGGTTCGACCTCGACATATTTACCCTTGCGCAGCTGGTAGCCGCGGCCCTTCTGGTCGCTCTCGACGACATCGCCGGTCTCGGCATCCACCATCTGCTGCTTGAGCCGGTTGCCGGTTTCGCGGTTGATCATGTGAAACCGTGTCTTCTCGGCGGCCGTGGTCGCGGGATAGAGCACGACCGGGCAGCTCACCAGCGACAGCTTCAACGTTCCCTTCCAATAGGCGCGCGGGGCCATTCCATTCTCCAGTGATTTCAAGGCGTTTTGGAACCCCAACCGCCCGCCAGGGTTTTGGTTCCGGATGGGACTTTTGCCGTGATAGGCTTCAACGCGATTAGAGGATGTGGGACCAGTCGTGCTGCAAAAACTCTCCACTTATCGAAAGAAGCGTGATTTCGAAAAGACGCCCGAACCGTCAGGCAAGTCCGCCGTGGCGCCATCGAAGCAGCGGCGCTTCGTGATCCAGAAACACGATGCGACCCGGCTGCACTACGACCTCAGGCTTGAATTCGATGGCGTGTTCAAGTCCTGGGCGGTGACCAAGGGCCCCTCGCTCAATCCGCACGACAAGCGGCTGGCCGTCGAAGTCGAGGACCATCCGCTCGACTATGGCGATTTCGAAGGCACGATTCCCGAGGGGCAATATGGCGGCGGCACGGTAATGCTGTGGGACCGCGGCACCTGGGAATCCGATAACGCCGAAGCCGGCTTCAAAAAGGGCGACCTCAAATTCACCCTGCATGGCGACAAGCTGCATGGCAGCTGGGTGCTGGTGCGCATGCGCAACCGCGGCGGCGAGAAGCGCACCAACTGGCTGCTGATCAAGCACCGCGACGACTATGCCAGCGAGGACGAGGATATCTTGGCGGAAGACAAGTCCGTGGCATCTGGCCGCGCCATGGATCAGATCGCCGGCGGCAAGGGCCGCGCGCCGAAGCCGTTCATGCTGGAGAAGGGCGCCAAAGGCAAGGCGGATGCGGTCTGGCAATCCAACCGTGCCGAGGAGACCAAAGGGCGCACGGTCAAGCCGGCGCCTCGCACGGCGCTGAAGAGCGGCAAACCGTCGAAGAAGAAGGCGACGACCGCGACGACAGCCAAGAAAGTCTCGGCGATGCCTGATTTCGTGGAGCCGCAGCTGTGCACTCCCGTGGAGCGGCCGCCCGGGTCAGACGGCTGGTGCCATGAGATCAAGTTCGACGGCTACCGCGTCCAGCTGCGCATCGAGGACGGCGAGGCGAGCTTGAAGACCCGCAAGGGCCTCGACTGGACCGAAAAGTTCGCATCGATCGCCAAGGAGGCGGGTGACCTGCCTGATGCGTTGATCGACGGCGAGATCGTCGCACTCGACCATAACGGTGCGCCGAACTTTTCCTCCCTGCAGGCCGCTCTGTCGGATGGCAAGACCGAAGACCTGATCTTCTTCGCCTTCGACCTGCTGTTCGCCGAGGGCCTCGATTATCGCCGTCTGCCGCTCGGCGAGCGCAAGGAACGCCTCAAGAAGTTGCTGGGAGCGCGCAAGAAGAAGACGAGCCAGATCCGCTATGTCGAGCATTTCGAGAGCGGGGGCGAGGCGGTGCTGCAATCGGCCTGCAAGCTCGAGCTCGAGGGCGTGGTGTCGAAGAAGCTGGACGCGCCCTATCGCTCCGGCCGCACCGAGAGCTGGACCAAGGCAAAATGCCGGGCGGGCCATGAGGTCGTGATCGGCGGCTGGAAGACGACATCAGGAAAATTCCGCTCGCTGATGGCGGGTGTGCATCGGGGCGACCATCTCGCCTTTGTCGGCATGGTCGGGACCGGCTTTGGCGCCGACAAGGTCAAGCGCATCATGCCGTCGCTCAAAGCGATGGAGGCCAGGGAAAGCCCGTTCGGCGGCAAGAATGCGCCGAAGAAGACGCGTGACGTGCATTGGCTGAAGCCCGAGCTGGTCGCGGAGATCGAGTTCGCCGGCTTCACGGCCGACGGCAATATCCGTCAGGCTGCCTTCAAGGGCCTGCGGCAGGATAAGCCGGCCGAGGAGGTCGAGGCTGAAACGCCTGTCGATATCGAACTGGCAAAGCCCTCGGCGAGGAAGCGCGCGACACCGAAGACGGCCAAGTCGAAGAGCGCCGGCACAGCCGAAGTGATGGGCGTCGTCATCTCAAAGCCAGACAAGGAGCTCTGGCCCGACGGTGGCGACGGCGAGGGCGTCACCAAGCTCGATCTTGCGCGCTATTTCGAGGCGGTCGGCGCTTGGATGATCGAGCATCTCAAGGGCCGCCCCTGCTCGATCCTTCGTGCCCCTGACGGCATCGGCGGCGAAAAATTCTTCCAGCGCCATGCGATGCAGGGCACCTCGAACCTGCTCGAGCTCGCAAAGGTCTCCGGGGATCGCAAGCCGTATTTGCAGATCGACCGCGTCGAGGGGCTCGCCGCGGTCGCGCAGATCGGCGGCGTCGAACTGCATCCCTGGAATTGCGCGCCGGATGCCTATGACACGCCGGGCCGGCTGGTATTCGACCTCGATCCGGCACCGGACGTGACGTTCGCCGATGTCGTCGAAGCAGCGAAGGAGATGCGACAGCGGCTGACTGACGTTGGCATGGAAAGCTTCTGCAAGACCACCGGCGGCAAGGGCCTGCACGTGGTGGTCCCGCTGCTCCATGGCGCGCGCGACAAGGTGGACTGGAAGGAAGCCAAGGCGTTCGCGCAAGGCGTCTGCCAGTGGATGGCTGATGACGATCCCGAACGCTACCTGCTCAACATGTCGAAGAAACTGCGCAACGGGAAGATCTTCCTCGATTATCTGCGCAATGACCGCATGTCGACGGCGGTGGGCCCGCTGTCGCCACGCGCGCGCGATGGCGCGACGGTGTCGATGCCGCTGACCTGGGCGCAAGTGAAAAGCGATCTCGATCCGAAGCGCTACACGGTACGCACGGTGCCGGGCCTGCTGGCACGGTCGAAGGCCTGGGAGGGCTATGACGATGCGGCCTCGTCGATCAAGGCGGCGATAAAGAAGTTGGCGGGGAAGGTGAAGTAGGTGCGCGCTGATGCGCAACTCCCGTAGGGTGGGCAAAGCGAAGCGTGCCCACGATCTTGTTCGTCAGAGAGGAAAGGTGGGCACGGCGCAAGAGCGCCTTTGCCCACCCTACGCGATTGTTGCTGTCGTTAGATCCGGCCCATTAGCAGCAGGATCAGCAGAATGACGATGACGAGCCCGAGGCCGCCGCCGCCGTAATAGCCGGTGCCGTAGAACGGGCCACCGCCGATGCCGCTGAAGCCGCCGAGCAGCGCGATAACCAGGATGATCAGAATGATCGTACCGATAGACATGCGAATCTCCTCCAGCCCTTTGTCGAAAGGGTCGTTGCAACCTGTCCCGTTGTGCGGAGGGCAACTTGCCGCGGGATTTAAAGTTCCGGATTTGAAACAGGGTCGCAGCTGTAACTTGCATGGAACCTTTGCGTCTCCATCCGGCATGACTATGTGAGGATCAATCACCACGGGGCAGGATCATGTCAGCGCCGCTTGTTGTCTCCATTCCGCATCGCCTCGGTCGCGAGGAAGCCGTGCGCCGGCTCAAGACCGGGCTCGGCCGGGCCGCCGCCAGCATTCCCGTGATGCAGGTCGAGGAGGAGCGCTGGAGCGGCGACACCATGAACTTCCGCATCCGCGCGCTCGGCCAGATTGCGAGCGGGCAGGTCGACGTCGCCGACGACCACGTCAAGGTCGAGGTGGTGCTGCCGTGGCTGCTGCAGCGCTTTGCCGAGATGGCGCAGGCGACCATCCGCAAGCGCGGGCAATTGCTGCTGACCAAGGATGAGGGCAAGTAGGCCTCAGACGTCCACACGCTGCCGCCGCGGCCTGATGGCAGCGGCTGTGCGCGCGCCGATGACCGCGGCGGGAAAATCACCGAACGCGTGCGCGAGCGGCAATTCGTTGCCTGAAAGGCCCGGCGCGGTGTAGCCGCTGATGTCGACGGTTGCGTCAAGAGCTTCGAGCGCAGGCCATTCGCGCCCCGCTTGTGTGAAGGGCGCGAACTGGCGCGCAACCACGACGATCGCTGCAGCGCGGCCGTGGTGGCGGACAAAGGAGATCACGTGATCGGCGTGCGCGCCGCGCACGTCCAGCGGCTGATAACCGCCTTGTGCAAACACGTCGGCGAGCCCGGTGCGGAGCTTGAGCAGGTGCCGCGTCCAGGCCAGCTTGAGTCGCCCGTCAGGCCAGGTCTTGATGAGTGCGCTCCAGTTAGGTGTCTCCAGCGAACCGAGCGCCGCTTGCCGTGCGGCAAAATCCACCGGGCGGCGGTTGTCGGGATCGACCAGCGACAGGTCCCAGTCTTCGGTGCCCTGGTAGAAATCAGGCACGCCCGGCATCGTCGCCTTCAGTGTGAGCTGGCTGAGCGAGTTCAGCGCGCCAAGCAGCGCGACGCGGCGAGCCAGCGTGGCAAGCGCATCCAGGAATTCGCCTGACAGCGCGGGATCCAGAATCCTCTCGATGAAGCTCTTGACGCCCTGTTCATAGGCTTCGTGCGGATTGAGCCAGCTCGTCTCCTCCTTGCCCTCGCGCGCCGCCTTGAGCGCATAGGCCTGGATGCGCGCGACGAAATTGGCATCCGGCCCTTGAAGCGGCCAGGCGCCAAGCAAGGTCTGGTAGAGCATGTATTCGAACGTCGCCGACGGCGCGCGCAGATTGCCGTGGAGCGCGAGGTGCGGCGCGTTCAGGACCTTCCAGCGCGAAACTGCGCTGGTCCATTCGCCCGAGATTTCGCTGAGCGCTGCGATCCGCGCCCGCGCATCCTCGCCGCGCTTGGTGTCGTGAGTGGCCGTTGCCGTCATCCCCTGCGGCCATTCCCTGGCGCGGCCACGCATCGCCTCGTGAAAGGCGGGTATGGTGAGGCCCTTGCTGGCGGGATCGCCGCCAACCTCGTTGAGCGCCAGCAGCCTGTGGAACTGGTAGAACGCAGTATCCTCCAGCGATTTCGCCATGACAGGCCCGGTGAATTGCTGCACCTTCAGCGCAAACCGGCGCACGCGCGGCGCGCTGTGCGGCGGGCGGCCGGGCTTGAGCAGGTCCATGGTCAGTGCATCGCGCAGGAAGTCGAAAATGCCTTCGTCCGCGGCGAACCATTCCGCGCGGGCGCGCGCGATGGTGTCGTCGATCAGCTTGCGGTCGAGCGCCGTCGGGCCGCTATGGGTCAAATAGGTGCGATAGACCGGGAAGTGCAGCACGTAGAGCTCGAGCGCCTGCCGCAGGCTGTCGGCGGAGAAGTCGCGGGTGGAATAGTGCCCGTTGGCGATCCGGGCGAGCAGGCGCGTCAGCACGGTGAATTCGCTGGTCAGCAGCGTCTCCAGCACGCGCCGTTTGGCGTCCTTGACATAAGGCGCCAGCCGCGGCGGCCGGTTGCTGATCTGGCGCCAGGTCTCGTCCAGCGCCTCCAGTCCCTTGGCGTCGACCAGCACCTGGGTGATCGCATTCATCCACTCATAGCCGGTGGTGCCCTGGACGCCGGCAAAGTGCGGCAGCTTTTCGTGCTCGCACAGGATCTTTTCAATGACGGTGTAGAATGGTCTTGCATTGCCTTGCGCGTCGCGCACGAGGCGGCGCAGCCGCTGGCAATATTGCGCGGGGTCGCGCAGGCCGTCGATGTGATCGAGGCGGATGCCTTGCAGCTTGCCCTCGGCGACGAGCTGCTTCACCAGCCGGTGCGTGGTGGCAAACGTACTGGCGTCCTCGACACGCAGGCCGGCGAGCCCGTTGACGTCGAAGAAGCGGCGATAGTTGATGTCGCTGGACGCCAGCCGCCAATGCCCGAGCTTGTAGTTCTGCCGCTCCAGCAAATGATGCAGCGCCAGCGTCTGTGCCGGGCGATCCTTGGCCGCGCGATAGGCGGCGAGGCCGTGGATGATGATGTCCGCTGCGCCCGTGATCTCCTTGAGCTCTGCCTTGAAGGCAGGCGCTTCCTTGCGGTTCGGCCGGCGCAAGCCCGTGTAGTGCGCGGCGAGCGAGAGCAGCCGTTTGCCGGCGACGGTATCAGCGGCATCCGCCTCCTTCACAATCATCCGCAGGATCTCGCCATAACGTTCGGGCGCGACGGGTAAGCGATGCTCGAAGTACCAGGCGGAGAAACTGCCCTCATCGGGATCGTAGCGCAGCTCGATGTCGCCGCGCTCCAGCGCCTCGCCATAGGACGTGCCGAGGATCGGCAGCAGCACGCCGCCGCGAGCGCGGAACGCCAGCTGGTCCCAGTCGATGTCGAAGGAGACCGCGTGCGGCGAGGCCTGGCCCCATTCCAGCACGTCGAGCCACCAGGGATTGTCGGCGAAATGCACGCCCACATGATTGGGCACGAAGTCGATGATGAGGCCGAGGTCGTTCTGTGTGAGCGCCTCGCTCAGCCGCGCAAAGCCGGCCTCGCCGCCGAGCTCGGGATTGAACTGGTTGTGATCGACGGTGTCGTAGCCGTGAGTCGAGCCCTTGCGGGCCTTCATCACGGGCGAGGCGTAGAGATGCGTGATCCCGAGCGCCTTGAGGTAAGGCACCACGGCGGCGGCCTTGTCGAAATCAAAATCCGCCGTGAGTTGAAGTCGATACGTCGCCAGGGGGATGGAAGGAGGCATGACTAACCTCCGAGATGCCAGACCACCGACCAGGGTGGGAGTCGCTCGCCGGCCGCGCCGCCCCAGATCGGCGTGCCTGCATCGTTGTTGGAATGCGCGATATGCTTGTCCGACAGATTGGCGGTGAGCCGCAGTTGAGTGCCATCGCCCATGCGCCAATGCGCCGTGAGCAGGCCGTTGTCTTCAGCCTCGGCATCGCCGAACCGCGCGCCCTTCAGCCGCGGCATGATCTCCTTGCGGCGAACCGCGAGGAGATCGCGCACCAGCGCCAGCCGTGCGTCCTGTTCGGGCGTGCGGCCGGCCCAGTCCAGCACGGCTGATTGCGGCGTGGCCGGATCGAGCGGATCGGGCACTTCGTCACCGTATTTCGCGTAGGCCCAGGCATATTCCTGCTTGCGCCCGTTGCGCACAGCGTCGGCGAGGCCACCCTGGAAATCGCAGAAGAACGGGAAGGGCATCTTCGAGCCCCATTCCTCGCCCTGAAACAGCATCGGCACCATCGGCGCGAGCAACGTCACTGCGAGCGCGGCCTCGATCTGCTCGGGCGATGCCAGGCTCTCCAGCCGGTCGCCGAGAGGGCGGTTGCCGATCTGGTCGTGGTTCTGCAGGAAATTGACGAAGGTCGCCGGTGGCAGCTCGCCACTGGCCTCGCCGCGTGGCTTCTTGCCCCAGAATTCCGAGATCTCGCCCTGGTAGACGAAGCCGGAGGCGAGCGCGCGGGCGAGATCCATGCGCGGGGTCTGGTAGTCGGCGTAGTAGCCGTTGAGCTCGCCGGTCAGCATCACGTGCCAGACGTGATGATAATCGTCGTTCCATTGTCCGCGATATTTGCCGCTCGGCGGCTCCTGCGCGGCGTCGAGCAGGCTGGCGCGGTTGTCGCCATTCTCCAGCACCAGATGAATGTGCCGCCCGGTGGCCTTGGCGAGTTCGCCGGTGGCGACGCTGAGGTCGTGCAGCATCGACTGCTCGCCGGGGATCGCGATGATGTGGTTGGCGGCATCCAGTCTGAGGCCGTCGAAGCGGTAGTCGGTCAGCCAGGACAGCGCGTTCTCGACAGCGAAGGCGCGCACCTGCGGCACGCGATAGTCGATCGCGCTGCCCCAGGGCGTATGCGCGTCGGTGAAAAAGGTCGGCGCGTAGCGGCCGAGATAGTTTCCCTCGGGACCGAAGTGATTGTAGACGACGTCGAGGAAGACCATCAGCCCGCGCAGATGGGCCTCGTCGATCAGCGTCTTCAGGTCTTCCGGACGGCCATAGGCGCTATCGGGCGCGTACCAGAGCACGCCGTCATAGCCCCAGCCGCGGCGGCCGGCGAAATCCGCCAGCGGCATCAGCTCCAACGCGGTGATGCCTGATGTGACCAGATGATCGAGCTTGTCGATCATGGCGCGATAAGTGCCCTCGCGCGTGAACGTGCCGACATGGGTCTCGATCAGCACCGTCTCTTCCCAGGGGCGGCCGCGCCAATCCTTCGCGCGCCATGCAAAGGCGTCGTGGTCGATCACCTCGCTCGGGCCGAACACATCCTCGGGCTGGAAGGCGGACGCCGGATCGGGCACGTCGATCTCGTCGTCGATCCTGAACTTGTAGGGGCTGCCAGCGGTGAGGCCGGCGATCTCGGCGACATACCAGCCGTCTTGCCGGCGCTGCATCGCGTGGCGCCGCGCGAGCAGCAGATCGATGCGGCGCGCGCCGGGCGCCCACAAGCGGAACGACACGCCGTCCTTGGTCGGCTTCGCCCCAAAGGATGGCCTCATAGCGCCCCCGCGAAGGCGAGCACGGAGCGCGGCGGCGCCTTGCTGTCGCTTCCGGGCATGAAATCAACGCTGGTCAGCTTGGCATCCGTCGTATTCAGGATCTGCTGCCAGCTCTTGTATTCGGGCATTTTTGGCAATTTGAATGCGATCTCTTCGGGGGCGGCGTTCAGTACGATAAAGATCGCCGCGCTGCCCGGTTCCATCGGCCCCATCACATAAGAGAGGAACCGCCCGTCCGGGAACGTCCAGTCGTTCTCCGTCATCTCGTTGCCTTCAGGCGTCAGCCATAGCGCGCCATAGGAGATGCCGTCCTTCGGCCGGCCGTCGAGCCAGCGATGGCTGCGCAGCTGCGAGAATTTCTTGCGGATCTCGGCGAGGTCTGAGACGAAATCGACCATGTCGTCGCTGTCCTTGCCGAGATTATCCCAGCCGACCCAGCCGATTTCGTTGTCCTGGCAATAGGCGTTGTTGTTGCCGGACTGCGTGTTGCCGACCTCATCGCCGGCGAGGATCAAGGGAATGCCCTGCGCCAGCATCAGGCAGGCCAGCACGTTCTTGCGCAGCTGCCGCCGCAGGCTGAGGATGTTGGGGTCGTCGGTCGGGCCTTCGACACCGCAATTGTTGCTGTGGTTGTCGTTGGAGCCGTCGCGATTGTCCTCGCCATTGGCCTCGTTGTGTTTCTCGTTGTAGCTGAAGAGATCGGCCAGCGTAAAACCGTCGTGCACGGTGATGTGGTTGATGCTGGCGCGCGGCCGGCGGCCGTCGTGATTGAACAGGTCGGAAGAGGCCGTCATGCGGCTGGAGATATCGCCGATCAGGCTGCCTTCGCCGCTCCAATAGCGGCGCATGGCGCTGCGATAGCGGTCGTTCCATTCTGACCATTGCGAGGGGAAGGCGCCGACCTGGTAGCCCCCGAGTCCGAGGTCCCAGGGTTCGGCAACCAGCTTGACGGTGGCGAGCACCGGATCCTGGCGGATCGCGGTCAGAAACGAGATGCCACGATCAAAACCATTGGGGCCGCGCGCCAGCGTGGTGGCGAGGTCGAAGCGGAAGCCGTCGACATGGCAGACCTCGACCCAGTAGCGCAAAGAGTCCATCACCATCTGCAGCACGCGCGGATGGGTCAGGTTCACCGAGGAGCCGCAGCCCGTGAAGTCGTCGTAATAACGCGGGTTCTCGCGGTTCAGCCAGTAATAGGAGGCGTTGTCGATGCCGCGGTAGCACAGCGTCGGGCCGAGGTGATTGCCCTCGGCGGTGTGATTGTAGACGACGTCAAGCATCACCTCGATGCCGGCATCGTGCAGGCGCGCCACCGTGGTGCGGAAGGAATCGAGCGCGTTGTCCTGGGCGTAACGCTGCTCCGGCGCGAAGAAGGACAGCGTGTTGTAACCCCAGTAATTGGCGAGCTTCTTCTCGACCAGGATACGGTCGTCGACGAAGCTGTGAACCGGCAACAGCTCGATCGTGGTGACGCCGAGCCTCTTCAGATGCTCGATCATCGCCGGCGAGGACAGCCCGCCATAGGTGCCGCGCAAATTCGGCGGCACGTCGTCGCGCTTCTGGGTCAGGCCCTTGACGTGGGCCTCGTAGATGATGGTGTCTTCCCAGGGGATGTTGGGCCTTATCTCGCGCCGGCCCCAGTTGAAGGTCTCGTCGACCACGACCGCCTTGGGCATGCCGCGCGCATTGTCGCGCCGGTCGAACGACAGATCCTCGCGCGCCGAGCCGGTGCGGTAGGCGAAGTGCGCGTCGCTCCACACCAGCCGCCCGGCAAGGCGCTTGGCGTAGGGGTCGAGCAGCAGCTTGTTGGCGTTGAAGCGGTGACCGTGCTCGGGCTCGTACGGGCCGTGCACGCGATAACCGTAGAGCTGGCCCGGCGAGACGTCGTTGAGATAGCCATGCCAGACGTCCTCGGTGCGCTCCGGCAGCTCGATGCGCTCGAGCTCGCGGCGCCCTTGCGTGTCGAACAGGCACAGCTCGACCTTCTGCGCGTGAGCGGAAAACAGCGCGAAGTTGGTGCCGCGTCCGTCCCAGCTTGCACCGAGGCGTGCGGGCGATCCAGCAGTCAGGCGCATCGGTCAGCTTTCAGGAACGAGGAAGATCGCGGCGAGCGGCGGAATCGTGAGGCGGAGCTCGGGCGCCTTGCCGGCAACGGTTTGCACCTCGCCGATGTTCCCGACATTGGTGCCGCCATAGTGGGCGGAGTCCGAATTGAACACCTCTTTCCACTTGCCGGCGAAGGGCACGGGGACGCGATAGTTGCGATAGACGTTGGGCGAGAAGTTGACGACCACGAGACACCGCGCGTGCTCGTCAAAGCCCTTGCGCAGCCAGGCAAAGACATTGCGGTTGGCATCGTCGGTAACAAGCCATTCGAAGCCGGCCTGGTCGCAATCCATCTGATGCAGCGCCGGCACCGCGCGATAGAGCCGGTTGAGGTCGCGGACCAGCGACTGGACGCCCTGATGATATTTGTACTCGAGCAGGTGCCAGTCGAGCGACTGGTCGTGATTCCATTCGCGGCTCTGCGCGATCTCGCCGCCCATGAACAGCAGCTTCTTGCCGGGATGGCCGAACATGAAGCTGTAATAGGCGCGCAGGTTTGCAAAGCGCTGCCATTCGTCGCCTGGCATGCGGCCGAAGATCGAGCGCTTGCCGTGCACGACCTCGTCATGCGACAGCGGCAAGATGAAGTTCTCAGAGAACGCGTAGTGGAGGCCGAACAGGATATCGCCGTGATGATGCTTGCGGTGGATGGGATCCTTGCTGATGTAGTTCAGCGTGTCGTGCATCCAGCCCATGTTCCACTTGTAGCCGAAGCCGAGCCCGCCGAATTCGACCGGGCGCGACACCTGCGGCCATGCGGTGGATTCCTCGGCGGCCGTGGTCGCCTGCGGGAAGCGCGCGAACAGCTCGGTGTTGAAGCGGCGCAGGAAGTTGATCGCCTCGATGTTCTCGCGGCCGCCATACTGGTTCGGAATCCAGGCGCCGGGCGGGCGGCTGTAGTCGAGATAGAGCATGGAGGCGACCGCATCGACGCGCAGGCCGTCGATGGCGTAGCGCTCCAGCCAGAACAGCGCGTTCGACACCAGGAAGTTGGTCACTTCGGTGCGGCCGTAATTGTAGATCAGCGTGCCCCAGTCGAGATGGCGGCCCTGCAACGGATTGGCGTGCTCGTACAGCGCCGTGCCGTCGAAGCTGCCGAGCCCGTGCGGATCGTCGGGGAAATGTCCGGGCACCCAGTCGAGCAGCACGCCGATGCCTTCGCGATGGCAGGCATCGATCAGCGCGGCAAAGTCCTCCGGCGTGCCGAAACGGCTGGTCGGCGCATAAAGGCCGGTCGGCTGGTAGCCCCAGGAGCCGTCGAACGGATGCTCGCTCACGGGCAGGAATTCGAGGTGGGTGAAGCCCATGTCGCGGGCATAGGCCGGCAGCTGCTCGGCGAGCTCGCGATAGGTCAGCCACTCATCGCCGTTCTTGCGCCGCCACGAGCCGAGATGGACCTCGTAGATCGACATCGGCGCCGACAGCGCGTTGATGCCGTCGGGCGCCGGCCGCGGACGCGGCAGATGCGCCTCGTCGAATACGATGGAGGCGGTCTTTGGCCGAACTTCACTCGCAAATGCCATCGGATCGGATTTCAGCGGCAGCAGATGGCCATGCGGTCCGATGATCTCGAACTTGTAGTGATCGCCGGATTTGGCGTGCGGGATGAACAATTCCCAATAGCCGGCGCCGCGCACCCGCATCGGATGACGCCGCCCGTCCCAGAAATTGAAATCGCCGACCACGGACACGCGCCGCGCATTCGGCGCCAGCACGACGAAGCCGATGCCGTCGATGCCCTCCAGCCGCATCGGATGGGCGCCGAGCTTGTCGTAGAGCCGCTGATGCGTGCCTTCGCCGAGCAGATAGAGATCGAAATCGGTCAGGATCGGCGGAAAGCGGTAGGCGTCCTCGAACTCGACGAGTTTGTCGCCGAATTTGGCACGAAGCTGGTAGTGCTTCGAGCCGTTCGGCAGGGCGCCGATGAACAGGCCTGATGCGTGGACGCGGTCGAGTGTCGCGACTTCGCCATGCTCACCGACCGCCTCGACATCAGAGGCTTCGGGCAGGAACGCGCGCACCACGCTCTTGCCCCCCTCGGGATGTAGTCCGAGATAGTGGAAGGGGTCGGAGTGGCGGCCCTCGATGATGGCATAGGCTTCGGCTGGCAGTTTAGGCATGGGCTTCGCTCCCGGCACCGGACAGAATGCGAAGCAGGCCGGTCAGCGGCGCATGGAGCCCCTCGGGCCGGTGGGACAGCTCGTACTCTACCTCGTCGAACGCTAGATCAAGCAGAAAAAACCTTAACATGCTTTCCGCGGAATGTGCCTCTTCCGGCCAGAGCCGCCGGTCGGTCATGGCCTCACGATAGGCGGACAGGAAGGTCGCGGTGGCATGTTCGCGCCATTCGCCGAGCGCGGCCGTGAGCCGGCCCAGTTCGTCGCTGCCGCCCGACAGCGCCCGGCCAAGCGCAGCGTTAACCGAAAGATCAATCGAGCGGACCAGGCCCGCGACATCGCGCGCGGCGGGCCGCTTGCGCCGCTTGTCGGCCAGCGTGAGGTGTGGATCGCCGTCGAAATCGATGATGAAGATGTCGTCCTTCACGATCAGAGTTTGCCCAAGGCGGAAGTCGCCATGATGACGGATGTTCAGCCCGCCGATGCCGGATGGCAAGAGCGCATTGATGTGGTCCGGCAAGGCCGCGCGCATCGCGGCCAGCTGGTCGATCAAGGGCCGGTCGGCTTCGCGCAGGCCGTCCCTGATGTCGGCGAGGCGGTCGAACACCCGTCCGGCCCGTGCCTTGAGGTCGCTCGTCCAGCGCTTGACGTCCGATTTGCCGATCGGTTCAGGGGCAAGGTCGGCGGGCTTTGCGGCGGCGAGCGCCAAGTGCAGCTCGGCGAGCCGACGGCCGATCTGCGCCACGAAGTGCAGATAGGGCGCCTGCTCCTGGGTCTCCCGGTGCGTCTCCTCCGGCGGCAGCACCCGCTGCTCGTCGATATAGCGGTCGAGGTAGCCCGTGGTGACGGCCCAACCGTCGCCCTGGTTCTCGACATAGGCATGCAGCACGCCGACCGCGCAGCGGCCGGTGCCCTCGACCAGTTCGACGCTGCCGAGCAGCGCCGGTGTATTGGGGAAGCGTGCGACCTCGGTGAGATAGTTTCCGATTTCGATCTCGGGGTTGGGGCCGCTTTCGAGCCGGCGATAGATCTTGGCGACATACTGATTGTCGACCAGCGCGGTGCTGTTCGACTGCTCGACCGTACGAATGCGCGCGGGCTCCTTCACGGTGTAGTCCGCGAACCGGCTTGTCGGCTTGAACTCGAGCCGCAGATTGTTCTCGTCCACGACGAGGTTCTGCGACAAGCCGCGCAGGAACAGCCCGATGAAGATCTGGTCGGTGGCGACGTCGAGCAGGGTGCCTTCGCGTGCGCCCTGGCGCACGGCGGCGAGCGCCTTCGGGTTGAAGCGCTCGCGGTCGAAACGAACCCATTCGATCTGCATCGGCAGCACGTAGCGCGTCGTGACGTCGTCCTGCGTCGTGTCGAAGAACGCGATCCACGGCCTGTTGTCGCCGATATCGCTGAACGGCACTGCCGACGTCAGCACGGCTTCGATGTGCTTGGGATTGTGCTCGGGATACCAGCGCGTCCGCGACAGGAATCCCGGCAGCACGTCGCGCTCGAAGACGCCGCGCTCGCGGGCGAGCGACACCCAGTTCGAGTTGACTGGGACCACCAATGTCTCGAATTCCGGCACCGCGCGCGGCACCACCGGCTCGGATTTGTCGCGCTCCTGGAGCTGGAACCAGTAGAAGCCATAGGGCCCCAGCGTGATCATGTAGGGCAATTCGCCGATTGCCGGAAAACGCGTGCGGCCGAGCATCTCCTGGGGAATGCGATCCTTCCACGGCGACAGATCGAGCTCGGTCGCCTGCGCCGCGCGCGACAGATTGGCGACGCAGAGGATGACCTCATCACGATATTGCCGGACATAGGCCAGCACGGCGCGATTGGCCGGGCGGATGAAAGTCATGGTGCCGCGGCCGAAGGCAAGGGTCGACTTGCGCACCGAGATCAGGCGCTTGGTGGCGTTCAGCAGCGAGGACAGGCTGCGCGACTGGGCCTCGACGTTGACGGATTCGTAGCCGTAGACGGGATCCATGATCAGCGGCGCGTAGAGGCGGGCGGGATCGGTGCGGGAGAAGCCGCCATTGCGGTCCGGGCTCCACTGCATCGGCGTGCGTACGCCGTTGCGGTCGCCGAGATAGATGTTGTCGCCCATGCCGATCTCGTCGCCGTAATAGATGATCGGCGTACCCGGGAACGACAGCAGCAGCGAGTTCATCAGCTCGATCTTGCGGCGGTCGTTGTCCATCAGCGGCGCGAGCCGCCTGCGGATGCCGACATTGATGCGGGCGCGGGGATCGTTGGCGTAGGTGGTCCAGAGATAGTCGCGCTCGACGTCGGTGACCATCTCCAGCGTCAGCTCGTCATGGTTGCGCAGGAACAGCGCCCATTGGCAGCTCGCGGGAATATCAGGCGTCTGGCGCAGGATGTCGGTGATCGGGAAACGGTCTTCCTGCGCGATCGCCATGTAGATGCGCGGCATCAGCGGGAAGTGGTAGGCCATGTGGCACTCGTCGCCACGGCCGAAATATTCCTGCACGTCCTCGGGCCATTGATTGGCCTCGGCCAGCAGCAGCTTTCCCTTGGAATAGGCGTCCAGCTCCTGGCGCAGGCGCTTGATGATCGCATGGGTCTCCGGGAGGTTCTCGTTCGAGGTGCCCTCGCGCTCGCAGAGATAGGGAATGGCGTCCAGGCGGAAGCCGTCGACGCCGGCGTCCAGCCAGCGCTTCATCACCTGGAGGATGGCGCTGACGACGCGCGGATTGTCGAAATTGAGGTCGGGCTGGTGCGAGAAGAAGCGATGCCAGTAGAACGCGCCGGCCTCGGGATCCCAGGTCCAGTTCGACTTCTCGGTATCGGTGAAGATGATCCGCGTGCCCTGGTACTTCTGGTCGGTGTCGCTCCAGACATACCAGTTGCGGGCGCTGGAGCCGGCCGGGCTGCGGCGCGCGCGCTTGAACCATTTGTGCTGGTCGGAGGTGTGGTTGACGACGAGCTCGGTGATGACGCGCAGGCCCCGCTTCTGCGCTTCCTGGATGAAGCGCTTGAAGTCCTTCATCGTCCCGAAATCGGGATTGACCGTGCCGTAGTCGCCGATGTCGTAGCCATCGTCGCGGCCCGGCGAAGGGTAGAACGGTAGCAGCCACAGCGCGGTGACGCCGAGATCCTGCAGATAAGGCAGCTTCTCGGTCAGCCCCGCAAAATCGCCGATACCGTCATTGTTGCTGTCGGCAAAGGCCTTGACGTGCAGCTGGTAGATGATCGCGTCCTTGTACCAGAGCTCATCCGCGATCGCGGCAGCCTCGGCCTTCTTGGTGTCGACGGAAGACAGTACATTCATGGCGTGATCCTTACGCCAGGCAGCGGAAGAGCAGAGCCGGATCGCGGTCGGGATCGATACGCAATTTGATCCCGCCCCATTCGATGCGGGACTGTTCGCCTGTCATGAGATTTTCAAGAGCGTTGACGGGGCGGCGTTCGCCGCCGACGTCGATGGTGAGGTCGCCGAGCGGCAACCAGAATTCGCGCACATGGCGCGAGAGGGCGATGGCCGCGACGATCGCGTTGGCCGGTTCGATGGCCTCCTTGACGAATGCGATGGTCTCGCCGTCCTCGATGCCGAGGAAGCGCAGATGGGTGGTCTGCTGCAGCGCCGCGTTGTCGTTGCGGATGCGGTTGACCGCGGTGATCCAGGGCTTGATGTTGCCAACCTTGTCCCAATCGCGCTGGCGGATCCCGTACTTCTCGGAATCCTGATATTCTTCGCGGCCGGGCACGGCCTCGTGCTCGAGCAGCTCGAACCCGCTATAGAGGCCGTAATTCCCTGACAGCGTTGCTGCCAGTGCGACACGTGACTTGAACATCCAGGCCTCGCCGCTCTGGAGATGATAGGGCAGCAGGTCCGGCGTGTTGACGAAGAAATTCGGCCGGTAGAAGTCGCGCTCCGGATAGCGCGTGAGCTCACCGAGATATTGCTCCAGCTCCCACTTGCCTGTGCGCCACGGGAAATAGCTGAAGGACTGCGCGAAGCCGAGCTTGGCGAGGCCTTTCATCAGCTTCGGCCGCGCAAACGTCTTCGAGAACAGGATCACCTCGGGATGGCGCTGCCTGATCTCGTGGATCAGCCACTCCCAGAACGGCAGCGGCGCGGTATCGTGATTGTCGATCGCGAAGATGGTCACGCCATGGTCGATCCAGAACAGCATGGCGTCGCGGAAGGCATTCCACAGCCCGATGCGGTCGACGGAGGCGAAATCGGGGATGACGATGTCAGAATAGGGGCCATCCTCGGTCCGAACCGAACGGTCGGGCCGCCATTTGAACCATTCCGGATGTTCTTTCAGCCAGGGATGATCCGGCGAGCATTGCACGGCGAAATCGAGCGCGATCTCGAGGCCGTATTCGAGGCAGGTCGCAACCAGCGCGCGGAAATCCTCGATGGTGCCGAGCTCGGGATGCAGCGCATCGTGCCCGCCTTCGACGCCGCCAATCGCATAGGGCGAGCCGGGCTCGCCTTCCGCGGCCACCGGTGAATTATTCCGGCCTTTGCGGCTTGTGCGGCCGATCGGGTGGATCGGCGTGAAATACAGGACGTCAAAGCCCATCGCGGCGATATCGGGGACGCGCGCGATGCAGTCGCGGAGCGTGCCGTGGTGACCGGCGGCTTGGCTTAAGTCTTGGCTCTGGCTGCGCGGCATCATCTGATACCAGGCGCTGAAGCGCGCCCTGTCGCGGTCGACAACAAGCGGGAAGTTCGGCGAGCGGGTGAGGTCGGGCCGCGCCTGGCTCTCGGCCATGGCGTCGCTCAGCTCGGTTGCGAGGAGGGAAGCGACGTCGCCGTTTTGGAGATAATCCTCGCATTGCCTGAAAATTACGACGGCTGCGTCCTGCCCCGCGCCATGCGCCTTGGTCAAAAGGCCCGCGCCTTCGATCGCATCGAGGGTGACGTCGCCGCCCCTGAGCTGCTTGCGTTCGAGCCCGTGGCGCCAGGTGGCGAATTCGTCGGTCCAGGCTTCGATGGCATAGACATATTGGCCTGCTTCCGTCGGCGTGAACGCGCCGGACCAGCGGTCGTCGCCATGATGGGTCATGGGCTCGCGCCGCCATTCGCGGTCCTGCTCGCCGCGCCAGATCAGCGCGGCGCTGATGCTGGCATCGCCGTCACGATAGATGTCGGCCCACACCTCGACCCGATCGCCCGCGATCCGCTTCACGGCGAAGCGGCCGCCATCGATCAAGGGATAGATGTCTTCGATCAGGAAAGCGCTGCCGGCGGCGGCACTCTCGACAGTTTGAATTGTCTTGTTCACGGTGATGCCATTGACAAGAAAGCAGGAGCCCGTTTCCCTTGTCGGGAACCTACGCTTGGTACCACTATAGAAAGCCGCTTGTGTGTCATTGGTTCCCATGGGAACGGCAGGCGCGGTTTGCGAGTTACCCCTGACTAACCTCTTCCGCGACCTCGTTAAAATCGATGCCCCCGGCCAAACTTTGGCCTGCAAGCTGCGTGCCGAATGGATCTTTTAGCTCAAGCCCAGATCAAGGGCGTTCAGTCCGAATTCACAGATGCCCTCGGCAAGCTGCGGGTCACCGCGCCCGAGGCGCTCAGGTCCATCCTCGATGCCCTGCCGGAAAAGCGGGTCTATCGCTTCGTCAGCGGTCCCGTGGTGGTGCGCGCGTTGGGCAATCCGCGCACCGAGCTCGCATCCGTCGGCACGGCGCCGCTGCAATGGAAGATCACCGGCAACAGCCAAATCGGCGAACCTAACGTGATCGGGCAGGGCGAGACGCGCGAGCCTGTCATCGCCTGGCCCGCCGGCCTGCCGCTCGGCTATCACCGGCTGACGCTGACGGACGCTGCGGGTGCCAGCGAAGAGGTGCCGATGATCGTGGCGCCGGAGCGCGCCTTCGGCGGCGAGTTCGATCGCGGCTGGCTGCTGGCCGTGCAGCTCTACAGCGTCCGCTCGGACCGCAACTGGGGCATCGGCGATTTCACCGATCTTGCCGGCCTGGTGAGGCTTGCCAAGCAGCTCGGCGCCGACGGCGTCGGGCTCAATCCGCTGCATGTCCTGTTCGACGATCATCCCTCTGATTGCAGCCCCTATTCGCCGAACAGCCGGCTGTTTCTCAATCCGCTTTATATCGATGTGGAGGCGATTCCCGAATATTCGGTCGACCTCATCCCGGATGCCGCCGCGACTGCCGCGCGGCTGCGCGAAGGTGATCGTGTCCCTTACGCCGACATGGCGGCGCTGAAATGGCTGGGCCTGCGCGCCGCCTTTGACAGTTTCGTGAAGTCAGCGACCGGTGTCCGGCGTAACCAGTTCGATGCCTTCCGCGCCGAGCGGGGGCCGCTGCTCTCGCGCTTTGCCTGCTTCGAGGTGCTGCGCCATCGCTTGGTATCGCCGTGGTGGGAATGGCCGGCGGAATGGCAGCAGCCGGACGATGCCAAATGTGCGGCCTTGCGCAGCGGCCCTGACAAGAGCGAGGTCGAGTTCGTCGAATTCGTGCAATGGACCGCGGATAGCCAACTGCGCGCCGCCAAGGAGCTATCGGCCGAGCTCGGCATGCGCGTCGGGCTCTACCTCGACGTTGCCGTCGGCGTGCAGTCTAACGGCTTCGATGCCTGGAACGAGCAGACGTCGATCTCCCGTCATCTCGCGGTCGGCGCGCCGCCTGATGTCCTCAATACCATCGGTCAGGATTGGGGCCTTGCCGGCTTCAATGCGGGCGGCCTCGAGGCGCAATCCTTCGTGCCCTTCGCCAACATGCTGGCCGCCTCGATGCGGCATGCCGGCGCCATCAGGCTCGATCACGTGCTGGGGTTGAAGCGGCTTTATCTGGTGCCGCGCGGCTTCAAGCCTGATAACGGCGCCTATGTGCAGATGCCGCTCGAGGCGCTGCTGGCGGCGGTCGTGTGCGAGAGCGTGACACATAAATGCATCGTGATTGGCGAGGACCTCGGCACCGTGCCCGAAGGCTTCCGCGAGACCATGCAGGATTTCGGCATCTGGTCCTATCTCGTCATGATGTTCGAGCGCGACGATGCCGGCCATTTCCGCAACGCCGACCACTACCGGCCGAACGCGCTGGTCACGCTGAACACCCACGATCTCTGTACCTATGCGGGCTGGCGCTCCTTCAGCGATCTGAAGATGAAGCTGTCGCTCGGGCTCGATCCGGGCGAGAACGAGCAGGCGCGCTGGGACGCGCTCGGCGCGCTCGACGAGATCCTGCACCAGAACGGGATCGACGCCAACGATCTCTACTCGGTGCTCGGCTTCCTGTCGCGGACACCGTCGCGGCTGCTCGCAGTGTCGATGGAAGACTTGCTCGGCGTGATCGATCAACCCAACATACCCGGCACGATCGACGAGCACCCGAACTGGCGGCAGCGGCTTCCCGTCGCACTCGATCAGATCGCCGCCAAGGTCGATCTCGCGGCTTTGAAGGCCGCGACGCGGGAACGTTCGCTCATCGGTGGGCGTTGATCTCCAGGGTTTTTCCAGGCTCGCAAAACATTGTCTCAGAAGATCGAGGACTATGCGTTGATCGGCGACTGCGAGACCGCGGCGCTGGTCGGGCGCAACGGCTCGATCGACTGGCTGTGCTGGCCCGCCTTCGATTCCGACGCCTGCTTTGCCGCGATCCTCGGCACGTCCAGGAATGGCCGCTGGCTCATTGCCCCGAGCGAGGACGTGACGGCGATTTCACGCCGTTATCTCGGCGACACGCTCATCCTGGAAACGCGCTTCGAGACCAAAAGCGGCACAGTCGCGTTGATCGACTTCATGCCGCCGCGCGGCAAGGCCTCCGATATCGTGCGGCTGGTCCGTGGCCTCAAGGGCACCGTGAAGATGCGGATGGATCTCGTGATCCGCTTCGGCTTCGGCGTCGACGTTCCCTGGGTGAGGCGGATCGATCATTCGCTGCTGGCAATCGCCGGCCAGGACATGACCGTGCTGCGCACGCCGGCCGAGACGCGCGGCGAGAATCTGACCACGGTGTCCGACTTCGAGGTCAGGGACGGCGAGACTGTGCCGTTCGTGCTGACCTACGGCCCCTCGCATCTCGATCCGCCCGAGGCGATCGACCCTGAAGTCGCGCTCCAGGAGACCCAGAAATTCTGGAAGGAGTGGAGCGACCGTTGCGATCGCGAGGGCGACTACCACAAGCTCGTCATGCGCTCGCTGATCACGCTGAAGGCGCTGACATTCGGCCCGACGGGGGGCATCGTGGCGGCGCCGACCTCCTCGCTGCCGGAAAAGCTCGGCGGTAGCAGGAATTGGGACTACCGCTTCTGCTGGCTGCGCGATGCCACCTTTACGCTGCTGGCGCTGATGAACTCGGGCTACACCGAGGAAGCCTTGGCCTGGCACAATTGGCTCTTGCGTGCGGCCGCCGGCTCGCCCGCCAACATGCAGATCATGTACGGCATCTGGGGGCAGCGCCGGCTCTTGGAGTGGGAGGCAAGCTGGCTCGACGGCTATGAGGGCGCGCAGCCGGTCCGCGTCGGCAATGCCGCGCATGCGCAGCTCCAGCTCGACGTTTACGGCGAGTTGATCGATGCCTTCCACCAGTCACGCATGGCCAAGCTCCAGCTCAACGATGAGGCGACCTGGGCGCTCGAATGCGCGGTGCTCAATCATCTCGCCGAGGTCTGGGATCATCCCGACCACGGCATCTGGGAGCGGCGCGGCCAGCCGAAGCACTACGTCTTTTCCAAGGTGATGACCTGGGTCGCCTTCGACCGCGCCATCAAGAGCGCCGAGACCTTTGGCTTCAAGGCGCCGCTGCTGCATTGGCGCGCCTTGCGCGAGGCAATCCACCGCGACGTCTGCAACAACGGCTTTGACACGGAGGAGGGCGCCTTCGTCGAATCCTACGGCTCAAAACTGCTCGATGCGAGCGTTCTGCTGCTGCCGGGTGTCGGCTTCCTGCCGGCGCACGACCCGCGCATCCGCGGCACCATCGCAGCCGTCGAGAAGCACCTGATGCGCGACGGCTTCGTGCTGCGCCACGATCCGCGCGAGATCTCCGAGGAGACCCAGCCGATCGAGGGCGCATTCCTGGCCTGTACCCTGTGGCTGGCCGATGCCCATGTGCTGGCGGGCGACCTCGACAAGGCGCAGGCGCTGTTCGATCGTATCGCAGGTCTTGCGAACGATGTCGGGCTCCTCGCCGAGGAGTATGACTCCGTCGCACGCCGCCAGGCCGGCAATTTCCCGCAGGCCCTGACGCATATCGCGCTGATCAACACCGCGCACAATCTCTCGGCGGCAAGGCACGCCAGCGAGAAGCCGGCGATGCAGCGGTCGAAATCGTGACCTGATCCAAGAGGGAGGTGCGCTCCCTCCCCGCGGCCAGTTCAACCCACCCCATTCCGCTTCAGGATCATCTCCATCGCCTCGGCGAACCCGTCCTGCTCGTTGCTCGCGGTGACGTTGGTGGCCTGGTCCTTGACGTTGTCGGTGGCGTTGCCCATGGCGATCGAGGTGCCGCTGACGCGGAACATCGCAAGGTCGTTCTGCATGTCGCCGATGGTGGCGACCGCATCCAGGGAAATGCCGAGCCGCTTGGCCATGGCTTGCACGAATGTGCCCTTGTTGAAGCCGGGCGGGGTGATGTCGAGATAATAGGTCTGGGAGCGGACCGCGGTCGCCTCGCTGCCAAGCGCCTGCTGCATCGCCTTCTCGCAAGCCTCCAGGCCCGCGGCATCGGCGCTGGCGCCGACGATCTTGCAGGCACTGGCGAGATACGGCGTAAAGTCCGTGACGATCGAGGGATCGGAGCGGATCGTGTGCTGCTCATGCGCGACGTATTTGCCGCTGGCGTTGTCGATCAGCCATTTGTCATAGGTGAAGAGCCAGATGTCGGCGCCGAACTGGCGCAGGATCTGCAGCGACTTCTCGACCGCGTCTTTGGGGATCAGGTGCTGCTCGACCGGATTCATCTCGGGATCGACGATCGAGGAGCCGTTGAACGGGCCGACCGGCAACCACAGCGCCAGCGGCTCGATCAGGAAACGCATGCCGATCGCGGGGCGGCTGGAGGTGATGGTGAAGCCGATGCCGGCCTGGTGCAGCCGCTGCACCGCGGACCGCGCCCGGTCCGTCAGCGTCTTGTCCTTGGTCAGCAGCGTGCCGTCGACGTCGGAAACGACCAGTGAGATTTTCGTCATGGCTCAGCCCTGCTCTTGCCGCCGTCGATTTTCAGCTGCCGCACGATGCCGTCGACGATCGCTTCAACGGACTCGTCGATCGACGCCGTGATGACGTGTTCGCTCGCCTCCGGGGCCTCCAGCGTGTTGAACTGGCTGGTGAGAAGCCCGGGCGGCATGAAATGGCCCTTGCGGTGCGCGAGGCGATCGGCGATCAGCTCCTGCGTGCCCTTGAGAAACACGAAGCGGACATCGTCGCGTCCGCGCAGCAGCACGTCGCGATAGGCATGCTTGAGTGCCGAACAGGCGATGATGATTCGCTCGCCGTTGCTACAGGCGCGCGCGATCTCGTCGGCAATGGCATTGAGCCACGGCCAGCGGTCCTCGTCGGTGAGGGGATGGCCGGCCCGCATTTTCTCGACATTGCTCTTGGGGTGGAAGCTGTCGCCGTCCTCGAACCGCCAGCCGAGCCGCTCGCCGAGCGCCTCTGCAATCGTGCTTTTGCCCGATCCCGACACGCCCATCACAATCAATGCACAAGGTGCTTTAACGCGGCCCACGAATTCCCTCCGGAAGCGCGGCCCTATCGACCAGCCAGACGGTCTCACCATGCGAGCGCGCGCGTAACGCCGGCAGATTCTCGCCATTGAGAAGGCGCGTCAAGATCGGCTGCTTGTCATGCCCCGATATCTCGAACAGCATCTCGTGGCACGAGGCGAGCGCGGGAAGCGTCAGCGAGACCCGCGGCACGAAGGGCGCGACATTCGCCTTGGGCACGCCGACGACCCAGCGCGCGGTTTCCTCGATACCGGGATACCCGGGAAACAGCGAGGCGGTGTGGCCGTCGGGCCCTGCGCCCATCAGGACGAGGTCGAACAGCCGATGTGCCGGATCGAGGTCTTCGGATCCGTAAAAGGCTTTTAGCTCGCGGGCATAAGCGTCTGCACTGTCGTCCGGATTCTCGGCCGTGGTCGGGATCGGGTGGATATGGCCCGATGGCGCATTGCGATCGAGAAAATTGGCGCGGGCGACGGCCATGTTGTTGAGCGGATCGCTCTCCGGGACAAAGCGCTCATCGCCGATGAACCAGTGCACACGATCCCAGGGGATCTTGCCGCGATAGGCGTCGCTGCCGAGCAACTGATACAGCTTCTTCGGGCTCGAGCCACCGGTGAGGCAGATCGCGATCCGTCCGGGATTGGCTGCGATCCGCGCCATCACCCGCTCGGCTGCGGCCTGTGCGAGGGCTTGCGCGTCCGCGACGACGATCAGCTTCGGCTCTGCGGCCGCCGCCATCACGAAAGCTTCCGCCAGCTGCGGCCCTCGCGCCGCAGCAACTCGTCGGCACATGCGGGGCCGTCGGTGCCGGCTTCATAGGTCTCGATGCCATCGCTGCCCGCGCTCTTCCAGGCGTCGAGGAACGGCTGCACCGCCGCCCAGCCGGCTTCGATACCGTCGGCGCGCTGGAACAGGATGTTGTCGCCGATCATGCAGTCGTAGATCAACGTCTCGTAGCCGGTGGAGGGATCAGCGCGGAAATAGTCGCCGTAGCGGAATTTCATCTCGACGCCATCAATCGTGATGCTCGGCCCGGGAATTTTGGCGTTGAACTGAAGCTCGATGGTCTCGGTCGGCGCAATGCCGATGGTGAGGAAGTTCTGCGACAGGCGGTCAATGTCCGTGCCCGAGAACATCGACAGCGGCGCCTGCTTGAACTTGATCGCGACTTCTGTTCGCTTGTGTGCCAGCGCCTTGCCGGTGCGCAAGTAGAAAGGCACGCCGGCCCAGCGCCAATTGTCGATCATCAGTTTCAGCGCGACGAAGGTCTCGGTGGTGCTGCCGGGCTTGACGTCCTCGGTCTTGCGATAATCGGGGATCTCGTCGTCGCCGATGCGGCCTGCGAGATATTGCGCGCGCACCGAGTTTTGCAGCGCATCCTCGTGATCCGGCCGCTGGATCGCGGTGAGCACCTCGGCCTTTTCCGAGCGAACCGAATGCGCGTCGAAGCGCGCCGGCGGCTCCATCGCCACCAGCGACATCAGCTGGAAAAGATGGTTCGGCACCATGTCGCGCAGCGCGCCGGTGGCATCATAGAAGCCGCCGCGATGGCCGACGCCGAGCTTTTCCTCCACCGTGATCTGGATGTGGTCGATGTGGTTGCGATTCCAGATCGGCTCGAACATGCCGTTGGCAAAGCGCAGCACCAGGATGTTCTGCACCGTCTCCTTGCCGAGATAATGATCGATCCGGTAGATCTGGTGCTCGTCCATGATCTTCAGGAGCTCGGCATTCAGCGCCTTGGCCGAGGTGAGGTCGGTGCCGAACGGCTTCTCGATCACAAGGCGGCGCCAGGCGCCATGCTCCTTCATCATGCCGGTGCGGCCGAGCTCGCGCGCGGTCGGCGCGAACGCAGCGGGCGGGGTTGCCAGGTAGAACAGGCGGTTGCCGCCGGTGTCCTGTGCGCATTCCAGCGAATCCAGATGTTCGCGCAGGCGATCGAAGGAGGGGGGGTCCTTGGCGTCGGCTTCGACGAAGGTCACGCATTCCAGCAGCCTCGTCGCGATGTCGTCGTCCACGGGCCGCGTCGCGAATTGCTTGAGGCCCTTGAGCAGGCTGTTGCGTAGCTCGTCATCGGACTGGCCCTTGCGGGCCACGCCGACCACGCAGAATTTTTCCGGCAGCAGGTGCTCGGCGGCGAGATTGTAGAGCGACGGCAACACCAGGCGATGGGTGAGGTCGCCGGTGACACCAAAGATGACGAAGGCGCAATTTTCCGGCTTGCGCTTGGGTTGCGGGTCTTTTGTCACGTAGGATTGGCCTTCGCTTTGTCAGGTCGGTTCTTATTTTGGCTTCGGCGCGTCCGGCTGCTTCGGCTCCTTGTGGCCGCCGAAACCCGCACGCATTGCGGAAAGAATTTTTTCGGCGAAGGTGTGTTCCCGGCGGGAACGAAAACGTGTGTAGAGCGCAGCCGTCAGCACTTCGGCCGGCACGGCCTCGTCGATGGCCGCATTCACGGTCCAGCGGCCTTCGCCGGAATCCTCCACGAAGCCGGAATATTCCGCGAGTTGCGGACTGTCGGCGAGCGCCGTCGAGGTGAGGTCGAGCAGCCAGGACGGGATCACGCTGCCGCGGCGCCAGACCTCGGCGATGTCGGCGAGGTCGAAATTGTAGCGATGGTCCGCGGGCAGGGCGTCGATATTGGCGTTCTTGAGGATGTCGAAGCCTTCCGCATAGGCCTGCATCAGGCCGTATTCGATGCCGTTGTGGATCATCTTGACGAAATGGCCGGCGCCGACGGGGCCGGCATGGATGTAGCCCTGCTCGATGCGGGCATCGCGGCCCTCGCGTCCCTCGGTGCGGGGAATGTCGCCGGCGCCGGGTGCGAGCGCCGCGAAGATCGGATCGAGCCGGTCGACGACCTGTTTCTCGCCGCCGATCATCATGCAATAGCCGCGGTCGAGGCCCCAGACGCCGCCCGAGGTACCGACGTCGACGTAATGGATGCCGCGTGTCTTCAGCGCCTTGCCGCGGCGGACGTCGTCCTGCCAGAACGTGTTGCCGCCGTCGATGATGACATCGCCGTCCTGCATCACGCCCGCGATCGTCTCGATGGTCGCTTCCGTGATGCGGCCTGCAGGCAGCATCACCCAGGCCGTGCGCGGCCGCTCCAGCTTGGAGATGAACTCTTCCAGCGTCGCCGAGCCGACCGCACCATCTGCTGCAAGGCCGGCGACGGCCTTGGCGTCCTTGTCATAGACCACGGTCGAATGGCCGTGACGCATCAGCCGGCGAACGATGTTGCCGCCCATCCGGCCGAGGCCGATCATGCCGAGTTGCATTGAGATATTCCCTTAGTTCAGTGCGTCGTTGAGCGCTGCATTCAGCGCCGCAAGACCTTTCTTGAGCGGCCCCTTCAGGTGCACGCGAAGCGCCCGCCGCCCGCGCTCGGTGAGCACGTCGAAGTCGCCGCGGGCCTGCGCCGCCTTGATCACGCCGAAGCTGGCCTTCTGGCCCGGCACGGTGAGATCCTTGGCATCATCGGCGGTGATCTGGAGAAACACGCCGCTGTCAGGCCCACCCTTGTAGGCTTGCCCGGTCGAGTGCAGGAAACGCGGGCCGAATTCGGCGGCGGTTGCCAGATGCCGCTTCTCGAGCACGGCCGTCCGCATCTGCTGAAGCGCCTCGATATTGGCCTTGTCGCGCGCGATGTAGCCGAGCACCGCAAAATAATCGCCGCGTCGCGAGCGGGTGATATGAGCCCTGAGCCACGAGGTGAGGTCGCCATTGGCGCCCATCGTGCGCAGCGCTGCGGCGTTGTGGTCGTCGGTGTAGAGGTCGGCCTCCGCGGTGCTGACGACCGGATGCTCTTTGGGCAGCGCGCCGGTCTTCTCATAGGCCGATGTCAGCTCGCGCGTCTTGATCTTGGCTGCTTCGACGTCGGGTTGGTCGAACGGATTGATGCCGAGGATGCTGCCCGCCACCGCCGTTGCCATCTCGAAGCGGAAGAACTCCTGGCCGAGATGATCGATCGACTTCATGACGATGCGCACGACCGGATGACCGGCCGCTTCGATCCCTGCAAGCGCCGAGTCATGCGCCGCATCCGTTTCGCCCTCGGTGCGGATGTCGATGAAGAAGCGGTCGTTGCCGTAAGCTGCGGACTCGACCAGTGGCTCGCCGGCGATCGGGATCAGGCCCTTGCCCTCCTTGCCGGTCGATTCCGCGATGAGCTGTTCGGCCCAGGCGCCGAAATCGGCGATCTTCTTCGACGACAGGATCGTCACCTTGTCACGGCCTTCGAGACCGGCAAGGCCCATGGCGAGACCGAGCTGCACGCCCGGGTTCTCGGCTGGCGGCACGTCCGGTCCGCAGGAGCGGGCCATCGCGAGCGCATGCTTGAGGAAGGTCCTGACGTCGATGCCGGCCGTGGCCGCGGGCACGAGGCCAAACGGCGACAGCACCGAATAGCGGCCGCCGATCGAAGGCTCGCCATGGAAGATGCGGGCGTAGTTCAGCTTCTTGGCCGCCTTCTCCAGCGAGGAGCCGGGGTCGGTCACCGCGATGAAGCGGAAGCCGGTCTTGGCCTTCGGGCCGAGCGCCTGCGCGACGCGCTCGTGAAAATAGTCCTTCATCGCGTTCGGCTCGGTGGTGCCGCCGGACTTGCTGGAGACGATGAACACGGTGTTGGCGATGTCGATCTTGGCCTCCATCGCCCGCACCTCTGCCGGATCGGTGGAGTCAAGCACATGCAGCTTCGGGAAGCCTGGCTTCCGCGCAAAGGTCTCGGCCAGCACCTCGGGGCCGAGGCTCGATCCGCCCATGCCGAGCACGACGGCGTCGGAGAACTTTTGGCCCTTCACGCGGCCGGCATAGTCCTCATAGTCGGCGACGTCGGCCTTGGCCGCGCTGTCGAGCCAGCCGAGCCATTTGTCCTCGTCCGCGCCGGTCCAGACCGACTTGTCGCGCTGCCACAACCTGCGGATCTTGGCCGATGCGCGCCATTCCTCGGTGCTCTTGGCCACGGCCTTGCCGAGGCCGTCACCGAGCGACAATTGCTGCCGGTCGATCGCGGGCCCGAGCACGGTGGCGCGCTTGTGCGCGACCGCGCCGTAGAGCTTGTCGGCGGCATCGGCAAACTGCTTGACGCCGTCCTTGACGAGTTCCTCGGTGATGGCGTCGAGCGACACGCCGGAGCGCTCCAGCTCTTCCAGCACGCGATAGGCGTCCTCGACATTCTCCTCGAGACTGTCGCGCGGCTTGCCATGATCGCGGAACGCATCCAGCGTTGCCGGCGGCACGGTGTTGATGGTGTCGGGGCCGATCAGCTCCTCGACATAGAGCACGTCGCTGTAATCCTTGTTCTTGGTGCCGGTGGAGGCCCACAGCATGCGCTGCGGCTTGGCGCCCTTGGTGGCGAGCTTCTCCCAGCGCGGACCCGAGAACAGGCGCTTGTAGTCCTGATAGGCGACCTTGGCGTTGGCGATCGCGACCTTGCCCTTCAACGCGGCGAGGCGCTCTTTTTCGGACGGGTCGTTGGCCCGTGCGATCTTCTCGTCGAGCTGCTTGTCGACGACGGAATCGATCCGGCTGACGAAGAAGCTCGCCACGCTCGCGACATGCGAGGGGTCGCCGCCGCCGGCGACGTATTTTTCGAGACCGGCGAGATAGGCCTCGGCGACCTGGAGATAGACCGCTTTCGAGAACAGCAGGGTGATGTTGATGCTGATGCCGTCGCCGATCAGCGTCTGGATGGCCGGCAGGCCCTCAGGCGTCGCCGGCACCTTCACCATCAGGTTCTTGCGATTGACGTCCTTCCAGAGCCGGCGCGCCTCGGCGACCGTGCCCGATGTATCCATGGCGAGATAAGGCGAGACCTCGAGGCTGACATAGCCGTCGCCGCCCTTGAGGCGGTCATAGACCGGGCGCAGCACGTCGGCGGCGTTCTGGATGTCCTCGACCGCGACCGCCTCGAACAGATCGGCCACGGTCCGGTCGCCGCGCTTCAGCGCCTTGCCGATCGGGGCGTCGTATTCGTCCGAGCTTCCGATCGCCTTCTCGAAGATCGAGGGATTGGAGGTGACGCCCTTGACGCCGTCGGTGTCGATCAGCCGCTTCAGGTCGCCCTTGGCGATGAAGCCGCGGGCCAGGAAGTCCAGCCAGACGGCTTGTCCGTGCTTTTCCAGTTCTTTGACGGGATTCATGATGCTTATTTATCTCCAAGCCTGCGGGCGGAGGGGGTTTCCGCGCCGGTCCTGACGCGCTATCCTTTAGCCCACATGCTCCCGGGAGGGAACCGATCAAGGGTGTGGGCGTCATACTCTAGGTGTAACTCCGTCGCGATCATGACGATCCAGGCGGCAGTTGCAGTTTTGCGTAGTAATAATTTGGCCTGTGTGCTCGGCCGGGTCTGTTGCGTCAGGCATGTTGCGTGAGGTCGATTTTGTCGCGTCGCGGAGTGTCGTCAGGGGGAAAGGGCCGCCTGATCGCCATGGGCTCGGTCGCGAATGGCCATGCTGGGGGAACGCATGCACACTCGTCCTGATGGTGTTGCCGTCGCCGATCATCGGCCATCGATTGCGCCGGCGGCCTGCATAGACTCGTTTCATGATCTCGAAATCGGCCAATGCGGCACACGCCTGCGGCTGCTGGTCGCGGCGGGCTTCGCGGTGACGCTGTTCAGTGCCAGCCTTGCTTTTGGATGGTGGGGCGAGATCGCCGCTTACGATACGACGATAGGCTATCTCGGTGTCGCGCTGTTCGGCCCTGTCACCGCCTGGCTGATCTGGATGCTGCCGGCCGAGCGCGGCCCTGTCGTGATCGTCACCCCCTTCGGCATCCGCGACCTGCGGATCGGCAATGAATTTCTGCTCTGGGAGTCCGTTGCGGATGTCTCGGTTGAGGACAGAAGCGGGCGCAAGGTGATCGTGCTGACACCGACACCCGCCCTGCAGCAACAGCTCTCCTCCATCCGTGCCGTCGCGCGCAGCGCGCGGGGTGAACGGCAGGATGAACGGATTGTCATCCGCCCGGACGGGTTGGCGACCGATTTTGACACATTGCTGCGCGCTTGCCGGGATTGTCACGCTGCAGCCAACCCGGCCGCTGCGAGCAACCAGGCCATCGCATTGCAGCAGGAAGATGAACACGGCACCCACGGGATCGCCCTGCAAGCGTCATAAGTTTGCCGCTCGCAAATCGTCATGTTGCAGTGCCGGAGAAGACGCGCCCCGGTATTCGCCCGGATGTGGCGAGCCAGTGACAATTTCTGGAAATACGCCAAGATGGATAGAGATTCGCACAAATTACAGGCAAGTGCCTGTTCGTAATTCAGCGAGTGCCTACCTTGTGCGTTGCGTCGTGTCGGCACCCGGGTGTCCAATGATCGTCATGTGCTCACGCTGATTCGAGAAGCGGCCTGAGGAACGGTCTAGTAACTGCTTTCGTTTCAGCTTGTAGCGGAACTCACGCGGAGAGGGATCATGTACAACGATTCTCTATTCAACGCTTTCGCTCGGTCGTTCGAGGCGAGAAGCCAGCACGACATGTCGATGGCGGAATATCTGGAATCGTGTCGAAGCGATCCCATGAAATACGCGAATGCGGCCGAACGACTACTTGCAGCGATCGGTGAACCTCAGACGATTGACACGGCCAAGGACCCACGCCTTGGCCGTATTTTTTTGAACCGCACCATCCGGACCTATCCGGCCTTCGCCGGCTTTTACGGCATGGAGGAAACCATCGAGCGCATCGTCGGGTTCTTCCGCCACGCGGCGCAAGGTCTCGAAGAGCGCAAGCAGATCCTCTATCTGCTCGGCCCCGTCGGCGGCGGCAAATCCTCGCTCGCCGAGCGGCTGAAGTCGCTGATGGAAGTGCATCCGATCTACGTGCTCAAGGCCGGCGATGAACTCTCGCCGGTGTTCGAGAGCCCGCTCAGCCTGTTCGATCCCGATCAGCTCGGGCCGATGCTGGAAGAGAAATACGGCATTCCGCGCCGGCGCCTCACCGGCCTGATGAGCCCGTGGTGCTACAAGCGGCTCGAAGCCTTCGGCGGCGACATTTCCCAGTTCAGGGTCGCGAAAATCCAGCCATCGCGGCTGCGCCAGATCGCGATCGCGAAGACCGAGCCCGGCGACGAGAACAACCAGGACATCTCCTCGCTGGTCGGCAAGGTCGATATCCGCAAGCTCGAAACCTACGCGCAGAATGACCCCGATGCTTACAGCTATTCCGGCGGCCTCAACCGCGCCAACCAGGGCGTGCTCGAGTTCGTCGAAATGTTCAAGGCGCCGATCAAGATGCTGCATCCGTTGCTGACGGCAACGCAGGAAGGCAACTATATCGGCACCGAGAATATCGGTGCGATCCCGTTCACCGGCGTCATCCTTGCGCACTCCAACGAAGCAGAGTGGGCGAGCTTCAAGTCGAACAAGAACAACGAAGCGTTCATCGACCGCATCTGCGTCATCAAGGTGCCCTACTGCCTGCGGGCTACCGAGGAGCAGAAGATCTACGAGAAGCTGATCCAGGGCTCCGAGCTCGCGGCTGCACCCTGTGCACCCTCGACCCTGGAGACGCTGGCGCGGTTCTCGGTGATGTCGCGTCTGCGCAAGCATGAGAACTCGACGCTGTTCGGCAAGATGCGGGTCTATGACGGCGAGAGCCTGAAGGAATCCGATCCGAAGGCGCGCAGCGTCCAGGAGTACCGCGATGCCGCTGGCGTCGACGAGGGCATGGACGGCGTCTCCACCCGCTTTGCCTTCAAGATCCTGGCCGCGACCTTCAACCACGATCCGCAAGAGGTTGCCGCCGACGCCGTGCATCTGATGTACGCGCTGGAGCAGTCGATCCGCCGCGAGCAGCTGCCCGAGGAAGTCGAGAAGCGCTATCTCGAATTCATCAAGGCCGACCTCGCGCCCCGCTACGCCGAGTTCATTGGCAACGAGATCCAGAAGGCCTACCTCGAATCCTACTCGGACTACGGCCAGAACCTGTTCGACCGCTACGTCGACTACGCCGATGCCTGGATCGAGGATCAGGACTTCAAGGATCCCGACACCGGCCAGCTGCTTGATCGCGAATTGTTGAACCAGGAATTGACGAAAATCGAGAAGCCGGCGGGCATTGCCAACCCCAAGGACTTCCGCAACGAGGTCGTCAAATTCTCGTTACGCTCCCGGGCCCAGAACGGCGGCAAGAATCCGACCTGGACCTCCTATGAGAAGATTCGCGATGTGATCGAAAAGCGGATATTCTCTCAGGTCGAGGACCTGCTTCCGGTCATCTCGTTCGGTTCGAAGAAGGACGGCGAGACGGAGAAGAAGCACGGCGAGTTCGTGGCACGCATGGTGGAGCGCGGCTACACCGAGCGTCAGGTTCGCCGGCTGGTCGAGTGGTACATGCGCGTGAAGCAAGCCGGTTGAGGCGGATGAGAAAGTGGCCATTCACATTATTGACAGGCGCCTGAATCCAGGCGGCAAGAGTCTTGAGAACCGCCAGCGGTTCTTGCGTCGGGCCAAATCCCTGGTGCAGGGCGCCGTCAAGAAGACCTCGCAGGAACGCGACATCAAGGATGTCCTGGAGGGTGGAGAGGTCACAATCCCGCTCGACGGCATGCACGAGCCGCGTTTCCGCCGTGAAGGCGGGACGCGCGACATGGTTCTGCCGGGCAACAAGAAGTTCATCGAGGGCGACTATCTGCAGCGCTCCGGCCAGGGCAGCGCCAAGGATTCCGGTCCCGGCGAAGGCGACAGCGAGGATGCGTTTCGCTTCGTGCTGAGCCGCGACGAGTTCGTCGATCTCTTCCTCGACGATCTCGAGCTGCCTGATCTCGCCAAGCGCAAGATCGCGCAGACCGAAAGCGAGGGTATCCAGCGCGCCGGCTACACCACCTCGGGCTCGCCTGCCAACATCTCGGTCAGCCGCACCGTGAAGCTGGCGCTTGCCCGCCGCATCGCGCTCAAGCGCCCGCGCAAGGACGAGGTCGAGGAGCTGGAAGCCGCGATCGAGGCTTGCACCGACGAGGAGGAGCGCGCCGAGCTCGTCGCCCGGCTCGAAAAGCTGAAGGCGAAAACCAAGCGCATTCCCTTCATCGATCCGCTCGACATCCGCTATCGCCGCTACGAGAAGGTGCCGCGGCCGGTCGCCCAAGCCGTGATGTTCTGCCTGATGGACGTCTCGGGCTCGATGTCCGAGCACATGAAGGATCTGGCAAAGCGCTTCTACATGCTGCTCTACGTGTTCCTGAAGCGGCGCTACAAGCATGTCGAGATCGTCTTCATCCGCCACACCGACCGCGCCGAAGAGGTCGACGAGCAGACCTTCTTCTATGGCCCGGCCTCCGGTGGCACGCTGGTCTCCAGCGCGCTGCAGGCGATGCACGAGATCGTGCGCGAGCGCTTCAGCCCGGCGGACTGGAACATCTACGCCGCGCAAGCCTCCGACGGCGACAACTCCTATTCCGACGGCGAGCTCACCGGCCTGCTGCTGACCGAGAAGATCCTGCCGGTCTGCCAGTTCTTTGCCTATCTCGAGGTCGGGGAATCAGGCGGCAGCGCCTTCGATCTGTCCGATTCCTCGCTCTGGACCCTCTATGAGCGCCTGCGCAACTCTGGCGCACCGCTCTCGATGCGCAAGGTCTCCGAGCGCAGCGAGATCTTCCCGGTGTTCCACGATCTGTTCCAGCGCCGCGAAACTGCCCAGGAGAAAGCCGCTCCATGACGGAACGCTTGTTCGAAGGCGCTGATTGGGATTTCCACACCTTGCAGCGCATTACCGATGCCTGCGAAGAGGTGGCGCTGAAGGATCTCGGGCTCGACGTCTACCCGAACCAGATCGAGGTCATCACCGCCGAGCAGATGCTCGATGCCTATTCCTCGGTCGGCATGCCGCTGTTCTACAAGCACTGGTCGTTCGGCAAGCAATTCGCCTATCACGAGGCGTCCTATCGCAAGGGCCTGATGGGCCTTGCCTATGAGATCGTGATCAACTCCTCGCCCTGCATCTCCTATCTCATGGAGGAGAACACGGCGACGATGCAGACGCTGGTGATCGCGCACGCCGCCTTCGGCCACAACCACTTCTTCAAGAACAATTATCTGTTCAAGCAGTGGACCGATGCGGAAGGGATTTTGGACTATCTCGATTTCGCCAAGAACTACGTCATGCAATGCGAGGAGCGCTACGGTCGCATCGAGGTCGAGCGCACGCTTGATGCTGCGCACGCCTTGATGTCGCACGGCATCGATCGCTATCCCGGCAAGAAGACGCTGGATTTGCGCGAGGAGGAGAAGCGGGCAGGGCGCCGCCGGCAGCACGAGGAAGAGGTCTTCAATGATCTCTGGCGTACCGTGCCGGCCGGGAAGAGCAAGACCCGCTCCGCGATCTCGCTCGAACGCCGCCGCAAGCTGCTCGGCCTGCCGCAGGAAAATCTGCTCTATTTCCTGGAGAAGAGCGCGCCCCGCCTGGCGCCCTGGCAGCGCGAGCTTTTGCGCATCGTTCGCCACATCGCGCAATATTTCTACCCGCAGAGCCAGACCAAGGTGATGAACGAGGGGACGGCGACCTACGTCCATTATCGCATCATGACCCAGCTGCATCAGCAGGGCCGCATCAGCGACGGCAACTTCCTCGAATTCCTGGGCTCGCACACCAATGTGGTGTTCCAGCCCGAATTCGACGACCCGCGCTTCTCGGGCTTCAACCCCTACGCGCTTGGCTTTGCCATGATGCAGGACATCGAGCGTATCGTCACGAATCCGGCGGACGAGGATCGCGAGTGGTTCCCTGACATCGCCGGCAAGAACGACGTGATGGGCGTACTGCGCGACGTCTGGGCCAATTACCGCGACGAGAGCTTCATCGGCCAGTTCCTGAGTCCCAGATTGATGCGGCACTTGCGCATGTTTCATCTGCACGACGATCCGGAGGAGCGCGCCGGCATCCGGGTCGACGCCATCCACGACGAGCGCGGCTTCCGCCGCGTCCGGCGCGAGCTGGCGCGGCAGCACGATGTCGGCTACATCGATGCCAATATCGAGGTGGTCGATGTCGACCTCGCCGGCGACCGCCGGCTGATCCTGCATCACCGCGTCATCAAGGGCTCGCAGCTCAACGAGACCGACGCCAAGCGGGTGCTTCAGCATCTCGCCGATCTCTGGACCTACGACGTCGCGCTGATCGAGGTCGATGCCAACGACAAGGTGCTGCGCGAATACGTCGTCAGCCCGCGTCCGATCGCAGCAGCGGTGGCCTGAGGCGGCCGGCGCCCGCGGCCCATCCTTCGAGACGCCCGCCTTTGGCGGGCCCTCAGGATGAGGGCGGAGCGTGTTGCAGCAATTTCGACAACAGCGATGCTGATGAGCCTCATCCTGAGGAGGCCGCGAAGCGGCCGTCTCGAAGGACGAGGCGCTTGCTCCGGTCCCAACCAAGAATTTACTTCCCCGGCTTCTTCTTCGCCTTCGACCCATTCAGCTCCACCGCCGCGCGGATCAGGGCCTTCAGCGCCTTCTCGTTGATCTTGGCGCCTTCACCAATGTCGATCGCGCGCCGCACATTGCCGTCGAGGCTGGAATTGAACAGGCCGGCCGGGTCGTCCAGCGCCGCGCCCCTGGCGAAGGTCAGCTTCACCACCGCCTTGTAGGTCTCGCCGGTGCAGATGATGCCGTCGTGCTCCCACACGGGAACGCCGCGCCATTTCCATTCCTCGACGACCTCAGGGTCGGCCTCCTTGATCAGCGCGCGGATCCGCTTCAGCATCTCGCCACGCCAGTCGCCGAGCTCCTTGATCCGGCCGTCGATCAGTTTCGAGGGCGAGGGGCCGTCCGCCTCTTTCGCCTTTGCGGTCGCGACCTTCTTCATGATTGCGCCTCGCTGCGGCGGCCGAGATAGGGCAGTGCGAACAGATAGAGCCCGGTCGCGAGCAGCGGAATCAAGGGCACGAAAGCCATCAGGCCGATCCACGTCGCCTGAACCTGCATCGTCAGCGCCACGATGTTGGCGATCACGGCAAGTGTGAAGGCGATCGACAGCCAGCGATGGATCTGCCTGATCCACATGTTCGAGTTCATTTCAATCTCCTGTCGGAAAAAGGTTGGGAATGGATGTGCTTGGCTAGGCTATTCGGGCCGCGCCAGCAGCTCGTCCAGTCTGGTGAAAAACTGCTTCCAGCCGGCATGCGCGCCGCCATAGGCCTGCTTCTGGCTGGGGCGGAAGCCCGCCTGCTCGACACGCAGATGCGTGCCAGATCCCTGCGGGGTCAGCGTGAAGGTCACCACGCTCTTGAGGTCGTAGGCCGCGTCCTCATGCGTGAAATTCCAGGTATAGGCGAGGGAGTGCTGTGGCTCGATGGCGAGCACCTCGCAATCCAGCACGCCGCCCCACTCGCCGCGCAGATTGAAGCGGTGGCCGACCTGAGGCTTGAAGTCGTTCTTCATCAGCCATTCCTCGATCAAATGCGGCTGCGTCAGCGCGCGCCACAGCCTTTCGGGTGGGTAGGCGAATTCGCGCTCGATGACCACGGAACGTGTTTCAGTGGCAGCTTCAGTCATTGGTCCATCCTCTTCAGCAGATCGTCGAGCGCATCGAGCCGGTTTTGCCAGAAGCCGGCCATCTGGCTGGTCCAGTCGATCAGCGGATCAAGCGCGCCCGGCTGCGCGCTATAATGGGTCTGGCGTCCTTCATGACGGTCGCGCACCAGGCCCGCCTGCTTCAGCGCGCCGAGATGCTTTGAGACCGCCGGCTGGGAAACACCTGACAGCGCCGTCAGTGCCCCGACCGTCTGCTCGCCCTCCCGGCACAGCCGCTCGAAGATCGCGCGCCGCGTGGGGTCGGCGAGCGTCCGGAACAGGAGGTCGGGAGTGGCAGACATGCAAGATCCATAACCAGGAAGTTATGGATCAATTCATAACCATGGAGTTATGGATAGTCAAGTGCCTCTCCGCCGTCATTGCGAGGAGCCCTCGCGAGGAAGCAATCAGACTGCCTCCTACGCTCGCAATGACGGAGGATGGAGCAGGAGCCCTTGCGCCTCACGGCCGCAGGTACAAATACCCCTGCGACTGCAGTTCGGCCAACCGCACCACGCCGCCCTTCTCAGCACTTACGAATCCCGGCAGCAGATCCGTCAGCGTGATGTTTTGCGCCTTCATGGTATTGCCGCAGGCGGCGAGCTCGACGCCGTCCTTGGCGAAATTGCTGACCCGCCCGCTGATGTCGGGGTTGGCCTGCGCCGAATGGAACGCCTTCAGCGCCGGCCCGTGGATCACCAGCGCGAGGGTGACATGGTCAGGGCCGCCGACGCCGTCGATGTGGTTCTGGATGTTGCCGAGCACGAAATTGACCTTGTCGGCGTCGCTGAGATGGTAGACGACCTTCAGCTTGTTCGAGGGCGGAGCCTCAGTCGCCGCATTGACGCGCGAGGCGGCAAAGGCCGCGCCCAGCGCCGAGACGGTGCTCCACAAGATGTTCCGGCGGTTCATGGTGATCTCCTTCGCATGATCCGGACCCGAAGGGCCGCGTCAGCGCAAAGTGTGAAGCGGTTTTCCGGAAAGATCATGCGCAAATAACGACTTTGCCGGAGAGATATCATTTGTGGCGGAGCGCGGCGAGCTCCTTGCGATCGGTCGCCAGGGCGGCGCAATCGCTGTTGTCGGTGCGGTCCAGCCGAAAAACGCCGTCGTCGCTGCCCGCGACCAGCGTTCGGTCTTCATCTTCAGTCGGCTGGTTGTGCAGCCAGATCCTGACGCTCTCGAGCCGTATGATGGCCGACTTGTCGTCCTTCGAGAGCGCGATCCCGATGCCGCCGCCCTCGCAGTCGACACCACAGCCGAGCCTGACCTCGTCGCCTTCCTTGGTGAGCACCGTGTGGTGGCAGGAGCCGCTGGAGTCGAAATCGCCGCTGCGGTGGCGATAGCGGAAGCCGATCCTGAACGAGTTGTGGAGCTGCTTGTCCTCGCTGTCGGTCTCCGCCGAGACCAGCAGCTTCATGGAAGCGACCTTCTGCTTCGGATGCCGCGCCAGGTGCTCGGCATCGTAGCGGCGGATGAAGCAGGCATAGGCCGTCTTGCCAGGCGAGCCCGCATACAGGCGAGCGTTGAAGGTCTCGGCTTCGATCTTGTTCGCCTCGCGAAAGTCGTCGGTCTCCTCGGCCCGGGCGACGCCTATGAAGGCTGCAAAGGCGAGCGGAAGGATGAGGGCAAGCTTCATGATCACACCGGGCGCTGGAGCCAATTGGCGGTTAGTCGCAAGCCGCGCGCCGCGCGTTCAACCGCCACCCGGCCGGCAGCCTCGCGCAAGGTTCCAGGCTTAACCCTTTGCAGGGAGGGGCGCTGATAAACCCCGGACTGTTGCAAATGGCTGGTGGCGGTCGAACATGTCCGTAAGTCAGAACTTGCCCAATCTTGCGATCGGCTATTCCAAGGTCCGGCTATTGAAGATGCTGGGCGCGGGCCTGTTCCTGACGCTGATCTGTGCCGCGGTCGCATTCAACTGGTTTCACGCAAAGAACATCACCGAGTTCCAGACGGTCGCCTGCTATTCCGGCGTCGCGCTGTTCGGTTTTGTCACCTGCAGGACGCTGTGGAGACTGGTCTCGACGCGGGAGCCGGTTCTCTTCGTTACGCGTGTCGGCATTCGCGACACCAGGATTGCCGACGACACCATCTCCTGGAGATCCGTGCGGGAGATATCAGTCTGGCAGTATCGTAGTCGAAGTCAGAAAATCGTGGTGCTCAAGCTTGATCCTCTCATCGCCGAACGGTTCGCCGGAGGGTTCCTGCGGCATGTCATGTCGCTGATGAACAGGGCCGTCGGCGCGGACGGCGTGCTCGTCAACCCCGGTGGCCTGACCATGGACGGCGAGGCGCTGTTCGAGACCTGCAAGCAATACTGAGCTGCAGGCCGACTGGGTTACCAGGGCCGCTCAGTGCCGGAAGCCGAGTCCGTCAGCTAGATATCTCAGCGCAAACTGGCGTTGATCTTGTCCAGCACCGCCGAGCCGGGGCAGAGCGTATCCGCTTCCAGCGTGTTGAGCGGTGTCTCGACCGTGTTGAGATGGGCGTGGAGATCGTCCGCATCGGGGTCGACGTACAAGAGCCCGGTGACGATCTGGCCCTTGGCAGCGTGCTTGGCGAGGAAGGTCTGGGCCCCTAACCGGTCATGCGGATCGTAATCGGCGTCGATCTTGCGCAGCGCGATCTTGCTGCCGTCATGCTGCTCGACCACCTGCACCGTGCCAGGCGCGTAGTCGACTGCAATGGGATCGCGGCCGACCAGCACGTCGAGCCGGTTCACGGCGTCATTGTGCTCGCGGACATAATCAAAACTCTTGGTCGAGCCGGCGTGGTTGTTGAAGGCGATGCAGGGGCTGATGACGTCGATGAAGGACGCGCCCTTGTGGCCGATCGCCGCCGCGATCAGCGGCACCAGCTGGTTCTTGTCGCCGGAGAACGAGCGGGCGACGAAGGTGGCACCGAGCTGCAATGCGATCGCGACCAGGTCGATGGCGTTGTCGGTGTTGGTCACGCCCTTCTTCGACTTCGAGCCGCGGTCGGCGGTCGCCGAGAACTGGCCCTTGGTCAGGCCGTAGACCCCGTTGTTCTCGACGATATAGGTCATGTTGACGCCGCGCCGGATCGAATGCGCGAACTGACCGAAGCCGATCGAGGCGCTGTCGCCGTCGCCGGAGACGCCGAGATAGATCAAATCGCGGTTGGCGAGGTTGGCCCCCGTCAGCACGGACGGCATGCGGCCGTGCACCGAGTTGAAGCCGTGCGAATTGCCGAGGAAATAGTCCGGCGTCTTCGAGGAGCAGCCGATGCCCGAGATTTTCGCGACCCGATGCGGCTCGATCGAGAGCTCGTAGCAGGCCTCGATGATCGAGGCCGTAATCGAGTCATGGCCGCAGCCTGCGCACAGCGTCGAGATCTTGCCCTCGTAGTCGCGATGCGTGTAGCCGAGATCGTTCTTCTTGAGGCCGGGGTGATGAAACTTTGGCTTGGCAATATAGGTCATGAAAGCACCTGTGATCCCAAGGCCGTCATGGCCGGGCTTGTCCCGGCCATCCACGTCTTGGCGGCACGGAAGAAAGGCGTGGATGCCCGGGCATAGGCGAGCGGAAGCGACGCCGTTCTTCGAACGGCTGTGTCCGGGCATGACGACGGAGAGAGTGACGCGCTGGTCATGACACGGCCTTGCGGAGCGGGGTCACCTTGAGGTGATCCTGGTGGTCGCCAATGGCTTTTGCGATGTAGCGGGCGGTAATGGGTGTGCCGTCATAGTGCACGATGGGAACGAGGCGGACCGGATCGATGCCGTTCTCGTTGACGATGAGCTGGCGGAGTTGGCTGTCGCGGTTCTGCTCGACCACATAGACGAAGTCGTGCTCGGCGAGGAAGCTCGCGACACTCGAGTGGAACGGGAAGGCGCGGATGCGCAGGCGATCGAGCTGATGCCCGCGCGCCTCCAAAAGGCCGATCGCCTCGTCCATCGCCGGCGAGGTCGAGCCGAAATAGATCACGCCATATTTGGTCGGCCGTTCGGCGTTGGCCTGGAGCGGCCGCGGCACCAGGTCCTGCGCGGTCTCGAACTTGCGCACGAGCCGCTGCATGTTGTCGGCGTAGACAGAGCCTTCCTCGGAGTAGCGCGCATAACGATCACGCGAGGTGCCGCGGGTGAAATAGGAGCCTTTGGTCGGATGCGTGCCGGGATAGGTGCGATAGGGGATACCGTCGCCGTCGACGTCGAGATAGCGACCGAAGTCGCGGCCTTCTTCCAGCATCTCCGCGGTCATCACCTTGCCGCGGTCATACTGCTTGGCATCGTCCCACTTCAGCGGGCGGCAGAGCCGGTGGTTCATGCCGATGTCGAGATCGAGCATCAGGAAGATCGTGGTCTGGATCCGCTCGGCGAGATCGAACGCGGCCGCCGCGAACTCGAACGCCTCGGCCGGGTCTTCCGGGAATAGCAGTACATGCTTGGTGTCGCCGTGCGAAGCATAGGCGCAGGCGATGATGTCGCATTGCTGGGTGCGGGTCGGCATGCCCGTCGAGGGTCCGGCGCGCTGGATGTTCATGATCACGGCCGGGATCTCGGCGAAGTATGAGAGGCCGATGAACTCGGTCATCAAGGAGATGCCGGGGCCCGACGTCGCAGTGAAGGCGCGCGCGCCGTTCCAGGAGGCGCCGATCACGATGCCGATCGAAGCCAGCTCGTCCTCGCCCTGAATGATGGCGTATTTCGCCTTGCCCGTTTCAGGATCGTGCCGGTACTTCTTGCAATGGGCGGTGAAAGCCTCCGCCACGGACGAGGACGGCGTGATCGGATACCAGGCGCACACGGTGGCGCCGCCATAGACGGCGCCGAGCGCAGCCGCGCTGTTGCCTTCGATGAAGATGCGGTCGCCGACCTTGTCGGATTTCTTGACCCGCAGCCCGATCGGGCATTTCAGGTTCTGCAGCGCCCAGTCTCGGCCCAGATGCAGGGCGTGGACGTTGGAGGAGAGCAGCTTCTCCTTGCCCTTGTACTGCTCGCCGATCAGCTGCTCGATCAGCTTCGGGTCCATCTCGAGCAGGGCACTGAGCGCGCCGAGATAGATGATGTTCTTGAACAGCTGGCGCTGGCGCGGATCGGTGTAGGTCGAGTTGGTGATCGCGGTGAGCGGCACGCCGATCACGGTGATGTCGTCGCGGAATTTGGTCGACGGCATCGGCTTGGTGGAATCGTAGAACAGATAGCCGCCGGGCTCGATGCCGGCGACGTCCTTGTCCCAGGTCTGCGGGTTCATCGCGACCATCATGTCGACGCCGCCGCGGGCACCGAGATGGCCGGCTTCGGTGACGCGTACCTCGTACCAGGTCGGCAGGCCCTGGATGTTGGAGGGGAAGATGTTGCGCGGGCTCACCGGCACGCCGTGGCGCAGGATCGCACGCGCGAACATCTCGTTGGCGCTGGCCGAGCCCGAGCCGTTGACGTTGGCGAAGCGGACGACGAAGTCGTTTACGCTGCTGATCGGCTTTTTGTCGGACATGTCGAACCTGCGTGAGTCATCTCGATGAAATATTTCTGCATGTCCCAGGCACCGGTGGGACACCGCTCGGCGCACAACCCGCAATGTAGGCAGACGTCCTCGTCCTTGACCATCACCCGTCCAGTCTTGAGGTCAGAGGACACGTAGAGGTCCTGGTCCGGATGCGGCGAGGGCGCTTTCAGGCGCGTGCGCAGATCGTCTTCCTCGCCGTTATCGGTGAAGGTGATGCAATCCATCGGGCAGATGTCGACGCAGGCATCGCACTCGATGCAGAGCGAGGTCGAGAACACGGTCTGGACGTCGCAGTTCAGGCAGCGATGCGCTTCGCCGAGCGCCAGCTTGACGTCGTAGCCGAGCTCGACCTCGGTGCGGATGTCCTTCAGCGCGATCACCTTGTCGCGATGCGGCACCTTGAAGCGCTTGTCGACGGAGATGTCGTTGTCATAGCTCCATTCGTGGATGCCCATTTTCTGTGAGGAGACCTGCACGTCCGGCAGCGGTCGTTCGGTGATGTCCTCGCCCGAGAGCAGCTTGTGGATCGACAGCGCGGCATCGTGCCCCTGCGCCACGGCCCAGATGATATTCTTCGGCCCGAACGCGGCGTCGCCACCGAAAAACACTTTCGGGTTGGTCGAGACGAAGGTCGTCGGATCGACCTTGGGCATATGCCATTTGTCGAATTCGATGCCGCAATCCTGCTCGATCCAGGGGAAGGCGTTCTCCTGGCCGACCGCGACCAGCACGTCGTCGCACTCGAAGGTCTGGTCGGGCTCGCCCGAGGGCACGAGATTGCGGCGGCCCTTGGCGTCGTATTCGGCCTTCACCTTCTGGAAGGTGACGCCGGTGAGCTTGCCGTTGTCGTGGATGAAGGTAACAGGGACGAGGAAGTTGAGGATCGGGATGTCCTCGTGGATCGCGTCCTCCTTCTCCCAGGGCGAGGCCTTCATCTCCTCGAAGCCGGAGCGCACGATCACCTTGACGTCCTCGCCGCCGAGGCGCCGCGCGGTGCGGCAGCAATCCATTGCGGTGTTGCCGCCGCCGAGCACGATCACGCGCTTGCCGATCTTGTCGGTGTGGCCAAACGACACTGAGGAGAGCCAGTCGATGCCGATGTGGATGTTGCTGGCTGCCTCTTTCCGGCCGGGAATGTCGAGCTCGCGGCCGCGCGGCGCGCCGGAGCCGACGAAGATCGCGTCGTATTTCTCGGCGAGCAGCGCCTTCATGCTCTCGATGCGGTGACCGCCTTTGAACTCGACGCCGAGACCCAGGATATAGCCGGTCTCCTCGTCGATGACGGAATTGGGCAGGCGGAATTTCGGGATCTGCGTCCGCATCATGCCGCCGGCCTCAGGGTCGCCGTCGAACACGGTGCAGTGATAGCCGAGCGGCGCAAGATCGCGCGCCACCGTCAGCGAGGCCGGACCGCCGCCGACGAACGCGACGCGCTTGCCGTTCTTCGCAGCCGGATGTGGCAGGCGCTGCTTGATGTCGTCCTTGAAATCAGCGGCGACGCGCTTGAGGCGGCAGATCGCCACCGGCGTTTCCTCGACGCGTCCGCGGCGGCATGCCGGCTCGCATGGACGATCGCAGGTGCGTCCCAGGATTCCGGGAAACACGTTCGATTTCCAGTTGATCATGTAGGCGTCGCTGTAGCGGCCTTGCGCGATCAATCGGATGTATTCTGGAACCGGGGTGTGCGCAGGACAGGCCCACTGGCAATCGACCACTTTGTGAAAGTAGTCGGGGGCCGCGATATCGGTCGGTTTCATTCCTACCCTCTCCGCGCAGGCTCAAAGACCCGGCGGCCTTTTCTTTGAGCTTGTCGACGCTTAACGCGCGGCGATCTGGTTTCTGAATGACGTCATTGGGTTAGCTTATTAGAACCGCTCCGGAGTACAACGGCAAAGTTTCGCGCGTCCCCGCTTTCATGGGAGCCAAGCGTGCACAGCATTAACGGCCGTACGCGTTCATGCGGCGGTGCAGCATGGACGTGAGAGGCACACGCCTGCCTCAAGCAATCCAGTCTGCCGCCGGGAGAGATTCTGGATTGCTTCGCTGCTGTTTAGCCCGGACACATAGCTTACACTTGTTCGGAGACATGGTTGACACTTTTG
>NZ_CAKZHY010000018.1 GCF_936928535.1 uncultured Bradyrhizobium sp. | reverse complement strand
TGCGGTCCACATCGCCGCCATTGTCGCCTATTGGATCAATTGAGTCTGAACCCTAGTTCACGCCGATCTTGAAGTTATTCATCGTGCGGAGGATCGGCTCAATGTCATTTACCCGGCACATCATCCGCTCGCGCGTATCAAGCGCGTCGGCGTCGAAGAACTGGCGGCGTTTCCTCTCATTTTGATGGACCCCGCGACCAGCGTGCGCGCGACCGTCGATGCTGCACTCGTTTCCGCAGGTCGTCGCGTCGAAGCCGCATGTGAAGTGACCTACATGATGACGGCCGTTGGCATGGTGCGCGCGGGCCTCGGCATCACGATATTGCCTGAATCCGCCCACGAAATCCGCGCCGAACCTGATCTCGTCGCCCGCACCATCGACGACCCGCATTTCGTGCGGTCCATCGCCGTCGTTCGAAAACGGCGTCGCACCCTTCCACCGGCGGCAGACAGCTTCATGGCTGTGCTCGTGGAGTTTCTAGACGGTCGAGGAGCGGAGCGGAAAGGACGCGGTGATCGCAGTGCGCGCGCGAAGCGGCGACGAATCTCTTAACGATCAACGCGGTGGCGCATCCGACAGGATTTGATCGTTCGATCCTCTTAGCAGGGATCAACTTCTTAGCCTTGAATCGACAGATGCGCTCGGACGGCGATTGACCCGTCGACACAATGTTCCTATTTTGTTCTGAAGCGTCGAGGTGTCATTCGGGCACCCCACCAACCGTGGGCCAATGGTCGGGACGGGCAATGAAGGCAACTATCCTTCACGCGGACCTGGATGCCTTTTATGCATCGGTTGAGCAGCTGCTCGACCCGTCGCTACGCGGAAAGCCCATTGCCGTCGGTGGCGGTGTTGTGCTTGCCGCTTCCTACGAAGCCAAGGCGTTCGGGGTCCGTGGCGGCATGCCGGGGCGGCAGGCGCGCGAGCTATGCCCTCAACTCACTTTTGTCGGCGGCCACTTCAAGGACTACCAACGGCTGGGTGATGCCGCCATTAAGGTGATCGGCGATTTCACACCCCTCGTTGAACGGATTTCCATCGACGAGGCCTTCGCAGACGTTGCTGGCTGCACTCATCTCTTCGGCTCGCCCGCCGAAATTGCTGCGACAATCCGCCAACGCGTGCGCGCCGAGCTGAGCCTTCCGATCTCGGTAGGTGTCGCGCGCACCAAGCATCTGGCGAAAATAGCTTCGCAAGTGGCGAAGCCCGACGGGCTCGTGGTTGTCGATCCCGACACTGAACTGGAGTTCCTTCACCACCTGCCGGTCGAGTTGATGTGGGGCGTGGGTCCCGTCACGATGGCGCGGCTTGCCGAGATCGGCGTACAAACGATCGGACAACTCGCGACGACTCCGGGATGGTCGCTCGAACAGTTGCTCGGCCCCGCGGCAGGCGAAAAACGCGCAGCGCTGGCGTGGAATCGCGATCCGCGTGAAATCAAGTCTCACCGCCGAGCCCGGTCGGCAGGGGCGCAGTCCGCGATCGGCAGGAGACCTGCGGTCGAGCGGGTTATTCGTCCCACTCTGCTTCACCTCGCGGATCGCATTGCCACCCGGCTCCGGGCGAAGTCCAGACCAGGTCGAACTGTGACGGTCCGAGTTCGCTTCGCCAACCTGCGCTCGGTGACGCGCTCGGTAACGCTTGATGCGCCGATCTTCGCTACCCTGATCCTCACCGAGCTCGCCGAAGAGCTGGTGCGCGCGATCCTTGTCAATTACCCGGACGAGAAGATCATTTCACTATTGGCGATCTCCGTGTCGCATCTCGAGGAGAACTGTGATCTGGAGCTGGAATTGCCGCTCGGGCTTGAAGGTGATGCGCGCCGCCCCGGCACCAAGAGAGGCTTGGCACGTCAGGCAGCCGACGGTGCAATCGATAAGATCCGCGATCGTTTCGGATGGAATTCTATCGGCTATGGCAGCGCTGCGTTGCCCAATTCTCATTCCGTGCCTGATGAGTTTCGCAGGCTCGCCGAAAAGGATCTGTAATCGGTATCAGTCCAGGCTACGCAAACTGAACCATGCTTGCTTTCCTTCGTTCATCACTGTCGCAGCGGACTCCGTCGCTCATCCGGCGAGAAACCCGCCATCCACGGCAACGACGGTGCCGGTCGCGTATTGCGAGGCCGGCATGCAAAGGAAGGCGACTGCGCCGGCAATATCCTCCGGCTGTCCCCAGCGCTTGAAGGCGGTGCGGTCGGCGATACGCTGATAATGCGGCAGGTCGGTACGGCCGGCGGCGTTGATCGCGGTCTGGATATAGCCCGGCGCAACCGCGTTGACGCGGATGCCTTCCTCGGCCCATTTCAAGGCAAGCGCCTTGGTCAGCATCACGACGCCGCCCTTGCTGGCGCAATAGGCCGGAATGCGCGGCAGCGCCAGGGTCGCATTCATCGAGGCGATGTTGACGATCGAACCCTTGGTCTCCGCGAGCCGTGCGTGGAACGCCATGCAGGTGCGGAATGTCCCGGTGAGATTGACGTCGATCACCTTCACGAAGGTCTCGATCTCGAATTCCTTGTCGCGCGCGAGAATGCCGGCACAGTTGACCAGCGCATCGACGCGTTTGTGCGTGCTGGCGAAGGACGTCACGGCCGCGTCGTCGGTGACATCGAGCGTCGCTAGCGTGAGGCCGGCGCGCGGCTTGAGCAGCGTACGGGCAAGATCGGCTTCGTTGGCGCCGGTTGCCGTGACCGTCGCGCCGAGATCGCAAAACTGGTTGCTGATCGCAGCGCCGATGTCGCCGGCGCCGCCGATCACCACGGCGTGAAAGCCGGGCGCGAGGGAAAAATTCGAACTCATGGGAAGGGTCTCACTTCAGCGATTTCGGGGGCGGGGCCGTCGACTCGCGAACCACCAGCGAGAAGTCGATCTCGCGATGCATGATGGTCTGCTCGCCAGCCAGGCTGCGCACCAGGTATTCGCCGGCGCGCTGCCAGGTTTCTCCGGTCGGCACGTGGATCGTGGTCAGGCTCGGCCGCAAATGCCGGCTCCAGTCGAGATCATCGAAGCCGACGACGGAAAGGTCGCGGGGCACGGAGAAGCCGTCGCGCTCCGCCTCGAGCAGCACGCCATAGGCGATGACGTCGTTGCCACAAACCACGGCCGTCGGGCGGTCCTTGAGGTTGAGGAGATAGCGCGCCGCCTCACGCGCGTCGTCCAGCGTGTAGGGCACCTCGACATGCCATTGCGGGGGAAGCTCAATACCGTTTTCCGCCATGGCGCGGCGAAATCCGGCGACGCGGGCGCTGGCACGGTCATTATTGCGCTGGAGCGCCGAGACGATTCCGATGCGGCGATGGCCGAGTTCGATAACATGCGCGGCGGCGCGATGGGCGGCGGCTTCGTTATCGGTGCCGACGCAGGGGTAGGGCCTGCCGGGATGGTAGATGCCGACATTGATGAACGGCACCGCATTGTCGGATAGCAGCTTGCGCAATCCATCGTGATGGCAATCACCGCGCAGCACGAGGCCGTCGACCCCGCGGCTGATCAGATTGCGCGCCTGCTGCAATTCGACATCGAGGTCGTAGCCGCTCGTCGTGAGGAACAGCATGTATCCGACCGACGAGAGATATTGCTGAAGCGAAGCGATGCCGCGCGCGAACATCGTGTTGTCGATCGTCGGCACGATTGCGCCAAGCGTGCGCGAGCGGCGAGACGAGAGAATCCGCGCCGGCGCATGCGGGATGTAGCCGAGTGCGTCGATGGCTTGTTCGATGCGCGCACGCAAGGAGGGGCTGACGGCATTCGGGTTATTGAGGGCGCGCGAGACCGACGCGGTTGAAACGCCGGCCCGCGCCGCCACGGCGCGGATGCCCTGTTTCACAGACTTGGCGGTGGTCAGCCTCATGAATGTAACGGTACATGTTGCGATGCGAATTGCGCGGCAGCGAAATTTCAGCAAATTTGCCGCAGAATGTGCGTCGTGTCCACCGCTTGACTTCACCAATGCGAGGTCTATTTTGTAACCGTTTTCAAGGGGTGTTCAAACCTGTTCAAATGGTCCGCCAGCATAAGGCGGCCAGCCGGGAGGAGAGTTCGATGAAGGCCAGGACGCTCGCGACGCAGGTCGCGTTGCCCGTTATCGCAATCGCCGTGATGACTGCGCCGTCCCGCGCAGCCGATTTCGACTGGATGAAGTTCAAGGGCAAGACCGTCACCTTTCTTGCCAACAACAATCCGGTCTCGCAGGCGCTGCTGACCTACAAGGCCGATTTCGAGAAGCTGACCGGCATGGCCCTGAAGGTCGACAGCTATCAGGAACAGCAGATGCGCCAGCGTCTGGTCACGGTCATGAACGCCGACAGCGATGAGGTCGACGTCTTCATGACGCTGCCCTCACGCGAGGGCGAGCAGTTCGCCGCCGCGGGCTGGTACGGCGATCTCACGGCAATGGCCAAGAACGAGGTGGCCAAGGACTATGACCCGAACGGGCTGAGCCAGGCTTTGCTGAAGGCGGCGACCTTCGGCGGCAAGCTCACGAGCATGCCGATGAACATCGAGGGCCCGATCTTTTACTACCGCACCGACATCTTCAAGAAGTGCGGCCTCGAGGCGCCGAAGACCATCAAGGATGTCGAGGCCGCTGCCGAGAAGATCAAGACCTGCGACAGCACGGTGACGCCGTTCGTCTCACGCGGCCTCAAGCCCGCGGTCGCCTACACGTTCAGCAACATGCTGCACAATATCGGCGGCAGCTATATCGCGAACGGCAAATCGAACCTCTGCTCGGCCAAGGGCAAGGAAGCGCTCGATACCTATAGCCGCCTGCTGCGCGACTTCGGCCCGCCCGGCGTCGTCAACTATAGTTTCCAGCAGATTTCCGCGCTCTATCGCAGCGGCCGCGCTGCGATGGCGTTCGAATCCTCGAATGAATTGCGCACGGTGATGGAAGGCGGGGCGCGCCTGAAGGACACCGGCCTGTTGCCGTTCCCTGCGGGCGATGCCGGTCAGGTGCCGACCACGATCGGCTGGGGCATGGCGGTGTCCTCGCACAGCAAGCAGCCGGATGCGGCCTGGTACTTCGTGCAATGGGCGACCAGCCCCGAGATTCAGAAGAAGATGGCGCTCCAGGGCATTGCCCCGCCGCGTCCCGCGGTCGCCGAGGATCCTGAATACCGCAAGTGGATCGACGAAGAGCCGGTCCGCAAGGAATGGCAGGCCGCGCTCGACGTGCTCGCCACCAAGGGCTCATCCGAAGTCGGCTATCCCATCGTCGCCAATCCGCAATCGCGCGAGTTCATCGGCCAGGCGGTGCAGGATTTGATCCTGAAGCAGAAGCCGGTCGACCAGGCTTGCGCGGATGCCGACAAGGCGCTCGACGCGCTGATCTCGCTGAACTAGCCGCCCGATGCCGGCTGGCTTCGCGCCAGCCGGCATCCCATTCGATTGAGGACACGACTGCATGTCTGATACGGCTGCGACACTCACGCAGGACCGGCAGAAGCTGGAAATGGCGGCGCTTGCGGCGCCGGCCGTGGTCTTCACGGTCGCGATGATCGCGTTTCCCGTCGTCTACACGATCTGGCTCGGCTTCCAGACCTTTTCCTCGGCCGGCAAGCAGTCCTTTGCGGGTCTTGCCAATTATTCGAAGCTGATCTCCGATGCCGAGTTCTGGCACGGCCTGTGGGTCACGATCGCGCTCTACGTGCTCTCGCTGACGCTTCAGCTCGTCTTCGGCATCTGGCTCGCGCTGGTGCTGTTTCATGCCAAGCGCTTGCCGGGCATCGTGCGCTCGCTGTTCATCTCGCCCTTCATGATGCCGCCGGTGGTGGCCGGAATGATGTGGCTGGTCATCCTCGATCCCTCGCTGGGCGCCGCCAACTACATCCTCCAGTGGCTCGGTCTGCCGCCGTCGGACTGGCTGGCCTCGCCGTCGCTGGTTATCCCGACCGTGGCGCTGATCGACAGCTGGCAGTGGACGCCTTACGTCGCGCTGATCGTGCTCGGCGGATTGCAGTCGCTGCCGCCGAGCGTCTATGAGGCCGCGCAGATCGACGGCGCATCTCCTTTCAAGACGTTCCAGCGCATCACGCTGCCGCTGCTGCTGCCGACCATCGTCACGGCGGCGATCCTGCGCAGCGTCGATCTCCTGCGTTTCTTCGACATCATCTACATCACGACCCAGGGTGGCCCGGGCAATGCGTCGAACACGCTCAACATCTACGGGTTCCGGGTCGGCTTCGAGTTCTTCAACATCGGCTATGCCAGCGCCCTGATGCTGACGCTGACGGCGATCGTGTTCGGTGCCGTGCTTGCCTTCAACCGCCTGCGCGGCGCCGTGGCGTGGTGATGTCATGAACGATGCCGCCAATACAGATCGTTGGATCCGCTGGCTCAACACATTGCAGCTCGTGCTCGCCGGCGTGCTCATCATGGCGCCGACGGTCTGGATGGTGTTGTCCTCGTTCAAGCCGTCTTTCGAGGTCACCGCCTATCCGCCGACGCTGATCTTCTCGCCGACATTGGACAACTATGTCGAGCTGACGAAGACCACGCCGTTCCTGAGCTACGCGCTCAACAGCCTCATCGTTACGGTGGGTTCGACCGCGCTGGGATTGCTGTTTGGAATTCCCGCCGCTTTTGCCGTCTCCTGGACGCGCATCTCCTGGCCGGCAATCCTGACGCTCGCGGCGCGCATGGCGCCCGGCACCCTGTTCCTGCTGCCATGGTATGTCATGTTCCGGCAGGTCGGCATGATCGGCTCCTATACCGCGCTGATTCTCAGCCACGCCGTGATCACGCTACCGATCGTGATCTGGGTCCTGTTGCCATCCTTCGACGGCATTCCGCGCAGCGTCTTTGAGGCCGCGCAGGTGGACGGGTGCAGTGTCACGCGCATTCTCTGGCGCATCGCGCTGCCGCTCGTAGCATCCGGCGTTGCCGTCTCTGCGATTCTCGCCTTCGTGTTTTCGTGGAACTACTTCCTGTTTGCGCTGGTGCTCTCCAATGGTGACACCAAGACGCTGATCGCGGCGGCCTTCAACTTCATCGGCGAAGGCTCGACGCAATGGGGCGCCCTCATGGCGGCAGCGACATTGATCGCGTTGCCCCCGCTGGTGCTGGCGGCTCTCGTGCAGCGCTGGCTGGTGTCCGGACTGACGCTCGGCGCGGTGAAAGGCTGAACCCGATGAACGTATCCCCCCGTCCGAATTCGATCATGCAGGCTGCGGTCTTCCACGGCCACGATCGCATCACCATCGAGCGCGTGGCGATGCCTGACGTCGGCGCCGGCGAGGTGCTCGTGCGCGTGTCGCGTACCGCGCTGTGCGGCTCCGATTTCAAGCTTTGGCACAAGGGTGCCGAGTTCACCGCCGGCCACGAGATCTTTGGCGTGGTCGAGCAGCCCGGTCACCGCCGGCATGGCCAGCGTTGCGCGATCTACATTCCCTTGCACTGCGGCCACTGCGCGGCCTGCAAGCGCGGCGACACGCAGATGTGCCTGGAAGTCTCCAGCCTGATCGGCTGGAACAGGCCCGGCGGCTACGCCGAATACGTGCCAGTGCCGGAAAACTGCCTGCTGCCGGTACCCGACGACATCGAGGACAGCCTCGCGCCACTTTTGCTCGACACCATCGGCACGTCAGGTCACGCTGTGCGCTTCGTCAGTCGCGTGGTGCCGGCGAACGAAGCCGGACCAGTTCTCGTGATGGGGGCGGGGCCCGTCGGTCTTGGCGTCGTGCTGGCGCTCCGCGCGCTCGGCTATGACGATGTCTACGTCGCCGATCCCAATGCAGCGCGGTTGAAGATCGCGCAATCCTTTGGCGCAAAGGTTCACCCCGTCGGCGATACGTCAAAGCGCTTTGCGCTCATCATGGAATGCTCGGGGGCGCATGCGGCGCGCAATCTCGGCATCGAGCTCGTGCTGCCACGCGGCGCGCTGGTGCTGATCGGCGAGAACGCCGCGCCCTGGACCATCGAGGAAGGCAAGGTCTTCCGCCGCAAGGATTTCTACATGATCCGGACCTTCTACTTCCCGTTCCAGGATTTCGAGCCAAACGTCGAGCTGCTGCGCAAGTACAAGGACGAATACCGCGTCCTCGTCGACGGCGAGTTTGGGCTCGCAACTCTCCCTGAGAATTTCGCCCGCTTCGCCAAGGGCGAGCTGATCAAGCCTGTGCTGGTGCTGGACTGAGCGATCATGGCCTCGATCTCGATCCGCAACCTCACCAAGCGCTACGGCAATTTCACCGTGATCCCCGATCTCAATCTGGAGATCGCGGACCATGAGTTCGTCGTCTTCGTCGGCCCGTCCGGCTGCGGCAAGTCGACCTTGCTGCGGATCATCGCCGGCCTCGAGCCGATTTCGTCCGGAGACCTCTATATCGGCGACAAGCGGGTTAATGGTGTTCAGGCCGCGCAGCGCGACATTGCGATGGTATTCCAGGATTATGCGCTCTATCCGCACATGCGCGTCTACGACAATATGTCGTTTGCGCTGGAACTGCGGGGCACGCCAAAGGCTGAGATTGACGCTCGGGTGAAGCGCGCCGCGGCCTTGCTGCACATCGAGCCTTATCTGGACCGCAAGCCGAAGGAGCTCTCCGGTGGCCAGCGGCAGCGCGTCGCCATGGGCCGCGCCATCGTGCGCAATCCCAAGGCGTTCCTGTTCGACGAGCCGCTGTCCAACCTCGACGCAAAGCTGCGCGGGCAGGTGCGCGCCGAGATCAAAGCATTGTCGCAGGAGCTGAAGACCACCATGGTCTTCGTGACCCACGACCAGATCGAGGCCATGACCATGGCCGACCGGATCGTGGTGCTCCAGAGCGGCGCCATCCAGCAATACGACACGCCGGAGACGGTCTATGAACGCCCCGCCAACCAGTTCGTCGCCGGCTTCATTGGTTCACCCGCGATGAACTTCTTCCCGGTCGAATGGCGCGACGAGCGTGCGATCCTTTCACATGGGGCGACCGCGGTGCCTCTGGATAGCGCGACCGCAGGCCGTCTGCGTCAGGCCGGCAATGCGGTGCTCGGCATTCGCCCTGAGCATTTTGTCGTCGCGACCGATGCTGCCGACGGCATTGCCATCAACGTCAAGCTGGTCGAGCCGCTGGGCTCGGATACGCTGATCCACTTCGATCTCGCCGGCGTCTCTGCCATCGCGCGGGTCGACCCATCGCTGCGGCCGAAGGTCGGCGATCGGCTTAGCCTCCGTCCGCAGCCAGGCAAGACGCATTTGTTCGATGCCGCCAACGGACAGGTCTTGCGGTGAGCGCGTCGGTCAACATCGGCGATCTCTCGGCACTGGCGGAGGTCGCGTCCAGAGCCAAGCCCGTGCACGTGATCTGTCTCGGGCTGTCGGCGCTTGACCAGGTCTGGCGCGTCGATCGGCCGTTCGCGGGCGGAAGCGAGAAGATCAAGGCCGTCGCGTACGGCACGCTTGGTGGCGGCATGGCCGCCAATGCGAGCGTCGCGGTGGCAAGGCTTGGCGCCTCTGTCGCGTTCTGGGGGCGGGCAGGGAATGACGCTGCGGGCCACGAGATGAAATCGGCCTTCACCGCCGAAGGTGTCGACGTCGAAAACTTTCGGCTGTTTCCGGAAGGGCGCTCCTCCGTTTCAGGTATTGTCGTGGACAGTTCTGGCGAACGGCAGATCGTCAATTTCCGCGGGCTATTCCCGGAAGCCGCGGACTGGCTTCCACATGACGCCGTCGCGCGCGCCTCATCCGTGCTGGCCGATCCGCGCTGGGTCGAGGGCGCGGCGGCGCTGTTCCGTGGGGCTAGGTCGCGCGGCATTCCGACAGTGCTCGACGGCGACGTGGCCGATGCCGAGGTGTTCGAACGTCTGCTGCCGCTGACCGATCATGCGATCTTCTCCGAGCCGGCGCTCACAGCCTTTGCCGGCTCGGCCGAAGACCAATCCCTCGGAGCGCTTGCGCGCTTCGGCTGCCGCGTCATCGCTGTGACCCGCGGTGAGGGCGGTGTGAGCTGGTACGAGAATGGCCAATTGTGTCGACAGACCGCCTATGCGGTTGACGTCGTCGACACTACGGGCGCGGGCGACGTCTTCCACGGCGCCTATGCGCTGGCGATCGGCGCCGGTCTCGACGTGCGCGCTGCCATGGCGTTCTCGGCGGCTACGGCCGCGATGAAATGCCGCCACGCCGGCGGCCGCAACGGAATCCCCACCATCAACGAGTGTCTTGCATTCATGAGGACGAAGCCATGAGAACGATTGGAAAGAACCGCGGCCTGGCACGGCTTGCCGACGCGGGTGGCCACTTTCGCATGGTCGCGCTGGATCAGCGGCCGCCACTGTTCGATGCAATCGCAAAGGCAAAAGGCATCACTCGGGAGCAGGTCGAATATTCCGACGTCACGGCGGCAAAGCGTCTGCTCGTCGAGAATCTCGCACCGCATTGCAGTTCGATGCTGTTCGATCCGAATTTCGCCGTGCCTGCGGCGATCGACCTGCTGCCGCCGCGCTGCGGCCTGATCATGACGCTGGAGGAGCATCGCGTCGAGGAGACCGCCGGCGGCCGCAAATCGCGAGCGATCACCAATTGGAGCGTGGAAAAGATCCGCGCCATGGGCGGCGACGCCGTCAAGGTGCTGGCCTGGTACCGGCCGGACGCCGATGCCGCCGTGAACGAGCACCAGAAGACGTTCGTGCGCGAGATCGGCGAGGACTGCGCGCGTCACGACATTCCCTACGTGCTCGAACTGCTGGTCTATCCGTTCCTCGGCAGCGCCCATCACACCGCCGACTACGTGGAATCGCCCGGCAAGTTGCCCGGTCTCGTTATCGAAAGCGTGCGCGAGTTTGCGAAGCCCGAATACGGCGTCGATCTCCTCAAGCTTGAGAGTCCGCTTGCTGCCAACAGCCTGCCGGCCCGCGACGGCGGCGCGGAGGCAAAAGCCGCACAGAAGGAGTTCGAGGCGATCGGCGATATCTGCCGCCAGCGGAGCATTCCCTGGGTGCTGCTGTCGGGCGGCGCCGCGCCCGAAAAATTCGAGCGCGTGCTCGACTATTCCTACGCCGCTGGCGCAAGCGGATTCCTCGCCGGTCGCACGATCTGGCTCGACGCTGTGCTGAAGAATTTTCCGGATCGCGCCGCCGTATCGGCGAGCCTGCGCAAGGACGGCCTCGGTGTGCTGGAGCGGCTCAACAAGCTGACCACGGCCAAGGGCACGCCGTGGAAGGCGCGTTTTCCGGTATTTACTGATATCAAGCAGGAAGGCGACTTCGCGCGCGCTTACTGAGATGGCAGCAGTCGAGCGTGGGCTCATCCCGATCACAGGATCTGCAACATGACCGACAGCTTCACCATCCGTTCGATCGAGGCGTTCTGCTATCGCTATCCACTGGTAACGCCGGTGGTGACGTCATTCGGCAAGATGCTCAACCGTCCGGCCGTTTTCGTTCGCGTGATCGACGAGGACGGCGTGGAGGGATGGGGGGAAGCCTGGTCCAACTTTCCGGCACCGGGCGCGGAGCATCGCGCCCGGCTCGTCAACGAAGTGCTTGCGCCGGGCCTGGTCGGACGCAAATTCGACGGTCCTGCTGACGCCTTCGAGACCTTGAGAAAGGGCACCGAGGTGCTCGCGCTTCAATGTGGCGAGCCCGGTCCGTTCGCACAGGCGATTTCGGGCATCGATCTGGCCCTGTGGGATCTCTCGGCGCGCCGGCAGCGCTTGCCATTGTGGCGGCTTCTCGGTGGGCAGTCGCGCAGGATCAAGGTCTATGCCAGCGGGATCAACCCCGGTGGTGCGAGGCAGACGGGCGAAGCCGCGCTCGCGCGGGGCCATCGCGCGTTGAAGCTCAAGGTCGGCTTCGGCGCCGATACCGACCTCGGCAATCTGACCGCGCTGCGCGGACTCGTCGGCGCCGGCATGCTCGCCGCCGATGCCAATCAGGGCTGGTCAATGGGGCAGGCGCTTCAGATGCTGCCGCGGCTTGCCGAATTCGATCTGCGCTGGTTGGAGGAGCCGATCCGCGCCGACCGGCCGCGCGAGGAATGGCGCGGTCTGCGCGCCCTGGCGAAGATGCCGATTGCTGCCGGCGAAAACATTTCGAGCATCGAGGCCTTCAAGGAGGTTCTGTCCGAAAGCGTGCTCGGGGTGGTTCAGCCTGATATTGCGAAATGGGGCGGCCTCAGCCTCTGCGCCGGGCTGGCTCGCGACATCCTGGGGGCGGGCAAGACGTTTTGCCCGCATTACCTCGGCGGAGGTCTCGGCCTGCTTGCGTCCGCGCATCTTCTCGCCGGTATCGGCGGTGATGGCTGGCTGGAAGTCGATGCCAATGACAACCCCTTGCGCGATTCGTTTTGCGGCCCGGTGATGAACGTGAGGGAGGGCACCGTTACATTGGGCGAAGACCCCGGGCTCGGAATAACGCCCGATCTTCCCGCGATCGAACGCTATCGCAGCATCTAGATAAGAGCGAAGAATGGCTCTCGCTTGATGGGCCTCGTCGATTCAATCCGACTAGCGTTATTTCCTCGCCACCTCGGCGCGGTACCAATCGCCGATTTCACTTGCGGTCATCAGGGCTACGCCATCATGGCAGATGACATGGTCGAGTAGCGCCTCCAGATATTTGATCCGGTGCGGCACGCCGGTGATGTAAGGATGGATCGAGATCGCCATCACCCGTGCATTGTCGGCGCCTTCGAGATAAAGGCGGTCGAACTGGTCGGTGCAGCGCTTCAAGAACTGCTCGGACGGCAGATGCTGGAGCGCATGGATCACAATGTCGTTGGTCTCCACCGAATAGGGGATGGTGGTGATGGTGCCATGGGGCGTGGCGATCTCCTGCGGCAGGTCGTCGATCACCCAGTCCGCGACATATTCGATGCCGTTGAGGCGGAGCAGGTCCAGCGTTGCCTCGGTTTCCGTGAGGCCCGGGCTTTCCCACGAGCGTGGCGGCTTGCCGGTAAATTTGGCGATGGTGTCGACCGCGCGCTTGATCGCGTCGGCCTGATTGTCGAGCTTGTGCATCGGCCCCTGCAGGAAGCCATGGCCCATGAACTCGAAGCCAGCCTCCAGCGCGGCGGAGGCGACGCGGGGATAGCAGTTGCAGACATTGCCGTTGATCGCGAGCGTGACCGGGACCTTGCGCTCGGTGAGCGCCTTGAACTGGCGCCAGAAGCCTGCGCGCATGCCGTATTCGTGCCACGACCAGTTCGGCACGTCGGGGAGCAGTGGCTGTCCCATCGGCGGCGACAGTATGGTACGCGGCATGGCACCTTCAATCCGCCATTCCTCGACATTGAGGATGACCCAGACGGCGAGCCGCTTGCCGCCTGGCAGCTTGAGTCTTGGGCGGTCGATCTGCGCGACGTAGGGGATGCGGTCGGAGAGGGCCATCGTGTTCAACCTGCAGCGTCACTGCTTCGGGCGGAGGCGGCGTTGACGCGCGGCATGACCTGCTCCGCCATCAGAATCATGGAGCGGCGGCCGAGTTCGCGGTCGCGCCAGTCCTTGCCGGCGTAGAGCAGCGTGCCGAAAGAGCCGACATCGTCCTGGAAAGCCAGCAACTGGTCGGCGACGCTGTCAGGCGTGCCGTGAATGATGAGCTTTTCGCAGATACTCTCCAGCGTGATTTCATCGTCGGGCTGATCGCGCCGGGTCTTGAACAGCTCGATGCGGCCGTTGCTCTTCAGCTTGGTGAAGAGCGAGCGGTAGTAGTATACGTAAGGCCCGTTCGGATCGGTGGCATAGGCCTTGGCGGTCGCGGCGTCCTTGGCCACGAACACGCTCTTGGCAACGCGCCAGTTGGCGGGATCGGCGGGACGGCCGGCGCGTTCGCAGCCCTCGACATACTTTGGCCAGTGGCTCTTCACCCACGCCGGCATCAGGAAGTTTGCGGAAATCGGTTCCCAGCCCCGTGCGGCCGCTTCGGTGACTCCCTTGGAGAACGGCGCGACCGCCGTCACCACGATCGGCGGATGCGGACGCTGCAGCGGCTTTGCGATAAAGCCCTGGCCAATGTCTTCGATGAGGGTCTTCTCGGTCGAGATGTTCCAGTATTTGCCCGCAAGATTATAAGGCGGCTTGCCGTCCCAGATCGCGAGCACCTGGTTGATCGCCTCCAGAAACATTGCGTTACGATCGGCATCGAGATTGCCGAACAGCTCGGCGTCCGACAGCAGCCCGCCCGGGCTGATGCCGAAAATCAGCCGCCCCTCGAGTATGTGGTCAAGCATGGCGATGGAGGCCGCGATCGCAGCCGGATGGCTGTTCGGCATGTTGATCGTGCCGGTCCCGAGCCGGATCTGCTTCGTCGCAGCGGCCAGCCAGGCGATGAAGGCGATGCAGGAGGTGATGTTTTCGGCGCGGTCGGTGACATGCTCGCCGACATAGGCTTCCGAAAATCCGAGTTCATCCGCCAGTAGGAAGGCTTCCCGGTCCTCCGCGAGGGATTGCCGCCAATCCTTGTCCAGCGGGTGGATCGGCATCGTGAAGAACCCGAGCTTCATGATCTCTGCGTCTCCCCGCATTCTTGGTTGGTAGGAGGGTGCGTCGGCAGGTCGTTCAAGGCAAGTCCGAAAGTCGAAAAGACCGCGGAGTCGGGGCGGCTTGACCTTTGAAAGGTCCCATCCTCTAATCCATCAAAAGCAGAAAAACAGGGGTCGGGAGGAGCCTGCCTGCATGAAAGCCTCGGCTTTCACTTACGCACGCGCGGCCAGCGTTGACAATGCGCTGGAGCTGCTTGCCGTGCATGGAGAGAGGTCGAGGGTGCTTTCGGGCGGGCAAAGCCTGATCCCCGCCATGAACCTGCGGCTGATTTCGCCCGAATTGATCGTCGATATCGGCGGGCTCGCGGAGTTGCGAGGAATCACGGCGAGGGGCGAAACGCTCGTCATCGGCGCGCTGACCCGGCATGCCGACCTTCTCGGATCATCCGACATTGTGAAATGCGCGCCGCTGCTCGCCGCCGCGGTCGCGCACATCGCGCATCCCGCGATTCGGAACCGGGGGACCATCGGCGGCAGCCTTGCGCAGGCCGATCCGGCATCCGAACTGCCCGCCTGCATGCTGGCGCTGGACGCAACCATCGTGGTTCGAGGCCCCGCTGGCGAGCGGCGGATTGCCGCTGAACAGTTTTTCACCGGGATCTATGAGACGCAGCTCGCGCCGCAGGACCTGCTGGTCGCCGTCGAAGTGCCGCTCGCCCGCAAGGGCTCGGTGCATTTCTTCAAGGAGTTTGCGCGGCGGCACGGCGACTATGCGATCATGGGGCTCGCCGCGCAAGCCGTGCTGGACGGCGACGAATTCGCCGACCTCCGGCTTGGCTATTTCGCCGTCGGCGACAAGCCTGTTTTGGCGAAGGCGGCCGGCAAGCTGCTTGGCACTGCGATGACGCCTGCGCGGCTTGCGGAAGCCGCTGACGCGCTTTCAGACGAGCTCGATCCGCATGAGGATCAGGAGGCGACACCGGCCATGCGCCGGCATCTTGCAAAGGTGCTGCTGACACGCTGCGTCGCGTCGCTGCTCGACCGCCCCGATCTCCTCCATATCGGAGGACATGTGTGACGGCTCCAGCGGCAATCTCGCTCACGGTCAACGGCGAACGCGTCGAGGCCCATGTCCTGCCGCGGCTCAACCTTGCGGATTTCCTGCGCGACCACCTCAAACTCACGGGCACGCATGTCGGATGCGAGCACGGTGTTTGCGGCGCCTGCACGGTGCGTGTCGGCGGCGAGATCGTGCGGTCCTGCCTGATGCTGGCGGTGCAGGCCGATGGCGCCGCGGTCGAGACCATCGAGGGCTTGTCCGATTCCGGCGAGATCGCCGATCTGCAGGCGGCGTTTCGCGATCGCAACGCGCTGCAATGCGGCTTCTGCACGCCGGCCATGCTGATGGCGGCGCAGGATTTGTTGCGGACGAAGGCGATGCCCGCACGCGAGGAGATCCGCGAGCATCTCTCGGGCAATTACTGCCGCTGCACCGGCTATCAGGCCATCATCGACGCGGTCGAGACCACCGCCCGGGCGCGAATGGAGCCGAAGGCATGAGCCCAATCCGCGTCAATCCCGATGGGTTGTCGGTGCTGGACCGGCCGAACTCCTATATCGGCAAGACGGTGCCGCGCCCGAACCTCGACCGTCTGCTGCAGGGCCGAGCCAGCTATGTCAGCGACATCGAACTGCCGCGCATGGCGCATGTCGCATTCCTGCGCTCGCCGCACGCGCATGCGAAGATTTCGAGCATTGATGCCGCCGCCGCAAAGCAGATGCCCGGCGTTATCGCGGTCGTCACGGGCAAGGAGCTCGCGGCGGTCATCACCCCCTGGGTCGGCGTGCTCTCGCATCTCAAGGGCCTCAAATCCGCACCGCAATCGGCGATCGCGGTCGACCGGGTGTGTTGGCAGGGCGAGGCGGTTGCCGCCATCGTCGCGACGAGCCGTGCGGCGGCCGAAGATGCCGCGGAGCATATCGCGGTCGCATATGAGGAGCTCGAAGCCGTCACGGACATGCGCACGGCGCTCCATCCCGGGACGCCGGTGATCCATTCCTCGCTCGGCGACAATCTGGCCTTCGAGCGCGTCCACGATGCGGGCGCCGTCGATCAGGCCTTTGCTGGTTCAGATGCTGTCGTCGAGGCTGATTTCATCTTCGGCCGCCACACCGGCGTGACGCTGGAGCCACGTTCGGTCGTTGCCGACTGGAATTCGGCGGAAGCGCGGCTGACGATCTACCAGGGCACCCAGGCCCCGCATATGGTGCAGAACATCGCCTCCATGCATCTGGGCTTACGGGAGGCGCAGGTTCGCGTCGTCTGCAAGGACGTTGGCGGCTCCTTTGGCATCAAGGTGCATATCTACGCCGACGAGATGGCGACCTATGCGCTGGCAAAGCTGCTGCGCCGGCCGGTAAAATTCGTTGCCGACCGGGTCGAGAGCTTCAATACCGACATCCACGCCCGCGACCATCGCTGCAAGGGCAAGATCGGCGTCAAGCGCGACGGCACCATTACGGCGTTCGAGATCGACGATCTCACCGGCATCGGGCCCTATTCGATGTATCCGCGCACCAGCGCGATCGAAGCCAACCAGGTCGTCAACCTTGTCGGCGGCCCTTACACCAGCAAGAACTACCGCGCGCGAGCGCGGGTGGTGTTTCAGAACAAGAACGTGATGTGCCAGTACCGCGCGGTTGGCCATCCCGTCGCCTGTTCGGTGACGGAGGGGCTGGTCGATCTCGCAGCCCGGAAGATCGGCATGGACCCCGTGGAGATCCGCCGCCGCAATCTGATCGCCGACGACGCTTACCCCTGCGCCTCGCCGTCGGGGCTGCGGTTCGAGCAATTGTCGCACCATGCCTCGCTCGACAAGCTCGTGACGATGATGAACTACGACGCGTTACGGGCCGAGCAGGCGGCGCTGCGCGCGAAGGGCATTCATCGCGGTATCGGTATCGCCAGTTTCATCGAGGTAACCAACCCCAGCGCAGCCTTCTATGGCGTCGGCGGTGCAAAAATCTCATCGCAGGATGGTGTGGCCGTACGGCTGGATGCCCAAGGTTCGGTGATCTGCCAGACCAGCATCACCGAACAGGGGCAGGGCTCGGAGTCGCTCACGGCCCAGATCGTGGGCAGCGTCCTCGGCGTCTCCATGGACCGGGTCCGGGTCGTCCTCGGCGATACCGAGATGACCCCCTATGGTGGCGGCACCTGGGCCTCGCGCGGCGCCGGCATCGGCGGCGAAGCCGCACTGCAGGCAACGAAAATCCTGCGCAAGAACATTCTCGACGTCGCCGCTGTGATCCTGCAGTCCACAGCGGCCGAGCTCGATATCGTCAACAACGCGATCGTGAATTCCGGCGACGGCGCATCGCGGATCGAGCTGAGTGAGCTTGCCCGGATCGTCTATTTTCGCCCCGATACCCTGCCGCCGGGCATCCAGCCCGAACTGATGGCGACCAGACATTTCGTACCGCGCGAATATCCGTTCGCCTTCACCAACGGTGTTCAGGCCGCCTGGGTCGAAGTCGATACCGACGCCGGCTTCGTCAAGCTGCTCAGGCATTGGGTCGTCGAGGATTGCGGCACCATCATCAATCCGCAGCTGGTCGATGAGCAGATCAGGGGCGGGGTGGTGCAGGGCCTTGGTGCGGCGCTGTTTGAAAAGTGCATCTATGACGAGCGTGGGCAGCTGACCAACGCCAACATGGCGGATTATCTGGTGCCGATGTCTGGCGAAATGCCAGATATCGACGTCGGCCATGTGGTCTCGCCGACGCGCGAGTCCGAGCTTGGCGCCAAGGGCGCGGGCGAGGCGGGCACCGCGGGGGCGGCAGCGGCGGTGACTAACGCGGTCAACGACGCGCTCACACCGTTCGATACAATAATTACCGAGATTCCCCTGACACCGCAGGTTATCCTGACGGCTCTGGGGAAAATCTGACGAGGGACGCTGCCGGCCAAACGCGATCACGCAAACAACAATATACAAGAGAGGAAGCTGCCAATGTCGAAGAAGGTGTCTAAGCCAGGATCGATCTCGCGTCGTCGCCTGCTGGCGTCCGCAGGTGCAGCGATTGCTGCTTCGCCGCTCGGTGCAAACCTGCTGCAGGCGCAAGCGGCTCCGATCAGGATCGGCATGAGCATGCCGCAAACCGGTGGCCTCGCAGGCGGCGGCAAGGCTTCGCTGCTCGGCATCGAGATCTGGCGTGACGACGTCAACGCCAAAGGTGGGCTACTTGGCGGCCGCAAGATCGAACTGGTGGTCTATGACGACAAGTCGAGCGCTTCGGAGACGCCGGCCATCTACTCGAAGCTGATCGATGTCGACAAGGTCGACCTCTTGTTCGCGCCCTATGCGACCGTACCGACAGCGCCGATCATGCCGATGGTCAAACAGCGTGGGCTTCTGCTGATCGGCAACTTCTCTTTCCAGGTCAACAGCAAGGTCGGCCACGATATGTGGTTCAACAATGCGCCGTGGGGACCGGCTGACAGCTGGGCGACGTCGTATCTCGATATCGGCCAGAAGGCCGGCGGCAAAACCATGGCGCTGCTTTCGGCCGACCAGGAATTCGCGCAGAATCTGGCGAAGACCGCGCGCGAAGTCGCGAACAAGCGCAACCTGCCGATCGTTTTCGACCAGGCCTATCCGCCTAACACGGTCGAGTTTTCCAGCATTATCCGCGCACTCAAGGCGACCAAGCCCGATATCGTCTACGTCGCATCCTATCCGCCGGACTCGACCGGCATCCTGCGCGCCGTCAACGAGATCGGCATCGGCGACAGCGTCAAGGTTTTCGGCGGCGGCATGGTCGGCCTTCAGTTCGGCGCCGTGATGGAGAGCATGGGCTCGCTGCTCAACGGCGTTGTCAACTACAACACCTGGCTTCCCGAGAAGAGCATGTACTTCGAGGGGACCAAGGAGTTCTTCGACAAGTACACCAAGCGGGCTGTGGAAGCGAAGATCGACCCGCTCGGCTATTATCTAGCGCCGTTCGGCTATGCGAGCGGCCAACTCATCGAGCGGGCCATCGCTGCCGTGGGGTCGCTGGATCAAAAGGCACTCGCCAAATATCTGCGCGAAAACACGCACCACACCATCGTCGGTCCGATCGCGTTTTCGGCCGACGGCGAGCGTAAGGAAACGGCGGTGTTGCAAGCTCAGTTCCGTGGCGTCGTGGACAAGAACATCGAGCAGTTTCGCAGCGCGGGCAAACAGGTGATCCTGTTCCCTGACAATCTGAAGTCCGGCGAGCTGGTCGCTCCGTTCGAGGCTGCGCGGAAATAGGCCGGATATCACGAGGAGATGCCCGGGAAGGGGTGTCCCGGGCAGGGATCCCCGAAATCGGGGACTAAAGGCTCAGGCCGGGTCAAGGGGGACCACACTTGTTTTCACTGGACCTGCTGCTCGATGCGGTGGTGATCGGGGTGCTGCTCGGCTGTTTCTATGGCGCGGTCAGCCTCGGATTGTCGGTGTCGTTCGGACTGCTCGACGTTCCGCATGTGGCGCATCCGGCGTTTCTGGTGCTGGCATCCTACGCCGTGTATTTTCTCAACGAGCAGTATGCCGTTGATCCCTTGCTGGCGGGGCTCCTGATCACGCCGGTCTTCTTCCTGTTCGGGTTGGCTGCCTACCGACTGTATTACGAGACGTTCGAGAGGCGAGGAAGCGATGCCGCGGTACGCGGCATCGCCTTCTTCTTCGGTATCGCCTTCATCATTGAAGTGCTCATCATCCTGCAATTTGGCGTCGATCAGCGCTCCGTCACCGCCGACTACATCGGCAAGGCGTGGCGGTTAGGCGAGATCCGTATTCCGTACCGGCTTCTGGTTGCCTTTGCGGTGGCGACCACACTAACCATCCTGCTGACGCTGTATCTGTCACGGACCTTCATGGGACGCGCCATCCGTGCGGTGGCACAGGACGAGGAGGCGTTGCGATTGATGGGCACCAACCCGGTCAAGATCAAGCAATGGGCGTTCGGCATCGCCACCGCCGTGCTTGGGATCTCCGGCGCGCTGCTCATCATCGTTGCTCCTGTCGATCCGACGCTCGACCGCGCCTATATCGGACGCACATTCTGCGTCGTGGTGATGGCGGGGCTCGGCAGCATGGGCGGAACGCTCGTCGCGGCCATCATTCTCGGTGTTGCCGAGTCGATCGTGCTCACCATGTTCGGCGCTTCCTGGGCGCCGGCGATTTCGTTTGCGATGTTGCTCGGCATTCTCGCCGTACGGCCGCAGGGTCTGTTTGGCAGGCGATCATGAAGCGCAGCAGCATCACCTTCTGGGTCGGCGCGGCGGTGTTTCTCATCGCCGCTCTTGCGATGACTCAAATCGTCCACAACCAGTATCCGTTCTTTGCCGGCTACATCATCCTGCAATTCATCGCGCTTGCGGTTGCCTGGAGCATTCTTGGCGGCTACGCCGGCTATGTGAATTTCGGCACCAGCGCATTTTACGGCGTTGGCGTCTATGGCTCGGTCTTCCTGGTCAAGGCCTTTGGCGCGCCGCTTCCGCTGCAGATTTTGGCTGGCGCTGCGATCGGTGCACTCATGGGGCTGGCCCTTGGTCTCTTGACGCTTCGTATGCAAGGCATTTTCTTCTCGATTGCGACGATTGCGCTGACGATCGTCATCGAGACGACGATCACGAATTGGCGGTATGTCGGCGGAGCGGCGGGTATCCAGATCCAGCGGCCCGAGGTGACGGCGCCCTTCGACAGCTATGTGCAGATGCTATTCTTCGTCCAGGCTCTGCTCGTGGTGCTGGCGGTGGCAATCTCGCGCTACATCCAGCACTCATGGATTGGCCGCGGCCTGCAGGCGCTCCGCGACGACGAACTCGCGGCCGAGTGCACGGGCGTGCCGACCCTTCGCCTGAAGCTGCTCGCCTGCGTCATATCGGGTGCGCTGATGTGTGCGGTCGGCGCTCCGGCTGCGATGTACCTGCAATATGCGGACCCCGGGTCGGCGTTCAATCTCAACTACTCGGTCACGACGCTGGCGATGTCGCTGATCGGTGGAACCGCGCATTGGGCAGGACCCATCATCGGTGCAATCCTGCTCGGTACGACGCAGCAGGTGCTGACGGTCACGATCTCGTCGGAAGTTAATCTGCTGGTGCTCGGCTTGATGTTGGTGCTGTTCGTCGTGGGCGCTCCGGAGGGCATCGTCGGCCTCATCTACAAGCTGCGCGGCAACCGAAAGGAGGGCGAGATATGACCCTCTCCGAGACCCAGACGCCGCTACTACGGATTTGCGCGCTCACGAAGCGTTTCGGCGGGTTCACAGCGCTCCACAGTGTCAGCGTCGACATCAGGCCCGGCGAGCGGTTCGGCCTGATCGGCCCGAACGGATCGGGCAAGACCACACTGATCAACTGCATTTCCGGCGCGTTTCGCACCGAACCTGGCACCATCCTGTTTCGCGATGAGGACATTACGCCGCTCCAGCCGCACCTGCGCACACGGCGCGGCATTGCCCGCAGCTTTCAGATTCCGAGGCCGTTTCGAAGCATGACGGTTGCCGAAAATCTCATGGTCGCACTCGACTTCGCCGCGCACGAGCATGTGTCGGTGACGCAGCGCCGCGACACCATGATGTCGATCCTGGAACAAATGGGGCTTGGGTCGAAGGCCAACGCCTCCGCCACGCAGCTCAGTCAGGTGGAATTGCGCAAGATGGAGCTCGCGCGTGCGATGGCGACGCACCCGAAGCTGCTGATTTCAGACGAGGCCATGGCAGGTCTTTCCAGCTCGGAAGTCGACGAGGTGCTGGACCTGCTGTTGAGCCTTGCGAGCCGGGACATCACCATCATCATGATCGAGCATATTATGCAGGCGGTGATCCGCTTCTCCGAGCGTATCATGTGCCTTGATGCCGGCCGGATCATCGCGATCGGAACGCCGTCCGAGGTCATGGCCGACAAACGGGTGCAGGAGGCCTACCTTGGCACTTAGCCTGGCCATCAATGACCTCGATGCGGGTTACGGCGCTGTGAAAGCGTTGCGTGGCGTCTCGCTCCATGTCGACGCCGGCGAAATCGTTGCCTTGCTCGGCACCAACGGCAACGGCAAGAGCACGCTCATGAAGTGCATTGCGGGCCTGGTGCGGCCGCAACGTGGCGCCATCTCATTGACGATTGACGGAACAGCGCACGATCTTTCCCGTTTGTCGACGGAAGACATCGTTGACCTTGGCGTAGCGATGGTCCCGGAAGGCCGGCGGTTGTTCCCCCGGTTGACCGTGCTGGAGAACCTGATGCTCGGCGCGTTTCGCAAGGCCGCCCGGCGCAGTATCGATCGCAATCTGGCGGTCGCTTTCGAAACGTTTCCTGTCCTGAAGGAGCGGAAGGGGCAACTGGCGGGCACCATGTCCGGCGGGCAACAGCAGATGCTGGCGATTGCGCGCGCCCTGATGTCGTCACCACGGCTGTTATTGGTCGATGAACCCTCGGTGGGTCTCTCACCGCTCCTGGTCTCGCAGACGATCACCAAGATAGGCGAGCTCAATCAGCATCTCGGCCTGACGGTTCTGATGGCAGAGCAGAACTTCAATCAGGCGATCCGGATCGCCAGCCGCGGCTATATCATCGTCCATGGTGAGATCGTCGTGTCGGCCGCTTCAGTCGATGATTTGCGGAGCAATGATATCGTCAAACGCCTCTATCTCAGCGGTGCCGCGTGATTGAAGTATAAAGACTATCGCTTTTCCGTGGCTCCCATGATGGATTGGAGCGAAACGTTAAGTGTTTCAAAGCGCGGTTGGCGCGGATCGCGTTGGCGGTGAAAAGCTGTTGAAGATCCAGCTTCAAGTACGCTGGAAGCGACCGTAAGTCCCTTTGTGAAAGACGAGCGGACTGCACGCCATCTCGTCGCCCGTGAGCACCTCGCCCAGGATAATGTCGTGGTCCCCCGCTTTGTGGACCGCCGCGACCCGGCAGCAGAGCTGTGCGGCGGCCCCTTGGAGGAGCGGCAGTCCGTCGGTGCTGAACGCTACAGGGAGATCGTGGAAACGGTGGTTGAGCTTCGCCGTGAAGCGGGCGGACACTTCGGATTGATGCTGGCCAAGAATGTTCACGGAAAACAGCCCGCGATTGCGGATCGCCGCGCCCGTCGCGCTGCCTTCGTTGGTGCAGAACAGCAGCATGCACGGCTTCAGAGATACCGAGGTAAGCGAGTTGACCGTGGCGCCGAACAGCTCGCCGCCAAACTCCGTCGCGACTACGGCGACGCCGGTGGCAAAGCTGCCCATCACCGAGCGGAAGCGCATGGGATCAATGGTCTGCACGTTCATGCCGTTACGGCTCCTTGCCGCGGCGCCGGAGCGGCTTTCGTACCGCTCCGGCGCATCCGTCATTTCTTCATCATGTGGTAGCTCAACTCGCCAGGGTCCGTCAGATCAGGCACCTTCCAGCCGTCGAGGTCGTATTCGGCCATGCAGTCTTCGGCAAAACCCTTGAAGCGGTCGGCGTTGCCGGAGGCCTGCGCGCCGAACAGGCAGTAGCGGCGGATTTCTTCCGTCGAGCCGCCATAGTTGATCTCGTAGAGTTCGTGGCGACCGCCGAACTCGCTGCCGATGCAGTCCCACAGCAGCTTGAGCAGCTTGACGCGCTCCTCGGCCTTGTAGCCGTTGGAGCCGCGCAAGTAGCGATCGAGATAGGGGCGGATCTCGGCGTTCCTGAAATCGCTGGAATGGCTGTTGAGATAGATCAGGCCGGAGGCCACCGTCTGCTCGATCAGGTACTTCACCTTGGTGTAGGCCATGGTGGCGATGATCTGGTAGGCGTTGCCCGGATCCATGTTCGGCAGCACATAGTCGCCGATCCACGGCTTGGGATCCCTGACCATCGCATCCGACAGGCTCCAGAACAGATTGCGCCAGGCGATGACCTCGCCGACATTGGCCTGCACGCCGCGATAATCCTTGGTGCCGGCGGCCTCCGTCGCCTTCAGCAAGAGACCGCTGATGAAGTCGAGCTTGACCGCAAGCCGCGTGCAGCCATGCACGACGAAGCGCGGTAAAAAGCCGGTGCGCGGGAAGAAATTGTTGGCCTTCTCGATGTCGCCATAAACGAACACGTTCTCCCAGGGCACCAGCACCTTGTCCATGATGAACACCGCGTCGTTCTCGTCGAGCCGGCTCGAGATCGGATAGTCGAACGGGCTGCCCATCACGCTCGCGCTCATCTCATACGAGGTGCGGCAGATGAATTTGACGCCGGGCGCATTCGTCGGGACCATGAACACGGCGGCGAACTTCTTGTCCTGCAGCGGAATCAGGCCGTGGTGGGCGACGAAGGTGTAGTTGGTCAGCACCGATCCCGTCGCCACTACTTTTGCACCCGACACGATCAGGCCGGCGTCGGTTTCCTTCTCGACATGGCAGCAGACATCCGCAACCTCGTTCGGCGGACGGTCGCGATCGACCGGCGGATGGATGATGGCGTGGTTGATGAAGGGCACGCGCTCCTGCGAAAATTTGTACCAGCGCTTTGCGTTGTCCTGGTACGGATCGTAGAAGTCGGAGTTGGCGCCCAACGTCGCGAGGAAGGCCGCCTTGTAGTCGGGCGCGCGGCCCATCCAGCCATAGGTGATCTTGGCCCATTCGGCGATCGCATCGCGCCCGGCGATCAGATCCTGCATCGACTTCGGCGCCTTGAAGAAGGCGTGCGTCACGCTGCCGTTGCCGGTGTCGGTCGGCAGCAACAGCTTGTCCTTGCGCTTGTCGTCGTGCAGCGCGTCGTAGAGACGGGCGGTCATGCGCGCGGTGTTACGGAAGGCCGGGTGCGTGGTGACGTCCTTGACCCGCTCGCCATAGATGTAGACGGCGCGGTCGTCGCGCAGCGACTCCAGGTATTCAGCGCCAGTCTGCGGCCTCGTCACTTTGACGTTGCCCGTGTGCTCCGGCGGGATTGCCGCTGCCTTGCCAGCCATCGCATCATCTCCCCATCTATGTTCGATTATCGAACTAGTGTCCGTATTCCGAACTTGGCGAAACGATACGGCTGGCCCTCGCAGTTGGCAAGGGGAGGGTGCGGATCACACAGTCATCGCGGAGAGCAGCTCGGCAATGCGATTGAGCTCGGGGAGAAAATGCTCGCGCATTTCGTTGCGCGTCGTGCGCGTCGAGTGCGTCGACAGATTGATGGCGCCGACCGCCTGGCCGCTGCGGTCGAGCACCGGGACGGCGAGGGCGCGCAGGCCGCGCTCGAGCTCTTCGTCGATGATTGAGAATCTCTGGGCTCGATCGGCGCGGATGCGATCGAACAGCGCCTGGAGGTCGGTGATGGTCTGCGGGGTGTAGGCCTCGATACGCTGCGACTTCAGCCGCCGCCAGATCTCGGCCTCGTCGAGATACCCGAACATGATCCGCCCGAGCGCGGTGTGCAACGCCGGCAGGCGGCTGCCAACCGACAGTGCCGCCGACATGATTCTGCGGGCCGGGACGCGCGCGACATAGACGATGTCATTGCCTTGCAGGATCGCCGCCGAGCAGGATTCGCCGAGCCGCTCGCTGAGCTCGCGCATCAGCGGCAGCGCGCGATCAATCCAGCTTTGGGTCGAGAGATAGGCAAAGCCGAGATCGAGAATCTTCGGCGACAGCGAAAACGACCGGCCATCCTGTTCGACATAACCGAGCTGGGTCAGCGTGCGCAGCACGCGGCGCGCTGTGGCGCGTGACAGGTCGGTGACCTCCGCCGCTTCCGACAAGGTCATGGTTGGTCGCTGCCGGCCGAACGCGCAGAGAACCGCAAGGCCCTTGGCGAGCGTCATCATGAATTCTTTGTCGTCAGCTTCACCCTTGTGGGGTTGCGGAGCTTGCGTCATCGGGCGGCTGTTGACTCCCTTCGGTCTCTGGAAGACACTGGTCGGCATACGAACGTATGTTCGAATATCGAACGCCGGCCCGTGTGTCAATCGATCCACGATGGGAATCCGGCGCATCCAGAGGGGAGGACGCGCAGATGACCTGCCACAAGATCAGCTCGACTCATCGTCATTCCATCGACCGCCGTACGCTCCTGAAATACTCCGCCGCGGCCGGCGCCGCGCTGTCGGTCGGATTGAAGTCGCCGGCGATCGCGCAAACGCGCGCGATCAAGCTCGGCTATGTTTCGCCGCTCACCGGGCCGCTCGCCGCCTTCGCGGAAGCCGACAATTTCATCATCGCCAACTTCGAGGAAGCGGCGAAAGCGGGGATCAAGGTCGGCAACGCCACCGTGCCGGTCGAGGTCGTCGTCAAGGACAGCCAATCCAATCCGAACCGCGCCGCAGAAGTTGCCAAGGACCTGATCGTCCAGGACAAGGTCGATCTGATGCTGGTGGCTTCGACGCCGGAGACCACCAACCCGGTCTCGACCCAGTGCGAGATCGAGGAGGTGCCTTGCATCTCCACCGTTGCGCCGTGGCAGCCCTGGTTCATCGGCCGCCAGGCCAATCCCGGCGGCGGACCGCCAGCATGGAAGGGCTTCAACTACACTTACCACTTCTTCTGGGGGCTCGAGGACGTCATCGCCGTCTTCACCAACATGTGGAGTCAGGTTGCGACCAACAAATCCGTCGGCGGGCTGTTTCCGAACGACGGCGACGGCAATGCCTGGGGCGACAAGGTCGTCGGCTTCCCGCCGGTGCTAGACAAGGGCGGCTACAAGCTCACCGATCCCGGCCGCTACCAGAATCTCACCGACAATTTTTCGGCGCAGATCGGTGCATTCAAGTCGGCCAATTGCGAGATCGTCACCGGCGTGGTGCTGCCGCCGGATTTCACCACGTTCTGGAAGCAGGCGTTGCAGCAGGGCTTCAAGCCGAAGGTCGCATCCATCGGCAAGGCGATCCTGTTCCCCGTCGCCGTCGAGGCGCTCGGCAAGGACGGCAACAATCTCTCTTCGGAGGTCTGGTGGTCGCCGAACCATCCCTTCAAGTCGTCGCTCACAGGCATGAGCGCGAAAGATCTCGCCGCCGCCTACCAGGCTGCGACCAAGAAGCAGTGGACGCAGCCAATCGGTTTTGCGCACGCACTGTTCGAAGTTGCCGTCGATGTGCTCAAGCGGACGCCGGCGCGCGAGCCAAAGGCAATTGCTGCAACCATTGCAGCGACCAATCTCGATACGGTCGTCGGCAAGGTGCAGTGGGGCGGCGCAGATCTGCCACCATTCGCCGCCAAGAATGTCGCCAAGACGCCGCTGGTCGGCGGCCAGTGGCGGTTCAAGGACGGCAAGTATGATATCGTCATCACCGATAACAAGACGGCGCCGGTGATCCCCGTCGGCGGCCAGATGGAGGCCATCGCGTGATCGCGCTGGCGCTTTGACGTCTCATGCTGCTGGAAGTCGCCGGCCTAAAGAAAAGTTTCGGCTCGATCGTCGTTGCCGACGCCCTCGATCTTGCGATCGAGCCTGGCGAGGCAGTTGGCATCATCGGGCCGAACGGTGCGGGCAAGACCACGCTGTTCAACCTGATTGCCGGCAACCTTGCACCCGAGGCAGGCTACATCCGCTTCGATGGTCGGGATCTCGCGAGCATCTCGCCGCAGGGGCGCTGCCGGGCCGGCATCGGCCGTACCCATCAGATCCCGCAGCCGTTCGAGAAGCTCACCGTGTTCGAGAATCTTCTGGTCGGGGCGGTCTACGGACGCCGGAGTTCCGAGCGCCAAGCCGCGCAATATTGTGGCGAGATCCTCGGCCGGCTTGGTCTGCTCAAGCGGGCCAATTCTCTCGCAGGCTCCTTGACGCTACTGGAGCGCAAGCGTCTCGAGATGGCCCGCGCCCTCGCTACCGCGCCACGGCTCTTGCTGCTCGACGAGATCGCAGGGGGCTTGACCGAAGGCGAATGCAGCGAGCTCGTCACTACGATTAACGACATCCGCAAGACCGGCGTCGCGATCCTATGGATCGAGCATATCGTGCACGCCCTGCTTGCCGTGGTCGATCGGCTGGTAGTGCTTAATTTCGGCCGCAAGATCGCGGCAGGCTTGCCGCGCGAGGTGATGCAGCGGCCCGACGTGCATCAGATCTATATCGGTATCGAAGCGTGATGCATCCGCTCCTGGAAACCCGCCAACTCAAGGCCTTCTACGGCGACTTCCAGGCGCTCTTCGGCATCGACATGACCCTCGATGCCGGCGAGACCGTCGCCATCATCGGCGCCAACGGAGCAGGGAAGTCGACCTTCCTCAAGGCGATCGCAGGCCTCATTCACGGTGAGGCCGACAACGTCTTGCTCGACGGCACGCCGATCGGCGCGCGCTCGGCGTCCGATATTGTCAGGCTCGGGGTAGCCCTCGTGCCGGAAGGCCGGCGGCTGTTTCCCTCGCTTACCGTCGAGGAGAATCTCCTGATCGGCGACTACGGCTGCAAGGTCCCGGGCCCGTGGACGCTGGACCGCGTCTATGCGCTGTTTCCGGTACTCAGGGAGCGGCGCCATTCGGCGACGCCGGCCTTGTCGGGAGGCCAGCAGCAGATGGTCGCGATCGGCCGCGCCCTGATGTCCAATCCGCGCGTGCTGCTCTGCGACGAGATCAGCCTTGGCCTGGCGCCGATCATCATCGCCGGCATCTATGCCGGCCTGCCGCAGATCAAGGCGGAAGGCACCAGCGTCGTGCTGGTCGAGCAGGACATCGTGCAGGCGATGAAGGTTGCCGATCGCGTTTACTGTTTCCAGGAGGGCCGGCTATCGCTCACCGGCCGCCCGCGCGATCTTACACGCGAGCAGATCCACCGGGCCTATTTTGGCGCATGACATGACCAGCTGGCTCGACGCATTGATTCAAGGCGTGCTGCTCGGCGGCCTCTACGCCCTGTTCGCGGCGGGGCTGTCGCTGATGTTCGGTGTAATGCGGCTGGTCAATCTCGCGCATGGCGATCTTATCGTGTTGGCCGCCTTCGTAATCCTCTTTCTCGCAGCAAAGCTCGGTCTCGATCCCTTCGTCGCGGTGCTGGTCGCGCTTCCCATCGTGTTCGTCGCCGGTTTTGCACTCCAGTACGTGCTGCTGAACCGCACCCTCGGTCGCGATCTCTTGCCGCCGCTGCTCGTGACCTTCGGGCTCTCGATCATCATCGAGAACGGGCTGCTGCAGCTCTTCTCCGCCGACAGCCAGCGCCTGCGCTCAGGGGCAATCGAGACGGCATCGATCCCGCTCGGCGGCGGCATCGCGATCGGTGTCGTGCCCCTGCTCACGCTGCTGTCGGCAATCGCAGTGATCGTGCTTCTCAATCTGATCTTCTACCGCACGCCGATCGGCCGCGCCTTCCGCGCGACGTCGGACGATCTCGAAGTGGCGCAGCTCATGGGCATCGATCACAAGCGCATCTTTGCGATAGCGATGGGGCTTGGCTTCGTCGTGACCACGATTGCGGCGCTTTATCTCGGGCTGCGCGCGAATTTCGATCCCACTATAGGGCCCGCGCGTCTGCTCTATGCTTTCGAGGCCGTGATCATTGGCGGCCTCGGCAGCTTCTGGGGGACGCTCGCCGGCGGCATCGTGCTCGGGCTCGCGCAGACCATCGGCGCGCGCATCGATCCGGAGTGGCAGATTTTGGCAGGCCATCTCGCCTTCCTCGTGGTTCTCGTCATCAAGCCGCGCGGCCTGTTTCCCCGGGCACAGGATTGAATGTGATGGACGAAGCATCGAGCCGTCCGGTGCAGACGTTCCGCATCAAGACCGTTGGCCGCGCGTCGCACGCTGCCTTGGTCGTCGTCACCGTCGCTCTGCTGGCGTTGGCGCTGCTTCCGGTGTTTGCGGGGCGCACCCTGATCCAGGACCTGATCTTCCTGTACTATATGCTTGCGCTGGCGCAGTGCTGGAATCTGCTGGCCGGCTATGCCGGCCTGATCTCGGTCGGCCAGCAAGCCTTTGTCGGGCTCGGCGGCTATATCCTGTTTGCGCTCACGCTGACCGGCGGCCTCAATCCCGTGCTTGCCATTCCGATCGCCGGCTTGGTCTCGGCGCTGTTCGCGTTTCCGACTGCGCTGGTCGTGTTCCGCCTGCGCGGCGCCTATTTCGCGATCGGCACCTGGGTCGTCGCCGAGGTCTATCGGCTTGCCTTCGCGCAAGTGAAACCGCTCGGTGGCGGTACCGGAACGTCACTCACGCCGTCCATCACCTCGTCCGCATACGGCATTGAATGGGTCAAGACCCTGCTTGACGTGCGCACACCGGCGGCGCGCGACATCGTCTCTTACTGGCTCGCCTTGGCATTGGTGGCAGGAACGCTTGCTGCCGTCTATTTCATGCTTCGCTCGCGCCGCGGTCTTGCGCTCGGTGCGATCCGTGACCACGAGACGGCCGCCGCGAGCCTTGGTGTCGACATCTATCGCATCAAGCTCGCCGTCTACGTCGCAACCGCTGCCATGACCGGCATGATCGGCGCCCTGATCTATCTGCAGAAGGCGCGCATCTCGCCCGACGCTGCCTTCTCGGTGCTGGACTGGACCGCCTACGTCATCTTCATCGTGGTTATCGGTGGCATCGGTACGATGGAAGGCCCGTTCATCGGCGCTATCATCTTGTATTTGATGCAGCACTACTTGGCCGATTTCGGCGCCTGGTATCTCATTCTGCTTGGCGCGCTCGGCATCCTCGTCATGCTGCTTGCGCCGAAGGGGGTGTGGGGGCTCGTCTCGGAGCGCTTCGACCTCACGCTGTTTCCGACCCGGCGCCGGCTCGTCGTCGATGACGAGGAGCGACCAATCGCCTCAAAACGTCCCAAAATGCGTGAAACGTAGCAACGGAAACAATGTGGTCGGCTCGGGCGAGCATGCGATATTCGCTGTCGGTCGCAATTCGCGAACGTTGCTGAACGGGGTGGTGTCTCCAGTTATCCAGCGCGACTTGCTGGTCTGCGGCCGGCGGAAAGGCGGCCATGACGTGATGCGGGCGGGATGAAGTTTCTCCTAGCTGCAGCAGCATCATCTCCTCACCCACACCGTTCTGGAGTTCGATTTTCGCCTGCGGCCTGTTCATCTGTAGCCCCCGCCGGACGTCTGAAGAGGGCAGGCGAGGAGAAAATGAGAGAACGCAGTTCCGATACTGCGAGTGCCGCCGGCCGATCATGTCTTGCGCCTATTTTCCTGGTAAGCGCCTATGGCAAGTTGGCGGCTGCAGAGAAGACCAAGGGCCTCATCGCTACCGCCGGCACTCCCCGGCCGGAATTGGTTTATTGGATATCCCCCCATATTTCTGCTAGTCGCCGCGCAACTCGTAGCTTGTGAGCGTAGGTTTGGAGGAGAGATCAACGATCGCAGCGCGGGTAAAGCTCATGCCGATCGAGATTGAGTTCAGAAAGAGAAGTGCGGTCAATTAGTTAGATCGTGACCTGAACCGAATGTCGGTATCGATGGCTGCGCCTCCGCGATTTGAACCTACTCGCCGACCATTTTGGGCGGCGACGGATCGCGCAGCGGTTGTTGGCGGACTATCGAGATCTGATGTTCCGGGTTAGGCTCCTCTCCAGTAAGAAAACTCCATAATTGTTTTGCATGCAAAATTACGATTTTGCGCGTCCGACGCGGCCACCTATGGCCTGGGTCGCGCGATTTGCGCTTTCCAGCAGCGCCTTCACCTGATCGCCCGTTGGCTCCCGGTTCATCGTTGCGCGCGTGCCCGCTCGCCCGCAGATCGACCGGTCTACTTCGCCTTCGATCTGCTTTGGCTGGATCTGCGCAACGAGCCGCAGATCGAGCAAAAAGGCTGCTGAAGGAGTTGATTGATCGGCACGAGTCCCGGCGCTTGGTTCCGGCAAGTTTCCTTTGAATGAATATCTGTCGCGCCGTTCGACTTCGAGATCGTCATATCCGGATGGAACTCGGATTCGCTCCCGCAGCCTTTCAAAGACCCTCATCTATCGTGCTCCGATCTATTCCCTGTGAGCTTCTCCCTCTTGGGAACCCGGCCGTCTTTGCGGCATCACAAAGAACGCCGCGGCGGTCCGGGTAAGATCATCCGCATGACGCCCGGTTCACGGCGGAATTTCTTCGCCGAGCCGGAAAGGGATGACGAAACGATCATGATCGGCGGCGGCATTTCCCGGTGGACGATGGCATACTTCGCAACGGCGCTGACCTGGCTGTTGGCCGCGCTCGCGCTGATGGTCGCAGGCATCGGCCATCCCGCAACGGACCTCGCTGCCCCGGACACGCTGGTTCTGGTGCATGTCGTCTGCATCGGCTGGTTGAGCCTGGCGATGTGTGGGGCGCTCTTCCAGTTCGTTCCCGTCCTTGTCGCCAAGCCGCTCTTCTCCGAAGGACTGGTCTTGCCGGCGTTGGGGTTGTTGACGGCGGGGCTAGTCGCCTTGCTCGCCGGATTCATGGCACTAGGTGGCCGCCTGCCTTCGGCTCCCTGGCTTCTGCCGCTTGGAGCGGTATTGCTGGTCGCAGGTTTCGGCCTCGTCGTGATCAATCTCGGTGTGACCGCGTGGTTGCGGCCGACCGGTCCGGCGCGCTTCGTCCTGGTCGGCCTGGCGTCTCTTTGCGCGACCGCGGCATTCGGTACGGTGTTCGCGTTCGCACTCGCCGGATGGGCTGGGCCGACCGGCGACGCCGTCTTGGCGCGGGCCGTCCCGCTGCATGCCATCGCCGGACTCGGCGGCTGGCTGACGTTGACGGCGATGGGTGTCAGCTACCGATTGCTCTCGATGTTCATGCTAGCGCCCGAGGTCGAAGATCGGCAGAGCCGCCTCACGCTCGCGGCCGGCGCGCTCGCCGTCGTCACGACCGTGGGCGGCGGAGCGGTGACGATCGGATTTGCGATGGGGCAGAATGTCGTGCTGTCGGTCGCCGCGATTTTCGGCTTGTCTTGCGCCGCTCTCTACGGGCGGGATCTCGCAGGTATCTTCCGGGATCGGAAGCGGCAACTCGAGCTCAATACGCGGATGGCTATCTTGTCTTTCGCAAGCCTGGCAGGGGCAGCGGTGCTGGGTATCGCGCTCGTTTCGATGGGAACGCTGACGTCGCATTCGGGCGCGTTCGTCTTTCTGGCGGTGTTCGGCTGGCTGTCCGGTTTGGTGCTCGCCAAACTCTACAAGATCATCGCGTTTCTCACCTGGCTCGAGACCTATGGCCCGGTGATGGGGCGCGCGCCGACGCCGCGCGTTCAGGATCTGGTCACCGAGAGCAGGGCTACGAAGTGGTTCGCCATCTACCACCTGTCCGTCTGGACAGGAACGCTGGCCCTTCTGGCGCAGGAGCCGAATGCCTTTCGGGTGACCGCGGCCGCGATGACCGTGGGCGTCGTCGGCATCGTGCACGAAATCATCCGGATCCGGCGGTTGGAAGACGTCGCGCCGCCGCTGCGTCTGCCCGCGGGCGCAGCCGCGCCCCACCTCTTATTCGCCAAGTCCTGAGGAGATAGCCATGACCGCCTACATCGATGTCGACGTCCGTCCGATCCTGCGCACGGGAGGCGAACCATTTTCGCTCATTATGGCCGCGCTTGCGCGTCTGGAACAAGGGCAGGGGCTCCGCCTGTTCGCGACCTTCAAGCCGGTCCCGCTGTTTGCAGTGATGGCCGACAAAGGCTTCGCCCATTCGGCCAGAGAGATGGATGGCGGCGAATGGGAGGTCCTATTCACGCCCGCAGCAGCGAAGACGGAAAGGGTTTCGGCCCCGTCGGGCGATTTTGATTTCGGCGCCTGGCCCGCCCCAGGAATCCAGCTGGACAACCGCGACCTGGAGCCGCCGGAGCCGATGGTTCGAATCCTCGCCGCCGCCGACGAGCTCGGCCCGGGCGAGACGCTTTCTGCCCTTCTGCGACGTGAGCCGGTCTTTCTGTTTCCGCAGCTCGAAAGGCGCGGCTTCCGCTGGCTCGGCGGATTTACTCCGGACGGGGGCACCTACGAACTCACGGTGAGGGCGCCGTCGCCATGACAGACCAACTCGTTGAACGAGTCCGCGACGCGTTGCGCGTCGTGATCGATCCGGAGCTTGGCGAAAACATCGTCGATCTCGGCTTCGTCTACGACGTCGCGGTCGCCGGCGGGACCGTCCGCATCACCATGACAGCAACAACGCCCGGATGCCCAGCGACCTCATTCCTGAAGGATGGGGCGCAAACGGCCGCGTCTGCCGTTCCAGGGGTCGTTTCCGCCGACGTAACGATGACATTCGAACCGCCCTGGACCCCTTCCTTGATCGAGCCGACGGTCAGGGCCTCGCTCGGCTTCGCCGCTATCAACTGAAGGCCCAACATGGCGATCACCATCGAGATCAATCATGCGAAAACGAGGGCTAAGGCCACGGCGGCAGCCGGCCTGCCGGTGGTGCCGCAGGCTGTCAGGGGGCCAATTCGACGGCTGAAATGGGTCATCTTGTTGCTGACGCTCTCAATCTACTACGTCACGCCGTTTCTGCGATGGGATCGCGGCCCCCACGCGCCCCATCAGGCCGTTCTGCTCGATTTCGCGAACGGGCGTCTCTACGCATTCTTCGTCGAGATCTGGCCGCAGGACCTCTATCTCGTCACGGGTCTGTTGGTGCTCGCTTCGACGATCCTGATCCTCACGAATGCGTTGGCCGGCCGCCTATGGTGCGGGTTTGCTTGTCCCCAGACGGTCTGGACCGACCTGTTTCTGCTCGTCGAGCGCTTGATCGAAGGCGACAGGCGCCAGCGTTTGAAGAACATCGGCGCGCCCCTGACGGTAAAGCGGGCCGCTCAGATCGTAGCTAAGCATTTCGGATGGCTGGTGATCTCCCTGGCGACAGGAGGGACGCTAATCTTCTATTTCACGGACGCACCGGATCTGCTGCGCGGCATCGTCTCCGGAGACGTGTCGGCCAACGCGCTCACCTGGATGGCGGTGTTCGCTGGCACGACATACGGCCTGGCCGGTTTCGCGCGCGAGCAGGTCTGCACCTTCATGTGCCCATGGCCGCGCCTGCAGGGCGCGATTTGGGATCCTGAAGCCTATACCGTGAACTACCGCGACTACCGCGGCGAGCAGCGGACTTCGGCGAAGAAGGCAGCCGAACTGCGTCTCCGCGGCGAGCGCGCAGGCGATTGCGTCGATTGCGGACAGTGCGTCGCGGTTTGTCCGATCGGGATCGACATCCGCGAAGGCCCGAATTTCGCCTGCATCAACTGTGGCCTTTGCGTCGACGCATGCGACGCGGTGATGACGAAGCTCGGCCGAACACGCGGGCTGATCGACTACGAAAGCTGGGAGAACATCGAGCGGGGCCGTCGCAATGAGGCGCCAGTCAACCGTCTGGCGCGGCCAAAGACCATCGGGCTGACCGCTGCCTGCGTTGTCCTGGCGGGCGCCATCGGCGTTGCCTTCGCAACCAAGACGACGGCGAAATTGTCGGTCGAGCACGATCGCGACCCGGTTGCAGTCCGCCTGTCCGACGGCTCACTACGCAATGCCTATACCGTAAAGCTGCTCAACAAGTCGTCGAGCCCGCACCGGTACACACTGTCCGTCGGCGGTGTCGATGCAGTGTTGTCCATCGTCGGTTATGACCGGCCCGCCCCCATCGAAGTTGCGCCTGATGCATCGGAATCGCTGAGAGTGACCTTGACGGCGGCTGAGGGTCGGGAGGGCGACGTCGTATTCACGGCGCGAGACGAAACGGGTGATACGGTGCTTTCGGCCAAGGACAGATTCCTCGAACGTTAAGTCCCGTCACGCCGGACCGACTGAAGTGGCGGGACAACGCGTGTGGTGGCGCGTGTGGTCTCCAGGGCAATGGTGCTTTCGTCAGGCGGACAAAGATCGAAGCCATGCAAGACGGGCGATCGATCGGCCGGCGAGAGTTTGGAGAGTTTCGAGGTGGGCGGCGTTAGAAGGTGCCTCCGCTCCTTCCAGATAGGCATCTGTCAGCGCCTCGGCGATCGTCTCGGCATCTCGCTGCTCCAGGCTGGCTGGAAATCGCCCGTATCCGTCCGCCTGTCCCGACATCGACTGCGCTTCGTTCGCGAGTTCGCGAATCCTTGCAGCCTGCACCGGATCGAGGGCGCCTTCCAATTGCAGGAGGCGGTCGGCCAACCGGCGTTCCAGGATGCCGGCATCGATTCGCTCAACCGGCGCCTTGCTCGGGTGTGCCGCATCAGGTTCCTCCCGGTAGGCCCGCCGGCGCGCCTTACGCAAGATGGCCACGTGGCCGAGTTCTTCGCTCGCCATCGCCTCCGCGGCCGTCTTGATCTCGGGATCGTCGGTGAACGCCGCCAAGTACGACCAGAACGCAAAGGCGCGCTCCTCATTGCGCACAGCCATTGCCAGCGCGCGATACGGCGTCAGCAGCTTCGAAGCCTTGATTTCGGCTATGGCGTCGCTGTCGAAGGTCTTAGGCGCCTCCCAGCGAACGAGGGAGGGATCGGGGAGCTTGCCTCGCCGCGAATGCGACCAACGCTGCACGCTGTCGACGTGTTCGCGTTCCGCCGCCGCAAGATCGGTGAAAACGGCGGCCAACTCGCCGCGCTCTTGACGTCGCATCTCGTCGGCGAGTTCGCCGTACTTGGTGGCCGCTTCCTGCTCCATCGCATTGGCGACCGCGAACAGTTCGTCGAGCGACAGCAAGGTCCCTGCAGGTTCGGCCTTCAAGAGCATTGTTCGCAACAAAGGCATGATCATTTCCTTCGCTGTTTGTTGCAGCGCAAATTTCGAGATCCTTCCTGTCGCTAAATAACCTCTCTTGATGCAGATCAACTTGCGTTGGCTCAATCTGTATCAACTTGCGTTAGCTCAATCCGCCGTCCCATCCGGCGTCAACGGCGATCCCGGGACATCAAACATTCAAGATTCGGTGGAGTACGCCGCTTCGGCAGGCGTTCCACTTTGAGGTACTCCATGGCCGGGAGTCTTTTCGCCGCCAGACGACCTGCGCTTACAGTCGCATGCGCTGCCATTCTCGCGATCTGCGCGATCGTGTGGGCACATGCAGCGCATGCGGCCGGCGATCTTACCAGCTATCTGCCGAAGATCGCGCCCGCCGATTTCTTTCCGGACGCCGACCGGTTCGGTCCGCCGCAGGGAGATCCGCCAATCGTTCCAGTCTACCGCGGCGACCAGTTGCAGGGATTTGTCTATCTCAATTCCCAGTTCGCCAACGCGACGGGCTATTCCGGCAAACCGATCCAGCTTCTGATCGGCATCGATACAAAGGGCGTGCTCAAGGGACTGAAACTCGTTGAGCACAAGGAGCCGATCGTGCTCGTCGGCATCCCGGAGAAGCGCATTCTCGACGCTGTCAACAAGCTGATCGGCGTCGACATGGGCGAGGTGGCGCGCGGCGCCGCGCCGACGCCCCCAGTCGACATCGTCAGCGGCGCAACGGTGACAGTCCTGGTGATCGGCGACAGTATCGTCCGTTCTGCGACCAAGTTGATCAAGAGCGGCCGGCTAGGCGTGCAAGGCGGTGCAGCCACCAGCGCACCTCCGCAAGCGTCGAAAGCGGTCGATGAGGGAAAAAGCGAGGTTCGCGACTGGCACAGCCTCGTCGGCGATGGCTCGGTCCGACGCCTGTTCCTCTCGGTCGCGGATATCAACAAGGCGTTCGAACACGCAAACAACGCCGCCGCAGTCGCGCATCCGGAGGAGGGCGATCCCGACGATACGTTCATCGATCTGTATGTCGCTGATGTCGCCGTTCCCACAATCGGACGCAGTCTGCTGGGGGACGACGGCTACCAACGTCTCGTCGGACGGCTGAAGCCAGGGCAGCAGGCGCTTGTCGTCGCGGGATCCGGCCGCTACTCGTTCAAGGGAGCGGCCTACGTCCGCGGCGGAATCTTCGACCGCATCGAACTGATCCAGGAGACGAACAGCGTTCGCTTCCGCGACCGCGATCATACCCGGCTGGGCAATCTTGCCGCCGAGGGCGCCCCAGATTTTCCCGAAATCGCTCTGTTCACGGTTCCTCCCGAGCTCGCGCTCGATCCGACGGAGCCGTGGACGCTGGAGCTTCTGGTTCAGCGGGTGGTCGGGGCCCGGGACAAGGCCTTGGTCACCTTTGATCTGGGCTACACGCTTCCCGAGATTTACCTGAAGCGGCAGCCGCCGCCTCAGGCTGTGCAGACCGCGCCGGCGAAGCTATCGGCGGCTTCGGCCGCAGAGACCCGCCAAGTCGGCACGCCGCCGGCGCCGTCCGACGAAGAGCCGCTGTGGATGCGGATCTGGCGAGCCAACACCGTCAAGATCGCACTTGCCGTCGTCGCACTGGGCGCTCTCACGCTGATCTTCTTCTTTCAGAATTTCCTTGTCCGCCGCCCGGCCGTCTACGTCTGGGTTCGTCGTGGCTACCTGCTCTTCATCCTGGTCTGGCTGGGCTGGTATGCGAACGCTCAGCTCTCGGTCGTCAATGTCCTGACCTTCGCCAACTCGCTGTTGACTGGGTTCAGTTGGGAATACTTCCTGTCTGCTCCGTTGATCTTCATTCTCTGGGCCTCGATCGCCGCTGGCCTGCTGTTCTGGGGGCGCGGTCCGTTCTGCGGTTGGCTCTGCCCTTTCGGCGCCTTGCAGGAATTGCTCAACAATCTGGCGCAAGCGCTCAAAGTCCCGCAGTACCGCGTGCCCTGGGGCCTTCACGAACGGCTTTGGCCAATCAAGTACATCATCTTCCTCGGTCTGTTCGGCATGTCGCTCTACTCCACCGCGTTCGCCGAGCAACTTGCCGAGGTCGAGCCGTTCAAGACCTCGATCATCCTGAAATTCGCGCGCGAGTGGCCGTTCGTCGTCTACGCCCTGACACTGCTCTCGCTAGGCCTTTTCGTAGAGCGGTTCTTCTGCCGCTACATGTGTCCGCTTGGCGCGGCGCTGGCGATTCCTGGTCGCATCCGCATGTTCGAGTGGCTGCGGCGTTGGCCGGAATGCGGCTCGCCGTGTCAGCGTTGCGCCAATGAGTGCCCGGTGCAGGCGATCCATCCGGAGGGCCACATCAACGTCAACGAGTGCATCTACTGCATGCATTGTCAGGAACTCTATTTCGACGACCACCGCTGTCCGCACATGATCCAGGTGCGGCTGAAGCGGGAGAAACGTCAGGCGATGTCGTCGCCGTCAATGCGTTCCGGCGGCAAAGGCCCCGCGACCGTGATTACCGTCGGCGGAAAGCCGGTCAAGGGGCCGACCGCCGATCCCATCACTCCACCTGCCATCTGAACCGAAAGCCGAGGAGACGATCATGAGCGAAAACGAGAACGGAAAGGGCGTCAGCCGAAGAACCTTGCTGGGGACCACCGCCGCCGCTGCGGGCGTTGGCCTTGCCGTCGGGGCGACGGCGACGAAGGACGGCAGCGGATTCATCGCGACCGCGGAAGCCCAGACCAAAGCTGCCGCGCCGAAGGCGCCGGTGGCCCGGCCAGCCGTACAGAAGACGGAGGTGGCGCCCGGCGAGCTCGACGAATATTACGTGTTCTTCTCGAGCGGCCAATCCGGCGAAATGCGCATCGTTGGGCTTCCTTCGATGCGCGAACTGATGCGGGTGCCTGTCTTCAACCGCTGCAGCGCCACCGGTTGGGGCCTGACCAACGAGAGCCTGAAGGTGCTGACCGAAGGGCTGCAACCGGCCACCCGCGAATTCTTGAAGACTCGTGGCGGCACCTTCATGAACGGCGATCTGCACCACCCGCACATCTCCTTCACCGACGGCACTTACGACGGTCGCTACGCCTTCATGAACGACAAGGCAAATACCCGCGTGGCGCGGGTACGTCTCGATGTCATGAAGTGCGATAAGATCATCGAGCTGCCCAACCAGCACACCGTTCACGGCCTGCGGGTGCAGAAATTTCCCCGTACCGGCTACGTCTTCGCCAACGGCGAAGACGGCGTGCCTCTGCCGAACGACGGCAAGATCCTCGACGATCCCAAGCAGTACCACTCAATCTTCAGCGCCATCGACGGCGATACGATGAAAGTGGCCTGGCAGGTCATCGTCAGTGGCAATCTCGACAATGTCGATGCCGACTATCAGGGCAAGTATGCCTTCTCGACGTGCTACAACGCCGAAGAAGGCGTTACGCTCGCCGAAATGACCGCCAACGAGCAGGACTGGGTCGTCATCTTCAATCTCAAGCGGATCGAAGAGGCGGTCAAGAAGGGCGACTTCAAGGAGATGAACGGCGTACCCGTGATCGACGGCCGCAAGGGTTCGGCCTATACGCGCTATGTACCAGTCTCGAACAATCCGCATGGTATGAATACCGCGCCCGATGGCATCCACATCGTCGCTGCCGGAAAGCTTTCGCCAACGGTGACCGTGATGGACGTCCGTAAGTTCGACGCTCTCTTCGACGACAAGATCAAGCCGCGTGACGTCGTCGTCGCGGAGCCCGAACTCGGGCTCGGGCCGTTGCACACCGCTTACGACGGCAAGGGCAACGCCTACACCACACTGTTCCTCGACAGCCAGGTCTGCAAATGGAACATCGACCTCGCCAAGCGCGCGTTCAAGGGCGAGAAGGTCGATCCCATCATCCAGAAGCTCGACGTCCATTACCAGCCTGGCCACAACCACTCTTCGATGGGCCAGACCAAGGAGGCGGACGGCAAATGGCTGATCTCGCTGAACAAGTTCTCCAAGGATCGCTTTCTCAATGTCGGTCCGCTGAAGCCGGAGAATGATCAGTTGATCGACATCTCGGGCGACCAGATGAAGCTGGTGCACGACGGACCTAGCTTCGCAGAGCCGCATGACGCCACCATCGTGCATCGTTCCAAGATCAACCCGATCTCGATCTGGGACCGCGCCGATCCGATGTTCGCAGATGCGGTCAAGCAGGCGAAGGCCGACGGCATCAATCTCGAAGCCGACTCGAAAGTCATCCGCGACGGCAACAACGTCCGTGTCTACATGACGTCGACCGCACCGGCATTCGGCCTGGAGCAGTTCCAGGTCAAGCAGGGCGATAAGGTGACCGTCTACATCACCAATATCGATGCCGTGGAAGACCTGACACACGGCTTTTGCATCGTGAACTACGGCATCCAGATGGAGGTCGCGCCGATGGCGACGGCATCGGTGTCATTCTCGGCGGATAAGCCCGGCGTCTACTGGTACTACTGCTCGTGGTTCTGCCATGCCATGCACATGGAGATGAAAGGGCGCATGTTCGTCGAACCGAAATCGGTCTGATCGGAGAGGCACCGTGCGTCCTCCATTATACATGCTTCCGGCGGCGCTCGTCGCCGCCGGGTTATCCGGCTCCGCCAGCGCGGAAATGCTGACGGCTGTGCCGGGCCAACCGCTTCAGGCTGTGCTCGACCGTGCTCGGGATGGCGACGTCGTCCAGCTTGAAACCAGAACTTACCAGGGTCCGATCAGAATCGATCGTCCCATGACCGTGGTCGGACGGCCGGGCGCCTTGATCGATGGCGGCGGCGCGGGCAGTGTCATCACCGTGACAGCACCGCAAGTCGCGATCCGCGGCATCACTATTCGAGGATCCGGCCGCGATCTGCAAGCCATGGATTCCGGGATTTTCCTCGAGAAGACCGCGCAGCGCGCGGAGATCGAAAACAACCGTCTGGAAGGAAACCTGTTCGGCATTTACGTGCACGGCGCGCAGGGCTCACGGGTCGTCCACAACGTGATCGAAGGGCTGCGCGGAGGGCGTCTCAGCGAAGCGGGGAACGGCGTCTCGCTTTGGAATGCGCCTGACGTCACCATTGCCGAAAACACGTTCCGCTACGGTCGCGACGGCATATTCACGATTTCCAGCCGGAAGGACCGCTTCGTCGACAACCGCTTCGAGCAGGTTCGCTTCGCGGTCCACTACATGTACACCAACGACAGCGAAGTCAGCGGCAACGTTTCCATCGGCAACCATGTCGGCTACGCCATCATGTATTCGAACCGATTGGTGGTCCGCAACAACGTCTCGGATCGAGACCGCGACTACGGGATCCTCTTCAACTACGCCAACTACGCCGCGATCGATGGCAACCGGGTGACCGGGGGTCCTTTGGGGGCAATTACGAGCAGGGCGGAAGAGCGCGCCGACGACGAACGGGGCATGATCCCGGAGACGAAGCAGCAGCGAGATCTGCGGAGCGGCCCCGAAAAATGTGTTTTCATCTACAACACCAACCACAATGTGTTCCGCGACAACTGGTTCGAGCGCTGCGCCATCGGCGTGCACTTCACGGCGGGCTCCGAAGGTAACGAGATCACCGGGAACGCCTTCGTCAACAACGCCAACCAGGTGAAATACGTCGGCACCAAGCACCTCGACTGGTCGAGCGGTGGGCGCGGCAATTACTGGAGCGACAATCCGGCCTTCGATCTCAATGGGGATGGAGTTGCCGACACGGCATACCGGCCGAACGATCTCATTGATCGCGTGTTATGGACGGCTCCCGCGGCGAAGCTGCTCATCAACAGCCCCGCCGTGCAGGTAATCCGCTGGGCACAGGCACAGTTTCCAGCGTTGTTGCCTGGCGGGGTCGTCGACAGCCATCCCCTGATGTCTCCGCCGGTCCGCCCTATGGTCGAGGACGCACCATGACCAGCACGGTACACGTCACCGACGTCGCCAAGGACTACGGCGGTCTCAAAGCGGTCTGCGGAGTTTCGTTCGAACTGAGACAGGGCGAACTGGTGGCGTTGATTGGCCACAATGGTGCGGGTAAGACCACGCTGATGAAGCTGATGCTCGGACTGATCCGTCCGACGAGCGGATCGATCGAGGTGCTTGGCGACAACCCGGCTGCAGGACAATTCGCCGGCCGCCGACAACTGGGCTACCTTCCGGAGAATGTCTCGTTCGACGCCGCCCTTACTGGGCGCGAAACCCTGGCATTTTACGCGCGGCTCAAGCGGGAAACGGTTGCCAGCGCGCTGAAGCTTCTCGATGCGGTTGGCTTGGGCGACGCCTCCCGTCGGCGTGTCGGCACCTATTCCAAAGGCATGCGCCAGCGCCTGGGGCTCGCACAGGCGCTCATCGGCCACCCGCGCGTGCTCCTGCTGGACGAGCCCACGACGGGACTGGATCCAGAGCTGCGTCAGACCTTCTACGAGATTATCCAGAGGCTCGCGGCCGAGGGCACCACGGTTCTCTTGTCGTCCCACGCCCTGACCGAACTCGAAGAACGCGCAGGCCGCGTGATCATCATGAATCGCGGCGTCAAGGTCGCCGATGGATCGATTGAAGGGCTGCGTAACATCGCGCGCTTGCCGACCAAGATAAGGCTCAAGATCGCCGGCCTCGGGCCGGGCGAGTTACCGTCCTGGCTACCAACCGGCGCGCCCTGTCGGCGCCTGGACGGCCACCTTGTCGAGATCGAAGCGGAGCCGGACCAAAAGATCGAGCTGCTGCACAGCGCCACCGCATCGGGGCGCGCGGTCGAGGACCTCGACGTGCTTCCACCGACACTGGACGAACTCTACGCCCATTTCCTCCGGCAGGCGGAGCGGACGCCATGAATGCACTGATCATTGCACGCAAGGAGATCCATCAGGCCGTCCGTAACCGCTGGGTGCTCGCATCCACGCTGCTGCTCGCCGGCCTGGCATTGTCGCTGACTTTCCTAGGCAGTGCCCCGACCGGCACCGTCAGCGTGCGTGCGCTGGACGTCGTGATCGTCAGCCTCTCGAGCTTGACCATCTTCCTGATTCCGCTGATCGCGCTGTTGATCTCGCATGATGCCATCGTCGGCGACATGGAGCGCGGGACCATGCTCCTGCTGCTCAGCTACCCGGTCGCCCGCTGGCAGGTTCTGCTCGGCAAGTTCATTGGACATCTGGCGGTACTGGCCTTTGCGACTTGTCTCGGCTATGGAATTGCCGCTGCGGCTCTGGTCGCCACGGGAAGCAGGATTGGCTTGGATAGCCTCGTCGCCTTCGCCGCGATGATTGGTTCCTCGGTGCTACTCGGAGCCGTGTTCGTCGCGATTGGATATCTGGTGAGTTCACTGGTTCGCGATCGGGGAACGGCCGCCGGCATTTGCATCGGCCTGTGGCTCTTTCTGGTCCTGATCTACGACATGGCGCTGCTCGGCGTCCTCGCCGTAGACCAGGGCCGCAGCATCTCTGCGGCCGCCGTCGACGCGATGCTTCTGCTGAATCCAGCCGACGTCTACCGGTTGTTCAACCTGACCGGATTCGCCAACGTGAGCAGCTTCGCAGGCATGGCCGGACTTGCTCAGAGCACGACATTGTCCGCCCAGATGCTCTTGATCGCCCTGCTGGTGTGGACGCTCGTCCCGCTGGGACTTGCGGCAACGGCTTTTTCGCGGAGGGAACTATGAGACGCCTCCTCCTGGCGTTCCTGGGCGCGCTCGTACTCGCCGGCTGCGGCGAAAAGCAGGTCGCGCAGGCGCCGCCACCTCATAGGATGACGGCCGAGTTGATCGGTCACTATTGCGGGATGAACGTGCTCGAGCATCCGGGTCCTAAGGGGCAGATCTTCGTGGCCAGCCTGATCGAACCGGTCTGGTTCTCCTCGGCGCGGGATACCATTGCGTTCACAGTTCTGCCAGACGAGCCGAAGGACATCCAGGCGATCTATGTGACCGACATGGGCAAGGCGCCAAGCTGGGAGAAACCGGGCGTCGATAATTGGATCGAGGCCCGCAAGGCGCTCTTCGTCATCGGCAGCCGCGTGAAGGGAGGAATGGGAGGTGACGAGGCCGTTCCGTTCTCGGAGCGCTCGGCGGCGGCGAAGTTCGTCACCGACAACGGCGGACGTATCGTTTCGTTCGCGGACGTACCGCGCGACTACGTACTCGGCTCGGACGGAGACAAGACCGGGGTTGTTCCGGAAAGCGCGCCAGGGCGCGCTTCCCTCGACTAGGAGGACGCGATGGTTGGCTCCATCTCCCGACGACGTTTCATCCAGATCAGTGGCGCTGCCGCCGGGCTCGCGCTCGCGACACCGGCCGGCGCTGCAGATGGTAGGTCTGATCTCGCTACCTGGCGCGGCACGATGCTAGGTGCGGTCGCAACCATGAAAATCTACCATCCCGACCGGCGCGAGGCCGAGCGTCTGATCTCGCTGGCTTGCGCGGAGGCGCGCCGGCTCGAGCGCTTGTTTAGTCTGTATATTGATGACTCTGCGCTGGTGCGATTGAACCGCACCGGAATCCTGGTGAACCCCGCCCCGGAGTTCGTGGAGCTTCTTTCGGCGTCGCAGCGATACGCAGAGCTCACCGGCGGCATGTTCGATCCGACGGTGCAGCCATTGTGGGAGCTCTACGCAAACCATTTTGCGAAATCCGATCCGGATCCATCGGGGCCCGACCAAGCGTTCGTGAAAGCGGCGCTCGCATGCGTAGGTTACCACCGGTTGTCGGTCAGCCGGGACCGCATCGTCATTCCCAAGGGCACTGCGATCACGCTCAATGGAATTGCGCAAGGATACGTCACCGATAAGGTTGTCGATCTACTGCGCTCGCGCGGCATCGCTCACACCCTGGTCGACATGGGTGAGAGCCGCACCATCGGCAGGCGCCCGAACGGCGAACCCTGGGAAGTGGGCATCGCCGATCCGGAGCTGCCAGGGCGAATCCACGCTGTTCTCCCGGTCGTCGACCATGCCGTCTCGACCTCGGGCGCATACGGCTTCCGGTTCGATCCAGCCGGGCGTTTCAATCACCTCTTCGATCCGGCGAATGGCGCCTGCGGTCATCTCTATCGGAGTCTCACCACCATCGCCGACACCGCAACGACCGCCGATGCGCTGTCCACGGCCTTTAGTCTGATGGATCAAACGCGGATTCACGCGTTGATGTCCCCGGCCGGCATCCAACGCGTTCATCTGGTCGATGCCGCGGGAAACGTTGTCGACCTTGCCGCCTGACTCCAGTTCCACACAACCCAGGGAGAAGTGAATGAAGCGAATGGTTATTGCTGCGGTGTTCGTCGCGGCCGGATTTGGCCAAGCCAACGCGCAGGACGCGGCCGCTGGCGAAAAGGTGTTTGTGGTCTGTAAGGCCTGTCACCAGATCGGCGACTCTGCGAAAAACGGCGTAGGTCCCGTGCTCAACGGTCTGATCGGACGGAAGTCGGGGTCAGTCGAGGGCTATAATTATTCCGACGCGAACAAGAACTCGGGCATCACCTGGAACGAAGTGACATTCTCCGAATACATCAAGGACCCGAAGGCGAAGATCCCCGGCACCAAGATGGCCTTCGCCGGAATAAAGGACGAGCAAAAGATCAAGGACCTAATCGCCTACCTTCACACCTACGACAAGGCGCCTGTCAAGCTGTCACAATAGTTCGATGGCTATCCACGAAAGGCAGACCGCGTGCGAGCGTCGCGCGCGGTTCTGCGCACCATTTTCTCCGGCGAGGAATTGCGTACGAACGGCGGCTCGTCGAGGCGCTGAGTGGGCATTTTGGGCAGTCGCATGCATCCAACGACGACGGTGAAGATGTCCTTGAACGAGCGCCGGTCGAGACCTCGAGCGGCAAGATCACCGAAGGGCTTGATCGCCTGAAGCGGTTGGTCGTCGTAGACCAGAAGCCGATCGGACGGACTCCTCGCTCCAATCTGGCGACCTACACCGGTCTGTTCGACGATGTGCGAAAGCTGTTCGCACAGACCAAGGAGGCGCGCCGGCGCCGCTTCGATGCCGGGCGATTCTCCTTCAACATGCCGAAGGGCCGCTGCCCGAATTGCCAGGGAGAAGGCTTCGTCTGCGTCGAATTGCTGTTCCTGCCAAGCGTTTACGCGCCATGTCCGGAATGCCAGGGCGCGCGCTACAATCGGGAGACACTCCAGATCAAGCTCAGCGGCAAGTCGAACGCCCGACGTGCTCGGAATGACCGTCGATGAGGCCCATGCGTTCTTCGCCGATGACGCCCACATTGCGCGATCGCTCGATGTGATCCGGCAGGTCGGGCTTGGATATATCCGCCTGGGTCAGCCGGCGACTGAGCTGTCCGGCGGCGAAGCGCAACGGGTGAAGCTCGCCACCGAGCTGCAGCGCACGCAACGCGCCGGCAGCTTCACACTACCGAGCTCAGCTTTGAGCGACGCCATCACAGCAGCCTTTGACCGGCGAGGGGGCTTTCCAACATCGCGCATGTCTTCGTCGTGCAGATCAATCAGATCGCCAAATGTGCGAACGTCTCGCACCAGGCGTGGTTTGGACGATCCATTGCGGTCAATGTTGCGCTCCATCTCGAGCGCCCATTCTTCGCCGTCCTTGCGCCGCCGGAAAGTCTCGGCGATATAACGGTTCTTGCGGCGGACTTGAACGCGCCAGTTTCCCGATCCCAATCGAGTGAAGGTCGCCACGCGTGTGCACTCCGGCTTCGTGTGCACTATGTGTGCACCGGGAGGTCAAAACGGGTACTAACGTGTGCAAATTCGGCTAGTTTGGAGTCCACACGTTCTTCTTCCATCCCATTGAGAGGATAGGATAAACGATTGAAATATCAAGATTATCGCTTTTCCGTGGCACCCATGATGGATTGGACGGACCGGCACTGCCGGGTGTTCCATCGTCACCTGACGCAACGGGCGCTGCTTTATACGGAGATGCTGACGACGGGTGCCATCATCCATGGCGATCGGGAGCGGCTCCTCGGCTTCGACGCGCGCGAGCACCCGGTGGCGCTTCAGCTTGGCGGGTCAGATCCAGCCGACCTGGCGAAAGCTGCCCAGATCGGCGAACAGTTCGGTTATGACGAGATCAACCTCAATGTCGGCTGCCCGTCCGATCGTGTGAAGGATGGCCGCTTTGGTGCCTGCCTGATGGCGGAGCCCGAGCTTGTTGCAAGATGTATCGACGCGATGAAGCGCGCGGTGTCCATCCCGGTTACGGTGAAATGCCGCATCGGCATCGATGACCAGGATCCCGAAGTCGCGCTCGATAGGCTCGCGCGCGCCGTCGTGGCTGCGGGTTGCGATGCGCTGATCGTGCATGCCCGAAAAGCGTGGCTGAACGGTCTGTCGCCGAAGGAAAACCGCGACATCCCGCCGCTCGATTATGATCGCGTCTATCGGCTCAAGCGAGCGTTGCCGGACGTGCCCGTCATCGTCAATGGCGGCGTTCTGAGCATCGAGGAGGCGAAAGCGCATCTTGCGCATGTCGATGGCGTGATGCTCGGCCGGGCAGCCTACCAGGAGCCGTGGCGACTGCTATCGGTCGATAGCGACATCTTCGGCGAGGCTGCGCCGCATGCGACGATGCAGGAGGCGTTCGAGGCGATGATGCCCTATATCGAGGCGCAGCTCGCGCGCGGTACGCGGCTGCATGCCATGACGCGGCATTTCGTCGGCGCCTTCCACGCGGTGCCCGGCGCGCGGGCCTTCCGTCGCCATCTTGCCGAACAAGGTGTCAAGCCGGGGGCTGGCGTCGAGGTCCTGCGCGATGCGATCGCACGGGTCGGTGCTCACGCGCCGGCGGAGGTGGCTGCTTAGGTCCTCAATCCACCGCCGTGCGCGCGCGGCGATGGCTGCCTTGCAGCTCCGGATAGCCCGTCAGCATGAGCTTGTCCGCGCGCACGCCCCAGCTTTCCAGGCGATCGAGAAAGCTCATGCCGAGCAGATTGGTCTTCATCTGCCCGCGCTGCACGACAAGTGCCGGCACCGATTTCTCGACGAGATGGCCGACGGCGAGACGATCGAGCGTCAGCCGGGCCGCCTTGGTGTGGCCGCCGGCGGTTTCGAGGTCGACGTCGTATTCGAGCATCTCGAGTGGCAGGCCGATCGCCTTCGCGGTCTCCCAGGTCAGCACCACGGAGGTGGCGCCAGTATCGATCACCATCGGCGCGGCGACGCCGTTGATCTTGGCACGCAGCGCAAATTCGCCGCCCTGACCGCGCTGGATCTGCACTTCGGGCGCGGGGGAGGCCGCCGGCCGGCGGAACATGTAAGAGACCTTGTGACTTGCGCGCGCAATCTGGTCGGGATCGCCATAGGCGACCACGGCGCCCGCTGTGCCAGCCAGCAAGATGAGAACGAGCAGGAGGCGGGTCATCGCGCGCCTCCGATGGCGCGGACGCCGCTCAGGCGCGTCTCGGCGATCCGGCGACCTGTGCGAGGCCAGCGTCCGCCATGCGCGCCGGCAACAGCGCCATCACCTCGAGCCGTTCTGCGCTCTCCATGGCGTGCCAGCGCGCGATCTCCGGCAACGTCCGGCCGCAGCCGAAGCATAGCTTGGTCTTGGGATCGATCATGCAGACGGCGACGCACGGCGTTTCTTTGCTCATACGGACATAGTGAAGGACTATCGGGCATGTCGGCAAGCATGTGTTTTACGAGCCCGTGCCTGCGCTCATGATCGGTCTGTGGCGCGGCCGGCGCTTCTCATCGGGCACCATGGAACTCTCTGGCTGCAGCGGCGGCGCATCCTCCGACAGCGGCGCCAGCGCGCTCATCACACGCTCCGGCGGGAAGGTGACGATCACCTCGGTGCCGATGCGCAGTTTCGACTTCAGCGTGAAGGTGCCGCCATGCAGGTCGATCAGGTTCTTGGCAATGGGCAGGCCGAGGCCCGCGCCCTGTTCGGCCGATTTGATCGAGTTGGAGCCCTGGCCGAACGAGGCGAGGACGACCGGGATCTCGTCCTCCGGGATGCCTGAGCCGGAATCCTTCACGGACAGGTATTGCCCGCCGGAGGCGGTCCAGCCCGCCTTGAGCCAGATCTCGCCGCCCTGCGGAGTGAATTTGATCGAGTTCGAGAGCAGGTTGAGCACGACTTGGCGGATCGCGCGCTCGTCGGCCCAGAGCCGCGGCATGGCGTGCTCGAACACTTCGTGGATCGTAATGCCGCGGCTGGAGGCGCGCAGTTTCATCAGATGATGGCAATCGGCGACGATGCCGACCAGCGACACCGCTTCCTCGTTCAATTCGTAGCGGCCGGCCTCGATCCGCGACAGATCGAGGATCTCGTTGATGAGGTTGAGCAGGTGCACGCCAGAGTTATGAATGTCCGCGGAATATTCCTTGTAGACCGGCACGGCATGCGCGCCGAAGATTTCGCTCTTCATCACCTCGGAGAAGCCGAGGATGGCGTTGAGCGGCGTGCGCAGCTCGTGGCTCATTTGCGCAAGGAAACGCGATTTGGCCACGTTGGCGGATTCGGCACGGTGGCGCGCCTCGTCCGAGATTGCCTTTGCCTGTTCGAGCTCTCCGATCAGCGCGTCCTTCTCGGCGCGTGCTTCGAGTGTGGCGAAGGTAGAGGAGTGCAGGCGATGCGCCAGCAGTACGAAATAGCCTTCGGCTGCGAGTGCGAGTGCGCCGAGGATGTAATTGTCCAGCGTGCCGGTCATCACGAAGCTCAGCGCCATCGCGACCGCGACCGGCGCTGTGGCGGCGAGGGCTGCGATCGGTAGATTGGCGGCAAGCATGCTTGACACTGCGATCACCAGCAGCATCAGGAACATCATCAGCGTTTCCGTGACCATGTCGAGCACGGGATGGATCAGGATCGCCATCCAGCACAGGCCATAGAGCAGGTCGAGCACGACAAAACGTGTCCGCCAGGCGCGCGTTGCCGCCGGCGAGGTCGGCTCTGCCAGGAAGCGGCGGCAGCTGCGGATCATCGCCGCGTGCAGGCAGATCATGCCGGCGGTCCAGGCGGCGGCTGGGATCGGCTGCATCCACAGTCCGAACAGCACACCGGTCGCGACCACCAGCAGCATCACGACATAGGAGGCCGACAGTCGCGTCTGGGCATATTGGCGCAACAGCTCGGCATCGAAGGCCGGCCGGGTTCCGCTGGTCGACGTTAACTTATCGCGTGCCTCGCGGACCCGCTGCGACGCAGCCCTTCGGCTGCTCGCTGATGGAGCGCTGACCGGCTCGGCCGGTAGCTGCACTACCTCAGGCTTTTCAGCGGGGTTACTCATCAAGCAACAACGATTCCTGCCCGCGTCGGACGCGGGCCTTCTGCATTGTCTATCTCTGGCAAGAAATCCTTAAGAGGTGACTTAAGGAGCTAAAGAATTACGTTAACGGAGCGTTAATTTGGATCGGGCTGCAGCCGCTCAGTGCAGCCAGGCATGCTGCGCGACATAGACCACGGCGCCAGCCAGATAGCCCGCAAGCGCCACACCTGCGATGCGTCGGGCATACCAGAAGAACTCGATCCGCTCGAGCCCCATGGCGGCGACGCCGGCGGCGGAGCCGATGATCAGGATCGATCCGCCGGTGCCGGCGCAATAGGCGATGAACTCCCAGAGGAAGCTGTCGGCCGGATAATGCGCGAGGTCGTACATGCCCATGGTCGCGGCGACCAGCGGCACGTTGTCGATGACGGCGCTGAGCAGGCCGAGCACGACGACGATGATGTCCTGGCGGCCGATCGAAGCGTCCAGCCATTTGGCCAGCATCGAGAGCAGGCCGGCATGTTCAAGGCTGGCGACGGCCAGCAGAATGCCCACGAAGAACACGACGGAGCCCATGTCGATACGCGTCAGCGCATGCGCCAGCGACAGGGGACGTCGCACATGCTCGTCCTTGTCGCGATGCACGACCTCGCCGACCAGCCACACGATGCCGAGTCCGAGCAGGACGCCCATGAACGGCGGCAGATGCGTGACCGTTTTGAACGCGGGCACCGCGATCAGAACGCCGAGCCCGAGATAGAACATCACGTTGCGCTCGAACGAATCGACACCCTGTAATCCGTCATCCTTCTGAGGCGGTGCGATGCTCTTGCCCTTCAGCGAAAAGCTGAGGAACGCGAGCGGCACCAGCAGATTGACCAGCGAGGGCAGGAACACCGAGCCCATGATTTTCAGCGGAGATATCTGTCCGCCGATCCACAGCATGGTCGTGGTGACGTCACCGATCACAGTCCACGCGCCGCCAGCATTTGCGGCGATGACGATGAGTGATGCGAACAGCAGGCGATCCTCACGCCGGGCAATCAGCCGCTGGATCAGCGAGACCATGACGATGGTGGTGGTCAGATTGTCCAGGATCGAGCTCAGGAAGAACGTCACGATGCCGATCAGCCAAATCAGCCTGATCTGGCTGGTCGTGCCAATGCGGGACGTGATGACCTCGAAACCGTCATGCGCGTCGATGACCTCGACGATGGTCATCGCGCCGATCAGGAAGAACACGATCTGCGCGGTGGAGGCGACGGACTCGTCGAGCTGACGGCCGACCGCCGCTTGGTCGCCCGTCGCGAGTGCGTAGACGGTCCAGAGCAGGCTCGCAGCCAACAGCGCGGACGCGCTCTTGTTGACTCCGATCGGGTGCTCGAGCGCGATGGCCGCGTAAGCAACAACGAAGATGGCGGCGATCGCGATCAGCAAGACAGGCCCAGAATGTTCGAGATCAGCGATTAAGGCGCGCGAGCAGGCTCGACGTATCCCAGCGCTTGCCGCCCATTTTCTCGACCTCGGAGTAGAACTGATCGACCAGCGCGGTGACCGGCAGATTGGCGCCGTTGCGGCGAGCCTCAGCCAGCGCGATCGAGAGGTCCTTGCGCATCCATTCGACTGCAAAGCCGAAATCGTACTTGTCGTCGTTCATGGTCTTGTAGCGGTTCTCCATCTGCCAGGACTGTGCCGCGCCCTTGGAGATGGTTTCGATCACGGCAGCGACGTCGAGGCCGCTCTTCTTGGCGAAGTGAATACCCTCCGAGAGGCCCTGCACCAGGCCTGCGATGCAGATCTGGTTGACCATCTTGGTCAGCTGGCCCGAGCCGGCGGGTCCGAGCAGCTTGCACATCCGCGCATAGGCGCCCGTAATGATCGGCTCGGCGCCGGCATAGGCGCCCTCAGCGCCGCCGCACATCACCGTCAGCACGCCGTTCTCGGCGCCGGCCTGGCCGCCGGAGACGGGGGCGTCGATGAACTTGAAACCGGCCTTGGTCGCGACCGCGTCGAGCTCGCGCGCGACCTCGGCAGAGGCGGTGGTGTGGTCGACGAAGGTCGCGCCCTTATTCATGCCGGCGAATGCGCCGTCGGGCCCGATCGTGACCGCGCGCAAATCGTTGTCATTGCCGACGCAGCACATCACGAAGTCCTGGCCCTCGGCTGCGGCCTTCGGGGTCGGTGCCGTCTTGCCGCCGAACTTGTCCGCCCACTCCTTCGCCTTGGCGGCGGTGCGGTTGTAGACGGTGACCTCATGGCCCCCTTTTTTCACGAGGTGTCCGGCCATGGGGAAGCCCATCACGCCAAGACCGAGGAAAGCGACTTTAGCCATATCTGTGTCCGTAGCTTGAGTTTTACGGTTGCGGCCGGCCGAGGGGTGCCAGCCGGGTGTCCCAAAGGTTCCGCCTGAGGGGGGAACGCGCGCACCATAAACCCTTGAGGGCGGAGGGCAACGGCTTCGTTTGGCGGCCTCCTGTGCTAGGATGGCGGACCTCAAGGACTTCAAAACAAGGGAGCGAAAGCATGGGTGGAATAAGCGTCGGCGTCCTCGATCATTTCAACATCCGGACCCGGAATCTGGCCGAGACGGTCCGCTTCTACGAGGATGTGCTGGGCCTTGAAAAAGGCGCCCGGCCGAATTTCGCCTTCCCGGGAGCCTGGATGTACAGCGAGGGCAAGCCGGTGGTGCACCTCGTCGATATTTCCCCGACTGCGGAGCCGCAAAAGCCGGATTCCGGCGTGGTCCACCACGTCGCCTTCGCCAGCCAGGGCTTCGATGGCATGAAGCAGCGCCTCACTGCCAAGGGCATGAAATTCGACTCCCGCCAGGTGCCCGGCGGTGAGCTCTGGCAGATCTTCGTCCACGACCCCAACGGGGTCATGATCGAGCTCAATTACGAGGCGGCGAAGGAGCAGGGGGCAGCCCCGGCCGAGATGGCTGACGATATCGGCAGGCAGTAGCCTTTTGGCCGTTTCCGCTCTAATGGGGCATCTTGAACTTCCAGGAGATGCGCTTTGAGCGTGACGCAGCAACAGGTCCTCGACGGCCTCGCCAAGATCAAGTCGCCCCGCGGGGTCGCGCTCACCAATGCCAATGTGTTGAGCGCGATCAGCGCGTCCGACGGCAAGGTGTTCTTCTCGATCAACGTCGATGCCGCCGAGGCCCGGGCTTGGGAA
>NZ_CAKZHY010000017.1 GCF_936928535.1 uncultured Bradyrhizobium sp. | reverse complement strand
GTCTCGCCGCTGCGCGGCGAGCCACCCTCTCCCACAAGGGGAGAGGGGAAGAAAGCTCTACGGCCGGTTCGGGTCGAACCGCTTTTCCAGCCCGTTCCAGCAATCCGCGTAATCGTCCTGCAACGTCGACGCCTTTGCGGCGTGCGCGGTGACGCGCTGCGGGTAGCGGGTCTCGAACATGAAGGCCATGGTACCGGTGAGCTTCACCGGCTTCAGCTCGCCATTGCTGGCATGCTCGAAGGCGTCGCGATCGGGGCCGTGCGGCAGCATGCAATTGTGCAGGCTCATGCCACCGGGCACAAAGCCTTGCGGCTTGGCATCGTAGACGCCGTAGATCAGGCCCATGAACTCGCTCATGATGTTCATGTGATACCAGGGCGGACGGAAGGTGTTGTCGGCGACCATCCAGCGCTCGGGGAAGATGACGAAGTCGATATTCGCGGTGCCTGCGGTCTCCGAGGGCGAGGTCAGCACCGTGAAGATCGACGGATCGGGATGGTCGAAACCGATCGCGCCGACCGGAGAGAAGCTGCGCAGATCGTATTTGTAAGGCGCGTAATTGCCGTGCCAGGCGACGACGTCGATCGGCGAATGCGGCAATGTCGTCTTGAAAAGCGACCCGCCCCATTTCACATAGAGCTCGGTCGGCGTGTCCTTGTCCTCATAGTTCGCAACCGGCGTGAGGAAGTCGCGCGCATTGGCAAGACAATTGGCGCCGATCGGACCGCGCTCCGGCAGCGTGAAGGCGCCGCCATAGTTTTCGCAGAGATAGCCGCGTGCCGGACCATCAGGAATCTCGACGCGGAATTTGACACCGCGCGGGATCACCACGATCTCGCCCGGCTCGGCATCGATGCGGCCGAACTCGGTGACAACGCGCAAGACGCCCTGCTGCAGCACGAACATCAGTTCGCCGTCGGCATTGTAGAAATGCTGGTCCACCATGGATTTGGTGACGAGATAGACATGCGCTGCCATACCCGCTTGGGTGTTGACATCACCTGCCGTCGTCATGGTCTGCACGCCCTGAAGGAAGGTGACCTCCTCCTTCGGCAGCGGTGTCGGGTCCCAGCGCAGCTGCGCAATCGGCAGATCGTATTCGTGGCACGGTGCCGAGCGCCACAGGCCGGCATCGACCTTCTCGAAGCGACCCGAATGTTTCACGGACGGGCGGATGCGATAGAGCCAGGACCGCTCGTTGGTGCCGCGCGGCGCGGTGAAGGGCGAGCCGGAGAGCTGCTCGGCATAGAGGCCATAGGCGCAGCGCTGCGGCGAGTTGCGCCCGATCGGCAGCGCGCCGGGCAGCGCTTCGGTCTCGAAACTGTTGCCGAAGCCGGACATGTATCCCGGCGTCACCTGGGCCGAACTGCGGATGATCTGATCAGGCGAGGTATTGATGTTCATGACTATCCTCCTCCTTGCAAGGCAGCCCACATTTCCTGGTCGCGCTTGTCGGTCCAGATCACGGGATCGTCGATGCCCGAAGCTTCGTCATAGGCACGCGACACGTTGAACGGCAGGCAGTGCTCGTAAATCGCAAAACTGTGGAATTTCGGATCCATCACTTCGCGGGTCGCTGCCATCGATTCCTTCAGCGTGCGGCCCTTGGCGACCGAGATCTCGGCGGCGCCATAGAGCGAGGTGACGAAGTCGCGCGTCATCGCGATCGCTTCGCGCACGGTGGCGGTGCCCTTCAGCGCATCGCCGCGGCCCGGCGCGATTGCCTTGGGATTGAAGTTGCGGATCTCGTTCAGCGTCAGCGGCCATTCCCGCAAATGCGCATCGCCGCAATAGCAGGCCGAGTGATATTCGATGAGATCGCCGGAGAACATCACTTCGGCATCCGGCACCCAGGCGACGATGTCGCCGGAGGTGTGGCCGGCGCCAAGTTGCATCAGCCGCACTTCGCGCTTGCCGAGGTAGATCGACATCTCGCCTTCGAAGGTCAGCGTCGGCCAGGTCAGGCCGGGAATGCTGGCGGCGTCCTGGAACAGGCGCGGGAAGCGCCCGTATTCGGAGTCCCAATCCTGCTGGCCGCGCTCTTCGATGAGCCGATAGGTCTCCTGCGAGGCCACGATGCCTTGCGCCTTGTAGGCGGAGGCGCCCAGTACGCGGACGGCGTGATAATGCGACAGCACGACATATTTGATCGGCTTGTCGGTGACTTTGCGCACGCGCTCGATCACCTTGTTCGCCATCGCAGGTGTCGCCTGCGCATCGAACACGAGACAGCCGTCGTCGCCGACGATGACGGCCGTGTTCGGATCGCCCTCGGCAGTGAAGGCGTAGAGATCGGTGCCGATCTCCGAGAAAGTGATCTTCTTTTCGGCGAGATCGCCGGTGGATGCGAAGTTCTTCGCCATCAATTCGTCCTTCAACTCGGTGGTTATTGTTGTTGCTGTTGTTGCTGCTGGCCGTCGATCATGCGGCGTTTCGCCAGCACGAGCGCCTCCCGCAGCACCTCGATGTCGCCGATATGGTTGGCGAGAATCAGCACCAGCGCCGCATCGAAATCGGCGCTCTGCTCTTCGGTAAGGCCGCGATGCGCTTCGACGACGGCGCGGAAAGCGTCGTCGGGCCGCGCAAAGTTGGAGCTGGTGGACAATGCCATGCGAATCCTCAATTCAAGCCCTGAGCCCGCGACAGCGCGGCGGCAATCGCCTCGCGCGTCGGATGACGGAAGCGGGCCGCCACGTAGCCGTCGGGCCTGAGCAAATAGGCAGTATCAGGCTCGGCATCATAGCGCTTTGCGACGAGGCCCTGGGGATCGGCGAGCCCGCCCTCGCCGCCGATGCGGATATCCTTGACGCCGTCGGGCGCATCGATCGCCGCGCCATTGCTGAACGAGAGCAGGGTGAAGTCCGTTCCACCCTTGCGGAACGCATCCGTCAGATAGGCCTGCTCGCCCGCGCGGCTCGCCACAGGTGCATCCAGCATGGAACAGCCCGGCGACGGTCCGCCGCGCCAGGCATCCGCGTCGCGCGACGACAGCGGCGTGTCGTAACTGCAGGGCACCGACAGCCGGCCGCCATTGACCATGCGCTTGCCGAACTCGGTCTCCTTGGCCAGCGACAGCACCGCCTTGCGCAGCCGCGCCTCCTGATGCGAGTTGGGCGCCATGAAGTCGGTCGAACGCGTGGACTCGCGGATGTTCTCGTCGGCAGCAAGGCTCCGCTCGACATGGTAGCTTTCGAGCAGGCCCGCGGGCGAGGTGCCGCGCAGCACCCGATCGAGCTTCCATGAGAGATTCTCGGCGTCTTCAAGTCCCGAATTCGCGCCACGCGCGCCAAAGGGCGAGACCTGATGCGCGGAATCGCCGGCAAAGATCACCCGGCCATGGATGAAGCGGTCCATCCGGCGGCATTGGAACTTGTAGAGCGAGATCCATTCGAACTCGAACTTGTCGTGTCCGAGCATGCGCGCGATCCGCGGCCGCACGTTTTCAGGCTTCTTCTCGACCACGGGATCGGCATAGCGGTTGAGCTGGAGGTCGATGCGCCAGACATCGTCGGGCTGCCGGTGCAGCAGCGCCGAGCGTCCGGCATGAAACGGCGGATCGAACCAGAACCAGCGCTCGGTCGGGAATTCCGCGGTCATCTTGACGTCGGCGATCAGGAACTGGTCCTCGAACACCTGACCGGCGAAGTCGGCACCGACCATCTGCCGCAACGATGAGCGCGCGCCGTCGCAGGCGGCGACATATTGCGCCTGCAGGCGATAGGCGCCGTCAGGCGTCTCGATCGTCAGCAGGACGGAATCATTGCGTTGTTCGAGCGCCGTCACCTTGTTGCGCCAGCGCAGGTCGATAGCAGGCAGAACGCTGATGCGATCGACCAGATAAGCCTCAGCGTAATATTGCTGGAGATTGATGAAGGCCGGCCGCTTGTGCCCGTCCTCCGGCAGCAGATTGAACTGATAGAGCTGGGACTCACCATGGAAGATGCGCCCGACGCTCCACACCACGCCCTTGTCGACCATGCGGTCGGCGACGCCGAGCCGGTCCCAATATTCCAGCGAACGCTTCGAGAAGCAGATCGCGCGCGAGCCTTCGCCGATGCGGTCGGCGTCATCCAGAAGGACGACGCGCTGGCCGCGCTGGGCAAGATCAATGGCGAGCGACAGCCCGACCGGGCCGGCGCCGACGACCACGACCGGGTGCTCGGCCGGATTTTGGCCGGGGCGATCCTGATCGGGGTGGCGGCGATAGCCGAACTGGGTCTTGGCCTGATGCGTATTGGCGTTCGCCATACACTAACCTCGGCTCTGGTCAGGAGAGCACTGATCTGCTAGATAGTCTCACGTGCAACTATTTTGGACCGGGGCCGGCCGGCCGTCAACTGGAATTCGGAGCACTCTCCTTGGCGAGGACATCCAGCGATATCGCGCTGAAGACAAAGGAAGCTAATGAGGCTTCACCACGGCCGAGATCGCGGCTCGATCTGTTCAAGTTCGTGCCGTTCCGCCTCAACCGGCTCGCGGCGGAGGTCAGCTCCGCGCTCGCGGTCGAATATCAGGAGCGTCACGGCCTCGACATTCCGGCCTGGCGCGTGATCGCCACGCTCGGCTTCCGCAACGATGCCTGCAGCGCGCAATACATCTCGCAATGCACCCGCACGCACAAATCGACGATCAGCCGGGCGGTGACGACGCTGTTGCATGACGGCCTCATCGAGCGGGTCGAGAACGCAGCCGACCGCCGCGAATTCCGCCTGCGACTGACGAGCAAGGGCCGCGCGCTCTACGAGGAGCTGTTCCCGCAATTGCTGCGGCGGGAAGACGAGATCCTCGCCTGCCTCTCCGCACTGGAGCGCAAACAGCTGTCAGCGCTGCTCGGCAAGATCGAGGAGAGCCTCGACTTGATCCAGACCAGCGAAGAGGCGGACGCGAAGCAGGCGTATTAGCCACTCCTGTCATTCCGGGGCGCGCGTAGCGCGAACCCGGAATCCATTCATCCACGAAACCAGAGGCGCGATGGAGTCCGGGCCTGCGCCTTCGGCGCATCCCGGAATGACGGCTTCGTCGTCACTTCGCAAACGACCGCGTCGGCGGCAGGTGCAGCGCCCAGGCGTCGACCTTGTCGCTCGCGCGCGGATAGATTTCCGTCACAACAGGGTCATGGCCGGGGATGTAGCGATCGGGATGGCCGGCGAGGCGCTCGATCGTCTCCCAACCCACCGCCATGTCACCGACATTGTAGACGATCGGAAACGGGCTGCGGCGCTGCAGATTGGCGTAATAATGCGCGGCATCGGACGCCAGCACCACCGGACCGCGCGCGGTCTCGACCTTGACCACCTGCAAGCCGTCGGAATGGCCGCCGACACGGTGCACGGTCACGCCGGGCGCGACCTCGCCATCGCCAGCATAGAAGGTGACGCGCTCGCCATAGACATGGCGCACCATCTGGGTGACGTGCTCGACCGAGAACGGATGGCGCAGCAGTCCGTTACACATGCAGCGACCCGTTGCGTAAGCCATCTCGCGCTCCTGGAGATGGAAGCGCGCGTTCGGGAAACGATCGAGATTGCCGGCATGATCGTAATGCAAATGCGTCACGATAATGTCGCGGATAGTGGATGCGGCGACGCCAAAGCGCTCCAGCGCATCGACCGGATTGAGCGTCAGCTTGCGCGCACGCAAGCTGGCCTCCTCGGCATTGAAGCCGGTATCGACCAGGATATCGCGGCCCTGCCCGCGGATCAGCCAAACGAAATAGTCGAGGTCCTGCGCCGCGCTGTCATGCGGGTCGGGCGCCAGAAAATTCATGCTGGGGGTGCGCGGCGACATCGTCGCATAGCGCAGGGCGTAGATTTCGTAGGCGTTTCCCTCGACTTTGCTCATTGCGTTGATCCCGGCTTTTACTTTTCTGAGTGGACCTTGGCGCACCAAGCCATCGCCGGCGGCAAAGGTCAAACCTCGCGGTTGCAGCAAAGCCGACTAGCAATGTGAGACCAATCACATTTTCGTCGCGAGTGTCGGCCTAACATGGCGATCGGAACCCCTGAACGAGACCGCGTCGAGTGATGCCGTGACCGCCGAACTATTCTTCTCACAACCGGCCCGCGCGTCGCGGTCAATTGTCGCGATAGTGCCGAATCTCCAAGCGGTTGACGCCCCCACTCCCCGGTTTGATAATGCACTTTGCGTAAGTTAAGGTCGCCGCGGCGCAAGCTGGGAACGGCGCCTTTTTGGCTGGACCGCGCTGATTATGAAAACTCGCTTCCTTTTTCTGCTGCCTTTGCTTGTCTTGTTCGCTCCGACCGCGCCGTCGCATGCGGCCGGCGACCGCTTCGCGCTGGTGATCGGCAATGCCAAATACCCTGACGCCGACAGCCCGCTGAAGGAGCCGATCAACGACGTCCGTGACGTCGCCGACGAGCTCAAGCGCGACGGCTTTGCGGTGGAGGTCGGCGAGAACCTGACCGGCGACGGCATGCGCCGCGCCTTCGACAAGCTCTACAGCAAGATCAAGCCGGGCTCGGTGGCGCTGCTGTTCTACAGCGGGTTCGGCATCCAGTCGGCGCGCCAGAGCTACATGATCCCGGTCGATGCGCAGATCTGGACCGAATCCGACGTCCGCCGCGACGGGTTCAGCATCGAGGCAATCCTGGGCGAGCTCAACACCCGTGGCGCCGGCGTCAAGATCGCGCTGATCGACGCTTCCAGGCGCAATCCGTTCGAGCGCCGGTTCCGCAGCTTCTCGGCGGGCCTGACCCCTGTGATCGCGCCGAACGGCACGCTGGTGATGTATTCGGCCGCACTGGCGTCCGTCGTGTCGGATGCCGGCGGCGACCACAGCCTGTTCGTCCAGGAGCTGCTCAAGGAAATCCGCGTCCCCGACCTGATGGCGGAGGAAACGCTGAACCGCACCAAGATGGGCGTCACCCGCGCCTCGCGCGGCGAGCAGGTGCCGTGGATCTCGTCCTCGCTTGCGGAGGATTTCTCGTTCATTCCGGGCGCTAGCGGCTCGCGACCGACGGCAACGACACCGCCGCCGGCGCCCCCCGCACCCCCGCCTGCGGTCGCGACCAACCCGCCTCCGGCACCTCCGGCTCCGCCGGCCCCACCACCGGCGCCCGTGGCTGCGAACAATCCGCCCGCGCCGCCGGCGCCCCCAGCACCGCCGCCACCGCCGAAGCCACAGGTGGAAGCCGCACTGCCGCCACCACCACCGCCGGCGAAACCGGCCGAGACCGCTCCTGCGCCGAACGCAGATGGCGGGCCGAGCGCGGCCGCGCTGGCGGAAGACCCCACCATCAAGGGCCTGACGGCCAAGATCGCCGCCAATCCTGACGACGTGAACGCGCTGTACCGGCGTGGCCAGGTCTATGCCAGCAAGGGCGCCTACACCCTTGCCATCAAGGATTTCGACGACACGCTCAGGATCAATGCGAAGGACGTCGAGGCCCTGAACAATCGTTGCTGGACCCGGACCGTGGTGGGCGACCTCCAGGGCGCGCTCAAGGATTGCAACGAGGCGCTGCGGCTGCGGCCGAATTTCGTCGATGCGCTGGATAGCCGCGGGCTGGTGAACCTCAAATCGGGGGCGGTGAAGAACGCCATTGCCGATTTCGACGCTGCCTTGCGGATCAACCCGCGCCTGACCTCCTCGCTCTACGGCCGCGGCGTGGCCAAGCAGCGCAACGGCTCGGCGCAGGAAGGCTCGCTCGACATCGCCAATGCCAAGGCGATGGATCCGAACATTGTGCAGGAATTCGCAAGTTACGGAGTGCGTTGATATTTTTTTGATTTCAGGCGGACGGCGCCTCGAACCCAGGGCGTCCTACCAAGACTAATTACAAGACTAATTGAACGGATGCCGGAGGCCCTGCCTTGGGGCCTGTCGCCGAGAATTTCGGAGCCGCGCGGGCTCGCACAGGAGGGACTGACAATGAGATTGGCTGCAAAGGGACTGACCGCACTCCTCTCCGTCATCACCGTCGGCGTCGCCCTGTCGCTGACACCCCCGCCCGCCTTCGCCGGCGACGATGGCAACAGCAAGAACGTCACCGAGGACGAGATCGTCCGTGCCCTGGCGCCGCCGCCGAAAAAGCCCCTGACGCGCGGCCTTTCGATCGGCCCCCAGGCGGATCCCGTCCCGAATGCGACGGAAACCAAATTGATCCAGTCGGTCCGCGGCCGCGCCACCCGCTCGCTCTCCTCGACCGAGCGCGAGGAGATCGCAACCGCCGCCAAGGACAAGCCGAATATCGATCTCGAAATCACCTTCGACTACAACTCGGCCGATATCAGCGCCAAGTCGCTGCCGTCGGTGCAGGCGCTCGGCCGCGCGCTGAGCAGCCCCGACCTCAAGGGCTCGACCTTCGTGGTCGCAGGGCACACCGACGCCGCCGGCGGCGAGAGCTACAATCAGGACCTGTCGGAACGCCGCGCGGATTCGATCAAGCGCTATCTCGTCGAGAAGTACAGCATTGCCGCAACCGACCTCGTCACAGTCGGCTATGGCAAGAGCAAGCTGAAGGATCCGAGCCAGCCGATGGCCGAGGCGAACCGCCGCGTGCAGGTCGTCAACATGGAAAACAAGACCACCGCATCGAAGTGACCACGACGTAATCCGTTGAAGTGACAAGTTGTGATGTGGTGTAAGGTCTTGCGTCCAGCGCGCGTCCCGCAGCCCTGCGGGACGCCGCTTCGTTTCAGGGAATCGCTCCCGACAACCTCGAGCCAGGCCAGGATGATCCGGCGATGAACATCTCCGAATATCTCAAGCCTGCAGGAACCGTGGCGTTCATCGTTGCGCTCGGCGTCGGCTATTACTGGTTCGAGCATCGGCACCGCCCCGAGGCGAAGGAAACGCCGGGCGAGGCGCTGGTCATCGTGACGAAGTCGACCAATGCCTGCTTCTCGGATCTCGTGCGGGTGACCGGCTTCTTCGTGCCGCGACGTGAGGCCGTGGTCATGGTCGACCAGGAAGGATCGAAGGTCACCGACCTGTTCGTCACCGAGGGCGCCGTCGTCACCGACAACCAGGAGCTGGCGCGGCTGACCGCGCCGCCGCAGATGCCGGGCCAGCCGCAACGGCCGGGGTCTCAGGGTCCGATCTCGCTGAAGGCGCCTGCGCCGGGTCTCATCACGGAAGTCCGCACCATCGTCGGCGCGCCGGCCTCGCCGCAAGCGGGACCGATGTTCCGCATCGCCGTCAACGGCGAGATCGAGCTGGATGCGCAGGTTCCGGCCGTGCACATGCCCAAGCTCAGCCCCGGTGCGACGGTGCGGATCAGCCGCGACGACGCCGCCGATTTGATCGGCCGGGTCCGCCTGGTTGCACCCGAGATCGACCGCGCCACGCAGCTCGGCCGCGTCCGCATCAGCGTCACCAATAATCCTTCGCTGAAGGTCGGCGTGTTTGCCCGCGCCTCGATCGATGCCAAGCGAAGTTGCGGCGTCGCGGTTCCCAAGACCGCGATCGACCATCTCACCGTCCAGGTGGTCAAAGGCAACGTCATCGAGACACGACGGGTGCGCGTCGGGCTGACATCCGACAGCCAAACGGAAATCCTCGAAGGGGTCGAGGTCGGCGAGATCGTCGTCGCCGACGCCGGCTCTTCGCTGCATGACGGCGACCAGATCAAGACCATGTTCGCCGATGAACTCGATCGCACGCGGGTACGCTAATGGCTCTCAATATCTCGGCATGGTCGATCCGCAATCCACTGCCGTCGGTGGTGTTCTCGATCATCCTTTTGATCCTCGGCTGGACCTCCTTCACCAAGCTCGCCATCACCCGGCTGCCTTCGGCGGACATTCCGGTGATCTCGGTCGCAGTCTCGCAATTCGGCGCGGCGCCGGCGGAGCTCGAATCCCAGGTCACCAAGACGGTTGAAGACGCCGTCTCCGGCGTCGAGGGTGTCAGGCACATCACCTCCTCGATCACCGACGGCGTGTCGGTCACCACCATCCAGTTCGCGCTGGAGACCAACACCGATCGCGCGCTCAATGACGTCAAGGACGCGGTGACGCGCGTGCGCTCGAACCTGCCGCAGAACGTCACCGAGCCGCTGATCCAGCGTGTCGACGTGATCGGCCTGCCGATCGTCACCTATGCCGCGATCTCGCCCGGCAAGACGCCGGAGCAGCTGTCCTATTTCGTCGACGACGTGGTCAAGCGCGCGCTGCAAGGCGTGCGCGGCGTCGCCCAGGTCGAGCGCATCGGCGGTGTCGAGCGCGAGATCCTGGTCTCGCTCGACCCCGATCGCTTGCAGGCGATGGGGCTGACGGCCGTCAATGTCAGCCAGAGCCTGCGCGGCACCAATGTCGACGTTGCCGGCGGTCGCGCCGAGATCGGCAAGAACGATCAGGCGATCCGGACGCTGGCCGGCGCCAAAACGCTCAGCGACCTCGCCGGCACGATGGTCCCGCTGTTCGGCGGCGGCGAGGTCCGTCTCGACGATCTCGGCACCGTGACCGACACCATCGCCGATCGCCGCACCTTCGCCCGCTTCAACGGCGAGCCGGTGGTCGCGCTCGGCATCAAGCGCTCCAAGGGCGCCAGCGACGTCAAGGTCGCCGAAGCCGTGCAGAAGCGCATCGACGCGCTCAAGGCCGCCTATCCCGATGTCGACCTCAAGCTGATCGATACCTCGGTCGAATACACCAACGGCAATTACGAAGCGGCGATCTCGACCTTGTTCGAAGGCGCCATCCTCGCCGTCGTCATCGTGCTGCTGTTCCTGCGCGACCTGCGCGCCACCATCATCGCCGCGGTATCGCTGCCGCTGTCGATCTTCCCGGCGTTCTGGGCGATGGACATCCTCGGCTTCTCGCTCAACCTCGTCAGCTTCCTCGCCATCACGCTGTCGACGGGCATCCTGGTTGACGATGCCATCGTCGAGATCGAGAACATCGTGCGGCACATGAACATGGGCAAATCGCCCTATCGTGCCGCGCTGGAAGCCGCCGACGAGATCGGCCTCGCCGTGATCGCGATCTCGCTGACCATCATCGCGATCTTCGCGCCCGCGAGCTTCATGTCTGGTATCGCCGGCCAGTTCTTCAAGCAATTCGGCATCACCGTCTCGGTGCAGGTGTTCTTCTCGCTGCTCGCGGCGCGCTTCGTCACGCCGATGCTGGCGGCCTACTTCCTCAAGCACGGCAACCACGAAGAGCCGCCGCCCGGCCGCATCCTGCGGACCTATCACGGCCTCGTCTCGTGGTCGGTGAAGCACTATTTCATCACCGTGCTGATCGGCTTCGGCATCTTCGCGGCCTCGATCTGGAGCATCACGCTGCTGCCGCAGGGCTTCCTGCCTGCGCAGGACAGCGCCCGCTCGCTGCTGGCTCTCGAACTGCCGCCGGGCACGCAGCTCGCCTATACCGAGAAGGTCACCGAGGACATCGTCGCGCGCCTGCGCCAGCGACCCGAGGTGAAGAGCATCTTCGTCGACGGCGGCCGCGTGCCACCGGGCACGCAGGAGGTCCGGCGCGCCTCCCTGATCATCAATTACACCCCCAAGAACGACCGCAAGATCACCCAGCGCGAGCTCGAATTCTCGATCAGCCAGGAGCTGGAGAACGTTCCCGACATCCGCTTCTGGTTCCTGGACGAGAACGGCTTGCGCGCGATCTCGCTGGTCGTGACCGGCGTCGACCCCAACATCGTCAACAACGTCGCCAGCGAGCTCGCGACGCAGATGAAGCGGATTCCGACCATCTCCGACGTGATCTCGGAAACCTCGCTGGAACGTCCCGAGCTGCGCATCGAGCCGCGCGCCGACCTCGCCGCGCGGCTCGGCGTCTCGACCGAAAGCCTGTCGCAGACGATCCGTGTCGCCACCATCGGCGACGTCGGTCCGGCGCTCGCCAAGTTCGACGTCGGCGACCGCCTGGTGCCGATCCGCGTGCAGCTCGAGGATGCCGCCCGCGGTAATCTGAAGACGCTGGAGCAACTGCGCGTGCCGCTCGGCGAGCACGGCGAGAAGGGCGGCGTGCCGCTCGCGGTCATCGCCGACGTCAAGCTCGACCAGGGCCCGACCAGCATCAACCGTTATGATCGCGAGCGGCAAGCCACCGTCGCCGCCGATCTCGTCGGCTCCGCGGCGCTCGGCGATGCCACCAAGAAGATCTACGAACTGCCGGTCATGAAGAGCCTGCCGAAGGGCGTGAAGGTCTCGCCCTCGGGCGATGCCGAAAGCCTCAACGAGCTCTCCGACGGCTTTGCCACCGCGATCACGGCCGGTCTGATGATGGTCTATGCGGTGCTGGTGCTGCTGTTCGGCACCTTCCTGCAGCCGATCACTATCCTGTTCTCGTTGCCGCTGTCGATCGGCGGCGCGATCGCGGCGCTGCTGGTCACCGGCAAGCAGCTCACGACGCCGGTCTGGATCGGCATCCTGATGCTGATGGGCATCGTTACCAAGAACGCGATCATGCTGGTGGAGTTCGCCATCGAATCCATTCACGCCGGCAAGCCGCGCGACGAGGCGATGATCGACGCCGGCATGAAGCGCGCCCGCCCGATCGTGATGACCACGATCGCGATGGCCGCCGGCATGATGCCGAGCGCGCTCGCGGTCGGCGCCGGCGGCGAGTTCCGCTCGCCGATGGCGCTCGCGGTGATCGGCGGCCTGATCTTTTCGACCATCCTGTCGCTGGTGTTCGTGCCCGCGATGTTCATGGTGATGGACGATATCGGCGCGCTGATCTGGCGTTTCGGCAAGCGGCTGATCGTGCACAGCGCGGATGCAGAGACGGACGACCAGCACAGCGCTGCGCCGGTGGAAGCCCCACCGATGCCCAAGAGCGTCGTGCATCCGGCCGCCGAGTAGCCGCGGCGCCGGCGAGGAGCGGCGTCGCTACGCCCTACTCGTTCCGCGCGATCGCCGTCAGCTTGGTCATGTTCCTGAGCAGGATGCGCCCGCGCTGCAGATCCAGGATGGCTTCCTTGCGCCAGGCCTGAAGCTGGCGGTTGACGCTCTCGCGCGCTGCGCCGACGAAGACACCGAGCTGTTCCTGCGAGATGTGCACCTCGGAGCCGAAATCGGCGGCAAGCGCGCAGAGCCGTCGCGCCAGCCGCACCGGCAGCGGCTGCAGCATCGACTCTTCCATGCGTTCGCTTTGCCAGCGGATACGCTGGCACAGGAGCGCGATGATCTTGATCGCGACCTTCGGCTCGCGCTCGAGAAAGGCGAGGAAATCTTCGCGCCGCAGCACGAATAATTCGCTGACTTCGCCCGCGGTCGCATCCGCCGTGCGACTCTGGCCGTCCAGCACCGCGACCTCGCCGAACAGATCGCCCGGGCCCATGAAATTCAGCGTCAGCCGGCTGCCGTCGGAGGCGCCGGTCTCGATGCGGACCTGGCCGCGGCGCACGCCGAACAGCGCATCACCGGGGTCACCCTTCTGGAACAACACCTCACCGTTCGCCAGATGTTGGGTGTGGCAGAGGTTGGACAGCCGGTGAAGCTCGTCCGTACCGAGGTCGGCGAACATGGCATTCATTTTCAGAATGACCGCAAATTCGGCCTGCTTGCTCATTTCAACGTCCTTGTGAATTTACTCGACAATTTCCTGGGCAAATCGCTTGGAAGCACCGACGTCAGAATCGCGTAAAACCGCGCCGAAGAAGTGTGTCATAAGTCACATAACTTTGCAGCACCTCCCGATTATTTTTAGTCGCTTGGAGCGGCTTCCCGTCCCGGGATAAACTCAGGCGTAAAGGACGGGTCATCCGCCTGATGCGCCGCCGCCCGTCCGTCGTTGGAAAGTCGACATGAGAGCAGTGAAATTCGCCGGCGCGGCGGTGGCCGCGATCATCACCGTGATCGTTCTCCTGCTGGTGATCGGGGTTCCCTCGGGCTTTTTGACCGCGACGATTGCCTCGCGCGTCGAGCAGGCGACCGGATATCGCCTGTCGATCGACGGAACCGCGAAGATCAGCCTGTGGCCGACGCTGAACGTCACGCTGAACGACCTCACACTTGCCGATCCCAAGGACCGCAGCGGCATTACGCGCGTGACGATCGAAACCGTACAGGCCGACATGTCGCTCGCAAGCGTGTGGTCGGGTCATCCCGAGATCAGCGAGATCGTCGTCGCCCATCCCGTGCTGTACCAGCCGCTGCTGCGCGAGCGCCTGCCCAACACCGACACCTCGCAAAAGCCGCTCGCCGTCGACATGGACGGCGCCATCATCGATCGCGTCAGGATCACCAATGGCGAAGTCGCATTCGCGCGCGCACGCGATCGTATCGAAGGCCGCATCAGCGCAATCAATGCGGACGTCGTCGCCGGCAAGGACCGCAAGGTCAGTATCGCCGGAACCGCGCGGGTGGGCGAACACCCGACCAAATTCGACATCAAGGCGACCACCCCGGCGCCGCCGATCGAGCGGCAGACCGTGCCGGTGGATTTCGCCGTCGACATGCCCGACGTGCTGAAGTCGCAGCTCGCAGGCCATGCCGAGCTGCGGATGAGCGGCCCAGTCGTGATGATCAACGGCGTCAACGGCACGCTCGGCGATGGTGCCTTCAACGGCTGGGCTTCGGTCGATACCGCGAGCAAGCCGCTGGTGAAGCTCGACCTCGACTTCCAGCGGCTCGCAATCCCGCTGGCGAAATCGGCTGACGGCGTGGCCGGCCAACCCTGGAGCGATGCACCGATCGACGTGTCCGGGCTCAATTATGTCGACGCGCAGATCAGGATCTCGGCCAATGAAGCCGTCATCGGTGAGGCCCGTCTTGCGCCGCTGGCGCTCGACGCCAAGCTTGCTGGCGGCATCCTGAAGGCCGGCACTGCCAATCTCGGCGCCTATGGCGGCCAGGTCTCGGGCGAAGTGATCCTCGATGCAACCAGCGGCGCGCCGAGCTTTGCGATGCATTCCGACCTGGTCGGCGTGCGCGCGCTGCCGCTGCTGCAGGGCCTTGCCGAATTCGACCGGATCGACGGCAAGCTGCAAGCCAAGCTCGCGCTGCGCAGCGCAGGCACCAGCCAGCGCGCGCTGATGGCCAACATGCAAGGGACCGCCTTCGTCAATTTCCAGGACGGGGCCATCCGCGGCATCAACGTCGCCCAGATGATCCGCTCGCTGACCTCGGGCACGCTGTCGGGCTGGCAGGATAACCAGAGCGCCGGCCAGGAGCAGAGCACGGATCTGTCGCAACTGTCGGCCTCGTTCCGCATCGACAAGGGCCAGGCGGTGACGACCGATCTCAATTTGATCGGGCCGCTGGTGCGCGTCACCGGCGCGGGCACCATTGCGCTTGACACCAAGATGATGGGCTTTCGCGTCGAGCCGAAGCTGGTGATGACGACGGAAGGCCAGGGGCGCACCTCCGAACCGGTCGGCTTCGGCATTCCCGTGATGATCACGGGCGCGTGGTCGCAGCCGCGGATCTACCCTGACATGGCCGGCATGCTCGACAATCCGGAGGCCGCCTATGCCAAGCTGCGCGAGATGGGCAAGGGCCTGTTCGGCCCTGACGGCGCCGGGCTCGGCAATATCCTGAACAGCTTCGGTCTCGGCGGCGCCGCCCCGGGCGGCAGCAATGCGGCCGGCACTGCCAATCCGCAAGTCCAGCAGCCGGGGCAGGGGCAGGGGCAGAACAATTTGCTCGGCGGTCAGCTGGGCGAGGCGATCGGCAATCTGATCCAGCAAGGGCTCTCGAATGGGGCGGCAAACGGCACCGGCCGAAGCCGCAGCCTGCCGGGCAGCCCGACCACGCCGGCGCCGCAGGCCTCGCCCGCGCCGCCGACCCAGGATCCGCCTCAGGCACAGCAGGACAGCCAGCCGATGAACGACGTGATGCGACAGCTGTTTAATCGGTGATAGGCGGACCAAGGCGTCGAACTCCGCGCGCAGCCTTACACCCCGGCCTCGTCCGCTTCTTCATCCGATCGGAGGAGGATGCCTGCCGGCTGCGACAATTCACCGCCCTGTCGGCCGTCCCGGCATTCCCCAAGGGGTAACCACACGGGCCCGTTCCTTGCCCCTTGCCGGTCCAAACATCCAAATTGTGGTAGAAGGCCATAGGGCCCCTACGGCCCTTAGCGCCGGCGTCGGTCGCGGCGCGAGAGGATCCGGATGGCGGGAGCGAAAGACAAGACCTGGTTTCTGCGCGAGGGCCTGTTCGCCAAATATGTCGTCTCCCTCGTCGGCCTCGTCGTGTTCGTGCTCGCGGTCAACGGCGCGATGGAGACCTGGATCTCCTATCGCGCCACCAGGACCCAGCTGACAGGCGGGCTCGAGGACAAGGCCCAGGCGGTCGCCCGCCGCATGGAGCAGTCGATCTCGGAGCTCGAGCGCCAGATCAGCTGGGTTACGACGGCCAGCCGGGACACGATCGAGAAGCGTCGCACCGACTACGCCCAGCTCTTGCAGCAGGTGTCAGTCGTCACCCAGCTGTACCAGCTCAATGGCGACGGCCGCGAGGTGCTGCGCGTCTCGCGCCAGTCGACCACGACCGGCAACAATGCCGACCTCTCCCGCGACATGCGCTTCACCGAAACGGTGGCGCGCGGGGTGAGCTACTCGCCGGCCAGTTTCGTCGATGAGAGGCCGACGATGTCGATCTCGGTGGCGCATTCCGGTTTCAATGCCGGCGTCACCGTGGCCGAGGTCGATCTCGGCTTTCTCTCCGACTTCCTGTCGGACAACCAGGTCGGCAAGGCCGCCTTCGCCTATGTGGTCGATCCGCGCGGCCGCGTGCTGGCGACATCGTCGAAGGGGCCCGATGTCGGCACGGACGTGTCGAAACTGCCGCAAGTCGCGGCCGCGATCGCGCCCGGCCGCGAGGCGGAGACATCGGGCACCGACGTCAACGGGCATTCGGTGTTGTCAGCTGCGAGCGCGGTGCCGAAGCTCGGCTGGACTGTCATGTTCGAGCAACCGACCACGCAGGCCCTGACGCCGATCCGCGACCAGCTCGTCCGCATCGCGCTTTTGATCGGCATGGGGCTTTTGGTCGCGATCCTTGCCGGCACGCTGCTGGCGCGCCGCATGATCATTCCGATTACCGCACTGCGCGATGGCGCGCACAAGCTCGGCGAGGGCGACTTCAGCCACCGCATCGACGTGCACACCTCGGACGAGCTGGAGGAGCTCGCCGGCCAGTTCAACCGCATGGCCGGCCAGCTCCAGGAGACCTACACGGACCTCGAGACCAAGGTCGAGGCGCGGACCCGCGACCTCGCCCAGTCGATCAACGAGCTGAAGGTGCTGGAAGAGGTCGGCCGCGCGGTGTCGTCCTCGCTCGATCTCAACGCCGTGCTGCCTACGATCGCCGCCCGCGCATTGGAGATCAGCCACGCCGATGCGGTGTTGATCTACGGCTATGAGGCCGAGGCCCGCCGCTTCAACCTGGTCGAGGCAGACGGCATCGACCAATCGGTCACCGGCGCCCATGTTACCATCGACGAAGGTCAGAACATCCTGAGCGATGCCGCCGCACGCGGTGAGCCGATCGCGATTGCCGATCTCGCGCAGGCTACCGAGCAGCCGCTGCGCGACGTCGCGGTCGATGCCGGCTTCCACTCCGTGCTGGTGGTGCCGCTGGTCGACCAGCAGGGCACGCTTGGCGCGCTGGTCGTGCTGCGCCGCGCCAGCGGCGAATTCGCCGGCAGCCTCACCGGCCTGATGCGCACCTTCGCCAACCAGGCGGTGCTGGCCATGCGCAATGCGCGCCTGTTCACCGAGGTCGACCACAAGAGCCACGCGCTGGAGACCGCGAACGAGACCGTGCGCGCCCAGGCCGACAAGCTCAAGCAGCAGACCGAGCAACTCAAGGACTGGAACAGATCGCTCGAAGAGCGCGTCGCGACCCAGCTCGGCGAGATCGAGCGCATCCGCAAGCTCGAGCGTTTCCTCGCGCCGCAGGTAGCGCAGCTGATCGCGTCATCCGACAGCCCCGAGGGGCTGCTCACCAGCCAGCGCCGCGAGGTCACCGTGGTGTTCTGCGATTTGCGCGGCTTCACCGCGTTCACGGAAGCCACCGAGCCGGAAGAGGCGATGAACGTGCTGCGCGAATATCACGCCGCGCTCGGCAAGCTGATCTTCAAATATGAGGGCACGCTGGACAAATACGCCGGCGACGGCGTGATGATCCTGTTCAATGCGCCGATCCAGTTCGAGGACCACACCGCGCGCGCCGTGAAGATGGCGGTGGAGATGCGCGACACGATCGGCCCCTTGACCGAGCGCTGGCGCAATCGCGGGCATAGCCTGGGGTTCGGCATCGGCATCGCGCTCGGCTATGCCACGCTCGGCCAGGTCGGCTTCGAGCAGCGGCTGGAATACGCCGCGATCGGCAGCGTCACCAACCTCGCCTCGCGCCTGTGCAGCGAGGCCCACGCCAACCAGATCGTGGTCAGCCGCCGCGTCTACGGCATGGTCGAGCCTCACGTCGAGGCCCGCGCGCTCGACGATCTCCAGCTCAAGGGCTTCAATCACCCGGTGCTGGCGATGGAGATCCTGAGCTGGCGCGAGGACGTCGACAACATCGTCGACGCGACCGCCGCGCGGCGGCGCGGCTAGTCGTCGCGACAAAACTCGAAAACAACCCCATGCACAGTAGGCAAGGCCCTGAGCTCGGGGGCGGATGTCCTGCATTTGCTGATTTTACGAAATTCGCTTTGACCCGTCGGGCAAAACACTGGCATAATGGCATCATCGGGCTTTGCGCCTGACCTCACTGGACATGCTGTCACTCTCCGCCGAACCACATCGCTGCTTCCCGCGACTAACCCAGGCCTCAACGACGAGGCCTAAGTTCGGATGGGAGACGGCCTGTGGTGTTTGCCTTGCCTTCGCGTGCCTATGATTTGCAGATGCAGGACCGCCCCAATGATCGCGCCCGCGATCATGGTTGGGTGTTTGGCCTGCCGCCGGGCATCAGCAGCGAAGAATGGCCGATCGATCCCGTCACCGGCTATCCGCTGATGCACGGCTTCACGCTTCTGCTGCCGGAGGATTATCGCGTGCATGGCGAAGACATCGTCGCGGTGTCGTTCTTTGCGACCGCACCCGATCACAATGACGGCGGCGCGCCTGATGATCCTGAGATCCGCGAGGTGGTGGCGGCGCGCGCCTCGCATCCGCGCCTGTCGCGCATGACCGACATCCTCGATTACGAATATGCCGCGATCTTGCTGACCAAAGCCGAATATGACGGCGCCTTCGCAACGCCGCCGGCGCCGCTTGCGCTTGCGACTGCGGAGCGGCCGCGCTGGCTCGATGTCGGCGGCGCCAGCGCGTTCCATGAATCCGCAGCCCCTTACGCCAGGAAGCTGCTGCCGAGCAGGCCGCGCACCGATCTCTCTGAAAATCGCGCCATCGTGCTGACGGCCCGCACCAGCGATCCCAACGCCGGCAAGGGCCCGCGGGATACGCATGTGAAGCAGGGGCCGCCGACCGGCTATCAGCCCTATTACTACTATGTCGATGGTGTCGTCAGCCGCGCAAATTTCCGCCTGCACGATTGGGGCAAGGACCACGCGCAGAACCATCTCGGTGGCACGATGCGGCCCTGCCAGGCCGTGCCCGAGATGAGCCCGTTCTATATCGAGTTCGAGGAATATTTCGGCGGCTACAATTTTGGCGGCGGCAACGCGCAGCTCGACTTCGGGGAAATGAAGTTCGACTGGGCGTGCGGGTGATCACGTCCCCCGCTTCGGCCCCATCGCCTCAAACGCGGCCTTCTGCTCGTCGCTCAGGTCCGCCTCGAAATCGTCGAGCGCGTCGGCAACGCCCCTGACTGCTTGCTGCATCGTCTGCAGCCGCGTCTTCACGGCGGCGAGGCGGGCCTGCGGTGTCGCTTCCGGCTTCATCGGGCAGGAGCTCAGCGTCCGCATGGTGCGCAGCGTGGTGTCCTGGAGCACGTCGAGGCGGGCGCGTCCGGTGTCGTCGAGCTTCAGCGTGCCCGCAATGTCGTCGGCGGGCCATTGCTGCTGCACGAATTGCTCATACTGGCGCTGGGCCTGCACGTCATAGCGGGGATCGGTGTTGGGATCACAGACCGAGGTCGCCTGGGCCGCCTGCGCGTCCTTGTGCTGGGCCGCGGCAAGCGCCGCGCGGCGTTCGCTCGCGAGCGACTGGAGCCTTGCTTTCTGGCCGTCATCGAGAAGGTCGGTGAATTTGGCGAGCGGCGCCGCCAGCGCGTCACTGGCCTTGATCATCGCATCGAGGCGCGCCTGCATCACGCCGAGGCGTTCGGCCGCGGTTGCGGGTGCCTGCGCCGGGCACGAGGCACGGATGCTGTCGCGCGCTGCGGTCCAGGCGGCGCTGAGATCATCGAGGGCGGTGCGCTGCATCTCGTTCGGCTGCACGGCGCTCGCGATGCGGTCGACCGGCAGGCCGCCGGTGTCGCTGCTGTCGCAGACGGCTTCGACCGTCGGGACGCGGCGCGCAGGGCGGCCGTGCGGCGTGGTGTAGGCGGCAAGCTCCGGCGCCGCGTAAGGCGCGAAGATCGCGGCATAGATATCGCCATAGCCATAGAGCGAGAGGCTGGTCGTATCGCCAAAGATGATTGCGGTGGTGAGATCGTCATGCGCGAATGGCCAGAACACCGGACCGATCCAGCCATAGCTTCCATCGGGATGACGCCACCAACCCTGCGGACGGCGGCCGCCGTGCCAGCCCGACAGCGCAGCTTGCGCAGTGAGCGCAGCACGCAGGACATAGGGATTGGCAAGCTGGCTGCGCTCGGCACCGCGCGGATCCTGCGGGCGCATGGCGGCAGAGCGATAGCGGCTGCCGCGCACCGCCATGCGGGCATGGCGCAGCCGCGACAAGCCGATGACATGGCCGACGGCGAAACGGGCAACGCCAAGCGGACCGCCGCGCAATCCGAACTGGGCATGGGCCGTATCAGGCAGCAGCACTGTCAGAAGCGCCAGCACTGCGCCGGCGAGCGCCAGTCCCAAGCGCGATCTCGACAAGACCACTGACCTGACCACCGCGTTGACCTCCCGCCAAACACGCATCGCGTCGTAGGGAGAAGACGCGCCGCGGAACCAAATGTTCCGCGACGAGACGGTCGAAGCGTGGTTCTTACCTCGCCCCGCTTGCGGGGAGAGGTCGGAACGCATCGGCAGATGCGTTCCGGGTGAGGGGGTACAGGTCTATCGATCAACCGACGCTCGCGGAGAGAGCCCCTCACCATAGCCGATGCTTCGCATCGGCGTTCTTTTTTGAGAACGGCGGCCGAAGGCCGCCTACGCCTCTCCCCGTAAGAACGGGGCGAGGGAGACGATCGACCGCCGCGCCCTACTGCGCCTTTTGCGGCACCACGACGGTCTGGCCGGGATAGATCAGATTCGGATTGCGGATCTTTTCGCGGTTGGCATTGAAGATCACCGCGTAGCGGGCGCCGTCGCCATAGGCGAGACGGCTCAGCGCCCAGAGGCTGTCGCCGCGTGAGACCACGCGGCTGCCGCCTGCTTCCGCCGGGCTCGCGCCGAGCACGTCCGCCGGCGAGGCGGCTGCGACGGTCGCAGTTGCCGCCGGCACCCTCGCCATCGACTTCGGCTTCGGCGTTCCCATCATGCGCGGTCGAACCGCTGACCGCTCCGGTGTCGAGGCGAGACGCGGCGCCGGAAGGGAGGCGACAACATCCGACTTGTCGTCAGGTTTTGTTGCTTGCGGCTTTGCCTCGGGCTTCGCGACAGCCGCGACACGCGCCGGCGGCGGCGGTGCGGCTTCAGCGACCGTCACCGGCATGGTGCGGCTGGATTGCGTGACGGTGCCGTCGGGCGCCCTGGCACGCAGTGCCAGCTCATAGCTGCCGGCGGGAAGTTTTGGCGGGGTCATCACGAACTGGCCCGACGCATCGGCCACCACGCTGTCGAGCGGCTGGCCGTCGCGGAGCAGCTCGACCTTGGCGCCCGGCGCAGCCTGGCCGGCGATCACGGCGGCCTCGCCGTGATCGTCGACGCGGGCGACGTCGAAACGGGGACCACTGTCAGCAACTGAAGGCTGCGGCTTGGCCGGCGCGACATCCGCCAGCGCCGCGACCTGCTTCTGGGTCTCGGCGAGCGCGCCTGGCTTGGGTGCATCCTTGGACCCATCCTTGGACGCATCTTTGGGCGCATCGGCCGTTGCAGGCGAGGCGGACGGCGCGGGTGCAACCGCGGCGAGCTTCTGTTCGTCAGCTTTCGGCTGCGGCTTGGCCTCGGTCTTCGGCTCGACTTTGGGGCCGATCTTCGGTTCGTTCTTCGGTTCGTTCTTGGCCTCGGCCTTCACCTCCGCCTTCGCTTCGGGCTTGGCGACCGCGGCCATTTCGGTCTTCGTCTGGCCCGGCAGCATGTGGCGCAGCTCGGTCGGGCCGATCACCAAGACGGTGCCGACCACAACAAGCAGACAGAACGCGATGAAGGCCTTGGAAGCGGTAATCATCAGTCCTCAAACCTTGATCGAAAATCTCTGGGTCGCAAATCAGCCGAGCCCAAAGTGCGCCGTTTTGCTGGCCGCAGCAAGACGGTCGAAGGGATGAACCGGGCCGGCCCTATCGGCGTCAAACCAGCGAGGCCGCTTCGCGGCCATTTCCGACTGATATATTTTAGGGAATTTCCCCATGATCGCATATTGCCGCGCCGCGCCATGGCTGGCGCTTGCCCTGACGCTCGCAGCAAGCCCGGCGCTTGCCGCCTCCGGCCCACCGCCGGGCTTCGTCCTCACCGACGATACCGATCTCGCCTTCACCTCGCCTGATGGCACCACCAAGCTCGAGCAGTATATGAAGGATGCCGGCGATTGGGACGTCAAATGGCAGGTCTGGGCGCGCAAGGGCGACCAGATGACGGAGCTGAAGCCCGAGCAGGGTTACGGCGCCGGCTTCCGCTTCACCAACGATTCGCAATGGCTGGTGCGGATGCAGAAGACCGGCTCGGGCGAGCAGGATCTGTTTCTCTACCATGTCGAGAACGGCGCCTTCGTAAGCGCCACCAGGAAATCCCTCAGCGATCTCGCCTGGGCCTATTTCTACGGCCGCCCCGAGACCAAGCACTTTGCCAAGCTCGACTTCCACATCTCGGCCAATCTCCTGAAGGGGACGGAAGAGGCCTATCGCTGGCTCGGCGTGGACTGGCCCGACAACCGCTACCTCGTCATCGGGCTCGGCGGCGAATACGACAAGCATCCGAAAAACACCGTCATGAAGGGACTGGGGAGCTGGATGTGTCGGTATGATCTCAAGACCGGGAAGTTCGACGTGCCTGATGTCTTCGCGAAGAAGAATGCCGAAGCCCTGAAATGGGAAGTGAAGCGGGAGTGATGGTAGCCCTGGAGCGTCATCACCATAGCCGCGGCGCCAACTCCCTGATTTTGTTCCGATTCATAGTTCCCTAACCCTCAATGGTAACGGGGTCTTGTCGTTTTTGGCGCATCATCCATCCCAGGGGAGAGTTGGATGGGCGCATCAATCCGATGGACCGCGCGACTGCGCGTGCTGCTTCGCCAATGGCGGGGCGCGCCGCTGACGTGGTTGATTATCGGCGGCTTCGTGCTGATGGCGGCGACGGCCATCGGCACCGCCCTCACGGTTGACCGCTTCCGCCAGAACGCCATCGCGAGCGGCCGTGAAAGCCTGGAAAGCTCCGTCCGTCTGCTGGCCCGCCATTTCGACCGCGAGTTCGCCGATTTCGCGGTGCTCCAGAAGAGCATCATCGCCGAACTCGAAAGCCATGGCATCGAGTCCCCCGAGGTATTCCGCAGCGAGATGGCGACGCTCGCCATGCACGAGGTGCTGCGCACCAAGGCGAGCGGCTGGTCCGACATTGCCGGCGCCAACGTGTTCGATTCCGAAGGGCGGCTGATCAATTCGTCGAAGCGCTGGCCCGTCGCCGATATTTCCGTGTCCGATCGCGGCTATTTCATCAGGCTCAAGAACGACCCGGCCCTGCAGGAAGAGATCGAGGTCGTGCCCGGCCGGTTCGGCAAGGGTCCGGCGATCGTGTTCGGCCGGCGCGTGTCCGGACCGCATGGCGAGTTCCTTGGCGTGGTGTCACGGGCGATCACGCCGGAGCAACTCGAATCCTTCTTCGCCTCGGCCGGCCTCGGCGAGGAATCCTCGATCGCGATGCATCACCAGAATGGCCAGCTGCTCGCGCGCTTTCCGCATGTCGACGGCATGATCGGACAGAACTACCGCACCGGCTCGCCCGCGCAGCGGTCCGTGTTCGAACGTGCCTTCGTGACGACGCAGCTCGCGAGCCCCGTGGACGGCAAGGACCGCATCGTCGCCTCGCGCATGCTGACCGGCGAGCCCTTGGTCGTGGTCGCCACCAAATCCTTGGACGCGACGCTGGCAACCTGGCGCACGCAGACCAAGTTCTTCGTCACCGTGGCCGTGGTCTCGATCGGCCTGCTCGTGCTCACGCTGTTCCTGATCTTCCGCCAGGTCACCAACCGCGTCTCGCTCGAGAAGCAGCGGCTCGACACCGCCATGAACACGATGACGCAGGGCCTCTTGATGTTCGACCAGGACGAGCGGCTCATCGTCTGCAACCGCCGCTACATCGACATGTACGGGCTCTCGACCGCAGTGGTGAAACCCGGCGTCGATTTCCGCGACGTGATCCAGCATCGCGCCGAAACCGGTTCGTTCGAAGGCGACGTCGACGCCTATTGCGACAAGATCCTGAGCCAGGTCGGACAGACGCAGAGCAGCATCGTCGAGACCTCCGATGGCCGCCTGATCGAAATCAAGAACCAGCCGGGCGCTGCCGGCGGCTGGCTCGCGACCCACAACGACGTCACCGAGCGCATCCGCGCCGACGAGCGCATCGCACATATGGCGCATTACGATGCGCTGACCGACCTGCCCAACCGCGTGCTGATGCGCGGCCATCTGGAACGCCGCGTCGCGGAGCTCAGCCACGGCAAGCCATTTGCAATCCTCTATATCGATGTCGACGAGTTCAAGGGCGTCAACGATTCGCTCGGACATGAGGTCGGCGACGAATTGCTGCGCCAGGTCGCAAACCGCCTGCGCGCCTGCGTTAGCGGCAACGACCTGGTGGCGCGGCTCGGCGGCGACGAGTTCGCGATCGTCAAGGCCGCCACATCAGACCAGGCCGAGCTGTCTGCACTGGCCGAACAGATCCTGAAGTCGCTGCGCGCACCGGTCGATTGCAAGGGGCAGGAGATCACGACCGATGCCAGCATCGGCATCGCGATCGCGCCCGACCATGGCGAGGCCATCGACGACCTGCTCAAGCGCGCCGATCTCGCAATGTATGCGGCGAAGTCGGAAGGGCGCGGCACGTTCCGCATCTTCGTGCCCGAATACGACGCCAAGGCGCGGCAGCGCCGCCAGCTCGAGCTCGATTTGCGCCAGGCGCTGGCTCGCCGCGAATTCGAGGTGCACTACCAGCCGCTGGTCGATCTCTCCGCCAATGTCGTGACCGGCTGCGAAGCGCTGCTGCGCTGGCGCCATCCGGAGCGCGGCATGGTCTCGCCCGCGGATTTCATTCCAGTCGCCGAGGACACCGGCCTGATCGGCGAGATCGGCGAATGGGTCTTGAGGCAGGCCTGCACCGAAGCCGCCTCATGGCCCGGCGACATCCACATCGCGGTCAACGTCTCCCCGGTGCAATTCCGCTCCAAGACACTGGCGCTGAAAGTTGCCTCCGCGCTCGCCGAGTCGGGCCTGGCGCCGGGACGGCTCGAGCTCGAGATCACCGAGACCGTCCTCATTCGCGACGACGAGGAGGCGTTGACCATCCTGCAGCAGCTGCGCGAGCTCGGCGTGCGCATCGCGCTCGACGATTTCGGCACCGGCTATTCGTCGCTGAGCTATCTGCACCGCTTCCCCTTCGACAAGATCAAGATCGACCGCAGCTTCATCAGCGACATCGGCCAGTCCGAGGATTCCTCGCCGATCGTGCAGGCCGTGGTGCACATGGCCGCCGCCCGCCACATGGCGACGACCGCCGAAGGGGTCGAGACCGAGGCGCAGCGCGAGGTGCTGCGGCAGCTCGGATGCAGCCAGATGCAGGGCTGGCTGTTCAGCCCGGCCATACCGGCGGCGAAGCTGAAGCAATTGCTGTCGAAACAGGCGGTCGCGGCCTGAGGCCGACCGCTCACCTGCCATTGCGGCGATGACTGCATCGCCTTTCCGAAAAATTGGATCAAACCTCGCATCTCGCAGTTATCGCGCTGCCGAGACGGCCGGGAACTTTCGGCCGGCGGGCACCAGTCAACGTTGCATCACGCGCATCGCAGGCGACTGCCGCCTGCGATCGGTTGCGCGTGACCACATCGAGCGAGGCGACATGGCGATCGTGACCTCCAGGATGATCCCACTCATAGCGACCGCTGCATTGATCGGCTTTGCCGCACAGGCGCGCGACGACGGCCGCTATGCGAACTCACCCCTCAAGGGCTGGTTCGAAAGCCTGCACAGCAAGGGAGGCGGCCCCTGCTGTGCGGACGCCGACGGCACGGCGCTCGACGACGTCGATTGGGAATCGCATGACGGGCACTATCGCGTCAGGATCCAGGGCGATTGGATCGACGTGCCCAATGACACCGTCATCACCGAGCCGAACCGCGTCGGCCGCACCATCGTCTGGCCCTATTATGTCAACGGCCGCGCCAACATCCGCTGCTTCATGCCCGGCAGCATGACGTGAGATTGATCGGAGCAACGGGGCCTCGGCCGAATACTGCCGGGCTGCCGGGCCGCATCTTGTATTCGCGCGGCGCTGCCATATCTCATCGTCATGATGAAGCTCACACGCGTTCAGGACCAGGCCATTCAGGCGCTGATGGCAGGCATTGTCGGCGCCGAGGCGTTCGATCACGTCTTTGCCGGCATCCGCTTCGACGAGATCGAGGGCACGATGCTCTACGCCTTCGCCAGGAACGAGGATGTCGCCTCCGACATCGAGGACAGCTACTCGCCGCTCATCGCCGCCGTCGCATCGCGCGTGCTGAACAAGCAGGTGGATGTCGTCGTCGTGATGCCCAAGGTCCTGCAATAACGTCCTGACGCAACTCGCCGGCTGCATGGGCCGGCGCGTGACCTCCGCCTCAAACCACGCTACCCTCTTGTCACAAGAACAAGGGGAAACGGCAATCGTGTACGACTACATCATCGTGGGCGGCGGCTCGGCAGGGTCCGTGCTGGCCCACCGGCTCTCCGCCAGGAGCGCCAACAAGGTCCTGCTGTGCGAAGCCGGACAGGACACCCCACCAGGCAACGAGCCGGCCGAAATCAAGGACAGCTATCCGGGCACCGCCTATTTCGATCCGCGGTTTCACTGGACCGAGCTCAAGGTCACGACCCAGGTCGTCAGCCACAACAATCCGAACGAAGCCCGTCCGCCCTTGCGCAAATACGAGCAGGCGCGCGTGCTGGGCGGCGGCTCGTCGATCAACGGCCAGATGGCCAATCGCGGCGCACCGACCGATTATGACGAGTGGCAGACGCGCGGCGCCGAGGGCTGGAGTTGGAATGACGTGCTGCCCTTCTTCAAGAAGGTCGAGCGCGATCTCGATTTCGACGGGCCGTATCACGGCAAGGACGGTCGCATTCCCGTGCGGAGAATTCCCAGGGAGCACTGGACCAAGCACTCGCAGGCGTTCGCCGATGCTTTCCAGGAGGCCGGCCATCAATATCTGCCGGACCAGAACGGCGAGTTCGTCGACGGCTATTTCGCGGTGACGCATTCCAACCAGGCCGAGCAGCGCGTCTCGGCCGCGATGGGCTATCTCGATCGCGACACCCGCAAGCGCGACAACCTCACGATCTCCACCAACACGCAGGTCAGGGAGCTGATCTTCGAAGGCACGCAATGCGTCGGCGTGAAGGCCGTGATCGATGGACGCGAGCAGGAATTCCGCGGACGCGAGATCATTCTCTCCTCGGGCGCGATCCATTCGCCCGCGCATCTCCTGCGCGCCGGCATCGGGCCGGTCGGCCATCTCAAGGACATGGGCATTCCGGTGCTGATGGGGCTCGCAGGCGTCGGCCAACGCCTGATGGATCATCCCTCGATTTCGCTGTCGTCCTTCGTCCGTCGCGGGGCGCGCATGAACGAGCACACGCGGCGGCACATGCAGCTCGGGCTGCGCTACTCGTCCGGGCTTGAAGGCGTTCCGAAGGGCGACATGTTCGTCGTCGTGCTCTCAAAATCGGCCTGGCACGCGGTCGGCGCGCAGATCGGCTCGCTCCTCACCTTCGTCAACAAGACCTATTCCGAGACCGGGCAGGTCAAGCTCGCCTCGCGCGATCCCACGGCTGAACCGATCGTCGAGTTCAATCTGTTGTCCGACCGTCGCGACCTCGACCGCCTGATGAGCGGCTTCCGCAAGATGGCGGCGATCCAGATGAGCGACATCGTGAAGAAGGTGACGGACAAGCCGTTCCCGGCCGCCTATACCGACAAGGTCCGCAAGATCGGCGTGGTCAATACCCCGAACAAGATCCTGACCAGGATCGCCGCGACCATGATGGACGGTCCCGCGGCACTGCGCCACTATCTGATCGACAATTTCGTGGTCGAGGGCTTCACCTTCGATGACGTGATCAACAACGACGAGGCACTCGAAGCCTTCGTGCGCAAGGCTACCATCGGCGTGTGGCACGCCTCCTGCTCATGTCGCATGGGCCGGGCCGACGATCCGATGGCCGTCGTCGACACGCAAGGCCGGGTCAAGGGCATTCAGGGCTTGCGCGTCGTCGACGCCTCGATCTTCCCGGTGGTGCCGTGCGCCAACACCAATTTTCCGGTGCTGATGTCGGCAGAGAAGATCGCCGCCGCGATGATGCAGTGATGCGAACTACTGGACCTCGGCGACCTTCGGGCCGGATGACGACATCTGTGCCTCGTTTGCCGCGGGCCGGTTCGACGACGATGCCGGGTCGGACGGTCGGCGGGTAGCGCTTGCCGGAAGCACGATCACCTTCGCTCCGACTTTCACCCGCTCATAGAGGTCGGTGACGTCGTCATTGGTCAGGCGGATGCAGCCGGACGAGACCCGCTTGCCGATCGTATCGGGCTTGTTGGTGCCGTGGATCCTGAATTCGGTCTCGCCGAGATACATCGCCCGCGCGCCGAGCGGGTTGGTGGGACCGCCTGCCATGAACCGCGGCAGATAAGGCTGACGCACGAGCATCTCTGGAGGCGGCCGCCAATCCGGCCATTCCGTCTTGCGGGCCACGGTCTGTTCGCCGGACCATGTGAAACCTTCGCGGCCGACACCGATGCCGTAGCGCAGGGCCTGCGTGTCGTTCAGAACCAGATAGAGGAATGTGTTCTTGGTATCGACGATCACGGTGCCCGGCGTCTGATGGCTGGTGTAGTCGACCACCTGCCGAACCAATGCGCCGGGGCCTTCAGCGGCTTTAGGCGGTTCGACCACAGGCGCCGGAGCCGGAATCGGAATCGGAACTGGAGCTGGAGCCGGAGTTGACGCTGATGCTGATGCGTGAACTGGCGTCGCCACATAGACGGGCGTTGACGATGCGAGGGCTTGGTGCGCGGGCGGCTTCCGGGTCGGCTGAAGGCTCTCCTGGTGCGACAGCAAGCCGTACCCCAACGCGGCGACGGCTACCGCGCCGATTGCAACTCGCCCGGCCATGGGGAGTGCGAGGGTCTCGGCCTTTCCACGTTTGGCCCGCTTAGCCATGTCTCTCCCCGGATCACGCGACCAGCGAGAGGTACCCAGCAAAATTTAAGAAACTTCAAAGCGATTTCCGGCCAGACCGGAACCGTTAACGGTGGTTAACGCCGAACTCTCGTCCGGCAACTGGGCCGCCCGGAGATCGCCGACAAAGCGGTCGACGTCGCGCTTCAGATCCTGAAGGGGCTGGCGACCTCAGGCCATGCCGTTCATTTCACCCGCCTTGCGGCCTGGACCTCGACGAACTCGGCGTCGGGATGGGTGACAATGGTGGCGAACATGATGCCACTGACGATGAGCGACCAGGCGGTGTCCCAATAAATCCAAAACACTTTACAGCCTCCGTTTGGCAGCCTTCGTTTTGGCGTCCTTCCACCTGCGAGCCCGGGCTAACGGCGGGAGGAGACTGCCGTTCCCCGGCGATCCCGTGACGGGGCCGGCGGCCTGCGCAAGAGAAAGAACAAGAGCAGGCGAAGCTTAGCGCTTTCGTATGTTGGTCGGCGAGACCTTGTGGCCGGTTTGATCGGCTTGACCGGTGTGGCGCTTTGCCACGACGTCTTCATCGTGTCCGCCTTCACGCGGACGCGACGGCGACTTGGGCTGGCCGGCCTGGCCGCCGTGCTTACCGCCCATGTCGGGCTTTCCTTCGAGGTCGTTTTCGCGGGGCATGCCGGGTCAATGCACACAGAAGGCAATGGTTCGGAATTTGGCACGAGCGCTGTTCTGATGTGAACGAGTTCATAGGGTCGCCGCTTTTTGCGGTGCACGATGGCCAGTGTGCACCGATCTCGGGATCGACGGATTTGGCCTGATGCGGAAGCAACTCGTCGCCTGGACCATCCTGACCTCCGCCATCGTGGCGGTCGCCGTGTGGAGCGTGCTCGGGCCGCCCGACCATGTGACCGGCCCGCGTCTACCCTCGCGCGACCTGACGGCGTCGGTGCGTTAGCGGCGGTCTGCGAGAACGATACGATTTCGGCATCGATCAATCCCATCTGGATTTTGGTGCGACGAAACCCGAGCCGCTATCCTCCGCCGAAAAACGACATTGCCACATCGGCAGGAGGACGCCCTTGAACAAACCCACACGTATCGCACACCGCGCTGCGATCGCCACCACGCTCTTCACTGCTCTAGCCCTCGTCCTGGGAGCTCGCACCGGCATGGCCGACACCTTCGCCTATATCGGCAATGCCGACAGCAACGACATCAGCGTGTTCAAGCTCGGTGACAACGGCGAGATGACACCGGTGCAGACCGCCGGCTTCACCGGCGTCGAAAAGCCCGGCGCCTCGACGCCGCTCGCGATCACGCCTGATCATCGCGTGCTGATCGCCGGTGTCCGCTCGCAGCCGTTCCAGGCGGTGAGCTTTGCGATCGACCAGAAGACGGGCCAGCTCAGCCATATCGGCAACGGACCGCTCGCCGACAGCATGGCCAACATCGCCACCGACCGCGACGGCAAGGTGCTGTTCAGCGCTTCCTATGGCGGCAACAAGGTTGCGCTGAATCCGCTTGGGGCAAATGGGGTCGTCGGCGAGGCCAAGCAGGTGATCCCGACCGGGCTGAACGCACACGCGTTCCTGCCTTCGCCGGATAATCGCTTCGTGTTCGCGACCAATCTCGGTTCGGACCAGGTGCTGCGCTTTGCATTCGATGCCGCTGCGGGCACGCTGACACCGGGCGATGCGCCAGCGGTCAAGACGCCCGAGAAGTCAGGGCCGCGCCACTTCGTGTTCAGCCCGGGCGGCAAGTTCGTCTATCTCGTCCATGAGCTGAACGGCGACGTCGCAGCCTACAGCTATGAGGCCAAAAGTGGCGCATGGAGCGAGATCCAGCGCACGACGGCGCTGCCGGAGGGCTTTTCGGGAAAACCTTGGGCGGCCGACATCCACATCACCCCGGACGGCCGTTTCCTCTACGCCTCCGAGCGCACCACCAACACGCTCACCGCCTACAAGGTCGACGCATCATCAGGCAAGCTGACCACGATCGGCAGCGTACCGACCGAGAAGCAGCCGCGCGGCTTCAACATCGATCCGACCGGCCGCTACATCGCCGCCGTCGGCGAGCTCTCCGGCGGCATGGCGGTCTATGCCATCGACCAGAGCAGCGGCGCGCTCAGCAAGCTGAAATCCTACCCCACCGGGAAGAAGCCGAACTGGGTGGAGTTCTTAACCCTGCCCTGAGCGGGATCGGGCGGACGACCTAAGTAAACATCCGGAATTTCGCAATGTCCGCGCTGGCGTCATATCAGCGCCAATGGACCGTCATATTGTCTTCAAGTGCCCCCAGACCGGCATGAATGTGCAGCATCGGCTCGGCGATGAGCCGGACGACCGAACGCACCTGCCGGTGACCTGTCCGGCCTGTATGCGTCTGCATTTCATCGACCGATCCACCGGCAAGCTGCTGGGCGACCGCCGAACCTGAGCGGTCGCTACGGACGCAGTGCGACCTCGGCAGTGACGTCTTCGACGTGGTGCAGCAGGTAGACCAGATGGCCCACAGCGTCGTGGATCGGCGAGTTGATGGGCTGCCAATGGCGCTCGACGAAAGTGCCGTCGGGATCCCGGATGTCGTAGCGCTGCACCTTCATGGCGTGGGCGCGTCCGGTTTCGCCGACGATCCTCAGGCTGCTGTAGAGATTGCTGACACCATCGGCGAGCGGATCGTCGGGATTGTCAGGGAATATCTCGAACAGAGACCGGCCGACGACGTCGAACCGGCTGATGAAGGTCGCCGCTGCATAGGCAGCGTTGATGTCGACAATCGACAGGCCCGGTCCGGGGTCCAGCAGCATATAGGGATGCGGTGAGCTGTCGAACTCCGGCTGGAATTGCTGCCGGATCGTCGCGGTGTCGGTCTGGTGGCGCCGGCGCTGTTCGAAGGGCGTCGTATCGGCACCTGATGCAGCCGAGTTCAGCAGCGCCAACTCACGCTTCGCCGATGCCAGCAGACCACGCACGGTCTGCTGAACCGTTGCGTCAGCCGTCTCGCTGAGCAGCCGCTCGAAGTGAACGATGTTCTGCTCGCAAACGAACCGTTGCATCCCACCTCAACCATGAGCTGTGCGACCGCCACGCCACGCTGTTCCAGACTGTAGCTCCATACAGCCGGTCCAGCAGATGAGAAGACCGTGATCGCCGCACCCACGGCCTCAGCGACACCGCCGCCCCGCCGGTGGGCGGCGAACCGCATTTCCATTTCCGCGACTAATCCAGGCGTTGCCGCGGCAGCCGGCGGCCCGGCATCTTGCCTTGGGGCAACGCTATCCTAGTCCGCAACTCTACCATCTGCTATCGATTGGAGACATAGCCCCCGTGGAATTTCCAATGCACCCATTGCCCCGCGCCGTCGTCCGAAGCCTGTGTCCCGCAGCCGTCGCCGGAGTGCTCGTTTTCGCCTCATATCCGGCTGGAGCCGCCGACGACGATGCCCCCAAGGGACCGGCGGTCACGGTGCTGAAGGCGGCTAAATCCTGCTTCTCCGACATCGTCGAGGCCACCGGCTCGATCATCGCGCGCGAGGAAACGTCCGTGCGGCCCGAGCGTCCCGGGCTGAAGGTGACGGACGTGCTGGCCGAGGCCGGCGACACCACGACGGCCGGCCAGGTGCTGGCGCGGCTGGCGCTGCCCGAAGGCGGCACGCTTCAGGTCACCGCGCCCGTGGCGGGCGTCATCGCCACCTCGACGGCACAGATCGGCAACCTCGCCTCGGCCAAGGGGGAGGCGCTGTTCACGATCGTGGCGCGCAGCGAATACGACCTCGTCGGCCTGGTCGCGACCAACGACGTGCGAAAGCTGGCGGTCGGCCAGCCTGTGACCGTGCGCATTGCCGGTGCCGGCGATCTCGACGGCAAGGTGCGCCGCATCGGTCCGACCGTCGAGCCGAACATCCAGCAGGGCATGGTCTATGTCGGCATCTCTTCACAGAAGCGGCTGCTGATCAACGCGAGCGGCCGCGCGCTGATCAAGACCGGGCAGAGCTGCAACGTCGCAGTGCCGCTGACAGCGGTGCAATATACCTCCGCGGGCACCGTGGTGCAGGTGATCCGCCGTAACCGCGTCGAGACCAAGCGCGTCGAGATCGGGCTGATGTCGGGCGGCAATATCGAGGTCCGCGACGGCCTCAACGAAGGCGATATCGTCGTCGCCCGCGCCGGCGCGCTCTTGCGCGAGGGCGATCCGGTGCGCCCGGTAATGGCTGCTGAAGCGGCGAAGTAGGCCTCGCCGCCGTCATTGCGAGGAGCTCTTGCGACGGAGCAATCCAGAGAGCGACGGCGGAAGCGTGCCCACGTCTTCTATCGAACGCTTGGAAAGATCGTGGGCACGGCGCGTTGCGCCTTTGCCCATCCTACGAGACTATTCGTGTTGAGAGAAAAGCGGTGGATTACGCCGGCGGACTGCGCTTCGCGCAGCCGCGGGCTAATCCACCTTGCAAAACCTACAAATCAACTAGCCGCCGGCCTGATCGAAATGCACGTCCTCGAGCAGCGAGGACGACACCGTCGGGACCTGATCGCCTTCGGAGGCGCGGGCGATGGCGACGCGGGTCTTGTTGAAAACGCTTTCCGCGGTGCCCTGCGCATTGAGGTTGTTGAGCAGCTCGGTGACCAGCGTCGAGTGCTCGCCCTTGCCGTCGTCGACGACCTTGCCGGGCGAAGCGGACGACAGGATCAGCGCATTGTCGGGCGTGCCGATCGGCGCGAGGCCGTGCGAGTAAGAGCGGAAGCGGCGCTCGTAAGGATTGCGGCGCGAGGCATCGACGACGACGAGCTTGGCCTTGGCGCCCTTCTCCTTCATCATCTCGAGCACGCCTTCGATCGAGACGCCCTGGCGACGGACGTCGCTTTCCTTCCAGATCACGGCATCGACGGGCAGCATGTAGCTTTCGCGGCCGGCCTGCACACCATAGCCGCCGAAGAACAGCAGGACGGTGGTGTCGCGCTTGATACGCGACTTCAGGCGGTTGACGGCGCGGACCATGTCGTCCTTGCTCGCGTCCTCCACCATGTCGACGTCAAAACCGTTCTTGCGCAAGCTGGAGGAGAGCGCGCGCGCGTCGTTGATCGACTGCGTCAGCGGCGCGCTGGCGTCGGGATAATGACCATTGCCGATGACGAGCGCGAGACGCGAGGTCTGGCCGACCGTATCAGTGATCTGGTCGGTCGAAACCGCCTTGGCGGCGTCGAGCGAACGCATGTTGAGGGCAGCATGGGCGCCGATCGCCAGCGACACCGTGCCGATGAGGGCCGCGGCGAGCGCAATCGAACGTCTGGAAATGTCGAGCTGCCTTACATTCATCTCGGTTCATTCCTGTCAGTGCCAAAGACCTGCCAAGCGCGCGCACACTGTTTGAGTAGCGCGATGGCGTCTTTAGGTTTGCGGGATCGGCCGGGGGAGTGCCCCCGAATTGCGCGCAATTTGCGGCGCCGCAGCAAACAAACCTTTAACCTGAGATCGCCGGCCCGGCAATAGATCGCCCGAAATTAGATATAAGCCACTGAATATATTTGCTAATTCGTCGCGTGAGATTCCTCTTTTTCAGGTACCTCCGTAGCCTTCCGGAGGTCGGTCATGCAGCCCTCGTGCCGAGTTTTTATGTGACGTCAGTCACATTTGAATTTCCTGCGAATCCGGGTAGCTTTTTCAACGACTTGCGGGGGCGGGTCATCGACCTGCCTCCGGATAAGTCCCCCGCGACCAGGTATTTCATGAGCTTTCATTATTTCGCAGGTGCCGCGTGCCGGGCGCTGACGGCCCGCAAGGACGGCCCCTCGCTTTACGACGTCTGCGATCCTGTATTGTCCATTCCGGTCGGCGGCGATCCGCATCTGGCCAAGTTTTACAAGACCGCGCTCGGCAATCCCGCATTGCGGATGCTGCTGCGGCGGGCCGGCTTGCCCGAGCTGCGCGACGAAGGGAAACTGGCCCGTCTGCGCGAGGCTCTGGTCCGCGCCCGCGACGATGCCGAGCCCGACTGGACCGCGGTCGGCGCGCCCGTGGCCGAACTCGTCGACACCATCGCGCTCGACCATCCAAAGCCGCCGCCGACCGCATTCGTCGGCGCGATGCCGGCGCCGGCGCAGATCGACGCCGTGATCCGCGATTGCGCACAGCATCTGCTCGGCTCTTACGGCAAGCATGGCTTCCTGCCGACCTATGCCGCCTTTAACCTGATCGGCGATCCTGATTTCCGCGGGCGCGAGCTGACCATGGCGCTGACGGGATTGAATGCGCGGGGCTACAAGAACTCCTCGCTGCTGTTCAACCTCGCCCGCGTCTTCATTGCGCGCTCGCCCGCGCGCGCCGTCGTCAATCCGCCCTGGCGCGGGATTGCCGAGCCGATGTGGGAGCCGGTGCAGATCCGCCACCGCTCGGCCTATTACGATGCCTTCTTCATCGAGGCGTTGCTGAGCTACATCGAGACCGGGCTCGCTTCGCCTGATGACAAGATCGCGGCCGAGCGCGCCATCGCCGACATGGTCGATTTCTGCGTCAATATCAGCCGCGAGGAAGTGCAAGGCGCAGACGGCGCACGCTTCAATGTCATCACGGCGCTCGCGCCGGCGCCGCATCCGCGCTTCTCGCGCTATTTCGCCCAGATCAAGCAGGACCTCGGCTTCGGCGTCTATGTACCGGACTGTGACACCACGGCGTGCTCGATCTCTGCTGCGACGCAGGCCGGCTGCCTTGATGCGATCATCGACCAGCCGCTGCTGGATTTCTACGCGGGCTACCAGGTGCAGGCCGGCGTCAACGAGCCGCGCGTGACGGTGCCGCTCAACGACAACATCGACTACGAAGGCGGAGTCGCGACCTGGATCGATAACCTCAGGGGCGAGCGTCCCTACGGCAACGATCTCGACCCGACACTCAATCTCGACATTCTCGAGGTGAGCTTTCGCAACCTTGCGCGCTGGAAGATCCTGGAGACGCCGGCGCGGCTTGCGACCGTGCATCGCATCATCGGCTTCCAGAAGCGCCTCGCTGCGAGCGGCGCTTTCGCCAATCCGCGCTCGCACATCTACTATCTGCCGGAGCTCTACAGCGCCTATTTCGGCCGCTGCTATGCGGCCTTCCTGGCGTTGCCGCTGGCAGCGCAGGCAGCGATCGATCCCGACGGCGATTTCGATTTCATCCGCCACCGCGTGCTCTCCTACGTCAAGGGCGAGCTGATGGCCGCGGAGATGAACGTGTTCGACGCCGCGCTGGCGCTGATCGCGCTCGGTCATCTCGGTGCAGACCCGCGCGCCTTCGCGCCGGCGCTGAACGTGATCACTCGCGCCGTCGGCGAAGGCGGCCGCCGCGGTCCGTTCCGCGCCTATGAATGGAACAAGATGAAGACCCCGACGCGGATCCTGGTCGGCGGCCCGGAAGTGACGTCGGCGTTCGTGCTGATGGGACTGGCGGTGGCGCGCAGGCGAATTGTGAATGGCGAATAGCCAATGGTGCAGTGCGCGCTATTCGCCACTCCCTGCTCGCCACTCGCCCGCCAATGACGGGAAGTTGAAAGCCTCTTTGTTCGGCATATGCTGGCCTGATAGCCCAAAGCCGACCACAATTGCGCGGCTTATCAATGTGTTCCCAGATAACGCGGACCGGCATGTTACGAAAATTCCTGATTGCGCTGTCTTTGCTCAGCTTGCCCTCGCTGGCGCTGGCCGCCGATATCACCGGCACCGCAAAGGTCCGCGACGGCGATTCCGTTCTGATCGGCACGACGCGGATCCGGCTCGGCGGCATCGACGCGCCCTCGCTCGATCAGCTCTGCCTCAACACCAAGAGCGAACGCTGGACCTGCGGCGTCGCCGCGCGCGACGAACTCGCCAAACACGCGGAGGGCAAGAATTGGGTCTGCCATGCCCGCTCGATCGACCGACGTGGCCGCACCGTGGCGCGCTGCGAGGTCGGCGGCGAGGACATCCAGAAATGGCTGGTGCGCAGCGGCTGGGCGCTGGCCTATACCCGCCTCTCCAAGGACTACGTGCCCGACGAGGCTGCCGCGCGTGAGGCCAAAGCCGGGATGTGGCAAGGCGCCTTCATCGCGCCCTGGGACTGGCGCGTGCGCAACAAGAAGACCGCGATCCTGGGCGCCACCAAGCCGCCCGAGGGCGCCCATGCGGTGCTGCTCGCCTCGGCCTCCGGCCCGGTCGCGCCGTCGCCGGACTGCACCATCAAGGGCAACGTCAACTCGTCAGGCGAGTGCATCTACCACCAGCCAACCAGCCGCTGGTACGCCCAGATCAAGATGAAGATCAGCAAGGGCACCCGCTGGTTCTGCTCGGTCGAGGAGGCCGAGGCCGCCGGCTGCCGCGAGACCAAGCGATGAGAGCCCCAGACCTGCGTTTTGCGCGCTTTTCTCGGGCCGCCTGGCCGCGTAGAACAACCAGCCAGTGACCCACCAGACAGTCTTCACGACACAAGGAAGATAGCAATGACCGTTCGCGCGGGCCGGGAATTTCTGGCCATCCCCGGACCCACCACGATGCCCGACGCGGTGCTCCAGGCGATGCATCGTCCGGCGATCGACATCTACTCCAAGGAGATGCTGGAGCTGACTGAAAGCCTTCTCCAAGACATCTCCAGTCTGTTCGCAACCAAAGGCAAGTCCTACATCTACATCGCCAACGGCCATGGCGCCTGGGAAGCCGCTTTGAGCAACGTGCTGTCGCGCGGCGACAAGGTGCTGGTGCTGGAGAGCGGACGCTTCGCGATCGGCTGGGGCAATGCGGCAGCCCTGATGGGCGCCGAAGTCGAGGTGCTCAAGGGCGACTGGCGCCGCGCGGTGCGGCCGCATGAGGTCGAGGAGCGGCTGCGCCGCGACACCGAACACAAGATCAAGGCCGTCGTCGTCGTCCAGATCGATACGGCCTCCGGCGTGCAGAACGACATCGAGGCGATCGGCAAGGCGATCAAGGCGGCCGGCCATCCGGCGCTGTACATGGTCGACACCGTGGCCTCGCTCGGCTGCATGCCGTTCGAGATGGACAAATGGGGCGTCGACGTCGCGATGTCCGGCTCGCAGAAGGGCCTGATGACGCCGCCCGGCCTCGGCTTCGTCGCGGCCGGCGCACGCGCGCAGGAGGTGCACAAGAAGGCCAACATGTCGACGCCCTATTGGAGCTGGAGCGAGCGCGAGGGCACCGAGAACTACCGCAAATATGCCGGCACCGCGCCGGTGCATCTGCTGTTCGCGCTGCGCAAGGCGATCGACATGATCCACGAGGAAGGGCTGGAGAACGCCTTCCGCCGCCACAGCCTGCTCGGCGAGGCCACGCGCCGCGCAGTCGGCGCATGGACCGAGGGCCAGGTGCTCGGCTTCAACGTCGCCGAACCGCATGAGCGCTCCAACACCGTGACCACGGTGACCATGACCACCGGCCACGATCCCGCGGTGCTGCAGCGCTATTGCAAGGAGAAATGCGGCGTCGTGCTCGGCACCGGCATCGGCGATCTCTCCGGCCAGGCCTTCCGCATCGCCCATATGGGCCATGTCAACGCGCCGATGCTGCTCGGCACCCTGGGGGTCATCGAGGTCGGCCTCAACGCGCTGAAGATCCCGCACGGCAAGGGCGGGCTCGAAGCCGCGGTGTCGTATCTCGGCGAGCAGGTGGCGGTGTAAGAGCTGGCGCAGCTACAATCACCGATGTCGTCCCGGCGAACGCCGGGACCCATACTGCGTGGTCTATCGACAAACCCGAGATCGCAGTACCGCGCGTAGATATTTTCACTGCGAGTCTTCGCCAAAGTCCTCCCTGTGATTATGGATCCCGGATCTGCGCTTCGCTTGTCCGGGACGACGGCGGAGTGTTTGGCTAAGGCTGCGGCACCCGATACGCCTGCACCTGCGCCTTCAGCTCGTCCAGCGACGCGAGCGGCTTGCTCGGGTCGACGCGATATTGCCCACTCGCCAACCACCGCAGCACCTTCGCATCCACCACCGGCGAATGGTGGATGACGTCGCCGTAATTGGCTAGATCGTGCGTCACCGCCTTGATGGCGCGGAAATCGTGCAGGCGCACGTTCGGAAGCTGCGTCAGGCGCTGCGCAATGACCGCGGTGAGATCCATCACGATCTTCAACGTCTCGGGCGAGGCATCGCGCATCGCGACGAATTGCAGGATCGAGTATGGCGGCAGGTAGATGTCGAACGTCACGTCCGGATGGCGCGTGATCAGGCCGACGGCATCCTGCTCGAAATGCCTGACCATGGCGTCATAGCCATAGCCTTCGCCGAGGAAGCGGCTGCGCGAGGGCGCAGTGATGTAGGCAAACGACGCTCGCGCCTTGCTCGCGTTGTAGTCCCGCGCGACGTCGAAATTTCGCGGCAAGGCATAGATGTCGTCGACATCTGATAGCGCGAACTTGACGGGCAGATAAGGCGTCGCCCGTGTCAGCGGCTCGCCCAGCAGCGGGGTCGAGCGCAACAGCGTGAACAGGGCTTCCTTCGCCATCGCCGCGCTGAACAGATAGGACGCGATGCCTTTCGCCGTTTTGCGGTAGAGGTCGACGGACAGATAGGGATCGGACTCGATGTCGGCGGCATCGACGAAGATGAAATCATCCATCTCCCAGATCACCCGTCGGGCGCCGCGATCGATCGCCTGCTCCAGCACGAAGCTCTGCTGGCGCGAATTGGATCCGGTCATCGCCAGCTTCAGCGAATGCACGCCGAGCACGCGGTCGATCTCGCTCTGGCGGAAGTGAATCGCCAGCGAGGTGCCCATGAAGACGGTGTCGAACGACTGGCTGCGGATCAGCCCGGCATTCTGTACGCGGGTGTCATCGGAATAAAAGGCGAGGCGCGAAGGACGAAACAGCTGCAAGGGATCGATGACATAGACGAGCGCGGCTGCGCCCAGCACGCAGACAATGCTCGCGAGCAGAAGGCGCTTCAGAGGAGTGAAAGGCCCGCGCATCAGAACCGGAAATAGATGAATTCGCTGTGGCTCTGGATGCCCAGAATGCCGAACGCGAGCACCAGCGAGACCGCGTAGAGCAGCAGCGGCCGCATGCGCCCTGCCCGCAGGGTCTCGCCGACGCGGCGATTGCCGTGATCATAGCCCATGATGCCTTGCGTGTTCGGCGCCAGCCACACCAGCGCGGCATAGATGGCGATCAGCACCATCGCAGCGATCTCCTCGCGGCCGAACACGATATCAGAGGGATCCGCCATGGCGTGGAGGACCCGCAGCGCCCACGCCACGCTTTGCGCGCGGAAGAACACCCAGGCGACGACGACGGCAAGGAACGTCAGCGCGGCTCCCGCAATGCGGGCGGGACGCGCAAGCGCCGACGGCATGTTCGGCACCAGCGCATTGAAAGCGTGATTGACGCAGAGATAGGCGCCGTGCAGCGCACCCCACGCCACGAACGTCCAGGCCGCGCCGTGCCAGAGTCCGCCGAGCAGCATCGTGATCAGCAGATTGACGTAGCGCAGCAACCGGCCACGCCTGTTGCCGCCGAGCGGGATGTAGAGATAGTCGCGCAAGAACTGCGACAGCGTCATGTGCCAGCGACGCCAGAACTCGACGATGCTGGTTGCCTTATAAGGCGAGTTGAAATTCACGGGCAGGAAAATGCCGAACATCAGCGATATGCCGATCGCCATGTCGGAATAGCCGGAGAAATCGAAATAGAGCTGGAAGGTGTAAGCCAGCGCGCCAAGCCAGGCCTGATCGAAGCTCGGGAAACGCGCCTCGAAGGCGAGCGCGACCAGCGGCTGGATGCCGTCGGCAAGACAGGTTTTCTTGAACAGCCCGATCGCGAAGATGATGACACCGCACAGGATCAGATGTGCGTCGGGATGTTTCGTCTGTTCCCGCTCGAATTGCGGGATCATGTCCTTGTGGTGAAGGATCGGACCCGCGATCAGATGCGGGAAGTAGGTCACGAACAGCGCGTAGTGCGGCAGCGCGTAGGCCGCGACCTGCCCGCGATACGCATCCACCAGGAACGCAATCTGCGTGAAGGTGTAGAAGGAGATACCGACCGGCAACAGGATGTGGACCGCAAAGTGCGTGCCGGCCAGCGCGTTGATATTCTCGGTTGCAAAGCCGGCATATTTGAAGATCCCGAGCACGAGGAGATCGCCGGCAACGCCGAGCGCGAGCGCAGCCCTCCGTTGCGAGGGCCCGAGCTTTGCCACGATGAGGAGATGGCCGATGCCAAAATTGAAGGCGATCGACAGCAGCAGCAAGGCCACAAACTGCCAGTTGCCGATGGCGTAGAAGGCCAGCGAGGCCAGCGCCAGCCAGATCACCGGGGCCAGATTGCTGCGCCGCCCCAGCCAGAAGTAGCCGGCCAGCACCAGCGGCAGGAACAGCAGGATGAACGGGTAGGAATTGAACAGCATCAGGCTGGACCAGCGGCGGGACGATCGCTCCCTAGAGCACACCAGGGGCGGATCAACAACCCGGCGACGTGAAGCAGGGGCGCTGGCAATTCGTGGAATCGGGACGATATAAGGTGGTGCACGTGAACACGGCGCGCTCTTTCCTCCCCCTCTCCCCGTTCTTACGGGGAGAGGGTTGGGGTGAGGGGCCTCTCTCCACACATGAGATCGTAGAGAGACCTTTACCCCCTCACCCGGATTGCATCTTCGACGCAATCCGACCTCTCCCCGCAAGCGGGGCGAGGTTAAGAAAGGGCGCTGCGCAAGTACGAGATAACGAGGATCGAGTGACCCAGGCCAAGACATCTTCAAGATCCCCCGTCGCACCGCGCCGGCCGCATTCCTTTACCCGGCACGGCATCACCGTCACCGACGACTATGCCTGGCTGAAGGATGCGAAATGGCAGGAGGTGCTGCGCGACCCGAAGGTGCTTGATCCGGACATTCGCAAATATCTGGACGAGGAGAACGGCTACACCGAGAGCCTGCTCGGCCATACCTCAGGCTTGCAGAAGACGCTGGTGCGCGAGATGCGCGGACGCATCAAGGAGGACGATTCCAGCGTGCCGTCGCCGGACGGGCCGTTCGCCTATTTTCGCAGGTTTCGCGAAGGCGGGCAGCACGAGCTGTTCGGCCGCATGCCGCGCGATGGCGGCGTTGAGCATATCGTGCTCGACGGCGATGCGCTGGCCAAGGACCACAAATATTTCAAGTTCGGCGGCAGCCGTCACTCGAACGATCACAAGCTGCAGGCCTGGAGCGCCGACACCAAGGGTTCGGAGTATTTCACGATCCGCGTCCGTGACTGGGCGAGCGGGAGGGATCTCGACGACATCGTCGAGGAGACCGACGGTGGCGTGGTCTGGGCCGCGGACGGCAGGAGCTTCTTCTATGTGAAGCTCGACGACAATCACCGGCCCATGCAGGTGTGGCGCCACAGGCTCGGCACCGTACAGGCGGACGACACGCTGGTTTATGAGGAGCAGGATTCCGGCTGGTTCACCCATCTGCACGAGAGCACCAGCGGACGCTTCTGCGTGATCGCCGGCGGCGATCACGAGACGTCGGAGCAGCGACTGATCGATCTTTCCGCCCCCGAGGCGCCGCCGCGCCTGGTCGCGGCGCGCGAAGAGGGCGTGCAATATTCGCTCGCCGATCGCGGCGACGAGCTCTTGATCCTCACCAACGCGGATGATGCCATCGACTTCAAGATCGTGACGGCGCCGCTTGGCGCACCCGAGCGCAAGAACTGGCGCGACCTGATCCCCTATCGCCCGGGCATCTATATCATCGACCTCGATCTCTATGCCGGCCATCTGGTGCGGCTGGAGCGCGCCAATGCGCTGCCCTCGATCGTGATCCGCGACCTCGCCACCAGGGACGAGCACGCCATCGCCTTCGACGAGGCCGCCTATTCGCTGGATACGATGGGCTCCTACGAATTCGACACGACGAATTTGCGCTTTGCCTATTCGTCGATGACGACTCCGTCGGAGGTCTATGATTACGACATGGCGAAGCGGACGCGCACGCTGCGCAAGCGCCAGGAGATTCCGTCAGGCCACAACCCGGCCGACTACGTCACCACGCGCATCATGGCAAAGGCGCAGGACGGCGCCGAGGTGCCGGTCTCGATCCTCTATCGTCGCGGCTTGACGCTCGACGGCGCGGCGCCGCTGCTGCTCTACGGTTACGGCTCCTACGGCATGGCGATGCCGGCCTCGTTCAACGCCAACCGACTGTCGCTGGTCGATCGCGGCTTCGTCTACGCCATCGCGCATATTCGCGGCGGCGCCGACAAGGGCTGGGGCTGGTATCTCGACGGCAAACGCGAGAAGAAGACGAACTCATTCGACGATTTTGCCGCCAGCGCTCGTGCGCTGATCGACGCGAAATACACCAGCGCAAAGCGCATCGTCGGCCATGGCGGCTCGGCCGGCGGCATGCTGATGGGCGCGGTCGCCAACCGCGCCGGTGAGCTGTTCGCCGGCATCGTCGCCGAAGTGCCGTTCGTCGACGTCCTCAACACCATGCTCGACGACACGCTGCCGCTGACGCCGCCGGAATGGCCCGAATGGGGCAACCCGATCGAGAGCGAAAAGGATTTCCGCACCATCCTGTCCTACTCGCCCTACGACAACGTCGCGGCGAAGGACTATCCGGCGATCCTGGCGATGGGCGGATTGACTGATCCGCGCGTCACCTATTGGGAGCCCGCCAAATGGATCGCCCGCCTGCGCGCGACCATGAGTGGCGGCGGCCCGGTGCTGCTCCGCACCAACATGGGTGCCGGCCACGGCGGTGCCTCCGGCCGGTTCGACCGGCTCGATGAAGTCGCGATCGTCTATGCGTTTGCGCTGTGGGCGACGGGACTGGTGGAGGCCGGGGTGTAGCGACACCGACAGTCTTGTAGGGTGGGCAAAGCGTAGCGTGCCCACGATCTCATGCCGTTTCGAACAGAAGGTGGGCACGGCGCAAATGCGCCTTTGCCCACCCTACGGCAGCCCGGCGCAGGCGGTTGTGCTTGGGGCCGTCGCCTACCTTCCGTTCTTCTTCCGCCACGCCGCGAAATCGGTGAGCGTTTGCGGATCGGTCGCGGGATAGAGGCCGAAGATGCCGCGGCCCTTGCCGACTTCCTCTGTGACGAAATCCTCGAACGCGGTCATCTCGAAAGTCTCGTTGGCGATCTCGTCGGCAAGATGCGCCGGGATCACGATGACGCCGTCGGCGTCGCCCAAGATGACGTCGCCGGGAAACACCGGCGCGTCACCGCAGCCGATGGGAACGTTGATCTCGATCGCCTGATGCAGCGTCAGATTGGTCGGCGCACTCGGGCGGTGATGGTAAGCGGGAATGCCGAGCTTGGCGATCTCGGCGGAGTCGCGAAAGCCGCCATCGGTGACGACGCCGGCGACACCGCGCTTCATCAACCGCGTCACCAGGATCGCGCCAGCCGAGGCCGCGCGCGCGTCCTTGCGGCTGTCCATCACCAGCACGGCACCGGATGGGCAGTCCTCGACTGCCTTGCGCTGCGGATGCGAACGGTCCTTAAAGACATCGATGGTGTTGAGATCCTCGCGCGCCGGCATGTAGCGCAGCGTGAAGGCCTCGCCGACCATGGTCGGCTGGTCCGGACCGACGGGATGCACATCCTGGATCATCTGGATGCGCAGGCCGCGCTTGAACAGCGCGGTGGCGACGGTCGCCGTGGAGACGGATTTGAGCTTGGTGCGGGTGGCTTCGGAAAGTTTGGACATTTTTTTCTCTCTCTGTCGTCATTCCGGGGCGCGCGATAGCGCGAACCACGGTGCGCAATTGCGCACCTGAGAATCTCGAGGTTCCGGGTTCGATGCTTCGCATCGCCCCGGAACGACGATAGGTCAATAAATCGACGGCTCGCCGATCGGGGCGCCGAAGTCGGTCTCGAGGAAGTCGAAGTCGCAGCCGTCATTGGCCTGCTTGATGTGCTTGGTGAACATCCAGCCATAGCCGCGCTCGAAGCGGCGCTCGGGCTGCTTCCAGGCGGCGCGACGTTTGTCCAGCTCGGCTTCGGGGACGTCGAGATTGATGGTGCGCGCGGCGACGTCGAGCGTGATGCGGTCGCCGTTCTGCACCAGCGCCAGCGGACCGCCGATGTAGGATTCCGGCGAGACGTGCAGGATGCAGGCGCCGTAGCTGGTGCCGCTCATGCGCGCATCCGAGATGCGCACCATGTCGCGCACGCCCTGCTTCACCAGTTTGGTCGGGATCGGCAGCATGCCCCATTCCGGCATGCCCGGCCCGCCCTGCGGCCCCGCATTGCGCAGGATGAGGATGTGATCCTCGGTCACGTCGAGATTGGGATCGTCGACGGCCTTCTTCATCGACGGATAATCGTCGAACACCAGCGCGGGTCCGGTGTGCTTGAGAAAGCGCGGCGCGCAGGCGCTCGGCTTGATGACGCAGCCGTCGGGCGCGAGATTGCCCTTGAGCACCGCGAGCGCGCCTTCCTTGTAGATGGGATTGGCGACCGGGCGGATCACATCGGCATTGTGCACCTCGGCGCCGTCGATGTTTTCGCCCAGCGTCTTGCCCGTCACCGTGATGCAATCGAGATGCAGATGCTGCTTGATCTCGCTCATCAGCGCCGGCAGGCCGCCGGCGTAGAAGAAGTCCTCCATCAGATAGGCATCGCCGCTCGGGCGGACATTGGCGATGACAGGCACCTTGCGGCTCGCGATCTCGAAATCGTCGAGCCCGATGTCCTGGCCGGCGCGGCGGGCCTGCGCGATCAGATGGATGATGGCGTTGGTCGAGCAGCCCATCGCCATCGCCACCGCAATCGCGTTCTCGAACGCCTTGCGGGTCTGGATCGTTTTCGGCGTCAGGTCTTCCCACACCATCTCGACGATGCGGCGGCCGCATTCGCTGGCCATGCGGATGTGATTGGCGTCGGCCGCGGGAATCGAGGACGCACCCGGCAGCGTCATACCGATCGCTTCGGCGATCGCCGTCATGGTCGAGGCCGTGCCCATGGTCATGCAGGTGCCGTAGCTGCGGGCGATGCCGGCTTCGATGTCGAGCCAGTCCTTGTCGGAGATCTTTCCGGCGCGCCGCTCGTCCCAATATTTCCAGCCGTCGGAGCCGGAGCCGAGCGTCTTGCCCTTCCAGTTGCCGCGCAGCATCGGGCCGGCCGGCAGATAGATCGCGGGGATGTTCATCGAGGTCGCGCCCAGCAGCAGGGCCGGCGTGGTCTTGTCGCAGCCACCCATCAGCACGACGCCGTCGACCGGATGGCTGCGCAACAGCTCCTCGGCCTCCATCGCCAGCAGGTTGCGATAGAGCATGGTGGTCGGCTTGAGCAGAGATTCCGACAGCGACAGTGCCGGCAGTTCCACCGGCAGGCCACCGGCCATCAGGATCCCGCGCTTGACGTCATCGACGCGCGACTTGAAGTGCATGTGGCAGGGCTGCGCCTCGGACCAGGTGTTGATGATCGCGATACACGGTCGGTCCTTCCACTCCTCCGGGGCGTAACCCATCTGCATGGCGCGGGAACGGTGGCCGAACGAGCGCAGGTCGTCGGGTGCGAACCAGCGCGCACTGCGGAGCTGATCGGGTGTTTTCTTCTTGGTCATGATCCTTGTCCGTCGAGAAATCTGCCTGCTCTTCTCACAGGCCATCTATCCCTCGCAAGGCGTCCTGCGGCGCGCGAACCGGGCCCCTGCTATGCACGCAGAGGTGCATATGTTCTCGTGCGATGCAATATCGGGCCTCACCATGGCGAGGAACTGTGAAGTGCTTGCAGGACGGCCCCGATCCGCGCAACAATTTCGCATTTCAGGCTTTGATTTGGGACGCTGGGAGCTTTCCTGGCCGCCCCCGGAGGGCTTTAGAGGTGGCCAACATCCTGATCGTGGATGACGACCCCGCCGTTCAGTTGACAATCCGGCTGCTGCTGGAGCGGGCCGGTCACCGCGTGACGGTCGCGGGCGACGGTCGCAAAGGGCTTGCTTTGTTCGACGACAACCAGTTCGACCTGCTGTTCCTCGACATCTACATGCCGGGCATGGACGGGCTGGAGACGATGCGCCACGTCCGGGCTCTGCAGCCGACCATTCCGATCATCGTCATTTCCGGCCGCTCGATCACGCCGGATGCCTATGCCGAGCCGGATTTCCTGAAGATGGCGACCAAGCTTGGCGCCGTCGCGAGCTTGCAGAAGCCGTTTCGGGCCGACGCGCTGCTGGCGGCGGTCGACAATTGCCTGAAGGCGGGCGAGTCTGAGGGGTCCGATGTCAGCGCCAGCCGCCGGTGATGGGAGCACCTCCGCCGCTCAAGGCCAGAACAGGCTCGATCATCCAGGGAGTCCTGCAAGGATCTCCATGACGCTGGCAACCCGACTGGCCGCCGCGATGATCCTGCTGGTGGCGGTTACGGTGGCTGCGGTCGGCTGGCTGGGCTACCGCAGCATCACGCAGGCGGTCATTCCGCGCGTGCTGGAGCGCGTCGAAGCCCAGACGCGCCTCTTGGCCAATAATCTCGAATCCTACGTTGCCGGAGTGCGCGGCGATTTGACCGGCTACCGCTCCGCCGCGGCCATCAACGGCCTGATCCGTGCTCACGTCGGTGGCGGTATCGACGCGCTCGACGGCGTGTCCGAGCAAACCTGGCGCGATCGCATCGCGGCACGGCTCGCGGCCGAGATCGAGGCCAAGCCCAGCTACGGGCAGTTTCGGATCATCGGTCTTGACGACGATCAGCGCGAGCTGGTCCGCGTCGATCGTTCCGGCCCGAACGGAACAGCGCGGATCGTTCCCAACAGCGAGCTGGAGCACAAGATCGAGCGATCCTACTTCCAGGAAACCATCCGGCTCGCGCCTGGCGAGATCTATGTTTCGCCAATCGATCTGGCGACGCACCGCGGCGGGACCACGGAGTTGCACATTCCGACCCTCCGGGTCGGGACGCCACTGTTCACATCTGACGGCAAGCCGTTCGGCATCATCATCGCCAATGTCGACATGCGTCCGGCGCTCGACCGCATCCGCTCGACGACGAGCTCTGGGGGCGCGATCTACGTCGTGAACGCGCGCGGCGACTATCTCGTTCATCCCGACCCCGCACGGGAGTTCGGTTCATTGCGTGGCCACCCTGGCAATTGGCGCAATGATTTTCCCTTCTTTGCAGCCCTGGTCGGCACGCGGGACGTGTCCGCGCAGCTCACCACCGATTCCACCGGCCGGCCGAGCGGCGCGGCACTTGCGCCGGCGCTGCTCGCGAATGCGGATTGGATTGGAATCATCGAGACGATTCCGCCGGCCGTCTTCGGCCGCGTGCCGGCCGCGATTCAGAAAACCTCCTTGCTGGTCGGCATGCTTGCGGTGTTCGCCGCAGCTTCACTCGCGGTGCTGCTCGCACGCTCATTGACGCGCCCGATCACCCGCCTGACCACGGCGGTGGAAGCTATCGGCAACGGGCGGCCGGCGGACATTCCGGTCGACGCGAGCGGCGAGACCGGCGCGCTGGCGCGCGCCTTTGCCCAGATGGTCGAGGAAACGCGCGCGAAGGCAGCCGCTCTCGAACGCGAGGTCCAGGAGCATCGGCGCACCGAGGCCGCACGAAGCCATCATGCGACGCGCGAGCTCCTGTTCAGCGCCGCCGTGGAATCATCCGACGATGCGATCGTGATGCAATCCCTCGATGCCATCATCACCGGCTGGAATCCTGCCGCCGAACGGCTCTATGGATATCAGGCGAACGAAGCGATCGGGAAGCCCACCTCGATCATTGTCCCGCCCGACCGCCGAGAGCAGGGCAGGGACTATCTGGCGCTGATCTCGAGGGGCGAGACGGTCGAACGCTTCGAGACGGTCCGGCTGCGCAAGGACGGCACGCCGGTCGAGATCTCACTCGGCCTGTCGCCGATCAGGGCACCGTCGGGCGAGGTCATCGGCGCCTCGGGGTCCGCGCGCAGCCTGACCGACGCGCGCCGCGCGGAGCGGGCGCTGCAGCAGCAGCTGGAGGAGCGACGGCAGCTGTTCGACACCTCGCAGGATCTGATCATGATCATGAACTCGCGCGGCTATATCGTGCAGATGAGCCCGAGCAGCGAGACCATTCTCGGTTACCCGCCCGACGAGATGATCGGGCGCAGCGGCGTCGATTTCATCCATCCCGCGCATCTCGAGCAATCCCGCGAGGAGATGCGCGAGCTTCGGCGCGGCGGACATCCGAAGCTCGCCGACACGCGCTGCTTCCACAAGAGCGGCCGCGAGGTCTGGCTGTCCTGGCTCGGCAACTGGTCGGATCAGGCCAGGCGGTACTTCTTCGTCGGACGCGACATGACCGAGGCGAGGCTGGCTGCCGAATCGCTTCGCGACAACGAGCAACTGGCGCGCAATATCGTCGAGACCGCGATCGACGCTTTCACCCAGACAGACCAGATCGGTACCATCCTGATCTGGAACTCGCAGGCCGAGAAGCTCTTCGGTTGGCCGCGTGAAGAGGCAATCGGCAAGAATGCACTGGATCTCTTCATTGCCCCCAGCGAACGGGAAGGGATCTTGGCCAGACTCCAGGTCTTTCTTGATTCCGGGGAACAAACGCTACCCAGCCCCCGGCGCGAACTCCTGGTGCAGCGGCGCGACGGCAAGGAATTCACGGCCGAGCTGAGCGCCACCGCGCTCCGGCAACGCGACGGCGTCTTTCTGAATTCGTTCTACCGCGATCTCACCGACAAGATCGCCGCGGAGGAGCGGGTTCGCCACGCCGAAAAGATGGAGGCGGTCGGCCAGCTCACCGGCGGCGTGGCGCACGATTTCAACAACATCCTCACCGTCATCACCGGGACGATCGAAATCCTGGCCGACGCGGTGGCCAAGGATCCGGGGCTTGCGGCGATCACGAAGATGATCGACGAGGCTGCCGGCCGCGGCGCCGAGCTGACCCAGCACCTGCTCGCCTTTGCCCGCAAGCAGCCGCTGCAGCCGCGCGAGACCGACATCAATTCGCTGGTCATCGACACTGCGAAGCTGTTACGGCCGACGCTGGGCGAGCAGATCCAGATCGAATCCGTGTTCGAGGACGAGAGCTGCGTCGCGGTCGTCGACCCGAACCAGCTCACCACGGCGATCCTCAACCTCGCGCTCAACGCGCGCGACGCGATGCCCGGCGGGGGCAAGTTGATCGTGGAGACGGGCGCTGCCTATCTCGACGAGGTCTATGCCAGCGCCAACGACGTCCCGCCCGGTCACTACGTGCTGATCGCGGTGAGCGACACCGGCAGTGGCATTCCGTCCCACATGCTGGCGCGCGTATTCGATCCCTTCTTCACCTCGAAGGGACCGGGCAAGGGCACCGGCCTCGGCCTCTCGATGGTCTACGGCTTCATCAAGCAGTCCGCGGGCCACATCAAGATCTACAGCGAGGAAGGCCACGGCACCACGATCAAGATGTACTTGCCGCCGGGCAAGATACCGGCGGCGGTCAGCGAAGGCGTGACGCCTGCTTCGATCGAGGGCGGGCACGAGATCATCCTGGTGGTCGAGGACGACCGGCTGGTGCGCGACTATGTGCTGGCCCAATTGCATTCGCTGGGCTACGTCACCCTGCAGGCGGCCAATGCCGCGGAGGCGCTCGCGATCGTCGCCAGGGGCAAGCGGTTCGATCTGCTGTTCACCGACGTGATCATGCCCGGCAAGATGAACGGACGGCAGCTCGCCGACGAGGTGCTGAAGACCCGGCCCGATCTCAAGGTGGTCTACACGTCAGGCTATACCGAGAACGCGATCATCCATCACGGCCGGCTGGATTCAGGCGTGCTGCTGCTGGCGAAGCCTTATCGGAAATCGGACCTGGCGCGGATCATCCGCAGGGCGCTGAGTGGGTGAGAAGCGCTCTCATGTCCCGGACGCACTGCAGCGCGAGAGCGCTGCTGTACAGAGCCGGGACCCAGAATTGCGAGATTTGAAACCGGAGAAATGGGCCCCGGCTCTGCAGCGCATCACTGCGTGACGCGCTGCGTCCGGGGCAAGAGAGACAATGCCTACGACGCGCGCTGGGCTGCGGTCATCACGATGCGGATCAGGTCGGCGGCATTGCGGGCGCCGAGCTTCTTCATGATGTTGGCGCGGTGATCCTCGATGGTACGCGGGCTGATGCCGAGCGTGCGGCCGGCTTCCTTGTTGGAAGCGCCGGCAGCGAATTGCTCGAGCACTTCGCGCTCCCTGCGGGTCAGCGGCTCGCGTCCGGGGAAATGCAGTGAGCCGAATTTCGGCGAGGCGTTCTCTGCCTGCCTGCGTGCATAAGCGCCGATCGCCTCGTCCAGCCGGCCCACGATCTCGCTGCCGCGAAACGGCTTCTCGATGAAATCCAGCGCGCCGCTCTTGATCGCCCCCACCGCCATCGCGATGTCACCCTGCCCGGAGATCATGAAGATCGGAGCCGGATAGTCCTCGCCGTGCAGCTCCTTCAGAATGTCGAGGCCCGACTTTCCGGGAATGTGCACGTCGAGCAAGATCGCAGCCGGTGTCCGGTTTCGTGCAACGGACAGCAGTGCCGCACCGTCCGCAAAACAGATCACCTCATAGCCCGCCGCCTTCAACACCATCGACAAGGTGTCGCGAACAGCAGGGTCGTCATCGACCACGAAGATCTCACCACGGGAGCTTTGTTCGACCATGTGCCACGTCCATTCGCCAAGCCACGCCGGCATTCAAGGACTCGCGTCCGCGCCTGACGTTTATGGCTTTCGGCGCAGATTCGGCCCACCCGCATTTGTACGGGACATGAACTTAACGCACAAGTAGCGCTGAGGTGCCTTATTGCGGGGGACGGAGAATATCCATGCTAAATTACGCCGGCACACCCCCGCTCGTCGCAATGGCTGATACGGACAGCCGTCAGTTGATTGCGGCTGAACTTCGCTCCCTGATCGCGCGCATCGAGATCAGCATGCGTCTGATCGACGCTGCCATGACCTCGGAAGACATGGAGACTGACGACGATAGCGCTAGCTTGAGCGCCGATCCGGGTTCCAGCGAGATCGTGGTGCTCGACGATGTCACACCCCGTTTTGCCACGGCGAGCGCGGCCCTCAATGCCTGCCGGGCAGAGCTCGGTCACGCCCTGAAAAAGCTGTCGGAATTTGGCAATCCCGCGTAGGCGGCAACAGATGCGGCCGATTTGCCGCAGCCGACCGCATGGCAGCGCCGCGCCTCAGGCGCGGTGCCGTTCCACGATGGCGTCGGTCGCAACGCCGCCCCAGGTATGGATCGTGGGCAGTCCCATCGCGGTCTTACCGAGATTGGCCAGGCTGATGCGCAGGGCAGCAAGATCGAGCGGCTTCGGCAGGCTTTGAAGCTCGATCCCGACGGAGCGAGCGAAGCTGCGCGCGGCGCTGCGGCGCTTGCCGTCCATGCCACTGATCACGATCACCGAGCCGGTGAATTTCGCCGCGGCCATCTCGCGCAGCACGTCGATGCCGTCACCGTCTTCCAGCACGAGGTCGAGCGTCACGCAGTCGAAGCGCGCGGCACGCAGCTTTTCGATGGCTTCCGCAACCGACGGAGCAACGGCCACTTCATGGCCGGCCTGCTTGGCAGCGACCGTGATCAGGCTGCGCTGCGTGGCGTCGTCATCGACCACCAGGAGCTGAAGCGCGCGCCGCTCGGCACCATCGGGCAGGTTTGACGACATGGGGGAGAGAGAGCTTCTTGGCATGGCCTGACCCTGAAATTGCGACCTGCTTATTGATACATCGCACGCGCTTAGGCCACGTAAAGCTGCGCCAGCGAATTCGTTCGGATGTTTTCAGAAAATGTGAAGCAATCTGCCGGCAAGGGCCGCACGATGCGCGTGGCGATCACGCCGCCGCGTCATGGCCGCCGGCGGGGCCGCGCTTCTTGCGGTTCTTGCCGCGCAGGAACTGGATGTCCATCTCGGCGCCGTTGACGCGCACCAGCTCGCAGCGACGGTAGGCAAGGCCGGTCGACGACAGCAGCAGGAAGAACTCCTTCAGGTTCAAGCCCTGGATCGAGCCCTCGACCGTGAGGATGGCGTCGGTGTCCGAAATCGCATTGAGCGTACAGTCGCGGCGCCACGTGCCGTCGATGGCCATGATGCAGACATCATAACCACGACTGAACGTGACGCGCTCTGCGCCCTTGCCCTCTTCGGCCATGCCTATCGTCCCGCCATGGCCGCGACGCGGGGCGCTGCCACACCATCGACCGCCGGCCTTGCCGCTGCGGCACGCGGATCGTTCGGTCTGTAGAGGCCGCGGCGATCGGCGACCGGCTTGAACGTATCGGTCAGCCCGACCACGGTCTCCGCGGCGCCGAGCACCATGAAGCCGTCGGGCTCGATCTGGCGGGCAAGGCGGTTGAAGATGTTGATCTTGGTGTCCTGATCGAAATAGATCAGGACGTTGCGGCAGAAGATGACGTCGAACGTGCCGAGATGGGAAAAATCCTGCAGCAGATTGAGCTGGCGATGCTGGATCATCGCCCGCAGCTCGGGGTTAATCTGCCAGGTCTCGCCAGTCTGCTTGAAATATTTCATCAGCATCTGGATCGGCAGGCCGCGCTGCACCTCGAACTGGCTGTAGACGCCCGACTTGGCCTTCTCCAGCACCTCCTGCGAGAGGTCGGTCGCGATGATCTCGACGCGCCAGCCGGTCAGCGCCCCACCCATTTCCTTCAGGGCCATGGCGAGCGAATAGGGCTCCTGCCCTGTTGAGCCTGCGGCGCACCAGATCCGTACGCTGCGGCGAGCCGCGCGGGCCTTGAGGACCTCGGGCATGATGGTGTCGCGGAAATGATCGAACGGGACCTTGTCGCGGAAGAAGAAGGTCTCGTTCGTGGTCATGGCTTCGACCACGCTGGTGATCAGCGCGCTCGAGCCGCCTTGCAGCTTCTGCACGAGATCGGGGATACCGGACAGGCCGGCCTTGCGCGCCAGCGGCAGCAGGCGGCTTTCGAGCAGATATTGCTTGTCCGCGGACAGGTCGAGGCCGGAGCGCTCTTTCAGCAGCTTACGCAGATACTCGTAGTCAGGCGAGTTCACAGGACACCTCTTGACGCTACTAACGGGTGGATTTCAGGCCGCGGTCTCTTCTTCGCGCGCGACCAGCCCGACTTCCTGGAACTTCGCCAACACGATGTCCTTGTCGAACGGCTTCATGATGTACTCGTTGGCGCCGCCACCCATCGCCTTCGTGATGTGGTCGATGCCGTTCTCGGTGGTGCAGAACACCACCTTGGGCTCTTCGCCGCCGGGCATGCGGCGCAGCGTGCCCAGGAACTGGAAGCCGTCCATGACGGGCATATTCCAGTCCAGCAGGACGGCCTCCGGCATAGCCTTCTTGCAATGAACCAGTGCCTCGACGCCGTCTTCCGCTTCAATGACTTGGAAGCCCAGCGCTTCGACGATGCGGCGCGCGACCTTGCGCACGATGCTGGAATCGTCAACCACCAAACAGGTCTTCATCTTGGATCTCCGGCTAAAATGTCTTTCGTGAAAGTTCAGGCAGCCATTTGCACTTCAGTCTTGAGCTCGAGGACGCGATCGACGTCGAGGACGACCATGAGCTGGCCGTCGAGACGG
>NZ_CAKZHY010000016.1 GCF_936928535.1 uncultured Bradyrhizobium sp. | reverse complement strand
CGATCTTCGGCCGCATCCGCGCCGCCGACGAGAAAACCCGCCACCTGCGCTTCGGCCACATCCGCCAGCCGCTGCGCGCCAGGCCCGGCGCCAATGTCAGCCAGATGCACTACGCCCGCAAGGGCATCGTCACGCCGGAGATGGAATACATCGCCATCCGCGAAAACCAGCGCCGCGAAAACATGAGCGAACTGCTGCAAACCCAGCACGCCGGTCAGCATTTCGGTGCCAGCATTCCCAAGGTGATTACGCCGGAATTTGTGCGCGATGAAGTGGCCCGTGGCCGCGCGATTATCCCCGCTAACATTAACCACCCTGAAATCGAGCCCATGATCATAGGCCGCAATTTCCTGGTGAAGATCAACGCCAATATCGGCAACTCCGCCGTGACCTCGTCGGTCGAGGAAGAGGTCGAGAAGATGGTGTGGGCGATCCGCTGGGGCGCCGACACGGTCATGGACCTCTCGACGGGGCGCAACATCCACACCACCCGCGAATGGATCCTGCGCAACGCGCCGGTGCCGATCGGCACCGTTCCCATTTATCAGGCGCTGGAAAAGTGCAACGGCGATCCGGTCAAGCTGACTTGGGAGCTGTACAGGGACACGCTGGTCGAGCAGTGCGAGCAGGGCGTCGACTATTTCACCATCCACGCCGGCGTGCGCCTGCAATACATCCACCTCACCGCCGCCAGGGTCACCGGCATCGTCTCGCGCGGCGGCTCGATCATGGCGAAGTGGTGCCTGGCGCATCACAAGGAAAGCTTCCTCTACACCCATTTCGACGAGATCTGCGACCTCATGCGCAAGTATGACGTCTCGTTCTCGCTCGGCGACGGCCTGCGTCCGGGCTCGATCGCGGATGCCAACGACCGCGCCCAGTTCGCGGAGCTGGAGACGCTCGGCGAGCTGACGAAGATCGCGTGGGACAAGGGCTGCCAGGTCATGATCGAAGGCCCCGGCCACGTGCCGATGCACAAGATCAAGATCAACATGGACAAGCAGCTCAAGGAGTGCGGCGAAGCGCCGTTCTACACGCTTGGACCGCTGACCACCGACATCGCGCCGGGCTATGACCACATCACGTCAGGCATCGGCGCCGCCATGATCGGCTGGTTCGGCTGCGCCATGCTCTGCTACGTCACGCCGAAGGAGCATCTCGGCCTGCCCGATCGCAACGACGTCAAGACCGGCGTCATCACCTACAAGATCGCCGCCCACGCCAGTGATCTCGCCAAGGGCCACCCCGCCGCGCAACTGCGCGACGACGCTCTCTCCCGCGCCCGCTTCGACTTCCGCTGGAGCGACCAGTTCAACCTCGGCCTCGATCCCGACACAGCGAAGAACTTCCACGACGAGACCCTGCCTAAGGAAGCCCACAAGGTCGCGCATTTCTGCTCGATGTGCGGCCCAAAGTTCTGCTCGATGAAGATCACGCAGGACGTGCGGGATTACGCGGCGACGCTGAACGATCCGAACAGCATCGGCATGTCGATGGCTGGCACCGCCGAAGACGGCATGGCCAAGATGAGCGCGAAGTTCAAGGAGATGGGCGAGAGCTTGTATCTGGATGCGGAGAAGGTGAAGGAGAGCAATCGGGTGCTGTGAGGACTATCTTCCGCTAAGTTCTTTCGTTCTCGAAGAATCCAAATGGCCGGGCCTAAGCCCGGCCACAGAATTCAATCGAATGCTCGTAACGGCAATAAGCCGAGGGCATTTTGATTAAGCTACTTCGATGCAAAAAACGGCACCGCACCGTTCACACCTTACTCTTATTCCTTCAGGTAATGCTTAAGCACGAGAAAGAACAAGTAATTCCCTAGGACAGAGATTATAAGCGCACCACAGATGGACACTATGAAACTGGACCAGTTATTCTGATCTCTATCCAATTCAATCTTACGAGCTTCGTCAGCTCTGCTGGTTAGGACAACAAAGCTCGGCTTAGACGATTCCGCAAAACTCGCCAGCACCACCCCGAAGACCAGGCAGATAATTATCGAAATGAGACCTGCGCCGATCGCATACCCTTTGTAGTTATCCAGCGGGTTTTCAATCATGTACTGCAGGATTGTCCTAACAATTTTCGCAACCTGATCCTGTGAGGCAGAGTCACTCGCGATTAGAGTTTGAGCCTCCCGCATCGACTGCTCACGCAAGCGATCAAAAGCCCCCCATCCTGCATAAAAAATAGAACCGAAAACGCTGAGCCCGCCGACCAACCCTATGGATCCCGAATACTTCCTCACAAACTGCCGCAATTCAGAGTCGACACGAACCAACGTCTTGATGGCCGGTCAACAAGGCCTCAATGTCTGTACCCCATGTTCGATCAGTATGACTGATCCTAAGATAGATATTGCCACGATGACGTGTTTGCCGAATTGGAGAAAAAACGATTCGAGCCGGGTCAAAAAAATCGAAGCTAACTTGTCCTCGGGAATAGTCGGCATTGCAACTAACGTCGATTTGCTGCTTCTCAGGAATAGGCTTATTGCGAAATTTTATAAGATAGGTCCAACTCAAATGAACAGAAACCGAAATGAGTGGTCTTACCTCCTTGTAAGTTGTGAAATCCGCGAAAGAGTTCAGCAGGACCGAAGACTCGTCATCGAACACGATCCGTGCCGTAAACTGAATCAGCGTTGCGTCATTTTGCGACGATATTCGTTGCTCTATCAAGTAATATAGATTCTCGATCTCGTTCCTTCCTAAATTGAATGGGCCTCTGATCATTCTTTCAATAACTTGAGGCTTACCAAGCAGACCTGCAATAAAGTCTCGAAATTGGTCGGGTTCGCACGGCAGAAGGACCGCAGTTCGATCGAGCGGCTTAATAATTTCGGGTTCAATAGGGGAGTCGGTCACGAACATTCTCGCTAGGTGGGTTGCAATAAAGCCAGTGATTGCAGGCGAAGCATCTTAGGGTGAGCAATATCTGCAATACTCGTTTTGGAAGCAAGGCAGTAGGAAGACTTCCCAACTGACCGCACTGCAATAAACGATGTGACCGATAGTGATTCAAACCGTACGGACGGTTGTTTTGGCCGACCCGCCCCACCTCCGCCTTGTTTTCGTCGGCACCGCAGCCAGCACGCGCTTAGCCGCCGTCGAGTACTACTATGCTCATCCCGACAACCGCTTCTGGCGCGCGATCCATGAGGCCGGGATCACGCCGCGGCGCGTTTGCGAAGTTGCTCTAGCTCGGAATCGGCTTAAGGCACACATTATCGAAGCCGCGCTACTGTCCGCTCTTTTTGCCACAGCACTGACGACATAACGCGACTACTTTACTTATACTCAATCTTAGATAGATTGAGCTTTTCCAAAAGGTCTTTGTTTCATGCACATTGAAATCGGAGCGCGACAATGGAGGACGACGGAGAAGCATCACTAGTCGAACGATGGACTCGGAAGCTTCAAAACCGACCGTTGGTCGCAGCGATAGTCATATTCGCGACGGTAGTTGCGGGAATCGGTTCTTTCAGCAATTCGCTCAATGATCTTCTTGGTTTGTTCAGGGAAAGCTCAAAACCTTCGCCTATAGTCGTAACTCTTCCATCACCGTCCCCTCAGCCCCCGGCAAAGAGGGTATCGTTTAGCGAAGACTTTGAGTTGGGAGAAATCGGCACATATTCTTCGAGTCACGGGGTGTCTGTTCGCACGCAGTTTATCAGACCTAACGAAGCGCAAATTGGCGCATCCGCCGACGGTCCGGTCAATTCCCTTGAGGAGCACACCAGCGGCGATCAGATTCCGCTCTACAGGCAAGACTGTGATCGCCTGATCGTCACAATCAAGGATACCTCATTTGAAATAAAAGGTGGATTGACTCTTGAGCAGGTGCAAAAGCTAGGCCCGGCCGGTGGCATGCTTGTCGACAGAAAGGTTGTTGGAAGCATTTCGGGTAAATGCGAAGAGTAGCAAGCGTAGTCCGGATAAGCGAAGCGAATTCCGAGATTGGCGATTGCCCCGAGTGTCGCTATCGCTCATGCGGGAGACCAAACCCGCGGAAGTTCGATTTGTCCGACGCCTCCCTGCACCGCCTCCCCGATCAACTCCACCCCAACCTCCGCCTCGTCTTCGTCGGCACCGCCGCTTCGACGCGCTCGGCCGAGCTTGGGCATTATTACGGCCATCCCGGCAACCGCTTCTGGCGCGCGCTGCATGAGGCCGGCATCACGCCGCGGCGCTATCAACCGGGCGAGTTTGCGGAATTGATCGCGCTCGGGATCGGCTTCACCGATCTCTCCAAGACGGGCGCGGGGATGGATCACCAGATCGCGGCGGAGACGATCGACGTGCCGGGCTTCAGGGCGAAGATGGAAAAATATCGGCCACGGACGGTTGCGTTCACGAGCAAGAAGGCGGCGAGCCTGTTTTATGGCCGGCCGTCAGCTGCGATTTCGCTGGGGCGGCAGGTGCGCGATGCGAGCTTGCCGGAGATCTTTGTGCTGCCTTCGCCGTCCGGGGCGGCGTCGGGGAGCTGGACGCTGGAGCCGTGGCGGGAACTGGCGAAGTGGATTGCTGTGTAAGGGTGGATTGCTGCGTAAGATGGGTTTGCAGTGGCGCCACAAACACCGGCGTCGTCCCGGCGAACGCCGGGACCCATAACCACAGGGAGAAGTTTGGCGAAGATTTGACGATCGGTACTTCCAGCTTATGCGACCGATAGATCACGCGGTGATGGGGTGGACGGCCCCCTACGGCATCAGTGTGCCAGAATGAGGTTGT
>NZ_CAKZHY010000015.1 GCF_936928535.1 uncultured Bradyrhizobium sp. | reverse complement strand
CCCGGCCATGACGTGGGGAACGGCCTGCGCGAAACTTGAAAAGGTCATCTGCGATCGCCCCGCCCGCAAGCGGCCGAGCAGCGCAGCGCCAATGCCGTCGCATCGTGCGCACCACGGTGAAAGACTGATCCCGGATTGCGCTGCGCTTCATCCTGATGACGAGACCTTATTTCACGACACGCGGCCAGAGCAGGTAAGCGACGCTCACCTTCATCATTGTGAGCGGAGAGAGCTGCGTCGCATCACGCTACAATCGCGACATGCTTAGAGTGAAGCAAGTCACACACTCTAGTTGCAAACATGGTAATATGCATTTGTGAATCAACCGGGGGACGAGATGCAGCCACGCCGCAACTGATCCGTTTGCAACGGCTCAGGCGGACAACAGGGAGGAATTGCCATGAGTGTTGTACTGACCATGGGTAAGATCAGCGCCTTGACTGCAATCACCAAGATCCTTCCCGACCATGCCGCCCCCCTCCGCAGGACGCTTCAGGGCCTGACCGCCGCGAACGGCGGCAAGATCGCGTCGCTCGGGACCATCCACATCGTGCGCTGGGTCATTTTCGACAATGACACGCGCCTGTTGTTTGCAACGAATTTCGACGGCGACGTCGAAGACTATATGCGCGATTTCGCCGAGCGGGCTCCCGATGGGATCGACGCGATCTGGGGCCATTGCGAAGGCTATCCAGGCGCGCGCGATTATCCAAAGCTGCGCGATTACATTCTCGGCGCTGCGATCGAAACCACCGGCTATTATTGCGCCTATCCGAACTCGACCGTCGCCGACATCAACAAGGCGCTGGACTGGAAGGGCAAGTTCGACAAGTTCCTCGACCAGATCGGTTGACGGACATGCCTGCCCGGTCCGATGCCAGCGATCTGGATCGGAATGATATCCAGGGCATGGCGATGCGGGCGTATCGCTTCCCGTTCGCGCGATATCATCTGCTCGACGTGAGCGACCCGGCGCGCGCCCGGCGATGGCTGGGCGATATCGCCGGGCGATGCATCACCGTGGCGGGCCTGGACGCATCGCCTTCGCTCGGTCTCAACGTCGCCCTGTCGTGGCAGGGGCTGGCGGCGATCGGTACGCCGCAGCCCAGCCTGCAGAGCTTCCCGCAGGAATTCAGCCAGGGAATGGCGGCGCGCGCCGACAGGCTCGGCGATGTCGGCGACAGCGCCCCGGCGCGGTGGGACGCACCGTTCGACAAGGACGTGCACGCGCTCGTCGTGGTCAGTGCGATGACCATGGCCGACCGCGATGCCACTTCGACAGCATTGCTGTCTGATATCGCTGACAACGGCCTGACTGCGCGCGTTGCCATCGATGCGCAATTGCTGCCCGGGCCGGACGGCCAGCCCGTCGCGATCGAGCATTTCGGCTATCGTGACGGACTGACGCAGCCCGCGATCGAGGGCAGCGGCGACCCTGTGATGCCGGGTGCGGGCGTTCCCGACTCAGGCGGCTGGCGAGCCCTGAGGGCCGGTGAGTTCGTCCTCGGGCAGCCCGACGAGACGGGGGCCGTCCCTGATTTGCCGAGCCCCGCAAGTCTCTGCCGCAACGGCAGCTTCGTGGCGTTGCGCAAGCTGCACCAGCATGTGTTTGCTTACAGGGATTATCTGCGGCGCTGCGCCAGCGACGACACCGATGTCGCATTGCTGGCGGCGAAGATGATGGGACGCTGGCAAAGCGGCGCGCCGCTGGCCCTGGCAGCAGAGCGGGACGACCCCACCCTTGCGGCGGATCCCCATCGCAACAACGACTTTACATATCTCGACGATCTCAAGGGGACGAATTGCCCGATCGGCGCCCACGTGCGCCGCCTCAACCCGCGCTCGGGACTGACGGGCCCGAATGGTGCATCGGTGCACCGGCATCGGCTGCTGCGCCAGGGCTTGCCCTATGGCTCGCGCTTGCCAGCGGATGCTGCGGCCGATGACGGCGCCGAGCGCGGCGCCATCATGCTGCTCGTCAACGCCGACATCGCCCGCCAATTCGAGTTCGTCCAGAAGGTCTGGATCAACGACGGCGACTTCGCCGGCCTCGGCAACGACAAGGACCCTGTTATCGGCGGCAATGACGGAAGCGGAAGCTTCACGATCCCGCGTGCCGGCGCGCCGCGGCGTCGATTGCAGAACCTGCCTGCGTTCGTGACCACGCGCGGCGGCGAATATTTCTTCCTGCCCGGGATCGCGGCGTTGCGATCGCTTGCCGAGTCCCCGGCGAATACGACCTCATGATTTGATGGAGAACACCATGGCGTGGAAACCGAATTCCATCGTCGGCTCACTGGCCCTGCTCTTCTCGGTGATTGTTGCCGCGATCGTCGTGATCGCGGGCGTGATGAGCTACCCCTATGTCTCAAAGGCCTATGACGGGATCAGGGTGAGCCTGCCGGAATACCCTGCTGTCCGGAACACCCGCTGGCTCGACCAGAACTGGACGGACCAGCGCGACTGGATCCATCACGCCGATCAGGGAACGGCGACCTTCCACATCCCCTACGAATGGTTCATGGCGCTCGAGCAGCCGGAGATGTCGCTGCGGCCGGTGGGACTGCTGAGCGACCCCAGATATCTCGACCGTTTCGGATTCATTCCCGATCCGTCCGATTCCAAGCTCGGATTGCCCATCGGCATGGCGCGCGGCAAGGCGATGGTCGATGCCACCGCAAAACCCTGAAGGAATCCACGGGCCCCTTATGCCGACATGTCCAGGATCGGGCTGACCTGCGCGGCGTGCCACACCGGGCGTTTCACCTATCAAGGCACCGAATTCCTGGTCGACGGTGGCCCTGCCATCACTGACCTCGGCAAGTTCAGGACCGCGCTTGGCCTCTCGATGGCATTCACGCGCTTCGTGCCCTACCGCTTCGACCGGTTTGCCGAAAGGGTGATCGGAGCCAATCCCAGCGAGGTGGAGAAGACCCAGCTGCTCGCGCAACTCGACAAGGTGCTGGCACAAGGCAAGGGACTGTCCGATCTCGATGCCATTGTCGCGCCGCAGAGCGTGGTCGAAGGCTATGGCAGGCTCGACGCCTTGAACCGCATCGGCAACGAGGTGTTTGCGATCGACCTCAAGACTCCCGAAAACTATGCCGCCACATCGGCGCCGGTGCATTTCCCGCGCATCTGGGACGCCTCGTGGTTCGATTGGGTCCAGTACAATTCATCGATCGAGCAGCCCATGGTGCGCAACGCCGGTGAAGCCATGGGCGTCTCCGCGATGCTCAATCTGACAAGCCCGGCCGGCGGCCTTTACAACTCGGGCATCGAGATCATGAACCTGGACCGGATCGAGAAATCGCTGGCCGGCAAGCAACCCAATGCAAGCACAGGCTTCACCGGATTGAAATCACCGCAATGGCCTTCCGAGCTTCCGCCGATCGACACCAAGCTCGCCGCGCAGGGCGAGGCTCTCTACGGGGAGCATTGCCAGGCCTGCCATTTGCCGCCGATGAACAGTGCCGCGTTCTGGACGTCCGACCGCTGGTCGCTGCCATCAAACAGGAAAGAGGAGCACTATCCGGGCGAGCGTTATCTCCACGTCACTGAAGTCCCCATCAGCAAGATCGGCACCGACCCGGCGCAGGCCCAGGACATGCTGGATCGCAAGGTCACCGTTCCCAGGGAGCTTGGTATTGCCTCCGACAATTTCGGCCCGGCGCTCGGCGAGGTCACCGAAAAGACCATCAAGCACTGGTATGACAGCCAGACACCTCCGGTGACGCCGGAGAAGCGCGAGGAGCTGAACGGATACCGCGAGAACGGCATCCAGGCGCCATTGGCCTACAAGGCGCGTCCCCTCAACGGCATCTGGGCAACACCGCCTTACCTGCACAACGGCTCGGTGCCGAACCTCTATGCCCTGCTGTCGCCAGTCAGCGAGCGGCCGATGAAATTCTACCTCGGCAACCGCGAATATGACCCTGATAACGCAGGATATCGCACTGACAAATTGGAAGGCGGATTCGAGCTCGATACACGGATCCGAGGCAATACCAATACCGGGCACGAGTTCAACAATGGCAAGGACGGCGTGATCGGCCGCCTGTTGACGCCAGAGGAACGGCGGGCGCTGGTGGAGTTTTTGAAGACGATGTGAGTGAGGGAGCGACGGCCGCCGCGGTCATATAAAAGGTGTCGTCCCGGCCTAGCGCGCAATTGCGCGCGGGGGGCCGGGACCCATAACCACGAGTGTTCGTTGTTTTGCTACGTTGGAACGACGAGTGCCGTTCATAAATTCGGCTGCGGCGTATGGGTCCCGGCCTTCGCCGGGACGACACTGTTGCTTGCGGATGCGCTGTGCTCCACACACTCACCGCGGCGTCAGCGTGATCGCTTCCGCCATCGTCGGTGGAGAAAGCCCCCCTATTCGCCCTCGTCGCTCGCGAGCACGCCCTTCACCGCGCGCGCCCAGCCGGCGAGCTTTCGTTCGCGGGTGGCATCGCTCATGTTCGGCTTGAAGCGGTGCTCGAGCCGCCAATTGTCGGCGAATTTGGTCGGCTCGGGATAGACGCCGGCATTGAGGCCGGCGAGATAGGCGGCGCCCAGCGCGGTGGTCTCCTGGATCACAGGGCGATCGACCGGCGCGTCGAGCAAATCGGCGAGGCGCTGCATGGTCCAGTCGGAGGCGGTCATGCCGCCATCGACGCGGAGCACCACGCTCGCCACTTCCGAGCTCGGCCAATCGGCGCGCATCGCGGCCCAAAGGTCGAACGTCTGGTAGCAGACGCTTTCCAGCGCGGCATGCGCGAGCTCGGCAGGTCCGGTGTTGCGGGTGAGGCCGAACAGCGCGCCGCGGACGCGCGGATTCCAGTAGGGCGCGCCCATGCCGACGAAGGCCGGGACGAGATAGACGCTCTGCATGGAATCCGACTGATCGGCGAGAGGCCCGGTTTCCGCGGCATGCTTGATGATGCCGAGACCGTCGCGCAGCCATTGCACCGCCGAGCCTGCGACGAAGATCGAGCCTTCCAGCGCGTAGGTGCGTTTGCCGTCGAGCTGATAGGCGATGGTGGTGAGCAGCTTGTTCTTGGAGGCGACAGGCGTCGTGCCGGTGTTGAGCAGCGCAAAGCAGCCGGTGCCGTAGGTCGACTTCATCATGCCCGGGCGGAAGCAGGCCTGGCCGATGGTCGCGGCCTGCTGGTCGCCGGCGATGCCTGAGATCGCAATCCCACCGCCGAACAAATCCGGCGTGGTCTCGCCGAAGCGCGCGGAGGAATCCTTCACCTCCGGCAGCATCGAGCGCGGCACGCCGATGATCTCGAGCAGCTCGTCGTCCCACTGGCCGGTATGGATGTTGAACAGCAGCGTGCGCGAGGCGTTGGTGGCGTCGGTGGCGTGCACCTTGCCGCCGGTGAGGCGCCAGAGCAGGTAGCAATCGACAGTGCCGAACATCAGCTCGCCGCGCGCGGCGCGGGCGCGCGCGCCGGGCACGTGGTCGAGGATCCAGGCGACCTTGGTGCCGGAGAAATAGGGGTCGATGATCAGGCCGGTTTTCTGCGAGATCAACGGCTCGCGGCCGTCGGCCTTCAGCTTGGCGCAGATGTCGGCGGTGCGGCGGTCCTGCCAGACGATGGCGCGGTGCACGGCCTGGCCCGTAGCGCGGTCCCACACCACGGTGGTCTCGCGCTGGTTGGTGATGCCGATCGCCGCGATGTCCTTTGCGCCGATCCCGGCCTGCTCGATCGCCTCGCGGCAGACCATCACGGTTGAGGTCCAGATGTCCTCCGGCTCGTGCTCGACCCAGCCGGAAGCCGGAAAATGCTGCGGAAACTCCTGCTGCGCCTTCGCTGCGATGGAAATATCGCCGCGAAACACGATCGCGCGCGAGGAGGTGGTGCCCTGGTCGATGGCGAGGACGAAAGACATGGGAGGCTACCTTGGCGTTTTCTCTGCTCGTGCCCCGGGAGGGGTCATTGTGTCGCGCCAAAGGGAGCGGATTGGAGGCCGAAGGTCAAGGTGTGATGCGGGAAGCAAACCGCCCTTCTGTCCGCGAAGAATAAACGCGAGAGGAGCGCTCGTGGAGTCATACCCCTCACCCGTCTCGCCGCTCCGCGGCGGGCCACCCTCTCCCACAAGGGGAGAGGGGAAGAAAACTTACACCGCCGCGGTGGTCACGCCGCCGTCGATCACGATCGTCTGGCCGGTCATGAAGCTCGATGCGTCCGAGGCGAGATAGGCCACCGCGCCGGCGATTTCGTCGGGCTCGCCGATGCGGCGGAGCGGGGTGGTGGCGGTGCGGCGCTTGAGGTTGGCTTCGTCTTCCCACAGCGCGCGGGCGAAATCGGTTTTCACGAGGCCGGGCGCGATGCAGTTGACGCGGACGCCTTTCGGGCCCCATTCGCCGGCGAGCGAACGGCACAGTGCGAAATCCGCGGCCTTCGAGATGCCGTAGGCGCCGATCACGGTCGAGCCGCGCAAGCCACCGATCGAGGAGATGATGACGACCGAGCCATTGCCGCGCTCGGCCATTTGCGGGATCGCCAGCGCGGAGAGCCAGATGTTGCTCTTGACGTTCGAGCCCATGATCTTGTCGAAGGCCTCATCCGTGATGTCGAGCAGCGGGCCATAATACGGATTCACGGCGGCGTTGCAGACCAGGATGTCGATCTTGCCGTAGTGCTTGGTGGCGCCCGAGATCAGCGCCTCGACTTCGGCCTTGCGCGCGATGTTGCAGGGGATGACGGTGGCGTCGCCACCTGAGGCATTGATGCCATCGGCGACTTCCTTGCAGGCATCAGCCTTGCGGGAGGAGACCACCACCTTGGCGCCGAGTTTTGCCAGCAACTCGGCGGAGGAACGGCCGATGCCGCGGCTGGAGCCGGTGACGACGGCGACCTTGCCGGTGAGATCGAACGGGGTGTTTTTCATTGTTGTTGCTCCCTGTAGGCCGTCATTCCGGGGCACGCGCTTCGCGCGTGAGCCCGGAATCCAGAGGTTGAGGCGCGAGATTCCGGGTTCGCGCTGCGCGCGCCCCGGAATGACGCCAAGGCGTCAGATCAACCCGCCCGAATCCGCGACACGGCGCTGGTGGTAATCGGTGTCGCCGAACGTGTTCTCGATCATGGTCAGGCGCTTGAAATAGTGGCCGATCTTCGCCTCCATGGTCATGCCGATGCCGCCGTGGAGCTGGATCGACTGCTGGCCGACGAACTTCAGCGACTTGCCGATCTGCGCCTTGGCCGCGGCGATGGCGTTGCTGCGCTCCCTGGCGTTCTCGAAATCACCAGCCATGGTCGCAAACATCGACATCGAGCGGGCTTGCTCGGCCGCGACGAACATGTCGGAGGCGCGGTGCTGCAGCGACTGGAACGAGCCGATCGCGACGCCGAACTGTTTTCGCGTCTTGATGTACTCGACCGTGGTCTTGAGCGACTCATCCATCAGGCCGACCGCCTCGGCGCAGAGCGCGACGCGGGCTTCGTCCACGACGCGCTCGATCAGTGCGAGGCTGTCTTCCGGATTTCCGATCGCCGCATCCGCGCCAACCTCGACACCCGTGAAGGTGATGTCGGCGGCGTGCAGGCCGTCCTGGGTCGGGTACGACTTCTTGGTGATGCCCTTGGCATCCGCCGGAACCAGGAACACGCCGATGCCGGTGGTATCGCGGCGACCACCCTTGGTGCGCGCGGTGACGACAAGCGTGTCGGCGTTCTCGCCGTTGAGCACGACGAATTTCTCGCCGTCGATCACCCAGCCGTCGCCCTTCTTCTTCGCCGTCGTCGCGACGTCGAACAGATCGTAGCGCGAGTTCTTCTCGAGCTGGGCGAAGGCGAGCGTCTTGCTGCCGTCGACGATGCCAGGCACATGCGCGGCCTTCTGCGCGTCGGTGCCGGCATGGCGCAGGAAGCCGCCGCCGATCACCACCGTTGCCAGATACGGCTCGAGCACCAGCGCCTTGCCGAGCGCTTCCATCACGATCATGGTCTCGACGCCGCCGCCGCCAAAGCCGCCATCGGCCTCGCTGAAGGGCAGGCCAAGCAGGCCCTGCTCGGCGAGCTTGCCCCAGACGGCTTTGCTCCAGCCGCCCTTCTCCGTCATGTACTTCTTGCGGCTCTCGAAATCGTAGGAATCGGTCAGCAGGCCGTCGATGCTGTCCTTCAGGAGCCGCTGCTCCTCGGTCAAATCAAAATCCATCTCTTTTTCCTCAAGTCACAAAAGTCGCGCGGAGAGAACCCCTCACCCCTGCCCTCTCCCCGCGAAGTGCGAGGAGAGGGAGGAGAAAATCAGAGCCCCAGCACCGCCTTGGCGATGATGTTGCGCTGGATCTCGTTGGAGCCGCCGTAGATCGAGACCTTGCGGTTGTTGAAGTAGCTCGGCGCGATCTGGGCGGTCCAGTCCATGGCTTCGTTGGAGCCGTCGTCGCCGTGCACGTCGTAAGGAGCCGCGAACGGGCCGATCACTTCCATGAGCAGCTCGGTGGTGGTCTGCTGGATCTCGGAGCCCTTGATCTTCAGCACCGAGGAGGCCGGATTGGGCTTGCCCTTGCCGTGCTTGCCTTCGTCGGCGACGACGCGGAGCTGGGTCAGCTCGAGCGCCTTCAGCTCGATCTCGCAGGCCGCGAGCTTCTCGCGGAAGGCGGCGTCCTGGATGATCGGCTTGCCGCCGGCTTCAACCTTGCCGGCGAGATCGCGGATGCGGCGCAGCCGCTCCTTGGAAACGCCGACGCGGGCGATGCCCGTGCGCTCATTGCCGAGCAGGAATTTGGCGTAATCCCAGCCCTTGTTCTCCTCGCCGATCAGGTTCTCGATGGGCACTTCGACGTCGTCGAAGAACACCTCGTTGACCTCATGGCCGCCGTCGATGGTCTGGATCGGACGCACGGTGACGCCCTTCGACTTCATCGGGAACACGATGAAGGAGATGCCCATCTGCTTCTTGGCATTGTTGTCGGTGCGGCAGAGGCAGAAGATCATGTCGGCATGCTGGGCCAGCGTGGTCCAGGTCTTCTGGCCGTTGATGATCCACTTGTCGCCCTTGCGCTCGGCCTTGGTCTTGAGCGAGGCGAGGTCCGAACCGGAGCCCGGCTCGGAGAAGCCCTGGCACCACCAATCGTCGACATTGGCGATGCGCGGCAGGTACTGCTTCTTCTGCGCTTCGTTGCCGAAGGTGTAGATCACGGGGCCGACCATGCTGACGCCGAAGGCGAGCGGCTGCGGCGCCGGATAGGACTGCAGCTCCTCATTGAAGATGTAGTGCTGCACGGAGGTCCACCCGGTGCCGCCATACTGCTTGGGCCAATGGCTGACGCCCCAGCACTTCTTGTTGAGGATGCGCCACCACGTCACCATCTCGTCCTTCGTGAGATGACGGCCCTCAACCAGCTTGCGCCGCGTATCCGGCGGCACGTTGTCGCGGAAGAATGACCGCACTTCCTCGCGAAACGCCTGCTCTTCTTTCGTGAATGCGAGATCCATCGGATCCTCCTGTGAAACGTTATTCCCTATTCGTCATTCCGGGGCGCGCGAAGCGCGAACCCGGAATCCAGAAGCTTGTGGCTCGAGGTTCCGGGTTCATTCGCTGACGCGAATGCCCCGGAACGACGGCGAACTACTGCAACACCTCGAACAAGCCCGCTGCACCCATGCCGCCGCCGACGCACATGGTGACGACCGCGTACTTCGCCTTGCGGCGGCGGCCTTCGATCAGCGCGTGGCCGGTCAGGCGCGCACCCGACATGCCGTAGGGATGGCCGACCGCGATCGCGCCGCCATCGACGTTGATCTTCTCGGGGTCGATGCCGAGCTTGTCGCGGCAATACAGCACCTGCACCGCGAAGGCTTCGTTCAGTTCCCAGAGGCCGATGTCGTCGACCTTGAGGCCATGACGCTTGAGCAGGCGCGGCACGGCGAACACCGGACCGATGCCCATCTCGTCAGGCTCGCAGCCGGCGGAGACGAAGCCGCGGAAGATGCCGAGCGGATTGAGGCCGCGCTTGGCGGCTTCCTTGTCGCTCATGATAACGGACGCGCTGGCGCCATCGGAGAGCTGGCTGGCATTGCCGGCGGTGACGGAGAAACCGTCGCCGCGCACGGGCTTGAGGCCGGCGAGACCTTCGAGCGTGGTCTCGGGACGCGGACCTTCATCCTGCGACAGCGTCACGTCCTTCATCGAGACAGTGCCGGTCGCCTTGTCGGTGACAGCCATCTGCGTCGTGATCGGCGCGAGCTCGTCCTTGAACTTGCCGCCCTGCTGGGCCGCCGCGGTGCGGCGCTGGCTCTCCAGCGAATATTCGTCCTGGCGTTCGCGCGAGATGCCGTAGCGCTTGGCGACGATTTCGGCGGTGTCGATCATGGGCATGTAGACCTCGCCCTTGATCTTGAGCAGCGCCGGATCCTGGGCGTGGAAGCCGTTCATCTTGTCGTTCTGCACCAGCGAGATCGACTCGCCGCCGCCGCCGACCGCGACCTCGACGCCGTCGAAGATCACCGAGCGCGCAGCCAGCGCGATCGCCTGCAGGCCCGAGGCGCATTGACGGTCGATGGTGGTGCCGGCGACGGTCACTGGAAGACCGGCACGGAGCAGCGCCTTGCGCGCGATGTTGCCGCCGGTCGCGCCCTGCTGGAGCGCGGCGCCCATCACGACGTCCTCGATCTCCTTCGGATCGACCTTGGCGCGCGCAACGGCTTCGCCGATCGCATGACCCAGAAGGGTCGCGCCCTCGGTGGCGTTGAGCATGCCGCGATAGGCCTTGCCGATCGGCGTACGGGCGGTGGAAACGATGACGGCGTCGGTCAAGAGCGACCTCCTGTTTGCGTTGATGGTTTCTGTTGCTGGCGCAATTCGTGGCGCGACAGCTTTCCGACCGGCGTGCGCGGCAGATCGTCGACGAACTCGACCGCCGCCGGCATCTCGTGCTTGCCGATCTTTCCCGCGAGCTGGGCGCGCAGTTCGTCGAGCGAGAACGGCTTTGCTTCCGGCCTGAGCTTGATGAAGGCTTTTGCGGCTTCGCCCCGATATTGATCGGGAATGCCGAGCACGATCACCTCGTGCACGCCTGGAACGGTGTAGATCGCCTGCTCGATCATCTGCGGATAGACGTTGAACCCACCTGATATGATCATGTCCTTCTTGCGGTCCACCAGGAAGAAATAGCCGTCGGTGTCGACATAGCCGATGTCGCCGGTGAGGAAGCGACCGTCGATGAAGGCCTCCGCAGATCCGGCCGGCTTGTTCCAGTAGCCCCTGGTGACATTCGGACCCTTGATGCGGATCTCGCCGACTTCGCCGGGCGGCAGCACTTTGCCGGGATCTTCAAGCGAGACGACGTCGAGCTCGATGCCGGGCAGCATCAGGCCGATCGAGCCGGGCTTGTCGGGGCCGACAGGCGGATGGCCGGTGCCTGGCGAGCACGTCTCGGTCATGCCCCAGCCGCTGCGCAGCTTCTTGCCGACCTTGCTCTCGAAGAATCTCGCGACCTCGACCGGCAGCGGCGCGCCGCCGGAGCCGATCGCGGTGAGCGAGGAGAAGTCGCGCTTGTCCAGATCAGGGAGCGCGGCGATCGCGATCCACATCGTCGGCACACCGGGGAAATAGGTCGCGCGCTTGACCTCGATGTCGCGCATCACGGCTTCGACGTCGAAGCGCTGGTGCAGCGAGATGAGATTGCCGCGGCGGAGCGAGGACAGCAGCACCACGGTCAGCGCATAGATGTGGAACAGCGGCAGCACGCAGATCACGCGCTCGACGACATCACCGCGCGCGGCGCGGGCCGGCTTGCCCCAGACGTCGTAGATCGAGACCGCCGAGGTGAGATTGCCATGCGTGAGCATGGCGCCCTTCGGCAGGCCGGTGGTGCCGCCGGTATATTGCAGCAGCGCGACGTCATCGACGGCAACCGCCGGCCACTGTGCCGGCATCGGCGCGCCCTCGACGAAGGCCTTGAAGGTGATGATGCGGGGATCATCGGGAATGGCCGCCTGCGGCGTGCTGATCTTGCCCCAGCTGTCGTCTTCGCAGACGACGAGGCGGTCGATCAGTCCCTTCTCCAGAAATTTCAGCGCGGTTGGCAACAAAGCCTGGAGGTTCGAGGTAACCAGCAGACGCGAGCCGGAATCGGAGACCTTGTGCGTCAGCGCGATCTCGCCGTCGAGCGGCGACAGATGCGCAACGCGGGCGCCTGCCTTCAGCGCGCCGAAGAAATTGACGGGATGATCAGGCGTATTGCCGAGGAACAGCGCGACAGAAGTATTCTTGCCGAAGCCCGCGCGCAGGAACGCAGCCGCCGCACGCTCGGCTTGCGCTGCGAGCTCGGCATAGGTGATCGGACGGTCGCGAAACTCGAGCGCGGTGCGCGCGCCGTAGGTCGCTGCAGCCGTCGAGAGCAGGTCAGGCAGCGTACCCTGGACGATGCTGTCGTCCCAATGCACGCCCTCGGGGTAAAACTGTTCGCCGGGATCGGTCATTGCTTCCTTAAGTCACAGAGACCGTCATTCCGGGGCGGCTCGAAGAGCCGAACCCGGAATCTCGAGATTCTCAGGTGC
>NZ_CAKZHY010000014.1 GCF_936928535.1 uncultured Bradyrhizobium sp. | reverse complement strand
TTCGGCGGCTTCGCGAACAGCGCGGCGCTGGGCCTCTTCCTCGGCCACGCGGCGTTCTTCGACTTCGCGCACCTTGGCGTCAGCCAGCGCGCTGGCGCGGGCGGAGCGTTCGTCCTCGGTCAGCGTACGCAACACCACGCCGGAGCCGGCATTGCGCGGCGGAGTCGGGCGCGACGGGGTGGGCGCAGGCGCGGCCGGCGCCGGCTTTGCGACGACAGTGGGAGCCTGCGGTTCGGGGCTGCCGTCGATGCGGCGCTTGCCGCGCTTCTCGACCACGACCTGCTTGCTGCGGCCATGGCTGAAGCTCTGGCGGACAGTGCCCGTTTCGACGCGCGGCTTGAGCGATAGCGTCTTGCTCGGAACGCTCAGCTTCTTGTCGTCAGGGGTCTTGGTATCAACCATTCAGCAGTCCTAATCCTGATTTATTCAGTGTAGTGCGTTGCCGCACCGTCCTATCGGGTCGTCGTGTCTCTCAGAAATCCTGGCCGGGCTTTTCGGCAGTCTTGTCAGCGTCCGCCATCCGGTATCGGACCAGCATCTGGCTACGTGACAGGAATGACTTGCTCGCCGGGCCCGCGAGCAGGGCAGCATGTATCACATTTGACCGGGTAAGTGCCAAATCCAATTCTATCGATTTCAGGGCGGTGATGACGGGAATCTGCGGCTTGGCACCGCGATTTCCGGCATTTTGCCGTGCCAGCATGTCCAATTTGCGGATTCCGTCCGCGGCCCCGTCGCTGGCGTGGATCAGGACCTCGACCGTGCCCTCCCTGAGGGCGCTTTCGACCTTGCCGAAGCCGGCAACGATCTGGCCCGCCTTGGCGGCAATCCCAAGGGCTTCCGTCACGCTCCGGACCAGGAGCGCCTCGATGTCGGCGGGAAGCGTCTGGGGAGTGCGCAGCTCGCGCTTGAAGGCTTTGCTAAATTGGTGACGCCGCACGGCTTCCGCAACCACCTGGCGCGAGGCGGTCACCCACATGCCGCGTCCGGGCAGCTTGCGTTTGAGATCAGGAACTATATCGCCACCCGGCGATACGACGAAGCGGATCAGCTCGTCGATCGGCCGGACCTCGCGGCTGACCGCGCACATGCGCATGGTCGCGGACCTTTCGGCCCGCGGTCCATGGTCAAGTTCGTTGTCAGTGCTGGCAAGCATCCGGGCGACATCCTCCTGCGCCTTTAAGCCGGCTGATCTTCGGCCGCGTCAGCCTCTTCGGCCGGCTTGGCAAGATCGGCCTCGGTGACCCAGCCGGCCTTGACGCGGGCCTGCATGATCATGGCTTCGGCATCGTCGCGGGAGACGCCGAGGCCGTCGAGCGCGCCGGCGAACTTGGTCTGCTCGCCGCCTTCCTTGCGCTCGGTCCAGCCGACCAGATCGTCGGTGGCGCAGCCGGCGAGGTCCTCGACCGTCTTGATGTCGTTCTCGCCGAACTTCACCAGCATCTTCGAGGTCACGCCGGGCACGTCCTTCACGGCGTCCTCGACGCCGAGTTCCTTGCGGCGGGCCTCGATCTCGGCTTCCTGCTGATCGAGATATTCGCGGGCGCGGCTCTGCAGCTCCTGCGCGGTCTCCTCGTCGAAACCCTCGATGCCGGCGAGTTCCTTGAGGTCCACCATCGCGAGTTCCTCGACCGAGGTGAAGCCTTCCGACGCCAGCAGCTGGCCGACAACCTCGTCGACGTTGAGCGATTCCATGAAGACACGCGTGGAGTTCTCGAAGTCGGCCTGGCGGCGCTCGGATTCCTCCTGCTCGGTCAGGATGTCGATGTCCCAGCCGGTGAGCTGCGAGGCAAGGCGCACGTTCTGGCCACGGCGGCCGATCGCCAGCGAGAGCTGGTTATTGGTGTCGGGCACCACGACCTCGATGCGCTCGCGGTCTTCGTCGATGACGACCTTGGAGACTTCGGCTGGCGCCAGCGCGTTGACCACGAAGGTCGCGATATCGGGCGACCATGGAATGATGTCGATCTTCTCGCCCTGCAGCTCGTTCACCACGGCCTGCACGCGCGAGCCGCGCATACCGACGCAGGCGCCGACCGGATCGACCGAGGAATCGCGGGAAATCACGCCGATTTTGGCGCGCGAGCCCGGATCGCGGGCGACCGCCTTGATCTCGACGATGCCGTCGTAAATTTCCGGCACTTCCTGCGCGAACAGCTTCGCCATGAACTGCGGATGGGTCCGGGACAAGAATATCTGCGGGCCCCTCGTCTCACGGCGGACGTCGAAGATGTAGGCGCGGACGCGGTCGCCGTTGCGGAACACTTCGCGCGGCAGCATCTCGTCGCGGCGGATGATCGCTTCACCGCGGCCGAGATCGACGATCACGCTGCCATATTCGACGCGCTTGACGACGCCGTTGACGATGTCGCCGATGCGGTCCTTGAATTCCTGATATTGCCGGTCGCGCTCGGCCTCGCGCACCTTCTGCACGATCACCTGCTTGGCTGACTGCGCGGCGATGCGGCCATATTCGAGCGGCGGCAGCGTGTCTGCGATGGTGTCGCCGACCTGGGCGCCCGGATTGGCGCGCTGTGCGTCGATCAGCGAAATCTGGTTGGAATGGTTTTCGACCTTGTCGACCACCAGCATGTGGCGCGACAGCCGCAGCTCGCCCTTCTTCGGGTCGATCTCGGCGTGAACGTCAGTTTCGCTGCCGTAACGGGCGCGCGCGGCCTTGGCGATGGCATCTTCCATCGCCGCGATGACGATGCCGCGATCGATCGATTTCTCGCGGGCGACGGCGTCGGCGATCTGGAGCAATTCAAGTCGATTGGCGCTGACTGCCATGGCTAGTCTCCTTCGTCAGGCTCGATCTCGCCGCGCCGCGCGCGTTCGGCAGCAAGGCGATGTTTCTTCGTATTGGTCGGGGCCGGCTTCTTTTGCGGCTTGGTGTTCTTGGTGGTCTTGGCGCTGATCTCGGCGTGCGGCGCCTTAGGCGGCTCGATGCCGAGATCGCGGCGCATCTGGCGCTCCTCGGCCTTGCCGCGGCGCATGGATTCCGCGATCAGCTCATCGGTCAGCACCAGCCGGGCCTCGCCGATGTCTTCCATCGTCAGCAGCACGTCGGCATCGTCGCTCGCCTTGGCGTCGTCACGATGCAGATGCACGCGATCGCCCTCGACGGCTCCAAGCGTGCCGCGGAACCGCTTCCGACCCTCATGAGCGACGGCCATCTCGACCTTCACCAGATGGCCGGAATAGCGTTCGAAATCGGAGCGGCGCACCAGCGGACGGTCGATCCCCGGCGAGGAGATTTCCAGCCGATAGGCGCGGTCGATGGGATCGGCGACATCGAGCACGGGCGACAGCGCCCGCGAGATCGCCTCGCAATCCTCGAGCTGCATCGAGCCATCAGGCCGCTCGGCCATGATCTGCACGGTGCAACCGGCCTCGCCGGAAATGCGGATCCGCACCAGGCGATAGCCCATGCCCTCGAGCACCGGCCCTGCGACCGCAGACACCCGTGCCGCGACGCCCGGCTCGACGACGAGCCTCGGCTCGGCCAGCAACTCGGCATCGGTGGAACCAGTGGTCGGTCCGGTCATATCAGGGGTCAAGGCGCTCGATGGTTAACGCTTGGCTAAGAGGTCAAAGCCCGCTTCGAAACTTTCCCGACTGCGTCGGGCCGCATTCTTCCGCCGAGCCGCGTTCAGGTAATAAAAAAGAGCGGGTCCTTTCGGGCCCACTCTCACTACGCGGATCGTATGAGAAGATGAATTGGCGCTGATATAGCCCTTTCCGCCAGCCCGGACAAGGCCCATCGCAGGGCCGCGCGGGCTTTTTGCGCCTTTCGGCGGCGCCCCGGGAGTGCCGACAGGCGCCCCCGGGAGCAACGCTTCCTTCACGAAGCAGGCCTAAATTCCCTGATTGTGGAGCGGCTTGAGCTACGGCGCGCCCACGGCGTGCCAGATCCGAGTTACCTTTCATGACCGTTGCCACGTCGCTCATCCCAGGACTGGACGATATCGTCAAACGCGGTGATCCCCGCCGTCGCGGCGAGATCGCGAGCGCCATCGCCGCATTGTTCTTTCAAGACCCCTCGAAATTTCGTCCTGAACTCGTCGATCTCTTCGACAATCTCCTGATTGATCTCGTCCCGCATGCCGAGCTTGCCGCGCGGATCGATCTCGCCGAGCGCTTCTCGCGGCTGGACAATGCGCCGCGTCATCTAGTGAGCCAGCTTGCGCGTGAAAACGAGATCATGGTGGCGGCCCCGGTACTGCGCCGTTCGCCCGTGCTCGATGAAGCCGCGCTTGTCGAAATCGCCAGGCTGAAAGGCCAGGGCCATCTGCTGGCGATGACGGAGCGGCCGACTTTGTCGACCGAGGTCACCGACGTGCTGGTCGAGCGCGGCGACCGCGACGTGGTGCGCCGCGCCGCCGGCAATGCCGGCGCGCATTTCTCGCCGGGCGGCTATTCGGAGCTGATCAAGCGCGCGAGCCAGGACGGCGTGCTGACGCTCAAGATCGGCCAGCGCGCGGATCTCTCGGGCGAGCACCTCAAGGAGCTTCTGGACGGCACGCTCGACGTCATCAGGCGTCGTCTTTCCACCGTGGTCAATCCGGAACGGCAGGTCGAGATCAAGCGTGCGATGGCCGCGATCGAGGAAGCCGCGCTGCCGCCGGGGCCGCGGCGCGATTTCTCCGCCGCGCAGCGCACGGTGCTTGGCCTGCATCGCGGCGGTCATCTCGGCGAGAGCGCGCTGCTCGGTTTCGCCAAGGCGCACAAATACGAGGAATCGGTCGCGACCCTCTCGGCGATGGCTGGTGTCAGGCTCTCGGTGCTCGATCGCCTGATCTCGGGCGATCGCTATGATCCGATCCTGGTCATCGGCCGCGTCCTGAATCTCGGCTGGCCCACGGTGCGTGCGCTGATCCTGATGTGGTACGGGCCGCAACGCGCGCCTGCCGATGTCGATCTCGAGCAGGCGCGGATGAATTTCACCCGCCTGATGCCATCGACCGCCGAGCGCGTCGTGAATTTCTGGCGCAACCGGCAGACGATCTAGCTTCGCACTTCGTCATTGCGAGCGCAGCGAAGCAATCCAGGAATCTCTCCGAGCAAGCAGTCTGGATTGCTTCGTCGCTTCAGCGCAAAATTGCTTCGCAATTTTGTCGCTAGCTCCTCGCAATGACGGCTAACCGCTCCGTCTAAATCGCAAATACGCCGCCTTGCGTCCCTCGCGCGCGGCTTTTCGTCCATAGCGCGTCATGGTGTAGCCGGCCCAGGGCTGGCGGAAATCATCGGCGCGCTCCGCGAGCCATTGAAAATCCGGCGCGCGCGACAGATGCGACAGCGTCCAGGCGCAGTAATCGTCGATATCGCAGACGAAGCGGAATTCACCGCCGCTCTTCAGCACGCGCGCCATCGCAGCGATCGTCCTGTCCTGCACGAAGCGCCGCTTCCAGTGCCGTCGCTTCGGCCAGGGATCGGGATGGATCAGATCAATCCGCGACAGCGAGGCATCAGGCAGCCATGCCAGCAGCTCGGCGGCATCGCCCGCGAACAGGCGGATGTTGCCGATGTTATCAGCTTCGATCTGCGCGAGGATCTTGGCCATGCCGTTGACGTAAGGCTCGCAGCCGATGAAGCCGGTCGTCGGAAAGTTCTGCGCTTCCGCGGCGAGATGCTCGCCGCCGCCGAACCCGATCTCGAGCCGCACATCCTCTGCCGTGGGATCGAAGATCGCGTTCGCGTTCGCCGGCTTCTCGCCAGTGATGTCGAGCGACAGATGCGGCAAAAGATGATCGACGAGATCGGCTTGGTGCTGCCTGAGCTTGTGACCCTTGCGCCGTCCGAAGAAGGCGCGCTCGCCGTCCGCGCGATCGGGATCTGATTTGCGTTCGCTCATCGCAGCGTCTGGTACAGCCGATAGAGCAGCCGCGCGCGCGGCTCGAGCGAGGAGACGTAGAGCTGCTCATAGTGCGTGTGCGCGCCCTTGCCGTCGACGCCGAGCCCGTCGAGCGTGCCGGTGTAAGGCGCCGTGAAATTGCCGTCCGAGCCGCCACCGGTGTGGGTGTCGATCAACTCGAAACCAAGCTCAGTGGCGAGCGATCTGGCATGCTCGTAGAGCGAGGCGCCGGCGTTGCCCTTCTCGTAGGGCGGGCGATTGAGCTCGCCGGTGACGGTCACGGTCACGCCGTCGGTCTTCGACGTCAGTCCGAGGATTTTGCCGACGAACTCGTCCGCGTCGGCGATAGCGGGCACGCGCAGATCGACTTCGGCATAGGCTTCCTCCGGCGTGACGTTGGGACGCGTGCCGCCGCGCACCACGCCGACATTGACGGTGACGCCGCGCTTCAGATCGGTCATCCCTTCCAGTGTCTGGATGACGTTGGCGAGCTCGCGCACGGCACTGCGGCCGTCTTCGGGTCGCGAGCCGGCATGTGCGGGCACGCCCTTGATGAACACCTGGAAGCGCCCGACGCCCTTGCGTCCGGTGACAATCTTGCCGCCGTCGCGCGCCGGTTCCGTTACCAGCACGTATTTGGCCTTGCGCCCCTCGTTCTCAATCAGCGCACGCGAAGTTGGGCTGCCGATCTCTTCGTCTGATGTGAACAGATGGGTGATGCCGAGCGGCGGCCGTGTAGGTGCAGCGCACAGCTCGCGAAAGGCGTGATAGGCGATGTAGGCACCGCCCTTCATGTCGTAGATGCCAGGACCGAACGCGCTATCGCCGTCGACCTTGAATGGCAGCCGCGCGATGAAGCCCATGGGATGCACGGTATCGAGATGGCTGAGCACCAGGATACCGGGCCGGTCCTGGCCCCAGGTTGAACGCACCGCCAGATGGTCACCGCAGCCATCGACACCGGCGACGCGCTCGAGCGTCACAGGCAGATCGCGATAATGGTCGGCAACCATCGAGGTCAGCTTGTTGACCTGTTCGGGCACTTCCGTCGGCGTCTCGATTTCCACCCAGCGGCGGATACCAGCGAGGATAGTTTGGGAATCGAACGAATTGGAGTTCGCCATGGACGTATCTGTGCCCTCGAATCGCATCATTTGCGCGGAGGCAGCGCAAGGCGCGGTCCGCAAATGACGACATAGGCCAGATTTGCCGCAGTCTCAAATCGGAATGAAAAAGCGCCTCAGCGCTTGTCCGGGCCTTCGCGGGCGGCGATCTGCTCGACGAGATCGACGATCGAACGGCGCAGCTTCGAATCGGTGATTCGGGTGAACGCCTTGGTCAAGGCGAGCCCTTCCGATGTCGCGAGGAAGTCCGAGACATAGGAGGGCGATGCGCCTTCGGCGAAGCCGTCGGGGCCGGCTACGCCGCTCGGTCCGCCTTCGAACAGGAACGACACCGGCACCTGCAGAATCTCTGCAATCTGCTGGATACGGCTCGCGCCGACCCGGTTCGTGCCCTTCTCGTATTTCTGGATCTGCTGGAAAGTCAGGCCCAAAGCTTCACCGAGCTTTTCCTGACTCATGCCCAACATGATGCGGCGCATGCGCACGCGACTGCCGACATATTTGTCAACAGGGTTGGGCGCTTTCGACATTTCCTCAGCCCTCCAAACACCACCGTCGGCGCAATGAAAGATTGCCTCAGGTGACAGCGACGTCAAACTTCACTCTGATTGGGGAAACATTGCGGAGAAATTTAGCAATGCACCGCTGTCTTTTGCAGCCGGTGCAGAATGGGGAGCCGGCGTGCAGTCTGTCAACCGTGGGACCACGGTTGTCAAAGGATTCCCGGCTGCCTGCCGGAAATCGCTAGCGAGGGCAATCAGGGGTGCCGTTTGGCAACCCGACGCCGCACCGCCAAAATCACAGCCAGTGCGACGAGCATGGCTGCGGGAATGTCACCGACTCTCGCATAAATGGTGGGCGGGATTGCGGTCGGCAGATTTGCATCCAAAATGCCTTCGATCCCGAGGCCGAGGCTGGCTACCGTGCGTCCGACCGGATCGATCACGGCCGAGATGCCGGTATTGGCCGAGCGGACCAGCGGTAGTCCAAGCTCGATGGCGCGCATCCGCGCCTGCTCAAGATGCTGGTACGGACCGGTCGAAATGCCGAACCAGCCGTCATTGGTGAGGTTCACCATCCAGCCCGGGCGTTCGTCGCGCGTGCCGATTTCGCCGGGGAAGATGGCCTCGTAGCAGATCAGCGGCAGCGCGGGCGGTGCACTCGGGACCGGCAACACGTGGCGCACCGTACCGGGAATGAAGCCGCCGCGCATGCGCGTCAGTTGTTCGAAGCCGAGCTTCTCCATGATGTTCTGGTACGGAAGATATTCGCCGAACGGAACGAGGTGCAACTTGTCGTAGACGGCGAGCACGCTGCCGTCGTGGTCGATCACATAGATCGAATTGTAGGCCCGCGTGATCGGTGTGCCCGGTGGCAGATCGGGCGCACGGACCGAGCCGGTGATGAGCACCGTGCCCTTGGGCAGCAGCTCGGAGATTTGCGCCATCGCGTCGGCTTCGCGCGTCAGGAAGAACGGAAAGGCCGATTCCGGCCAGATCAGGATGGTGGCAGCGCTCACGCCGGTCGCTTGCGGTCCGGAAGCGCGGTCCGACAGCGCCAAATATTTCTTCATCACCTCCGCCTTGGCGGAGTAGTTGAACTTCAGGTCCTGCTGCAGGTTCGGCTGCATCAGGCGCAGCTTGGCACCTGCAACCATCGTGGTCGGATGCAGCGACATGCGGATCGCGCCGAAGATGCCCATGACGACCAGCAGCGCGAGCGCCGCAGCCGGCACGCGCCATGCCGGCTTGCGGTCGCGCGTTCGGTCGATCAGCACTGCGGGGCTTGCGAAGATCGCGACCGTGAGGAACGTCATGCCCCATTGGCCGATCAGCGAGGCTGTCTGCGCCAGCGCCAGCGGCTCCGACAGCGCATAGCCGAAAGCATTCCAGGGAAAGCCCGTGAGCGTGTGCCCGCGCAGCCATTCGCCGATCGTGAGGCTTGCGGCGAGCGCGAGAATGCGGGTGGCATCCTTGGTCCAGAGCAGGCGGGCCAGCGCGAAGCCGATTGCGGTGAAGATCGAGAGGTAAGCCGGCAATCCCAGCACGGCGAACGGCGTCAGCCAGGCGAAAACGTCGGCGTCGACGAAGAAGGCGATGCCGATCCAGTACAGGCCCGGGACGAAATAGCCGAGCCCGAACCAATAGCCGGTCAGCGCCGCGGCAGGCACGCCGCCATAGCGTCCGGCGCCGGCGCCGTCGATCAGCCAGACCATCACCGGAAAGGTGATGAACAGCACCGGAAAGAAGTTGAACGGCGCGAGCGCCAGCACCGAGAGCGCGCCGCACGCCATCGCGAGGAGCGCGCGCTTCCATCCCCAGGTCAGGATGATGGCAAGCGCAATCTGCTTGAAACGCTGGAACGCGGTCACTGCGGGCCGGTCCCGTCGGCAGGCGGCGTGGTCGGCGTGTCGCCGGCGGGCGGCTGGCCGCTGTCGGGTGCGGCCTCGCGGCGGCTTCGCTCGCGCTGGGTGCGCGGGGGCGGGCGTTCCTTCCGGGTCGAGATGCGCAGCCGCTTGACGCGGCGCGGATCGGCATCGAGCACCTCGACCTCGTAATTGCCGGGACCGGAGATCACCTCGCCGCGCACCGGTAGGCGTCCGACGAAGCTGACGAGATAGCCGCCCAGCGTCTCCACTTCCTCGCCGGCCTCGCCGGTGACGAAGTCCGCGCCGATGACGTTGCGCACATCGTCGAGGCTGGCGCGGGCGTCGGCGATGAAGGCGTTGTCGGGCAGCCGCACGATCGACGGCGGCTCGTCGCTGTCATGCTCGTCGTCGATCTCGCCGACGATCTGCTCGACGATGTCCTCGAGTGACACGAGTCCGTCGCTGCCGCCATATTCGTCGACGACGAGGGCCAGGTGGATGCGCGTCGCCTGCATCTGCGCCAGCAGGTCGATCGCGCGCATCGACGGCGGCACATAGAGCAGTTTGCGGATGATGCGTGCGTCCTGCAATGGCAGCGCGAGGTCCACGGCCTTCAAATCGAGCCCGGCCGGCAGCGGCTTCTTGCGCTTGGTCTTGGTGGCTTCCGACACCCGCGCCCGCGCGGTCATGAAGGCGAGCAGATCGCGGATGTGGACGATGCCGACGGGATCGTCGAGCGTCTCGTTGTAGACCACGAGGCGCGAATGGCCGGCGCGCTCGAAACGGTCCATCAACTCGCCGAGCGGAATGTCGCGCCTCACCGCGATGATGTCGGCGCGATGCACCATGACGTCGGCGATGCGGCGCTCGTGCAGGCCGAGGATGTTGCGCAGCATGGTGCGCTCGACTGCGGAGAAGCCGGTGTCGTCGGGCGTCGTCGCATTGAGCACGACCTGGAGATCGTCGCGTACCGATCCGGCCTTCCAGCCGAACAGCGTGCGGATGGCACGCAGCAGCCAGCCTTCCGCGGTCGGGCGCATGACCTCACCCGGCGTCACCACAACAGGCAGATTGGCCGTGTTGCGCGGATTGTCGTGAATAGGCTCCGAGTCCGGCATCTCAGTGCGTCCCCGCGCGGTCTGCGTAGGGATCGGGGATGCCGAGATGAGCCAGGATCTCGGTTTCGAGTGCTTCCATTTCTTCCGCGTCGCCGTCGTTCTCGTGATCGTAACCGATCAGGTGCAGGAAACCATGCACTGCAAGATGGCTCAAATGATGATCGAACGGCTTGTGTTCCTCGTCCGCCTCGCGCCGCATGGTTTCAAAGGCGATTGCGATGTCGCCGAGCATGCGCGGCGCGTCGCCCACCTTCCACTCGCCTTCGGGCTGCAGCGCGGGAAACGACAGCACGTTGGTCGGCTTGTCCATGCCGCGCCAGTTGCTGTTGAGGGTGCGGATGCCGGCATCATCGGTCAGCATCACGGCCACTTCCGCATCCGCGACGTCCTCGTCGACGGATTCGGCGGCGGCTGCAACGGCGCGCTGGATCACGGCCTCGGCGTCAGGCTCGCCTCGCCAGCAATCGGCAACGACAAGGACCTCGGTGATGGGAAGGTTGGGATGTGACATGGCTTTGTTCGGAACGATCGGGCGCTCTGTCAGCGCCTGTGTGGTCCCGCTGTTGTCTCGTCAGGATTTGTTGGCGGCGGGCGGCCGCTGCGGCGCCCCTTCATAGGCGGCGACGATTCGTGCCACGAGCTCGTGGCGGATCACGTCCTCGGCTTTGAAATGAACTTGCGCAATGCCTTCGACGCCATCCAATAGACGCGTCGCCTCGGCGAGACCCGAGGTCTGGCCGTTCGGCAAATCGATCTGCGAGGGATCGCCCGTAACGATCATGCGGCTGTTCTCGCCCAAACGCGTCAGGAACATCTTCATCTGCATCGATGTGGTGTTCTGGGCTTCGTCGAGGATGATGGCGGCGTTGGTCAGTGTGCGGCCGCGCATGAAGGCGAGCGGCGCGATCTCGATCTCGCCGGTCTGCAGCGCCCGCTCGACGATGCGCGCGTCCATCAGATCATAGAGCGCGTCGTAGATCGGGCGCAGATAGGGATCGACCTTCTCGCGGAGATCGCCGGGCAGGAAGCCGAGCCGCTCGCCGGCTTCCACCGCCGGACGCGACAGGATGATCTTGTCGACTTCCTTGCGCTCGAACAATTGCGCAGCGTGCGCGACCGCGAGCCAGGTCTTGCCGGTGCCGGCGGGGCCGATGCCGAACACGAGCTCATGGCGCTTCAGCGCGCGGATGTAGGAGTCTTGCGCGGCGGTGCGGGCGCGCACCGGGCGCTTGCGCAAATTGATGCTGTCAAAGCTGGACTTCGCCGATTTGGCGTCGAACTCGAACAGCGAGCCTTGCGCGATCACGGCGCGGATGGCGCCTTCGACCTCGCCCTGATCGACATCTTGGCCCTTGACGGCGTGGGCGTAGAGCGTTTCCAGCACGCGGCGCGCGGCGTCGCAGCCGTCCCGGGTGCCGCCGATGGTGATGTGGTTGCCCTTGGAATCCACGACGACGCCGAGCCGGCGCTCGATCTGCGCCAGGTTCTGGCCGTAGGGGCCGACGAGCGCGGATGCGGCGCGGTTGTCGTCGAAGTCGATGACGACCTGGGTCTCTGGCGGAACTTGCATGTCGCGGTCAAATTTGCGGCTGGGAGCGATAGAAGACGAATCCGATGCGCTTTTTGGCAAGGGTTCAGGCTCCGCTGGCGATGGATGATAAAACGGGCTCGCGCGCATCGCGTGGCGCGGCAAGCTCGCCGAGGAAACTGTAGCGCTCGAGGCTGTCGATTCTGACCGGCAGGATTTTGCCGATGATGTCGGGCGAGGCCATCACATGTGCAGGCTGGAGGAACGCGGTGCGGCCGACGACCTGGCCATCCTTGCGCGCCGGACGCTCGAACAGCACGTCGACCGTTGAGCCAATCGCAGCCTTGTTGAAGGCCGATTGCTGGCTGTCGATCAGTTCCTGGAGCCGCTCCAATCGCTGGTCCATCTCGGCGGGGGACACCGTCTCCTGCATATCCGCGGCCGGCGTTCCCGGCCGGGCGGAGTATTTGAACGAATACGCCGCAGCGTAGCCGATTTGCGTGACAAGCGCGAGGGTCGCGAGAAAATCCTGCTCGGTCTCACCGGGGAAGCCGACGATAAAATCTGATGAAAAAGCAATGTCTTGCCGCGCGGTGCGGAAACGGTCGATGACTTCTCGATAATCATCGGCGGTATGTTTCCGGTTCATGGCGGCGAGAATCCGGTCCGAGCCCGACTGCACCGGCAGGTGCACGAACGGCATCAAGGCATCGAGATCGCGATGGGCTGCAATCAAACTGTCATCGACATCGCGGGGGTGGCTGGTCGAGTAACGCAGCCGGGCGATGCCGGGGATGGTTGCCAGATGCTCGAGCAATCGGCCCAGGCCCCAGATTTTTCCGTCGGGTCCCTCGCCATGATAGGCGTTGACGTTCTGCCCGATCAGCGTGAGCTCGCGCACGCCGTTCTCGGTGAGCCGTTTGACGTCGTCGACGATCTTCGCCACGGGGCGCGAGACTTCGGCGCCGCGCGTATAGGGTACGACGCAGAAGGTGCAAAACTTGTCGCAGCCTTCCTGCACCGTGACAAAAGCGGAAATGCCGCGTGCGCGGATCGCGTCGGGCTTCGGCTGGGCCAGGAAGCCGAACTTGTCGGCGGCCGGAAACTCGGTCTCGATCGCGCGGCCTTCGTTGCCGGCGCGCTTCAGCAGGGCGGGCAGGTGATGATAGCTCTGCGGTCCGACCACGACGTCGACGGTGGGCGCGCGGCGGACGATCTCCTCGCCCTCGGCCTGCGCGACGCAGCCGGCCACCGCGATCTGCATGGCGCGGCCCTCGCGTGCGGCTTCGTCCTTGGCGACGCGCAGCCGACCGAGCTCGGAATAGACCTTTTCGGAGGCCTTCTCGCGGATGTGGCAGGTGTTGAGGATGACGAGGTCGGCGTCCTCGGCGTTGGCCGTCTCCACGAATCCTTCCGGAGCCAGAGTGTCCACCATGCGCTGGGCATCGTAGACGTTCATCTGGCAGCCATATGATTTGATGTGCAGCTTGCGCGGCGGCGTCATGGAACCCGGAGGTGAGGTGGAGGACGGCCCTCAAATATAGGCTGGGAGGCCGAAAATCCAGCGATAGGGGCCGATGCGGTCATTCAGAGGCGCCCGCCAAGCGGGCAAACCCGGAATCCCGAGGTTTTGGCCCGAGATTCCGGGTTCAATGCTGCGCATCGCCCCGGAATGACGGGTGCGGAGCTAGCCCGCCAGGGCGTCCGCGGCGACCCGTCGGACCAACTCCGGCAATTGGTGCATGTCGGCAAAGGTCACGTCGGCGCCTGCCTGGCGCAGGGTCTCGGCATGGCCGGCCCCGCAATGGCTGCCACCGTAAAAGCCGAACACTTTCATCCCGGCCGCTCGCGCTCCGGCAATGCCGGCCAGACTGTCCTCGATCACGACACAGCGCTCGGGCGGCACGCCCATTTCCTTGGCCGCGAACAGGAAGAGGTCCGGTGCGGGTTTGCCGTTCGTCACTTGCGAGGACGAGAAGATGTGTGGTGCGAGGCGCTCATAGAGCCCCGTGGTTCCGAGACTCACCTGCATCCGCTGATGCGAGCCGCTCGAGGCGACGCAGACGCGTTGCGTGACGACGTCGAGCACATCGTGGATGCCACGGATCGCCTCGAGGTCGGCTTCGAATGCGCGAAACAGCTCGTCCTGGAGATCGCCGTGATAGGCCTCGGGCAGCTTGCGGCCGAGCTCGGTCTCGATCTCGAGATTGGCTTGCTTCGTCGCACGGCCGAGGAAGCGCGCAGACACTTGCGCCGCGGTGATCGGATAGCCGTGGCGCGTCAGCGCATTCGCATGGGCCTGACAGGAGATCACCTCGCTGTCCACGAGCACGCCGTCGCAATCGAAGATGATGAGATCTATTGGCACGAGAGTCAGGACGTCGGCTTGTCGTCGTCGAGCGGGACGCAATAGAGCTCGAGCCGGTGATCGACCAGCTTGTAGCCGAGCTTGCGGGCGATCTCGGCCTGCAGCTTTTCGATCTCTTCGGAGGTGAACTCGATCACCTTGCCGTCGCGCAGGTTGATGAGATGGTCGTGATGGCTGTCGCGCATCGTCTCGTAGCGCGCGCGGCCCTCGCGAAAATCGTGGCGCTCGATGATGCCGGCATCCTCGAACAGCTTGACGGTGCGATAGACGGTCGAGATCGAGATCTTGTCGTCGACGGCGACACAGCGCCGGTACAATTCCTCGACGTCGGGGTGATCGGCCGCTTCCGCAAGCACGCGCGCGATCACGCGGCGCTGCTCGGTCATGCGCATGCCGGTGGCGGCACAGCGCGCCTCGATGCCGGTCGCCTTGGATGCCGAAGAAGGTTTAAGTCCGGTCATAGTGTGTCCGCCTGACGGGGCGCTTTCTGCCATCAATATTACGACAAGTCACGTCGCATCAGAAGTGCGTTCAATTGTTCCCCGTTCGCCTGCTTATAGTAGCGTTCGCGGCGCCCGACCACCACGAATCCGGCTCTGTCATAGAGGCGTCGTGCGGGCTGGTTGTTCTCCTCGACCTCCAGAAAGATCGTGCGCACGCCGCGCCCTGCAAGGTGACCGAGATGGGTCATCAGCAAGGTGCGGGAGAGACCGCGGCCGCGGTGGGACTGGTCGACGGCGACCGAGAGGATTTCGGCTTCGTCCGCCCCGATCCGCGACACTGCAAAGCCGATGATTTTGCGACCAAGGCGCAACCGATGCACGAGCGTGTTGCTCTCACGGAGCATGGTCTCGAATTCCGCTTCGCCCCAGCCATGTGCGAAGGAAGCAGCGTGAAGCTGCGCCAGCCGCGCCGCGTCGCGCACGGAGGCCGGCTCGACAGCGGCCGTGCCGCCGCGCCACCATTCCGAAAGCCATCTCATCATGAGGTTGCGGCTTGAGCGAGCGGCGGCATCGCGGCCGGCTTTGCATCGGGCGCCTTCAAATAAAACGGCCGCGCCGGGGTCGTGTCGGGATTTGCCGCTGCGCCGAGCCATGCCACCCAGCTGATGTCGGGCGCGGGCTGCGCATCGACTGCGACGGGTTGCGGGCCATCCGCCGGCCAGCGCTCGGCAAGAATCCTGGCGGCATTGCCGACCAGATGCGGCGCGCCGAATTGCGAGGCCGCGATCACCTCGTCGATCAGAGCAATGCCCGGCCGCACCAATTGGCTGCCGTCGCCGGCGACGATCTGGAAATAGACGTGGTCATGCCGCGCATCGATCGCCGAGATCACCGGCGCCGAACCGCTCCGGCCAACGATGGGGGCTGCATAGGCCGACAAGGTCGTCAGCCCGACCGCCGGCCGCTTGGCTGCGAGCGCAAGACCGCGTGCCGCCGAAATGCCGACGCGCAAGCCGGTGAAGCTGCCGGGGCCGACCGTCACAGCGATGCGGTCGAGCGCCGTGAATGCGAGATCGGCCGACTGCATGACGCGCGCGATCATCGGCATCAAGGCCTCGGCGTGGCCGCGCTTCATGAGCTGCCGCTCCTGCGCAAGCAGCTCGCCGGCGTCGGTGTCGAGCACGGCGGCCGCGCACGCTTCCAGCGCGGTATCGATGGCAAGGATCAGCATGAAAAAGCGAATGGCCAGTGGCGAACGGCGAACAGTCTAGCCGATAACGGTTCCATTCGCCATTCGCTACTCACCATTCGCGCAAGGCTCACATCGGCCGGACTTCGACCACGTCGGGCACGAAGTGCTTCAGCAAATTCTGGATGCCGTGCTGCAGCGTCGCGGTCGATGACGGGCAGCCCGAGCAGGCGCCCTTCATGTTGAGGTAGACGATCCCGTCCTTGAAGCCGCGGAACGTGATGTCGCCGCCGTCATTGGCGACCGCCGGCCGAACGCGCGTCTCGATCAGATCCTTGATCATGTCGACCGTCTCGGCATCGGCCTCGTCGAAGAACTCGTCCTCGTCGTCGAGATCGATATCGCCCTGCGCTTCGCCGCCGGCGAGCAGCGGCGCGCCGGACATGTAGTGCTCCATGATGGCGCCCAGGATCGCGGGCTTGAGCTGCTGCCATTCACCATCAGCCTTGGTGACGGTGATGAAATCCGATCCGTAGAACACGCCGGTGACGCCGGGCACTTCGAACAGCTTCTCGGCAAGCGGCGAGCGCGTTGCGGCTTGGCGGCTCGCAAATTCCATGGGATTGCCGTCGGACACGACGCGGCCCGGAATGAACTTCAGCGTAGCGGGATTGGGGGTGGCTTCGGTTTGAATGAACATGGTTTTCTCCAGACGTCGCCGGTTCAAGGCCGGCGCGTGCCTTCTTCCCTAGCAGATGGCGACGGAGAACGCACGATCAAGGGCACGGAAGGCCGTTTCGCTGTTATTTCAGCGGGTTAGTAGGCAGAAAAATATTGCAGCGTCATAGCCGGGCTTGTCCCGGCCATCCACGCCTTGTGTCGCCAAGCGACTTCAGCGCCGGCGGATGAAGCCGACGATATCCTTGGAGAGGTTCATGGTCGCCTCGGCGATGGCGCGAGCCCGGTCGGAGCCATCGTTCAGGATGGCGTCGATGTGGCCGGGGTCCGCAACCAGACGCTTCATCTCGCCGGCGATCGGCGCGAGTTTTGTCACGCACAGCTCCGCCAGCGCATTCTTGAAGCTGGAGAACTGGCCGCCGCCGAACTCCCTGAGCACATCGGCCTTGGAGCGGTCCGAGAGCGCGGCGAAAATGCCGACGAGATTGTCGGCCTCAGGGCGCGCTTCCAGGCCCTTCTCTTCACTCGGCAGCGGCTCCGGATCGGTCTTCGCCTTGCGGATCTTCTGCGCGATGGTGTCTGCGTCGTCGGTGAGGTTGATGCGCGAATTGTCCGACGCATCCGACTTCGACATCTTCTTGGTGCCGTCGCGCAAGCTCATCACCCGCGTCGCCGGCCCCGTGATGAAGGGTTCGGGCAGCGGGAAGAACAGGCCGTCATTGGTGCCCTGCGCACGAATGGAATCGCCGAAATCATTGTTGAACTTCTGCGCGATGTCGCGCGAGAGCTCGAGATGCTGCTTCTGGTCCTCGCCGACGGGAACATGGGTGGCGCGGTAGAGCAGGATGTCGGCGGCCATCAGCACGGGATAGTCGAACAGACCGACCGAGGCATTCTCGCGGTCCTTGCCGGCCTTCTCCTTGAACTGGGTCATGCGGCCGAGCCAGCCCATGCGCGCGACGCAGTTGAAGATCCAGGCAAGCTCGGCATGGCCGGAGACCTGGCTCTGGTTGAACACAATGTGCTTCTTCGGATCGATGCCGGCGGCGATGAACGCCGCGGTCACCTCGCGGGTGTTGCGGGCGAGCTCGACCGGGCCGCCCCAGACATCCAGGCCTTGCGTGATCGCGTGCATGTCGACGACGCAATAGATGCAGTTGTGGGTTTGCTGCATCTTCACGAAGTTGACGATCGCGCCGAGGTAATTGCCGAGGTGTAGATTGCCCGTCGGCTGGACGCCCGAAAAAACCCGTTCAACGAATGGCATGGTTAGTCTTCCTGCACGCCTTCCCATAGGTGGTCGGCTGTCGTTTCCAACAGCGGCGCTGCCCCGTCAAGGGCAATTCGCTAGGCGGGCCGCTTCAGGGCGGCAGCCGCCTCGCGCCAGGAGGCCACGCCGAGGATTTGCAGGAGCGCCCCATAGACGGCGATCCCGGCCGCGATCTGAAGGCCCAGCACGATGAATCGGACGAGGCCATGGGCGTCCGATGGTGTTAGACCCTTGGTCAGCCAGAGCAGGGCGCCCATGGCGGCTGCGGCGAGCATGATTCGCGGCAGGCGCTTGCGGGCGGCTTTATCGATCGAGAAGCCGAATTCGCTGGTGCCTTTCCGGAGGAGCGAGACGGCACTGCTCCAGGCGCCGGCCGCGATGCTCGCCGCGATCCCGCTCGCGCCGAAGACATGCCCAAGCAGGACGGCGAGGGCGATTGCGACCACAAGGCCTTTCGCCGTTGCAAGCAGCGGCGTCATCGTGTCGCTGCGGGCATAGTAGGCCGGCGACAGCGCCTTGATCAGCACATGCGCCGGCAGGCCCAGCGCCAGCCACATCAGCGCATGCGCAGTCGCCAGACTGTCCTCCGCGCCGAAGGCGCCATGTTCGAACAGCAGCCGCACGATCGGTTCTGCCAACACGGCAAGGCCGAGCGTGGCCGGCAGCGCGAGTCCGGTCGCAAGTTCCAGCGCGCGCGATTCGGCGCGCGCCACGGCGTCGCGCTCGCCGCTGCGAACGGCGCGCGTCAATTCCGGCACCAGCACCGTGCCCATGGCGACGCCGACAATGCCGAGCGGCAGCTCGATCAGGCGGTTGGCGAAATAGAGCCAGGACACGGCCGACGGCGTCGCCGAGGCGATGATCGCGCCTGCGACCATCAGCCATTGCGGGCCCGAGCTTGCGATCATGCCGGGAATGGCTTTGGCGAAGAAGCCGCGCATCTCCTTGTCGAAGCTTGCGCGCAGCGGCGTCGCCAGGCGCGCGCTTCGCTGCGAGCCCAGCATCACCAGTTGCAGCAGGCCGGCGATGCCCACGGTCGCCGCCAGCATCCATGCGGCGAGCGCGGCATCGGCGTGCCCCACCAGCAGTGCGGCGATGGCCGCAATCAGAGCGATGTTGAACAGCAGCGGCGAGAACGCCGTGAGCGCAAATTTTCCTTGCGCGTTCAACAGCCCCATCAGCACCGTGACCGGGCCCGCAAAGGCGAGATAAGGCAGCATCAGCCGCGCGTTCTGGACCGCGAGATCGAGCGTGGCGCTTCCGACGAAGCCCGGTGCGATGATCATGATGATCAGCGGCATTAGCAGCGCAATGCCGATCGAGATCACGATCAGGGATGCGCTGACCGTGCCGAGCACGCGCCCGGCAAAGGCGGAGGCGGCCTGCTCGCCGTCGCGCTCGCGGACGCGCAGCCAGGCCGGGATCAGGGCGGCATTGAGTGCCCCTTCGCTGAGCAGCCGCCGCACCACGTTGACGAGCTGGAAAGCGGCCAGAAACGCATCCGCAACGGCGCCGGTGCCGAGCAGCGCCGCGATCAGGGAATCGCGCGCAAAGCCGAGCAGGCGCGAGGCCAGTGTTCCCGTCGAGACGGTCAGGAAGGAGCGGATCATGCTCTCTGGTAATACCGTTGCTTGCCCGTAGCGGCCCTGTCGTGATAGGCCGCGGGCCAGATTTCAAGCCCACAGGAAGCGGATTTCCTTAAGGTCCGCAATCCGGCAAACAGGATCAAGGTGAATGGCTGACGTGAAATATGACGTTCTCGGCATCGGCAACGCGCTGTTCGACGTGCTGGTCCGGACCGACGAAGCCTTTTTGGTCAAGCACGGCATGACCAAGGGCAGCATGTCGCTGATCGATGAGGCGCGTGCCACCGCCATTTACGCCGACATGGGCCCGGCGACGGAAGTCTCGGGGGGATCCGCCGCGAACACCATTGTCGGCATCGGCAGCCTGGGCGCGCGCGCCGCTTATGTCGGCAAGGTCAAGGACGACCAGATCGGCAAGCTCTATGTCCACGACATCCGCGCTTCAGGCGTTGCCTTCAACACGCCGCCTGCGAAGGAAGGCCCCGCCACCGGCTGCTCCTACATCCTCGTCACCGGCGATGGCGAGCGCACCATGAACACTTATCTGGGCGCGGCGCAGGACCTGACGCCTGCCGATATCGATCCGGCCGAGATCGCGGCCGCCAAGATCGTCTATCTCGAAGGCTATCTCTGGGATCCGCCGGGCGCCAAGGAGGCCTTCCTGAAAGCCTCCAAGATTGCCCACGAGGCCGGCCGCAAGGTTGCGCTGACATTGTCGGACTCCTTCTGCGTCGGCCGCTACCGCGATGAATTCCTGGGGCTGATGCGCAACGGCACTGCCGACATCGTGTTCGCCAACGAGTCCGAATTGCACTCGCTCTATGAGACCTCCGACTTCGACACCGCGCTGAAGCAGCTGCGCAACGACGTCAAGCTCGGCGTGGTCACCCGCAGCGAGAAGGGCTGCGTGGTGGTGACGCCGACGGATGCCGTCGCAGCGCCGGCTTCGCCGATCACGCAGCTGGTCGACACCACCGGTGCCGGTGACCTGTTCGCCGCCGGCTTCCTCTACGGCCTCTCGCGCGACCTCTCGCACAAGCAGTGCGGCGAGCTCGGCGCGCTCGCGGCCGCCGAAGTGATCCAGCACATCGGCGCGCGGCCTCAGGTGTCGCTGAAGGAATTGGCCCAGCAGCGCGGAATGACGGTTTAACTCCGCTGTCGTCGGCGCGAGGCAGGTGCGCGCGTCATTCACAACTGTCATCGCCCGCCTTGTACGCAATTGCGCACTGGGGCGGGCGATCCAGTATTCCAGAGACGTCATTGGTTTAATCGAGAAGCCGCGGCGTACTGGATTCCCCGCTTTCGCGGGGAATGACAGTGTTGTTGGGGCGGAAGCGCAAAGCTTCTCACGCCGTCTTCGCAGCCTTCAGCCCCAGCCGCTGCTCCACCGCATCCCGCATCACGAATTTCTGGATCTTTCCCGTCACGGTCATCGGGAATTCGTCGACGAACTCGACATAGCGCGGGATCTTGTTGTGGGCGATCTGGCCGTCGCAGAAGGCGCGGACGTCTTCGGCGGTCAGCGTCTCGCCTGATCTGACGCGGATCCAGGCGCAGAGCTCCTCGCCGTAGCGGCTGTCGGCCACACCAAAGATCTGCACGTCCTGGATCTTGGGATGGCGATATAGAAACTCCTCGATCTCGCGCGGATAGAGGTTCTCGCCGCCGCGGATCACCAGATCCTTGATGCGGCCGACGATGTTGCAATAACCTTCGTCGTCGATGGTGGCGAGATCGCCGGTGTGCATCCAGCCGGCGGCATCGAGCACCTCGCCGGTCTTTTCCTTCTCCTCCCAGTAACCCAGCATAACGCTGTAGCCGCGGGTGCAGAGCTCGCCGCGTTCGCCGCGCTTGACGATCTTGCCTTCGAGATCGACGACCTTCACCTCGACATGCGGATGGATCCGCCCGACGGTGGAGACGCGCCGCTCCAGCGGATCGTCCGTCGCGCTCTGGAAGCTCACCGGACTGGTTTCGGTCATGCCATAGGCGATGGTGACCTCGCGCATGTTCATCTCGGTGTTGACGCGCTTCATCACCTCGATCGGGCAGGGCGCGCCGGCCATGATGCCGGTGCGCAGCGATGTCAGGTCGAAATTCTTGAATTCGGGGTGATCGAGCTCCGCGATGAACATAGTCGGCACACCGTACAGCGTCGTGCACTTCTCCTGCTCGATCGCGCGCAGCGTCGCCAGCGGATCGAATCCCTCGCCCGGATAGACCATGGTCGCGCCGAGCGTGACGGAGGCGAGGTTGCCCATCACCATGCCGAAGCAATGGTAGAGCGGCACGGGGATGCAGATGCGATCGGATTGCGTCAGCCGCATCGCGCGCCCGGTGAAATAGCCGTTGTTGAGGATATTGTGGTGCGTCAGCGTCACGCCCTTGGGCGAGCCGGTCGTGCCGCTGGTGAACTGGATGTTGACGGGGTCGTCGAACTGCAGTGCCGCGCCGAGCGCGGCAAGCTGCTCGCGGTGCGCAGGCCCGCCCATGCGCGCGACTTCTTCGAAGGGGATCGTGCCCGGCGCCAAGGGACCGCCGATCTGGATCACGATCCGCAAGGCCGGCAGCCGCGCCGCGTGTAGCTTGCCCGGTGTAGCGTTCGTCAGCTCCGGCAGCAGCGTGTTGAGCATCTCCATGTACTGGCTGGTCTTGAACGCCGTCGCGGTCACGATCGCCGCACAGCCGACCTTCTTCAGCGCGAATTCCAGCTCGCTGAGCCGGTAGGCGGGATTGATGGTCACCAGGATCAGGCCCGCCTTGGCAGCGGCGAACTGGGTCAGCGTCCATTCCGGCCGGTTCAGCGACCAGATGCCGATCCGCTCACCGCGTTCGAGGCCGAGAGCGAGAAAGCCCGCGGCAAGCGCATCGACGCGTTCGGCGAATTCCGTCCAGGTCCACCGGACGCCATGGCTGGGCGAGACCAGCGCCTCGCGATTTCCCCAGCGCCGCACCGCATGGTCGAGGCTGCGACCGATGGTGTCGCCGAGCAGCGGCGCATCCGAGATGCCGCATACGTAGCTGTCGGCTTTGCCTGCAAGATCGTTCGCCAAGTTCGTCTCCTCAAAACCTTATCGCCTCG
>NZ_CAKZHY010000013.1 GCF_936928535.1 uncultured Bradyrhizobium sp. | reverse complement strand
CCCCTCATCCGGCGCTTCGCGCCACCTTCTCCCACAAGGGGAGAAGGAAGAAGGAATCGAGCCAGACGTGACAACCCACCCCAACGACCCTAGCCTCCGCTCTTTCATCGACGTCGATGCCGCTTCCGACTTCCCGATCCAGAACCTGCCCTATGGCGTGTTCTCGACCGCGGCCAATCCGACGCCGCGGGTCGGTGTCGCGATCGGCGAGTATGTGCTCGATCTGTGGGAGTTGGAGCAGGATTCGCGGCTCGATATCGGTCCGCTCGGCGTGTTCTCGGGAGCTTCGCTCAATCCCTTCATGGCGCTCGGACCAAAAGTCTGGACCAAGACCCGGGCGCGGATCAGCGAGCTGTTGCGGCACGATCATCCGGAGCTGCGCGACAACGAGGAGCTGCGCCAACAGGCCTTGGTGCCGATGCGCGATGCAAGACTGCATCTGCCGTTCGCGGTCTCCGGCTATACCGATTTCTATTCGTCGAAAGAGCACGCCACCAATGTCGGCGTGATGTTCCGCGGCAAGGACAATGCGCTACAGCCGAACTGGCTGCACATGCCGATCGCCTATAACGGCCGCGCCTCCACCGTCGTGGTGTCAGGCACCAAGGTGAAGCGGCCGCGCGGGCAGTTGAAGCCGCCGAATGTCGAGTTGCCGAGCTTCTCGCCGTGCAAGCGGCTCGACTTCGAGCTGGAGATGGGCGTCGTCATCGGCCAGCCCTCGCCGATGGGTGGCATGCTGACCGAGAGCCAAGCCGAGGAGATGATCTTCGGCTTCGTGCTGCTCAACGACTGGAGCGCGCGCGACATCCAGCAATGGGAATATGTGCCGCTCGGGCCGTTCCTGGCCAAGGCGTTCGCGACCTCGATCAGCCCATGGGTGGTGACGCGCGAGGCGCTGGAGCCGTTCCGCCTGAACGGGCCGGCGCAGGAGCCGGTGCCGCTGGATTATCTCAAGCAGACCAAGCCGCAGAACTATGATATCGCGCTCGACGTTTCCTTGCGCGCCTCAGGCAGCAATGCGCCTGCCAGCATCAGCCGCACCAATTTCAAGTTCATGTACTGGTCCTCGGTGCAGCAGCTGATGCACCACGCGTCCTCGGGCTGCGCCATGAATGTCGGCGATCTGCTCGGCAGCGGCACCATCTCCGGTCCCGAGAAGAACCAGCGCGGCAGCCTGCTCGAGATCAGCTGGAACGGCACCGAGCCGGTGGAATTGCCCGGCGGCGCCAAGCGCACCTTCCTGGAAGACGGCGACAGCCTCGCAATGCGCGGCTGGTGCCAGGGCAACGGCTATCGCGTCGGCTTCGGCGAGGTCGAAGGGACGATTTTGCCGGCGGAGTAGGCCGCGCGCTCCGGTGCCGTAGGGTGGGTAAAGCGAAGCGTGCCCACCACATCGATGACGTGGGCACGGCGCTAACGCGCCTTTGCCCACCCTACGAGACCTATCGTTTCTCTGGCGGCACGCTCTTGATCCGCGCGCAATGCGCCGCGACATCCTCTACGCTGTACTTCAAATGCACCCGCTTGTCGGACGGCGCCTGCTTGGCTGTGCACACGCCCGGCCGCCATTCCTGCGTCGGGCGGATCGGGCGCGGCGCAAAACCGCCGCCGCAATTCGGGCAGACGTTGGAGAGCTTTGTCTCGACGCAATCCGCGCAGAACGTGCATTCATAGGAGCAGATCCGCGCATCGGTGGCGGATGGCGGCAGGTCGCGATCGCAATATTCGCAGTTCGGCCGAAGCTGGAGGGCCATGGGTCAATCTCCGCAAGCTGGTCTCGATCATCGCAGATCGCGGCCGTAGCGCGAATGGCGTAGTTCCCTCGATTTCAGCCAGCCTTCAAATCCTTCAGCGGCAGCTTGGAGCTTTCCTTGAGACGGTCGAGCACGATCGAGGAACGCACATGCGCCACGCTCTGATGCGGCATCAAGACGTCATTGACGAGATTGGAGAGACCCTTGAGATCGCGCAGCACGGCCTTGAGCACGTAGTCCGCATCGCCCGTCAGCGAATAGGCTTCCTGGATCTCGTCGATCCGGTTCACCAATGCGCGGAATCGTTTTGAATTGTCCGGCGAGTGGGTCGCAAGCCCGACCTGGATGAAGGCGATCACGCCGAAGCCGAGCGCCTCGCTGGAGAGGTCGGCGTGATAGCCTGCGATGACCTTTTCCTCCTCCAGCCGTATCCGCCGCCGCGAGCATTGCGAGGCCGACAGCCCGGCCAGTTCGGCGAGCTCCTGATTGGTGAGGCGGCCGTCATCCTGAAGCGCACCCAGGATCTTGAGGTCGAAGGCATCCACTGGAATCATGCGTATTCTGTCCATTTCGTGCACGGATCGTGCATAGGATAGCGAAAATGCGTCCCGTTTGCACGCCCATTGCGCGGCCCATGAAGGATAGTTCCAACCAGCAGCAATTTAGGAGAACCGCCAATGGGTCCGTTTCCGCACGATGCACCGCCGGCCACCATCACGGCCGACAATCCGATGGGCACCGACGGGTTCGAGTTCGTCGAATATGCGCATCCCAATCCGCAGGAGCTGCACGATCTGTTTAAGCTGATGGGCTATGCGCCCGTCGCGCGCCACAAGACCAAGACAATCACGGTCTATCGCCAGGGCGACATCAACTATCTCGTCAATGAAGAGCCCGGCACCCACGGCTACGACTTCGTCGCCGCGCACGGTCCCTGCGCGCCGTCGATGGCGTTCCGCGTGGTCGATGCGAAGGCAGCCTATGACCGCGCAATTGCGCTCGGTGCCGAGCCTGCGGAAGCAACATCAGGTCAGAAAACGCTCGATGTCCCCGCGATCAAGGGCATCGGCGGCAGCCTGCTTTATTTCGTCGATCGTTATGGCGCCAAGGGCTCGGCCTATGATGCCGAGTTCGAATGGCTCGGCGCACGCGATCCGCGTCCTGTTGGCGCCGGCCTGTTCTATCTCGATCACCTCACCCACAATGTCCATCGCGGCCGCATGGATGTCTGGACCGGTTTCTACGAAAAGCTGTTCAACTTCCGCCAGATCCGCTTCTTCGACATCGAGGGCCGTGCCTCCGGCCTGTTCTCGCGTGCGTTGACCAGCCCGGACGGCAAGATCCGGATTCCGATCAACGAGGACGCCGGCGATTCCGGTCAGATCGAGGAATATCTGAAGACCTATCGCGGCGAGGGCATTCAGCACATCGCCTGCGGTTGCCGCGAGATCCACGGCACGATCGAGAGCCTGCGCGAAGCCGGCCTGCCCTTCATGCCGTCGCCGCCCGCGACCTATTTCGAGAAGGTCGATGCGCGCCTGCCCAAGCACGGCGAGGACGTCGCGCGCCTGCAGAAGAACGGCATCCTGATCGATGGCGAAGGCGTCGTTGACGGCGGCCAGACCAAGGTGCTGCTGCAGATCTTCTCGGCCAACGCGATCGGCCCGATCTTCTTCGAGTTCATCCAGCGCAAGGGCGACGACGGTTTTGGCGAGGGCAATTTCAAGGCCCTGTTCGAATCGATCGAGGAGGACCAGATCCGGCGCGGCGTGTTGAAGGTGGACACGGCGGCGTAGCCGCCAGGTACACTGCCGTAGGGTGGGCCAAGCGCAAGCGTGCCCACCACCTCTATCGGCAGACGCGAGAAATGGTGGGCACGGCGCAAGTGCGCCTTTGCCCACCCTACGAGAGCACGCCTAGCGCGACGATCCCGCCACCGCAGCGCCCGTCGCAGCGCGTTATCTGCGCTCCACACCGTCAGGCATCCGCATCGCCATTGTGGCGAGGATGCTGACGGCGCCCATCGCGACGACGTACCAGATCCATGACAGCTTGTCGCCCGTCGCTCCGATGATCCAGGTGAACACCAGTTGCGCCGTGCCGCCAAAGATCGTCACGCCGAGCGCGTAGGCGATCGACAGTCCGCTGGTGCGGACCACGGCGGGGAAGATCAGCGGAATGAGGATGATGCCGGCGCCGCCCGACATCGCATGGAACGCCATCAGCACCGCAGCGGTGATGACATAGACCAGCGGCGAGCCCGACGACACCACGAGCAGCAGCGCGGGATAGAACAGCAGCGTCACGATGATGCGCGGGACCACCGCGATGGTCTTCAGGCTGTATCGGTCCGCGAGCGCGCCGCCGAGCAGCGCGAAGATCGTGCCGCTGACGAAGGTGGCGAAGTTGGCCGTCATCGCCCAGCCCTGGCTGTAGTGCAGCGTGTTGATGGCATAGGTCGCGGTGTAGAGGAAGAAGTACTGGCCGATGGTCGCGCCCGAGATCAGCAGGATGCACAGCACGATCTTGCCCCAGTGGTTGGCCAGGATATCGGACAGCACGCCGCCGACGCTGTCATGGGCCTCTTCAGTATCCAGCGTCTCGTCGAGATTCTTGCGGATGAAATAGCCGACCGGCGCGATCAGAATTCCGAGCAGGAAGGGAATGCGCCAGCCCCAGCTGTCATTGGCGCCGGGCGTGATCAGGAACGCGAGGCCAAGGCCGACGAGCGCGGAAAACAGGCTGCCGAGATTCTGGCTGGCGAGCTGCCAGCTGCCGAAGAAGCCTTTGCGGTGCGCCGGCGCGCTCTCCAGCAGGTAAGTCGTCGCCGGGCCCATTTCGCCGCCGGTCGAAAACCCCTGCAGCAGCCGCGCCAGCACCAGCAGGATCGGTGCCAGCAGGCCGATCCGGTCGTAGGTCGGCAGCAACCCGATGATGCCGGTGCCGAGCGCCATCAGCCAGATGGTCAGCGTCATGGCCGGCTTGCGGCCGTAGCGATCCGCATAGGCGCCGATGACGATGCCGCCGAGCGGACGCGCCACGAAGCCGACGCCGAAGGTCGCAACCGTCAGCAGCAGGCTGGTGTTGGGATTGTCAGCCGGAAAGAACGCCTTGGCGAGAAAGACCGCGAACGCCGCGTAGACGGTGAAGTCGTAGAATTCGAGCGCGTTGCCCAGAATGGCTGCGCCGACGCGCATGGTTTGAGAGGGACGCGGACGATCAGTCTGGTTCACGGCAAGCACCTTGTGTCACTTGTTTGAAACGCGAAGTGACGCAAAAGGTGCCTGCTGACAACCCTCACGCGCGCCCTAGCGGCCCGCTTTCCACGCAGCCGTGACCGCCGAGATCTCGGCGGCTTCCGGCTCCCGGACCGTCGATCGGGTGCGCGAGAAGCGCGGCGCCGGTGCGGGCTGCTTCACGCCATGGCGCTCGATGAAGACGTTGCGGGCGACCATGTGCGGATGCGCGGTAGCTTCAGACATGGTCAGGACGGGCGCGAAGCAGATGTCGGTGCCTTCCATGATCTTGCACCAGTCATCGCGCGTCTTGCTCTTGAACACGGCTTTCAGTTTTTCCTTCAGGGCGGGCCAGGCCTTGGGATCCATCTGCGCGTCGAAGTCGGCATCGGTAAGGCCCGCATGCTCGCGCAGCAGCGCGTAGAACTGCGGCTCGATCGAGCCGATCGACACGAAGTGCCCGCAGGCGCATTCATAGACGCCGTAGAAGTGAGCGCCGCCATCGAGGAAATTCCGGTTGCGGCCCTCGGTCCAGCGTCCCAGCGTCTTCATGTCGAAGAAGAACGACATCAGCGAGGCCGCGCCGTCGCACATCGCGGCGTCGACCACCTGGCCCTTGCCGGACCTCGAGGCTTCCAGCAGCGCTGCGAGCACGCCGACGACGAGATAGAGCGCACCGCCGCCGAAATCGCCGACCAGGTTGAGCGGCGGCACCGGCGCTTCGTTGGTGCCGATCGCGGCGAGTGCGCCGGTGATCGAGATGTAGTTGATGTCGTGGCCGGCGGCGTTCGCCAGCGGGCCTTCCTGGCCCCAGCCGGTCATGCGGCCGTAGACGAGCTTTGGATTGCGCGCGAGCACGATGTCAGGACCGAGGCCGAGCCGCTCCATCACACCAGGACGAAAACCTTCGACCAGCGCATCGGCGCCGGCCAGCAGGTCGAGCACCTGCGCGATCGCCGCCTTGTCCTTGAGGTCGAGCTCGATCAGCTTGCGGCCGCGCCCCGCCACCGACTTCATGCTCTTCTTCGCGCCGACACGATCGAGCGTGACGACTTCGGCACCCATGTCGGCCAGCAACATGCAGGCGAACGGGCCGGGGCCGATGCCGGCGAATTCGACGATACGGAAGCCCGCGAGCGGGCCGGAGGTGCGGACGGACGAGTTCTGGGCCGGTTGATCGAGCACGTTGTTGTTTCCTCGGGTCGCGGGCGCGTGCCGGTGTTCAGGCCGTCGCCTCGGACTTCCTCTCTGGGCGAGTTAATTGGCTGATTAACTCTTCTCGCCTTCACCGCAGCGAGGCAAGCGCTTTTCATGCATGGGCGCATCAAAAAAGCGGCGCGCATTGCTGCGCGCCGCGGAAGATTTGTGTTGAGTAGCTAAGCGCTGTTATCAACCGGCGGCAGCCACCGCGCGCTGCGCCATCACCTTGACGAGGTTGGCGCGATATTCGGCCGTGCCGTGGATGTCGGCCAGCAACCCGTTCGCCGAAATGCTGACGTTGTCGAGTGCCGACGGCGACCAGTTTGCCTTCAGCGCCGCCTCGATCGCGCCGACGCGCATCACGCCGCTCTGCGAGGCGCCGGTCGCGGCCACGCGGATCTCGCCGGACTTCGTCTTGGCGACGAACACGCCGGTGAGTGCGAAGCGCGAGGCCGGATGCCGCATCTTCTCGTACCCCGCCTTCTCCGGAACCGGGAACGATACGGCGGTGATGATTTCCCCATCCTCGAGGGCTGTCGTGAACAGGCCCTTGAAGAAGTCATCGGCCGAGATGGACCGCTTGTTGGTCTTCACGGTAGCGCCGAGCGCGAGCAGCGCGGCCGGATAATCCGCGGCAGGATCGTTGTTGGCGATCGAGCCGCCGATCGTGCCGCGATAACGCACCGCGGGATCGCCGAGCACCGAGGTGAGATGGGCAATCGCGGGGATCGCCTTCTTCACGTCGGCATTCGTCATGATGTCGTAATAGGTCGTGGCGGCCTTGATGGTCAGCACGTCGCCCGAGAGCTCGACGCCCTGCAGCTCCTTGATCTTGCCGAGGTCGATCACGTCGGAGGGGCTGGCAAGCCGCTGCTTCATCACCGGCAGCAGCGTCTGGCCGCCGGCGAGGAATTTTGCCTCGCTGCTCTTGCCGAACAGGCTGGCGGCTTCGTCGACCGAGGAAGCACGATGATAGGTGGTCTGGTACATCTTTGATGCTCCTGAAATCTTTTCTCTGTCATTCCGGGATGCGCCGCAGGCGCAGACCCGGAATCTCGAGGTTGAATTCTTCAGCTCTGGATTCCGGGTTCGACGCTGCGCGTCGCCCCGGAATGACGATGTGGTGTTAAGCCGAATGGATCGTGCGCCACACCCGATCAGGGGTTGCGGGCATTTCCAGATTGTTCTTGCCGATCGCATCCGTGATCGCGTTGATCACGGCCGCGGAGGCGCCGATCGCGCCGGCCTCACCACAACCCTTGATGCCCAAGGGATTGCCCGGGCAAAGCGTCGTGGTGTGGGAGAGGTTGAACGAGGGCACGTCGTCGGCACGCGGCATGGCGTAGTCCATGAACGAGGCCGTGACCGGCTGGCCGTTGCCGTCGTAGATGGCGTGCTCGAGCAGCGCCTGCCCGATGCCTTGAACCAGGCCGCCATGGACCTGGCCTTCGACGATCATCGGGTTGATCAGCCGGCCGAAATCGTCGGCTGCGACGAAGTTGATGAAGGAGGTCTTGCCTGTGCCCGGATCGACCTCGAGCTCGCAGATGTAAGAGCCTGCGGGGAAAGTGAAGTTGGAGGGGTCGTAGAAGGCGCTTTCCTTCAGGCCCGGCTCCATTCCGTCAGGCAGATTGTGCGCGGTGTAGGCCGCGAGCGCGACCATCGGCAGCGCAATCGCCTTGTCGGTACCCGTCACCTTGAACTCGCCGTTCTCGATGACGATGTCGGCCTCCGACGCTTCCAGTGCATGCGCGGCGATCTTCTTGGCCTTGACCTCGACCTTCTCCACTGCCTTGAGGATGGCGGTGAGACCGACGGCCGCGGAACGCGAGCCATAGGTGCCCATGCCGAACTGCACCTTGTCGGTATCGCCGTGGACGATCGAAACCTGGCTGATCGGAACCCCCAGGCGTTCCGAAATGAGCTGTGCAAACACCGTCTCGTGGCCCTGGCCGTGGCTGTGCGAGCCGGTCAATACCTCGATGGTGCCGACCGGGTTGACACGCACTTCCGCCGATTCCCACAGGCCGACGCCGGCGCCCAGGCTGCCGACCGCCTTCGACGGTGCGATGCCGCAGGCCTCGATGTAGCAGGACAAGCCGATGCCGCGCAGCTTGCCTTGCGATTTCGCCTGCGCCTTGCGGGCAGCGAAGCCGGCATAGTCGATCGCCTTCATCGCCGCGTCGAGCGAGGCGTTAAAGTCGCCGACGTCATAGGCCATGATGACGGGCGTCTGGTGCGGGAACTGGGTGATGAAGTTGATCTGGCGGAGCTTTGCCGGGTCGACCTTCAATTGCCGCGCGGCGGTCTCCATCATGCGTTCAATGAGGAAGCTCGCCTCGGGGCGGCCCGCGCCGCGATAAGCGTCGACCGGCGTGGTGTTGGTGTAGACGCCGATCACCTCGGCATGGATCTGCGGGATGTTGTACTGGCCCGACAGCAGCGTCGCGTAGAGATAGGTCGGCACCGCCGAGGAGAACAGCGACATGTAGGCGCCGAAATTGGCGTAGGTTTTCACCTTCAGGCCGGTGATCTTGTTGTTGGCGTCGAACGCCATCTCGGCATGGGTAACGTGGTCGCGGCCATGCGCGTCGGTGAGGAACGCCTCGGTGCGGTCGCTGGTCCACTTCACGGGGCGGCCGGTCTTCTTGGAAGCCCAGAGCGCGACCATCTCTTCCGGATAGATGTAGATCTTGGAGCCGAAGCCGCCGCCGACGTCAGGCGCGATCACGCGCAGCTTGTGCTCGGGCGCGATATTGTAGAACGCGGAGAGCACGAGCCGGGCAACGTGCGGGTTCTGCGACGTCGTATAGAGCGTGTAGTGCTCCTCCGCCGTGTCGTAGTCGGCGATCGCCGAGCGCGGCTCCATCGGGTTTGGCGACAGTCGGTTGTTGGTGAGGTCCATCTTCACCACGTTGGCGGCCTTGGCGAAGGCAGCATCCGTCGCACCCTCGTCGCCGATCACCCAGTCGTAGACCTGGTTGCCGGGGGCCTCGGGATGGAGCTGCGGCGCGCCTGCCTTGATGGCAGCGTGGACGTCGGCGACGACAGGGAGTTCTTCATAATCGACCACGACGGCTTCCGCCGCATCGCGCGCCAGATTCTTGCTGTCGGCGATCACGACCGCGACGGCCTGACCGACGAAGCGCACCGTCTCCGGCGCCATCGCCGGCCATGCGCCCATCTTCATCGGGCTGCCGTCCTTGGAGGTGATGGCCCAGCCGCAGATGAGGTTGCCGACCTTGTCGTCGACGAGCTGTTGTCCGGTGAGAACCGCAACCACGCCCGGCATCTTCAGCGCGGCGGAGGAATCGATCTTCTTCACCTTGGCGTGCGCGTGCGGGCTGCGGATGAAATGGGCATAGGTCATGCCCAGCAATTTGATGTCGTCGACGTAGCGGCCCTTGCCGGTAATGAAACGCTTGTCTTCCTTGCGCACGACGCGCGCGCCGATGCCTTCAACACCCATGTCTGGTCCTCCCGACCGGAATTGCTTTGTCTGCGCTTTCCATCGAAAGCTGCAGTGGTGATCGTTCGTTCGAGGCGGGACCTTACTCGGCCGCCTGCGAGACCTTCATGCGCCCGGCCGCATCCAGCACGGCTTTGACGATGTTGTGGTAGCCGGTGCAGCGGCAGATATTGCCTTCGAGCTCGGCACGGACCGTGGTCTCGTCGAGCTGGCCACCATGACGGTGCACGATGTCGATCGCCGACATGATCATGCCCGGCGTGCAATAGCCGCACTGCAGGCCGTGATTGTCGCGGAAGGCGGCCTGCATCGGGTGCAGCTCGTCACCCTTGGCGATGCCTTCGATGGTGGTGACGCTGGCGCCGTCGGCCTGGCCGGCCAGCATGGTGCAGGATTTCACCGCTCTGCCGTCCATGTGCACGACGCAGGCGCCGCACTGGCTGGTGTCGCAGCCGACATGGGTCCCGGTGAGGTTGAGGTGATCGCGCAAGAGATGGACCAGCAGCGTGCGGTCCTCGACCTCGACAGCAACGGCCTTGCCGTTGACCGTCAGTTTGACTGTAGACACGTGATACCTCCCGAATGTTTGTCGTTATTCCAATTAGAGACAGCGCGAACGGAACTTTGCAACTGGGATTTTGCTCATCACGCGTCATGGAAAGGTCATTGTGAACGCTGTTGCAGGCGCGATTCGGTCACGACATTCCGTGCCGCCGCCATGCGTGGCGCGGCCGTGCAAGGAGCTTTCGAAAACGATCTCCGCTTCGTCGGCCGCGGCCCGCGCTCGACCACATTGCGCGAAGCGACGGCCTTTGACGTCGAGCTCCTCGCGCCTCGTTTCTCCCTTTGTTGCCTTGTTCGTTGCGCGAAGTGGAGCACGCGCCCATGCCGTTGTAACCGCGATCTTGGTAGTAGGCGGTTGCGGTCTAAGTCATTGATTTTGTTCGCTGCGATGCAGCGAAACTCCCAATCCGGAGCGGACCAACTGTAGATCTGTCAAAAGCGACGCGAATGAAGCACTTGCGCGCCTATGTGGACGCGCTTGAGAAGCTTTGTTGGGATCTGAATGGCTCAAGAAAGTTCAAGGCCGCGCATCGGCGAAGGGCGCATCGGCAGTTCTCTCTGCGCCGCGATCGGGGTGCTCAGCGTCGCTGCTGTGCTATGCCTGCGGTATTTCGCCTTTCTCACGACGCCTGAGCTGCGCGTCCATTACGACGTCGAAATACTCCGCCTCACCCTTGCGATCGCCATGGTCCTCGGTGCCTGGCTTGGCGTCATCGGGATCGTGCTTGGCGATGGCCCGACCAAGCACATGCTGGTTGCCGAGGGCAGCCTTTGACCCCGAGCGGAACTCAGACATTGTGACCTACACGCCATCGCCGTGAGATCGATTTGCAGATCGTTCATCGAACTTCTTGGGTATCTCGGTCGAAGCGAGAGAGCGAACAAACGCGGCAAAGACGTAAATGAGCGCAACCAACGCACTGAACGGCCATAGGAGTAGGACAAGCATGGTGGTTAGGTCACCGTCGCAGCACGGACCAGAGGGGTCACCGTCGTGATAAGGTTGTGGAAGGAAGAGATCGGCAAGCAACGCTGCGGCAGTGAACATTCCTGCTGGGACGACGAGCAATGCGACGACCAGCAATATCGGCACCCCAACCCAAACGGCCAAGTAACGACGCTTCTGAATAAGACGACTGCTCCATCGATGGCAGAATATGGCGCATGCTGAAATGAGCCCACCGCCTGCAAACAGGAACAAGAGGCCCATGAAACTGATCCAAAGAGACAGATTGGCACTTGCAGCGCTCAGGCCTCATCGTTAGCAGCCCAAAGGCTCGCGCTCAAATGCAATGTTCGAGTTGGTCCGCTCGTGGCCCGTGGCTGATCTAAGCCAAGAGCGCGGCGATGTCCGCTTCCGAGAGATGATTCAGCCAATCACATGCTGGTCGCGAGGGCGGCCTTTGACCCGAAGGCGACATAATCGCTTGGTCCAACTACTCATTGTGAAGGTCTTCAGACTGGGGGGCGCAAGAATGCGCGGGGGTATTTTCTTGCTTGCTTTCTATTTTTTGTTTCGACTGCCGGTGGCGGACGCCGCGGGGGTTAAAAATTTTGACATTCCTGCTGACGCGGCTGGACCGGGGATCAGGCTGCTCGTTTGGACACCTTGTGCGGAGGCTCCACGAGAGATGGATGCACGGGGTGCCATCTTCTTTGCAGTGCCCGGATGCGCAGTGACAGGCGAAAAGCTTCCCCTAATCGTGATATCGCACGGCAGACGAGGATGGTTTGGGGGCCATCATGACACTGCGGCGGCGTTGGCCGACGCGGGCTTCGTCGTCGCTGCACTCAATCATCCCGGAGACACTTGGCGCGACACGAGCGGTACCGACAGCCTTTCGCTGCTAGTGGAGCGGCCTGCGGATATCAAGCGGCTGATTGACTACATGCTCGACGGCTGGCCCGACGCGGCCCGCATTGACGCTCGGCGAATTGGACTCTACGGGTTTTCGTTTGGCGGTTATACAGGTCTTGCTGTCATCGGTGGTAATCCCGATTTGCGAAAAGGCCTACCCAATTGCGCGACGTCCAGCCTGTTGGCCTGTAAGCAGCTTGAGAGCGGTGAAGCACCCAGTCAGCCAGTCACGTCCGATCCGCGCGTGAAGGCCGCTGTCATCGTTGATCCTTATCCCGCATTTGTTTTTCCCGAGAACAACCTGAAGGAAATAGCAGTTCCGGTGCAATTGTGGAGTTCCGATCCGGCACAAAGCGGTGACGGGCTGTCCGGATGCTGCGCGGCTGCCATCAAACAGGGGCTCCCAACGCTGGATTATCACTTCGTTACAAACGCCAAACACTTCTCTTTCCTTGCCACCTGCACTCCGAAGGAGGCGCAAGGTAACCAGGCGGTTTGCACCGATGCGCCGGGCTTCGACCGCAAGGATTTTCATCAACACCTTCACGCCGAGATCATCGCGTTTTTCCGCAAGCATCTGGCTGAAAGTCAATAGCACTTCGCAGTCATTGGGCTGCGCGGTCCTGCCGATGTCGCCTCATGGCGGCCCTTTTCGGGCCTTCCGAGATAGCCGGTCTGAGTCCGCAAAGCGTCGGATAGGGACGTGGCCAAGCCCGCGCGCGCACCCTCGATTCATGGGGCGCGCCCTAGTACTTACTGGCGATTGATCGCAGCCGCGCACCACCCTAGTCGAGCCGTACGAGCAACAGCAAAAGGGTGGAAGCGATGCAGATGAACGACAGTCAGCGGATCCCGGCGTCGAAAGCCGATGTGTGGGCCGCGCTCAACGATCCCGACATTCTCAGGCGCTGCATTCCCGGCTGCCAATCGCTCGAGATGGCCTCGCCGACGGAGATGGTTGCGACCGTGGTGCTGAAGGTTGGGCCGGTGAAGGCGACGTTCAGCGGCAAGGTGACGCTGACGGATATCGATGCGCCCAACGGATATCGCATCATCGGCGAAGGCGCCGGCGGTGTCGCGGGCTTCGCCAAGGGCGGCGCGACGGTGAGGCTGGAAGAGGAATCGCCTGGCGTCACCATCCTGCATTACGAGGCCGACGCGCAGATCGGCGGCAAGCTCGCGCAGCTCGGCTCAAGGCTGATCGATTCCACGTCGCGCAAGCTCGCCGCGAACTTCTTCGAAAGTTTCGCGGCTGTGGTAGCGCCATCATCGTAACGCCAGCGCGCCGCAGGTCACGCGATGCCGCGCGGCAATCGCATTTGTAGACTGTTCGCTTGTGGCCATCCTTCGAGACGCCCGCCTTCGGCGGGCCCTCAGGATGAGGACGGAGAGGTACGCCAGCAGGTGACGACGGACACCGATGTCCCTTAGCCTCATCCTGAGGAGACCGCGAAGCGGTCGTCTCGAAGGACGAGGCGCGCGCTCAGACGTCGGCAAGAGCCATATGCGATCGCCCTGCGCGATGCCCGATCGAAGCAACCGAACGCGCATTCCGAGCTGTAAAATAAGGGCAAGACACAAGCTCCGACAACGAGATGCGCGGCGAAAGTCGCCAATGATTTGCACTACTACCTTCCGCCCATACTCAACGCGATCAGGCGATGTTGTTATTCCGGTCGATGGTTCGCAGACGAACTGCGCATCGAGAGCGCGCCGCGCTCGCGCGCCCAACGTGGTGCACACAACAACATCGGAGGGAATACATGACCTTTGGAACCAAGGGCTTCTTGGCCGGCATTTCGATGATTGCGATGCTGGCCGCCGCTACGCCAGGCGTTCGCGCCAACGACTCCCTGATCAAGGCGCAATCCGATTCCAACCAGTGGGCGGTTGCCGGTCACGATTACGCAAACACGCGCTTCAGCCCGCTCAAGCAGATCAACACCGAGAACGCGGGCAAGCTGACACTCGCCTATTCGTTCTCGCTGGCCTCGCTGCGCTCGAACGAATCCTCGCCGATCGTGATCGGCAACACGCTCTACGTCTCGAGCTCCTGGGGGCCGAAATACGTCTACGCGCTCGATGCGGCGACCGGACAGCGCAAATGGACCTACGAGCCCGACATTCCCGATGATGTGCTGCAATATGCCTGCTGTGACGTGAACAGCCGCGGCGTCTCCTATGCCGACGGCAAGATCTTCGTCGGCCGTCTCGACGGCAAGCTGACGGCGCTCGATGCGGCGACTGGCAAGACGCTGTGGACGACGAAGGTGGTCGACTACAAGCAAGGCTCGGTCATCACGTCGCCGCCGCTGGTCGTACGCGACAAGGTGATCACCGGTTTCGGCGGCGGCGAATATGGCGTTCGCGGTTCGCTCCAGGCCTTCGATATCAACACCGGCAAGCAGGTTTGGCAGACCTATACCGTTCCCTCGCCGGATGAGCCCGGCGGCGACACCTGGAAGGGCGATTCCGCGCAGCATGGCGGTGGTGCGGCCTGGCTGGTCGGCTCTTACGATGCGAAGAGCGACACGGTCTATTGGGGCACCAGCAATCCTGGTCCGTGGAACACCGCGGTGCGTTCGACCGGCGATGGCAATTTCGGCAAGCTGACCAACCTGTACACCGCCTCGACGCTGGCCCTCGATCCCAACACCGGCAAGATCAAGTGGCACATCCAGACCACGCCCGCCGATGCCTGGGACTATGACGGCGTCAACGAAGCCGTGCTTGCCGACCTGAAGATCGGTGGCAGCATGGTTCCGACGCTGATGAAGGCGGATCGCAACGGCTACTTCTTCGTCGCCAATCGCGAGACCGGCAAGGTGCTGTCGGCGGAGAAGTACGTTTTCTCGAACTGGGCGAAGAAGTGGGACGTCGCTACGATGCGAGCGGAAGAGGATCCGGATAAGCGTCCGGGCCCGAACCATCCGGCGAAGGACATCTGCCCGAACCTGATCGGCGGCAAGAACTGGCAGCCGATGTCGTTCAACCCGCAGACCGGCCTCGTCTACATCCCGTCCAACAATGTCTGCATGGACTGGTCGGTCGGCGATGTCTCCTACAAGCGCGGCGTGTTCTATCTCGGCGCCGAATTCCCGACCAAGGAAGGCCCCGGCGGCTTCCTCGGCGAGCTCGTGGCCTGGGATCCGGTGGCGCAGAAGAAGGTCTGGTCGATCAAGGAAGACCTGCCGTTCAACGGCGGCACGCTGACCACCGGCGGCGGTTTGGTGTTCTCCGGCAACCTTCACGGCGATTTCCGCGCCATCGATGCGAAGAACGGCAAGGTGCTCTGGAGCAGAAATCTCGGTTCCGGCATCGGCGCGGGGCCGGTGACCTATGAGGTCGGCGGTAAGCAGTATGTCGCCATCGTCGTCGGTCGTACGGCCTCGATACCAGCGTTCCTGGGCGACATTGGAAAGAAGATGACGGCCGCGGCTCCCGAGGGCGGTTCGCTCTTCGTGTTCTCCGTCCAGTGACCACTCGCGCGCGTATCTCCTGAAGGTGACGAGATACGCGCGCGCTTTTTCCAGTCGATCGTTGCGGCATCGGCCGATGGCTCGTGCCGCAGCGCCTGATCCAGCAATTCCCAACTGCGGGAGATGAAGATGCGTCCGAATCATCTTGGAAGTGGTGAGAAGCGAAGCCGCGTCATCGCCGGCCTCCTCGCATGGGCCGCGGCGTCCGCAATGATCGCAACGGTCTCAACGGCTCACGCCGACGAAGCGCAGCCGTTCCGTGTCTGCGCCGATCCGACCAATCTTCCGTTCTCCAGCGATAGTGCGTCGCAGCCGGGCTTCTACGTCGAGATCGGGCAGGCCCTGGCGCAGGCGCTGGGACGGCCGATCGCCTATGACTGGTACAAATCCTATTTCGGCAAGCGCGCCGTGCGCGTCACGCTGCTCGGCAAGCAGTGCGACGCCATGATCGGGCTGCCACGGTCCGAAGATTTCATGGGACCATCAGTGATCTTCTCCGCTCCGTTCGCGAAGGAAGGCTACGCCCTCGTGGCCGCGAAGGGCCTGAAGCTTGGCGGCATCGACGGCCTCAAGGGCAAGCGGGTCGCCGTTCAATTCGCCAGCACGCCGCAAAACCTGCTCGCGAGCCGTGACGACGTTCAGATGGTGACCGTGCTGTCACCGGAGGAGGGCATGCAGGCGCTCGAGCAGGGTAAGGCCGAAATCGCCTTCATCTGGGGGCCGGTCGCCGGCTGGCTGAACAAGACCAACTACAATGACCGCTACCAGATCGAGCTCACCGAGGGCGAAGGCCTGTCGTGGGATGCGGCCATCGGCTTTGCGAAGACGTCCACCGAGCTTCGTGATCGCGTCGATGCCGTCTTGCCGCAGCTTCAGCGGACGATCGGCGAGCTCGCGGTGAAATACGGCTTGCCGGGCGGCGAGCCGGTTCGCTTCGGCGCGGTCCGGGCGATGCCCGCGGGAACAACCACAGGCATGGGAAGCGGGGCCAAAACCGGGGCTCAAGTGATTGAGGCCGCCAACGTCGCAGTGACGGAGGTCAAGGGCGATGCGTCCGCGCCAGCCGCCGAGGCCGTCGGCACCGGCAAGGAAATCTTCAATGGAACTTGCGCCCATTGTCACGGTCCCGACGCGATCCAGAGCGAGCGGAAGATCGACCTGCGGCTGCTGCGTCATCGCTACGGCGACGACATGCGCCAGACATTCTGGACGACGGTGCATGAAGGACGGCCGAGCAAGGGCATGCCGTCCTGGAAAGAGGTCTTCACCGATGACCAGTTCGACAACATTTATTCCTTCCTGCTGACGGTCCAGTCCGACTCCAACGACTGAACGATCTTGACCAAACGCGATCGGGAGGATGTGGTAGCTTCCATCCGGCATCATCCAGGCGCCGGATGGGTGCCGCATCGATCTGTCGCTTCCGCTGTTGCGGTGGATGCCTGTGCGGCGCGATCCTGGGAAGGCGCCATGACCAGCTTCCTGATCATCGACGATCATCCGCTGTTTCGCGAAGCGCTCGGCAATGCGGTGCGGCTGGCCTTGCCGGAGGCGCGGATCTTCGAGGCGATGTCGATCGAGGATGCGCTGCATATCCTGTTGGGCGAGCAGGGCATCGACCTCGCCTTGCTGGATCTGTCGCTGCCGGATGCGACCGGCTTCTCCGGCTTTCTGCGTTTGCGAGAGGCCTATCCGCGCCTGCCCGTCGCAATCGTGTCGAGCGAGGAGGATCAGCATATCGTTCGCGAGGCGCTGGCGCTGGGGGCCGCCGGCTATCTGCCGAAGTCGACGTCGAAACGCGAGCTCGCGCAATCGATCGAAGGCGTGCTCAGCGGATCGGTGTCGGTGCCGAAGGATTTCGTGGCGGCGCCGCGGCTGCGTCGGGCGGATGCCAGCAAGGCGCTCGAGGTCAAGCTGCGCGAGCTCACGCCGCAGCAGCTTCGCGTGCTTGATCTCCTGCGTCGCGGCTTCCCGAACCGGCAGATCGCGCAGGAACTTGCGCTGGCCGAGTCAACTGTGAAAGCGCATATCACCGAGATCCTGCGCAAGCTCGGCCTGTTCAGCCGCAACAAGGCGGTCATCGAGATCGGCAAGATGGACCTGCCCGATCCCAAGGGCCGTCCTTATGCGCGGGCAGATCGCGGGAAGCCGCAATGATGTCCGGCGTCGTTCTTGACCTGGGTCAAGCCGGTCCGGCCCGACAGGGACATTCTTGCTTGAGGCCATTCACCATCCATCCTGGCAAGGGCGAGGTTTCCTGCAACACCTTCAAACTGGTTCAGGCGCGATGCGATTTCTGATTGTCGAAGATCATCCGTTGTTTCGCGAGGCGCTCGAAGGCGCGCTCCAGATGGTGGCGCCGACGGCCGAGATCCTTGAGGCGATTTCGATCGATGGCGCGCTCGAGCAGGTGGCGGCGACATCAGAGCTCGATCTCATCCTGCTCGATCTGTCGATGCCGGGCACGACAGGCCTTTCGGGCATCATCCGCATCCGCAAGTCGTTTCCCAGGATTCCGGTCGTCATCGTCTCGGGACATCAGGATCCGCAGATCATCGCCGCCGCCTTGTCGCTCGGCGTGTCCGGCTACATCCTCAAATCGGCGTCCAAGCAGGATCTGGCGCAATCGATCGGCGAGGTGCTGCGCGGCTCGGTCTGCGTGCCCGCCGGCTATCGCGCGCCCGTCCGGCCGCAGCGGACGTCCGGCCCCGCGCAGGATCTCATCAAGCGCCTGCACGAGCTGACGCCGCAGCAATTGCGCGTGCTCGAAATGCTCAAGCGCGGCCTGCAGAACAAGCAGATCGCCTTCGAGCTGAAGATCTCGGAGACCACCGTGAAGGTCCACGTCTCCGACATCCTCCGCAAGCTCAACGTGCTCAGTCGCACCAAGGCCATCGTCGAAATGTCCAGAATCGATTTCGCGACCCTCGCCGCCGAGGCCACGACGCGCGAGCGGATCCGGACGGATCAGCAGTGAGTTGATTTTGTGTCGTCAATGATCCCGTTGCAAATCACGGAGCTGGAAGATTGTAATATCCTACCGCTACTGTGCATGGGGTTGTTTTCGACTTTTGCCTGGGCCGGGCTAGCTCAGCAGGAATGACAGCAGCGCCCGCATTTCGGCGGGCTTGATCGGCTTCTTCAGCACCTCGAGCCCGTGGAGGCTCGCTTCCTTCGCGGCCTTCTCGGAGTAGTCGGCCGTGATGATCATCGCCGGTGTGTCGAGTTTCAGATGCTCCCTGACGTCGGCGATGGCCGACAATCCGCTCTCGCCGTGATCGAGGTGGAGATCGGCGATGACGGCGTCCGGCGCGCCGCCGAGTTCGCAAAGGCGCAGCAATGCGTCCGCGCCCGACCGCGTGGTGGCGACATCGCAGCCCCAGCCTTCGAGCAACGCCGCCATCGCTTCCGAGCCCGACGGATCGTTTTCGATCAAAAGGATCTTGGCGCCTTCGAGCCCGCCATATTGCCGGTCCGCGAGCTTGGTTGCATGGGCCTCGTCGCCGGCGTCGACGCGTTCGGCCGGCTCCATCTCGACCATGAAGGTCGATCCCTGGCCGATCTGCGATGACAGCCGCACCTCGTGCCCGAGCACGGTTGCGAAACGGCGCACGATGGACAGGCCGAGCCCGAACCCGGCCTGGTCGGTCGCGCTGGCATCGCCGCGCTGGAATTCGCGGAAGATCGCCTCCTGCTGGGCCTGCGGAATTCCAGGCCCTGTGTCCGACACCTCGACATAGACGCGATCCAGGCGCTGCCCGCACTCCATGGTGACGCGACCGACCCGCGTATAGCGGATCGCATTCGCGATCAGGTTCTGCAGGATCCGCCGCAGCATCATCGCATCCGAGGACACCGTAAGGTCCGTCGTGCAGATGTGCAGAGCAAGGCGCTGCCGCGCGGCGATCGGCTCGAATTCATTGCGCAGCTGCTCGAACAGCGGCGCCAGCGTCAGGGGACGCACGTCCGGCTTGAGTGCGCCGGCATCGAGCTTGGCGATCTCCAGCAACGAGCGCAGCAGGTCTTCCAGCGTCAGCAGCGAGCGGTCGACCTGATCGATCAGCAGGCCGGCATCCTGCGATTCCACCATCTCCGTCAGCGCCGACAATGTCAGGCGCGCGGCGTTCAGCGGCTGTAGCAAGTCGTGGGTGACCGAAATCAACACCGAGGATTTCAGCGAGCTCGCCGCCTCCGCCTGCTGCTTGGCCCGATACAGGCCTTCGTTGGCGCGCTCGACCGAATGCAAGGCCTCACGCAGTTGATAGGTCCGGTCGCGGACCTTGTGGTCGAGCGCAATGGCGGTTTCGAACAATGAAAAGGCGTTGAGCTGCTGGTCCATCGAGCGCTCGACGCGCGACATCAGCGCGGCATTGATCTTCTTCAGCTTCGCGGTCTCCCGCCGCAGCTGCTCGACTGTCGCAGGATCCTGCAAAGCCTCGGTCACGCCTGACGCCTGCCGATGGCGACGCCTGTGAAGGTCTGGTTCACATGCATCGAGCCGAATTGTTCACCATAGGTGTGAAAGCCGACGACCCGGTTCTGTCGATAGAGCTCGGACATGTCGCGGGCGAGCTGGTGCTGCTCGGCGTCCAGTCGGCGCAACAGGCACTCGAAGCCGATATAGAGAGACACCTCGCCAATCTGGTCCTGCATCTGCGCGAAGACGTCCTGCGTCGAGCCGACGAGGCTGCGCGAGGTGGCTGCGGTGAGCACCATGCCCTCGTCGATGGCGCAAAAGAAATGCAGCGAGCCATCGGGCTCGACGCGCTGGATCGACCGCGCGTAGTAGGAGCCGCCGACACGGACCAGCACCGGGTGGGACGCGAAAGAGAAAGGGTCGAGCTTGGCGTCGTCCATGATGCCGACCATTCGGGAATATTCCTCGGCGGCGGGCTCCGCGTTCAGCTCCTTCACCGTGCGGCTCTCGATATCGGCTTCGGTGACCACCATCTTCTGTGGCATCGGCTCGAAATTATCGCACTTGAAGACCTTGAAGGGCAGCGACGTGTTCAGCAGGATCAGGAGGGCGGCATTCGTATAGGCGTTGCCTTCGAAGAACACCCACGTCCTCTCGAAGCGCAGCCCGTCGCCGGCCGACCCTCCGACGATCGGGATGTCGTCGAGCGAGGCATAGATGGCGGACATTACCGCCTCCTCCCGGCGGCAGAGCCCGTCGATCAGGACCAGGCCGAACGAATTGCCGCGGTCGACCTGCGGGCTCACGCGCAAGAGCTCTTGGCATAGCTCACCGCCGATCCGCCGCCCGTCTTCGACCCGGAAGCTGTCGAGATTGAGGATCGGGCGGACCACTGCGGTGAAATCGGCGCGGCTGAACGCCAGTGCCACCACGCTGTTTTCGTCCCAGCCGTCGGGTGCGAGTTCGCCGGCGGTGGTGCAGCCGCAGACGGGGGTGGTGTCGAATTGCCGACTGATCTCGGCGATGAAATGGTGGGGGTCGTAGTGAGGTGAGACGAAGACCAGGATCAGGGCCAGGTCGTCCGACGGCAGCTGCGCCGCAAGCTCGGCTACGGCTCCATCGACGGTCGCAGCCTTCGATTTCGCAACGGCAACGCCGGATGCCTCGCTCAACCGAAAGTCGGCTTGCCCCACTCCGTTTCTCCCTCGAGGCTCACCTCGGTCTCGCGCCGAGTGCCTGACAAGTGTCCAGACAGTAAGGTCTTTTCGGCCCTGCCGCAACTTGGCGGCCGGCGTCCCACGGGCATCGGCCGGGGCTGGAAGCGACCAGGCCTTGCCGGCGCGCGAATTTACCGCCCTTTATCGATTGTGCCTTAGTTTTGCGCATCCGGTCTGGGGGCGGGGCGCCTCCGGATCGTGGTTGTATAGACGAAATGGGGGTTGGAATGTCCGGGCGTACCACGTCGCCGTCGAAGCGTAGTATATTTCCCACCCTCCGGTTCCGCGCCAAGATCATCCTTGGCTTTGCCGCCGTGCTGGTGATCTCCGCCGGCAGCATGGCCTTCGCTTATTTCGGCTTTGAGCGGGTTTCATCCGGCGTCGGGTCCTATCGCAGCAGCGTCTCGGAGGCCGATCTCGCCCGCAACATCGACCGCGAGCTGCTCGGCTACCGCTCGGCCGTCAAATATTTCGTCGTCACCGGCAAGGAAGACGACGCCAAGGCGGCGCTGGAGGCCGAAGCCAGCCTGAAGAGCGCCATCGACCAGGCGGTCAAGAGCGCCAAGACACCGGCGCGGCAGGACAGCCTGGACAAGCTCGCCAAGGAATTCTCGAATTTCTCCACGACCTTCGCCAAGGTCTTGCAGGCCAAGCGCGACAGCGCGCTGTTGGTGCAGAACCAGCTCTCGCGCCAGGCCAATCTGCTGAAGTACAAGCTCGATGATATCGGCAACAACGCCTCCGATTCCGAGGCGCAGGCGATCGAGTTCGGCACCAAGCAGGTCAACGCCCAGTTCCAGACCGCGAGCGCGGCCGCGACCAATTTCGTGCTGACCTCCGACCAGTCGATCGCATCCAGCGCACTGGCGCGGCTGAAATTCGTCGAGAACTCGCTCGGCGCGGTCTATTCCATGGACGACAAGATCGTCGCCGGCCTGAAGGATGCCAAGGCCATCCTCGTCGCCTATCGCGAAGCGCTGGAGGAGCTGATCGCCAATGCCAAGCTGGTCGACGATCTCGTCACCGAGATGAGCGGCTCGGCGGGAGCGATCTTGCGCGGCGCCTCCGCCATGAAGGCGGATCTGGTCGCCGAACAGCAGCGGCTGGAGGCAGAATCGGAAGCGACGATCGGCAAGACCGAGCAACTGGTGCTGATGCTGGCCGTCGGCGGCACGCTGTTAGGCGCGGTCCTTGCCTTCCTGCTCGGCACCGGCATCTCACGCCCGATGATCGCGATGTGCAAGGCGATGCGTGAGCTCGCCGCGGGTAATTTCGACGTCGTGCTGCCCGGTCTCGGGCGCAAGGACGAGATTGGCGAGATGGCCGGCGCGGTCGAGGAGTTCAAGGTTCAAGCCGTTGCCAAGGCCGAGCGCGATGCCGCCCTCAGCGAAGCCCAGAACAGGGAGCAGGCAGCAGGCCGCCGCGCCGAGCTGATCCGCTTTGCCGATGATTTCGAGAGCGCCGTTGGTGCGATCGTGTCGAATGTCTCGGCTTCCGCTGTGC
>NZ_CAKZHY010000012.1 GCF_936928535.1 uncultured Bradyrhizobium sp. | reverse complement strand
TGTCAACCATGTCTCCGAACACCTGTCAGTCATGTCTCCGGACTGAACACTACGCTCGCAATGACGGCGCATGCGGCGACGCCGCGGGCCGCGTTTCGCGCGGAGCGCGTCCGCTACCCCTTCACATCATACTGCTTGCTGAGGTGATCGCCGATCTGCACCAGCATGGCGACGCTTTCGGGGAAGCCGGGCCTGTCCCGCGTCGCCTGGTCGGCGTCGGCCCGGAACTCCCAGCTGTCGCTGTCGCGGACGATCGAGATGACGAGGTTGTCAGGGCCATCGGCATGACCTTCAACTCCGCCCGCGCCATGGCGATGAGTTCGGCTTCGGTCTTGACAGGCTTGCTCATATCGTCGCTCTCCCGGCATCAAGGTGGACAGGTTGCCGTCTCGCCCGGCAGCTGTCGAGAGACCAGAAATAGCGGGGTTGTTACCGCGTCATCTGGATCTGCCGGACGACAGGGATCGTGGGCAGCGAGCCGGTGTGCTCGGTCTCGTCCTTGGCCTGCGGCGAGGCCGGGGCGCGCGCGGTGGCGTCGGGGAAGCGCTGCTTCATCTCGCGGAGGAAGCCGTCGAGTGTGTCGACGCTTGCTGCGAGCTTTGCGATCTCCTCGAATTCGGCGCTGGAGGCGGCTGCCGGCTTGCTGGCGATGTCGAAGGCGAGCCGGTCGGCGCTCTCGCTCATGAGGGGGGCGTATTTCTCGCGGAAGCGCGACAGTCCTATCGAGTCGTCGGCGAGTGCATAGCCGACGGCGGCACGGATTATATCGCTCTTCTCGACCGCATTGAGCGGCTTGAAGTCGCGGAAGCGATCGCCGTAATAGAGTTCGATCTGCTCGGCGGACTCGCGCCAGCGCCGCGCCGCCCAGAAGATATCCGAACGCAGCCGCAGTACTTCACGCCCTGACACGTTGGAAACAATGTCGAGCGCGAGATCGTGGCGGCCGACGTCACTCTGCGCCCGCGCCTCGAGCAACAGGCGCTGCTGCCGCAGCTCGCCGGAGAGGTCGCTGATGCGGCTTGCCCGCAGCGCTGTGATCGCCATGTCAGGCTTGCGGTTGGCGAGATAGATCATCGCAAGGCGCGCCGCGACCTGCGCACGCGCGGCACCTTCGAGGCGATGGTCTACCTGGTATTGCAAGAGTTCGGCGGCCTGGTCGAGCAGATCGATCGAGGCGAGACGATCGGCCAGGCGCCGGATCAGCTCGTCGCCGCGGCGGCCGATCGGTGTCAGTTCGCGAAACTCGTAGAACATCCCGAGCGCCTCGACCGGCGGCAGCTCATCGCCCTTGGATCCCAGGAAGATTTGCGTAAACAGATCCGACGCCAGATCCTGCGCCTGGCGCGAGGCTTCCGAGTTCGGCTGCAGCTTGGTCGCGGTGCGCGCCGCGGTGAGCGCGTCGCGGTAGCGCCCGTTCTCGGAATAGAGCTGCGACAGCATCTGCAGCGTCTTGACCTCGATCGCGTCGCCCCGCCAGGTCATCGACAGCGTCTCGAGCTCCTTCAGCGCGTCTTCCTTGCTGATCTCGTCGCGCTTCTGCCGCAACGCGACCTCGAGCTGCTTGGCTTCGGCGGCAGCCTGCCGGTCGTCCGAGGCGACCGCGAATTTGTAGTCGTCGAGCGCGTCCTTGTCGTGTCCGAGCGCTTCGGCGAGCCGGCCGCGCAGCACCGCAAAGCTCGGCGCCGCCTCCGGCGGCACGCCGACCACTTCGATCTCACCGCGACGCTTGGAGGCGCCAGCATAGTCCTTGACCTCAAGCGAGGCGCGCATCGCATCCATCGTCACGATGCGCTGGATGTCCAGGGGCAGCGAGGCGATGGCGAATTCGACGTTCTTGAATTTTTCGCGAGCGTCCGCCCATTTGCCCTGGCGCGCATAAGCGAGCGCCTTCCAGAGTTGCGAATCGTGGCTGTTGCCGATCACGGGATTGGAGAGATCCTTCAGCCCCTGTACCGGGCGCCCGATCAGGATGCTCGCGATCGCGTGGATGATCAGCGCACTGCTCTCCTCCTTGTTGAGCGGATCTGAAAGCATCACCTCGGTCACTGACTTGGCTTCGTAATACATCGCGCGCGACATGTAGAACTGGGCGAGATCGAGCCGCGGCAGCGAGCGCTGTGCCGGCTCGACGGCCGAGATCGCCGTGATCAGATCGCTCTGACGCGTCCAGAAATCTTCCGACTGGCCCTTGCGCCAGCTCTCGGGACTGAAGACCGGCCGCACCGCTGTCGGTGCGCGCTCCGCCGAGACGTCGACCGGCGACAGCGTCAGGCCGCCCCTCTTGCCGAGAATGACCTTGTCCTGTCCGACTTCGACGCCGACATCGTCGGAGTTCGGCCGCACGGCGATGCCGTGCGCGGATTCCAGCAGCGAGAGATCGACGAGATCCTGTCGCTTGATGAAGCCGCGGACCGGCCGCTGCGCGGTGACGACGTAGAGCATGTCGCCGGCATCGGGATCGGTCAGCTTATGCAGCACGCCCGGATTGGCAAAGGGGATGGCGATGTTGGCGAGCGCGGGATCGGTGATGTTGCGGGACATCATAAGCGGCAGCGGCGTCGCCTGGATCTTGTCGGCGAGCGTCAGCAGCCAGTTGGTCTCCTTGCCGACCTCCTCGCTGGTCAGCGAATAGACCAGCGGACGGGTGAGGCGGATCCGCACGGCCTGGCCCTTCTCCAGCGGCATGCGGCTGACCTCGCCGATCATCGCACCACCCTTGGTGCGGATCGCCTCGACATCAACAGGCTTCGGCGTATCGAACACCAGCCACACCGTGTCGCCGCGGCGGAACGCGGCGGCCGGCGTTGCAACAGAAAGCGGGAACGTCACGCGCAGGCCGTCGCTGTCGCGCCGCACATCGACGCTGGCCACAGGGGACGGCGGAGCGGCTTGCGCCTCGACCGGCGCCGGTTTCGGCGCGTCCTTCGGCGCTTCCTTGACCGTTTCCTTGGCGATCTCCTTGACTGTTTCCTTGGGCTCTTCCTTGACCGGCTCCTTCGCGGCTTCCTTTGCGACCTCTTTGGGAAGTTCGGTCACCACCGGCTTGGCAGCAGCGGCGGGCGTGACGGCCGGCATTGCGGGTGGTGCGGGCTTGGGCGCTTCCGTCACATGCGGAGCTTCGGTCGAGTTGACGGCAGGAGCCGGGTTCGGCACTTCGGCTGCCGGCATCGCGGCGGGGGGCGCTTCCGGCTTCGCTTCAGGCTTCACCTCGATCTTGGCCTCGCGCGCGATCGCCTCCGAGGTCGGCGGCTTGATCTCGCTATGGGCCTCGTTCGGCTTTGGGGCCGCCGGCTTTTCCGCAGCCGGTGCCGCTGCGCGACCACCGGCTTCGGCCTTCGCGATCGCGGCCTCCGGCGTCGCCGCCATCTTGCCCTTGTCGGGCTGAAAGGCGATGTCGACGACATAGTTCTTGTCGTCACGGAAGGAATGCACGTCGGAATCGCCGATCAGCGCGATCTCGACGCTGGTCGTATCGATATCAGCCTTCTGCTTGATCGAACCGACGTTCGGCGGTGCTGCGACGACGGCGTCCGCAAGGTCGAAGTTGAGATTGGCGTTGAAGGCGAGCGTGAGCTTCTGCTCATTGAGCACGGAGGAGACACCGACGCCGTCGGGCATCTCGAACACGAAGCGCACGAAGGTCGGCTGCACCGAGGCGCGCACGCGGATCGGCGGACGCTTCTTGCTTTCGGCCGCGGCACGCTGGGCGCGCAGCGCGCGCTCGGCGACGCGGGCGCGCTCGGCGAGCTCCTTCACCACGTCCATCGGCAGGCTCGGCGGCGGGCCTTTCCATCCTTCCGGCAGCAGGTCGATGAAGGTGCGCTCGCCGGCATTCATGGTGTTGACGGTGACGCGCCGCGCCAGCGACAGCCTGATCGCGCTGCCATCAGGGTCGCGACGCGCGGAGTTGACATAATCGGGCGCGCCTTCCGGCACGCGATCGACAGGAACGTCGACCGGGCGATCGAAGCGAATGACGAGAATGGAGCCGGCCGTCGTCACTTCGGAGGGAACATCCTCGCCGAGCTTGATGACGAGACGGGCAAAGCCGCCACCGGCCGAGAAAGTCGCCTCACCCCGGATCGGATCGGCGGCGCGGGCAAAAGAACTAAGGCTGACCAGCGCGCAGGCGCCCAGCACGACGGCCCTGCGGGCGTGGCGCGACAGCCCCAGCGCCAAGGCGCGGGCTCGCGACACAAATCCAGCGGCAGCCTCTCGCGCCATTGGCGGCATTTCTTCCGGCTCGACGGGTCCACGCCGGCACTGGTGCCGGCCCATGCCCTCGAATGTAGGTTTTGCCAATTAAGGACTTCTTAAGTATGAGCCCTCAATTCGGCTTTTGCGTCGGCTTGCCGTCGATCTTGGGGAGATCCCCGGCGGAAGCGGCCTGATCCCCGCCCCCATTGGCCCGCCGCGCCATCTCGACGGTCAGCCTTTCGGCGGCTTCCGATGACATCAGTCCCAGGATGTCGGACATCTTGCGGGGGGCAATCGCCGAGGCGATCTCGATCAGCACGCTCATCTCGAGCCGGTCGAACACCCGTGCGGCGTCCTTGGGCTTCATGCCTTCATACATGGTCACAAGGCCCTTCAAGCGCTGGGCCTCGGCGGCCTTCTGTTCGGCCTGGGTCGCGCTGATGCGGGACTCCACCGCCTTCATTTCCTCGACCTTGCCTTCGATGCGCTTTTCAGCCGACTTCAACAGGCTCTCGCGGATGTCGATCTCGCGCTGGCGGGCCTCGATCTCCTGGCGGCGCGATTGCAGCCGTTCCAGGATCGCACGCTCCGAGGCGGAGACCTGCGGCTGGGCTTCGTCCATGTTTACCGGCGTGCCCTCCGGCTTGCTCTCGAGCGCTGCGGGCTTCGGCGCTTCCTTCGGCTCGCCATGCGTCGAGCCGGTGATGTCGGGGTCATCTCGCCCGGTCGGGAAGTTCAGATTCTCCTGTGCCCAGGACTTCTTCAGGCTGTTCGGCTGATAGTCGAACACGTAGCCGCCATTGATCACGAGGCCCGCCACTTTCAGCGTGGCGAGACCAGCGACCGCAACCAGCACGACCGGAATGACCCGGATGTTACGAAAAGACTTCATACCCTGACTTTATGCGGCGATACCGTTGGACCTTCGACGCTCCGAGAAGGCTTCGGCGGCGGCGGCCACCGCCTTCGCGGGCGACGGCTTGGCGACGGGTGCAGCGACGGCTTCCGGATTCGTCACGGGGCGCGCCGCGATGGCGATCTTGGAGAGACGGCGCACCACGTTGTCGGCTTCGCCGAGCTGCTTGTAGAGCTGGTCGGACATCTGCGTCGCCGCCGCGAGCTGGCTGCCGAGATTCTCGTTGACGTCGCGTACGGCAAGCTTCAGCCCGCCAATCGCGCGTTCGGCGATCTCGGTCGCTGTGATCAGCTCGCCGATCACGGCCTTCAGCGAATGCTCGTCCGCCTTCAGCCGGGTCAGCCGCTTGTTGAGCAGGATGCAATAACCGATCGTGAGCATCAGCAGGATAGCCACCAGCGTCTCGATCGCCATTCCTAGGGAGTGGTTCATGGGGCCTCCATCAGCTTGTTCTGTTCGTCCACCTTCTCGAACATCGCAAGTGTCGTACTTGGCTTGCGCAAGGGTTTCGTCACGCGGATCGCAACGCGCTCTCCGACCCGGCCCATGCGCCCTTCGGTGATGGTGACGTCGCCGCAGCGCACGGTGACGTTGGCATCCGCCCGCATGTCCAGCGGCAGCGTGTCGCCGACCTTGAGCCGCATCAGCTGCTTGAGCGGAATGTCGGCCTCATAAAGCACGGCATCGACGGAAATCTCGGCCTGCACGATCTCGGTGGCGAAATGGCCTTCCCAAACCGGATCACGGCCGAACTTTTCGCCCATGAACATCTGGAGCAGAACGGGCCGGATCGGTTCGATGGTCGCGTAGGGAAGCAAAAGCTCGATGTTGCCGCCGCGGTCTTCCATGTCGATGCGCAGGCGCACCAGGATCGCGGCGTTGGCGGGTCGGCTGATCGCGGCGAAACGCGGATTGGTCTCGAGCCGGTCGATCGTGAAGGTCACCGGCGACAGCGGCCGGAATGCCTGTTCGGCGTCGGCCATGACCACCTCGACCAGCCGCTTGACCAGCTCGGTCTCGATCGTGGTGTAGGGCCGGCCCTCGATGCGGAGCTGGCTCGAGCCGCGGCGGCCGCCGAGCAGCACGTCGATCATCGAGTAGATCAGGCTGGAGTCGACCACCGCCATGCCGAAATTGTCCCACTCTTCGGCCTTGAAGACGGTGAGGACGGCGGGTAGCGGGATCGAGTTCATGTAGTCGCCGAAGCGCACCGAGGTGATGCGGTCGAGCGAGACTTCGACGTTATCGGAGGTGAAATTGCGCAAGGATGTCGTCAACAGCCGCACCAGGCGGTCGAAGACGATTTCAAGCATCGGCAGACGCTCGTAGGAGACCATCGCCGAATCGATGATCGCGCGAATGCCGCTGTGATCGTCGAGCGTGACGTCGCCGACGGTAAAGCCGAGGAGATTGTCGATCTCCTCCTGCGACAGCACCCGCTCGCCGGAGTTCTTGCCGTTGCCGAGATCGCGGCTGCCGTCCTCGACCATGGCCGCCCATTGCAGGGCCATGGTCTCCGATAGTTCGTTTTCGGCAGCAGCCTTCGCGGCCTCCGCAGGATCCTCGGAATCGAGCGATGCCTCCCATTGGGCGGCAATCGCATCCTGGTCCATCTGCTCGTTGCCGGCCATGACGCTAGCCCATTGCCTTCCGCTGCATCCTCACTGGAGCACGACTTCCTTGAACAGCACCGCGCTGACCTGGATCGGCGCGACCGCGGCGTTGACGCGCTTGGTCAGCTCTTCCTTGAGGCGGAAGATGCCAGCGGAGCCGTTGAGGTCGGAGGAGCGTAGCTCGCGCACATAGGTCTGGAAGATGTCGGTGACCCGCGGCATCGATGGCTTGATCGCCTCGATCTGCTTCTCCTCCTTCAGTTCGAGCACGATCTTGAGTTTGAGATATTGCACGCGCTCGCCGGGCGCACCGGCAAGGTTGACCATCATGTCGGGCACTTCGACGAAGGACGGCGGCTTGGGCGGGGGCGCGGCCTCAGCATGATGCTCGTCTTCGCCATGACGGAAGAACAGGAACCAGGTCGCGGCACCGCCGCCGAGCACGACCAGCGCGGCAACGACGATCAGGATCAGCTTGAACTTGCTCTTGGGGGCAGCGGCTTCCGCGCCTTCGGCGGCCGCGCCGCCTTCCGCTTCGTTCTCTGCCATGATCGTCCGGGCTCGCTCATCTTATAAAGGGTCGAGAGAGCGAAGCCTCCTGGCAGACATGACGCGATACAAATGCCCCAGCGCAACGCGCTCGTCTTCACAGCAAACGCTACGGTAATAATGGTTAACGGAACCTTTCCATCGGGCTTCCGCTAGGAAAAATCTGCCGGGCAAACATGGCTAACAGAACCTTTCTGCCTCCTGCTTTCGCCGCCGAAAAATAGACAAGCGGCTGTAATCACACATTTTTCCGACTTGGCACGGCTTTCGCTGAGAGAGGGCCGAGACCTGACGGTTTGGGAGAACCTGACGGCCTCGTTCACGGGATCGGCCAAGGCGCTTGGGAGAGCGAAATGGCGGATCTCACGCAAGGGGAGATTGACCGATGCAGAATGCGCTTCTGATCGGCTTGTCACGGCAGATGACGTTGGAACGGCAGATGGATGTCATCGCCAACAACGTCGCCAACGTCAACACCAACGGCTTCAAGGCCGACCATTCGCTGTTCGAGGAGTATCTCCGCTCGAACGCGCATGAGGACAATTTCGTCGGCTCCGACCGCCGGGTCTCGTACGTGCAGGACCGCGGCACCTACCGCGACGTCGGCCAGGGCCCGATGGAGGCGACCAACAACCCGCTCGACATGGCGATCAGCGGCAACGCCTTCTTCGCCGTGCAGGCCAATGGCGCCGAGCACTACACCCGCGACGGCAAGTTCGCGCTCAGCAGCACGGGCCAGCTCATGACCTCGGACGGCAACCTCGTGCTCGGCACGGCCGGTCCCATCGTGTTTCAGCCGACCGACCACGACATCAACGTCGCCCCCGACGGCACCGTGACAGTGCTGGAAGGCACGGCCAAGATCGACACGATCCGCGGCAAGATCAAGATGGTGACGTTCGACGATCCGACCAAGCTGACCAAGCTCGGCGCCAATCTCTATGACGCAGGCTCCGCCACCCAGCAGCCCGACGCCAAGTCCACCCTGCAGCAGGGCTACGTCGAGAAGTCGAACGTGAATTCGGTCGGCGAGATGAGCCGCATGGTCGAGGTGATGCGCAGTTACACCGCGATCGCCAACCTGCTCCAGCAGCAGAGCGACCTCCACAAATCGGCGATCGAAAAGCTCGCCGACGTTCCGGCCTGATTGAGGGAGAACTGACATGCAGGCGCTTCACACCGCAGCGACCGGAATGGCGGCACAGGAACTGAACGTTCAGGTGATCTCCAACAACATCGCCAACCTGCGCACCACCGGCTTCAAGAAGCAGACCGCGGCATTCGAGGACCTGATCTACGAGCACGTCCGCCGCGTCGGCGCCCAGGCCTCGGACCAGGGCACCATCCTGCCGGTCGGCGTCGACATCGGCGGCGGCGTCAAGACCGTCGGCACGCCGCGCAGCATGACGCAAGGCACGCTCTCGCAGACCGGCAACGACCTCGATCTCGCCATCTCGGGCGAAGGCTTCTTCAAGATCCTGATGCCTGATGGCACCTTCCAGTACACCCGCGACGGCACGTTCCAGATGGACAATCAGGGCCGCATCGTCACCGCGGGCGGCAACCCGGTACAGCCGACCATCACGATCCCGAACAACGCCTCGGGCATCACCGTCAACGAGCAGGGCCAGGTGACCGTGACGCTGCCGGGCTCGACGACCAACACTAATCTCGGCCAGATCGGCGTGACCCGTTTCATCAACAAGGCGGGCCTGCAGCCGGTCGGCAGCAACCAGTTCGTCGAAACGACCTCGTCGGGTGCGCCGCAGGACGGCACCGCGAATTCGGAAGGCTACGGCAAGATCACCCAGGGCAGCCTCGAGCAGGCCAATGTCGACGTCGTTTCGGAAATGAGCGACCTGATCGCTGCGCAGCGCGCCTACGAGATGAATGCCAAGGTGATCAGCGCCGCCGATCAGATGATGCAATCGACCACGGCGCTGTTCCGCTGAGGTGATGATGATGATCCGCACCACGCTTCTCACCCTCTCCACCCTGCTCGTGCTGGCGCTGCCGGCGCAGGCTGCCGACGATGGCATCGCCGCGCCGACGCTGCGCGCCGAGGTCACCGTCACCTCGGATGTCGTGCGGGTCGGCGACCTCATCGACAATGCCGGCTCGGCCGCGCAGATCCCGGTCTATCGCTCGCCCGATCTCGGCACCACCGGCGCGCTACCGGTCGCCCAGGTCCTGAACGTGCTCCGAGCCAAGCAGGTCATCGGCGTGATGACCGGCGACATCAAGGAAGTCAAGGTGACGCGGCTTGCCCGCACGATCGCCAACAAGGAGCTCGAAACCGCCGTCGCCTCCGCGCTCGAGCGCCGCTTCGGCCTTGGCGAAGCCGCCAACATCACCGTCACGTTCGACCGCGGCATCTCCGACATGCGGCTGGACGCCTCCAACACCGGCGCGCTGCAGCCGGTCGCAACCCGCTACGATGCTCGCGGCGGCCGCTTCGACATCGCTTTCGAGATCAACAACGACACCACCCCTGCGTCGACCAAGCTGCGCCTGACCGGCACCGCGATCGAGACCGTCGAGGTTGCGGTGCTGACGCGCGACGTCGAGCGTACCGAGACGCTGAAATCCTCCGATGTCGCGCTGGAACGCCGTCCCCGCGCCGAAGTGATGGGCGAGCCCGCACTGCGAGATCGCGCCATCGGCATGCAGATGCGCCGGGCGATGCGCGCTGGCACGCCGATCCGCGTCGCCGACATCGCCAAGCCTGAATTCGTATCGCGCGACCAGAGCGTCACCGTCATCTACCAGGTCCCGGGCATCTACCTCACCACCCGCGGCAAGGCGATCGAGGCCGGTGCCGAGGGCGACACCGTGAGCGTCCTCAATCTGCAGACCAAGCGTACGCTGACTGGTGTCGTCACCGGCCGCGGCCAGGTCACCGTGCAGGGTGCCAGCCAGTCCGCTCCGATGCCGCCTCCAGTCGAGCAGACCTCCTCGCTCAAGCGGGACGAGGCGCCCGCCCCTGTCGACACAGCAGCCCTCCTCCGCAACCTGGTCCAGGCGCCCAATTCGCCGGCCCAGGTCGCAGAAGCCCAGATCCCGCAAGCCCAGACCCCGCAAGCCCTCCGCTCGCAAGCACCAGCAAAGTAAGAGTTCGTCATGTCCGCTTTCAGTTCGGCTTTCCGTCTTCGTCGCATCGCGATCTCTGCACTGTTGCTGGCAGCGAGCGCGCTTGGCGGCTGCTCCTCGATCGACCGCCTCTCGCAGATCGGCGAGCAACCGAAGCTGTCCGCGATCGACAATCCGACGACCCAGCCCGGCTACAAGCCGGTGCAGATGCCCATGCCGAAGCCGGAAGTCGCCTCCTACAATCCGAACTCGCTGTGGCGCAACGGCAGCCGCGCCTTCTTCAAGGACCAGCGCGCCACCCATGTCGGCGACCTCCTGACCGTGACCGTGAACATCACCGACAAGGCCAACATCGAGAACGAGACCCAGCGCAGCCGCTCCAACAAGGAGGATTCCGGCATCACCGACTTCATCGGCGCGAAGACCATTACCCAGGCCAACAAGATCCTGCCCGGCCGCATCCTTACCGCCGACTCCACCGCCTCCAGCGACGGAAAGGGAAGCGTGCAGCGCCAGGAAGCCTTGCAGACCAACGTCGCGGCGGTCGTGACGCAGGTGCTGCCGAACGGCAACCTCGTGGTGGAAGGCAAGCAGGAGATCCGCGTCAACTACGAGATCCGCGAACTCGTGGTCGCCGGCATCGTCCGTCCCGAGGACATCCAGAGCGACAACACCATCGATTCCAGCAAGATCGCGCAGGCCCGCATCGCTTACGGTGGCCGCGGCCAGATCACCGACGTGCAGCAGCCGCGCTACGGCCAGCAAGTTATGGACGTGCTGCTGCCCTTCTAACCTTTGCAAGAGCTCCCACATCGTGCTCGCGAACCTAGGCGCGAACAACGATGTACTACGCGGCCCTCGCTAGCTCCCCTGGCGAGGGCCGCATGTATTTTTGGCGGTGGTGTTGCCTCACACTCCACCATTGCGAGCGCAGCGACTTTTCCACCGAAGCCTTGGCGAAGGCGGAAACCGCTGCGCTCGCGATGACGGCAGCAAACGTTACGTAAACTCCGCCTCCACAACGCCGAGCCCGTCCAGCTCCATCCGCACCTTGTCGCCGGCTTTCAGCCACAGCGTCTTCACGAGGCTCCCCGTCAGCACGAGCTGTCCAGCGTGCAGGCCCTTGCCTTCGGCGGCGAGGTGGTTGGCGAGCCAGGCGAGGGCATTGTGGGGATGGCCGAGCACGTCGGCGCCGGTGCCGTGGCTGACTTCCTCGCCGTTGACGAGGGCGCGGCCCTTGACCGCCTTCAGGTCGGGCACCGACGAGCGCGGGACGGCCGGGCCCAGCACGCAGCCGGCGGCGAAGAAATCGTCGGCGATCAGCGTCGGCGCGCCCATCGTCTGCCATTTCACGTAGCGATCGTCGACGATCTCGATGGCGGGATGATAGGCCTCGACAGCTTCCCCGACCCATTCCGCCGTGAACGGCGCCTCGCCGGCGGCAAGATTCCGCTTCAGCCGCACGGCAATCTCGCATTCGACGCCGACACGGACAAAGTCGGACGCGGCCAGCTTGACGCCGCTGTCATGCACGCCCTTCTGGAACACGCCGCCGCCGCAGGGGTGCGGGATGCCGATGTATTCCTGCATGACCTGGCTGGTACAGCCGATCTTGTAACCGACCAGCGGACCGACATGCGGCAGCAACAGATCATGCAACGCACGCTGGACCTGATAGCCCTCGGCCTCGTCATCTGGCGGAACGTTCAGCGCCGCGAGCGGCGCATGGTTGCGGCGCGCCAGCGCTATCGCCTTTGCGGCCTCGAGAATTTTGTCCATCGGCGCCGCCTCTCCCACGCACCACGATCAAGGGCGGGCACTTGAGCATCCCAGCCCCGGCCTGACAAGCGCGCCCCGGCGTGCAGCATCAAGCCTTGACGAGGCCGAGCCGGATCAGGCTTTCGGCGGTTGCGAGGATCGCTTCGTCGTTGGAACGGGGCTGCCAACCGAGCACCGATCTGGCCTTGGCGCTGGTGGAATGCCTGACGCGCCCGAGCATCGGCACCACCGCTTGCAGCAAGGCGATCCGGTGGGCGGCGAGCCGCACCAGCCAGTCCGGCGCCTGAAGCCTGGGAACCCGGCGCGCTTTGGAGCCAAGTTCCCGCCGCAGCACTTTGCCGATGTCGAGGATCGACAGCGTCTCCCCGGAGACCGCGATGAAGCGCTCACCTTTGGCCTCCGGCGCGGTCATCGCCCGCAAATGCAGATCGGCAACGTCGCGCACGTCGACCACGCCGAAATAGACCCGCGGCACCGCCGGCATGGCGCCGTCGAGCAGCGATTTGACGATCTCGATCGAGCCGGAAAAGTCCGGCCCCAGCACCGGACCGAAAATACCGGCAGGATTGATCACCGACATCTCTAGTCCACCACCCTCGCGCGCGACGAACTCCCAGGCCGCCCGTTCGGCCACGGTCTTGGACTTGATGTAAGGCTGCGCGTCCGCGCCATCGAGATTGGTCCAGTCGGTCTCGTCGAACGGCTTTTGGCGCGGCGCATGCCCGTAGCCGATCGCGCCCAGCGACGAGGTGACGACGACCCTTTTGACCCTGGCATCCCGCGCGGCGCGCAGAACCCGCAACGTGCCATCACGGGCCGGGACAATCATCTCGTTCTCGTCCTCGGGAACACTGGTCGACAGCGGCGAAGCGACATGGAGCACGTAGTCACAGCCCGTTACCGCCTCGCGCCAGCCGTCGTCATGCGTGAGGTCGGCGGAGAAGAAGGACAGGCTCTCGGGCGATGCCGCCTCGCCCTCGCGCAGCATCGCCATCACCTCGGCCTGCCGGTCCGGCCGGCGCACCGTCGTTCGCACGGCATGGCCAGCGGCCAGAAGCTGCAGGATCACATGGATGCCGACGAAGCCGGACCCGCCCGTCACCAGAACAGTGCTCATTGCCAAATTTCTTTCGTTGCGCCGGCCGGCCAATTTGTTCCGCCACCCTGCTCAAGCCCGCATCTGGTCACTATCTCCTGGGGGAACAAGTAGAATGGATTTCGAGACCGGTATGGAAAACCTGACCAGCATCTGCGACGGCGCCTGCGATTGCAGCCCCGCCCCTGCCCTGCTCGCCGACTTCAAGCGCGCCATCCACGCGCTCGGTGGCAAGTGGAAACTGGAGATCCTGTTCGCGCTGATGAACGGGGCGGTTCGTTTCGGCTGACCACGCAGCTCCGCGAGCTCGAACAGGACGGATTGGTATCGCGCACGGCCTTCGCTGAGAAGCCGTTGCGGGTCGAGTACGAGCTGACCGACGCGGCTTACGGCCTGCTGCCGGCGTTTAAGGAAATATTGAGCTGGTCCAGGCTTTATGGGGATGCGCGCCTTGCCGCGTCGCATGAAGCCTGATTGCAGCGAAACATCATGCTGCTTGATCCGCTTCACAGCATCCGGGCCGATCTCGTTGATGCGACTCGCAAAAACCTCCCGCACCTGAAGTGAAGGCTGTTTCTCATGTGAACTCACGTGAGCTCCCAGGAATCGACTCTAGCTCATTGATCGCGATTCATTTTTCGCGATGACGAAGATGCATACGATGTCGTGGCGCCCCAAACAGCGCCACGACATGGCAAGAGCGCAACTGCTTCGCCTCAGGCGGTGCCGAGCGCCATCCGAATTGCGATCTCGACCGGCGAGTAGGCGCCATCCTCGCGCTCGAGCCTGTAAGGCTCGGCCGGGGGCAGATCCGGCTGGGCCATGAAGCGCGGGGTCTTTCCGCGATGTTTTTGCGCTGCATGCACCAGGAAAGGATGGCAGAGATAGACCGTGCCAGCCTCACCGGTCGCCAGCGCGAGCGGGCAATCGGCGCCCATGTCATCAAGCACCATCTGCGCGCGGCCCGCCTCACCCGCTGGCGTCAGATAGCGCGCCATCGGCATGTGTGAGCCGACCCTGATCCGCGTCGGCGCGTCATCCTCGCCGACATCGGAGAACAGGAACAGCATCAGCAGCGCCCGGCCGCGTGAGACGATGTTGGCGCGCCACGCCGAGAAGTCGCGCCGCTCGTTGGGATCGCAGTCCTCTCCGGGAAAGCTGAGATCGATATGCCAGCCGGCATCGCCTGGATCGTCCGGATGCGGGAAGCGCACCGGAAAAGTGCCGCCGATGTCCTTGCGGGCCCGCCAGCGACCGACGCCGACAAGCTGATCGAAAGCGCCATGCAGCACCGGCATGTTGGCAATTTCACGAAATAGCGGTCCGCCATAGCCGGACAGCCGGATCACCGGGCGCGCGTGCTCGCTGCAGGGCAAATCGCGCCACAAGATCGCGCGTCCCTGCTCGGCGAGCTCGCGGGGAAAGGCGTTGTCGATGCGGATGAAGCCGTCGCGAATGAATTGGGCGATTTGCCCGTCGTCGAGCGCGCGGGAAGTGGCAGTCATGATGTCTCTCTATTGCTCGCCAGCCCTCATCGTCCGCTCGCTCACGGAACCGGCCGGCTCGGTCGGGACTCCGCGAGCAAGCCCGCGGCACGCGATGCCTCCATGGCGGAGGCTCTGCGCTCAGCCCAGGAAGAAAACCGAAGCGATATCGAGAGTGCAAATCATCATGGCGGCGCGAATCTACGCGCCAAACCACCGGCGCTCAAGCGGCACCGTAAGCCCAAAAACAAAGAGCCGCATCGCTGCGGCTCGGACTCTATTCGTCGCGATAGACTTTCTCGCGTTTCTCGTGGCGCTCCTGCGCTTCCACCGAGAGCGTCGCGATGGGCCGGGCTTCGAGCCGTTTCAACGAGATCGGCTCGCCGGTATCCTCGCAATAGCCGTAGGTGTTGTCCTCGATGCGCTGGAGCGCGGCGTCGATCTTGGCGATCAACTTGCGCTGGCGGTCGCGGGCGCGGAGTTCGATGGCGCGGTCAGTTTCGGACGATGCCCGATCGGCGAGATCGGGGTGGTTCACATTCTCCTCCTGCAGGGCTTGCAGGGTGAGCTTGGACTCTTTGAGGATCTCATCCTTCCAGGCGAGGAGCTTCAAACGGAAGTACTCCTTCTGCCGGTCGTTCATGAAAGGCTCTTTTTCGGTCGGTCGGTAGTTTTTCAACTTTTCCAAGGGCGGCCTATCTTCTTAAGCAACGACTCGCGAACGGAACGGGGTCCGTTGAGCCGGGGCTTATATAGCTACCCCTTGTGACAGACAATATTTCCTTAATGGCGTAGTTGCCGCCCCCAAGCCCTTGCACAGGAAGGTTTATCCTGGAACGCCTGGGGACGGCCAAACGCCTAGTAACCGACCGTGAAACGCTGCCTCTGATGGGCCGGCTTTTCGACCTCATCGGCGAGCGCGATCGCATAATCGGCGAAGCTGATCCAGCTCTTGCCGTTCGCATCTGCGAGAAGCTGGTCGCCGCCGAGCCGGAACTTGCCCGTCCTTGCCTCCTCGACGAACAGCGCCGAGGGCGAGATGAAGGTCCAGTTCAGGTCCTTTTCCTGCCGCAGCAGGTCGAGGAACACCGAGCCCGCCTCCGCCTCGGCCTTGTATTGGTCCGGAAAACCGGGGGTTGTGACCAGTTTGGCGCCCGGAGCGACCTCAAGGCTGCCAGCGCCGCCCACAACCAGATAGCGCCCGACGCCGGACGCCTTGGCCGCGCCAATCAGCTTGTGGTGGTCGCTTGCCAGGAAATGCACGGAACTCACCGCAACGTCGTGCCCGGCCCAGAGTTTTGCCAGACCGGCCTGATCGAGCACGTCTCCCTTGGTGGGGGTCACATTCGGCAGGGCCGCGATCTTCTCGGGGTTCCGGGCAATGGCGGTGACCGCGTGGCCACGACGGGACAGTTCCTTGGTGATCTCCGACCCGGCCCGGCCCGAGGCGCCGGCGACTGCGATTTTCATGGAAGGCTCCTTTGCTTCTATAGTAACCAATGGTGACTAGATATCGCAAAGAATGCTGGTGTTAAGAGAGCACTTTGTGCTTACCTGATTACGCAGGAGTTACCGGCAACAGCAGACGCCGAGTCCAAGCGATCGCGAGGAACCGAGATGAAACCCAATGTCTATGCCGCCGAATGTCCGACGCGCCAGATCCTCGATCGTGTCGGTGACAAATGGGCCGTGCTGATCCTGTTGCTGCTGCGCGAGGAGCCGATGCGCTTCAATCAATTGCGTCGCACGATTGAAGGGATTTCGCAGAAGATGCTGAGCCAGGTTCTCAAGTCGCTCGAACGCGACGGCCTGCTCAAGCGCCGCGCCATCGCCACCGTGCCGGTGACGGTTGAATATTCGATCACGCAGCTCGGCCTGACACTCGCCGCCGCGGTCGATCCGCTACGCGATTGGGCCGAGGAGAATCTGAAAGACGTGCTTGCAGCCCAACGCCGCTACGACGCGCAGCTGAAGGAGGAAGCGGCGTAAGGAGGCGCGACAACGGTCAGACCCGCCCGGCCTTCGCCAGCTCGACCTCGACGCGCAGCTCGATCTCGGACAGCACGGAATCGAGACCGGGATCGCCGGAGGACGATTTCAGGTTCGCCGCCGCATCGCGCAGCCGCATCACGGTCGATGCGTCGAGGTTGCCCGACAACAGCCCCATCTTGAGATCGTCCAGCACGTCGAGCGCGGTCTTGCCGCGGGCGACCGAGCGCTTGCGGCGCTCGATCGGATCTTCTTCGATGCCTTGCAGCGCAAGCAGCGCATCGATGTTCGCGGAGGCCTTCGGTGCCGTGGCGGCGCGCGTCTCCTGCGCCGACGAGGTGTCCGGCAGCACGAAGGTGCCGGAGCTCGTCCGCCTGGCCTGGCTGGCCGGCGTTCCAAGCGTGGTGCCATTCGGTCCGTAGATGCGCATCGAAGCAATCCGGGTGATCGATGCGCCACATTCGCCGGATTATGGTTAACGAGCCGTAAACGGCCCGGCAAAATCTGCCGACACACGGCAGTTTCGCTCCTCAGCGGCAACAGCCGCTGACATCGGAGGAAACAAATTTACTCAACCTATTCAATCGCCTGACCCCACCGCCCTGCGTTGGCACAGCCCTCGCAAGGACAGCGTCGGACCAGCTCGTCATGGGAGTGTCGCAGATGGTCCGAGATGTGAGGGCTCTTTGACGAGCCTTGGGGAGCTGAGGATGCCAGGCGTTCGTTGGGTGAGGATTTTTGGGCTGGCCTGTGCCGCGCTGTCGGCGCTGGCGCTCTCGGTCGCGTCCGCAAATGCGACCTCGCGCATCAAGGATCTCGCCAATATCGAAGGCGTGCGGCAGAACCAGCTCATCGGCTACGGCCTCGTCGTTGGCCTCAACGGCACCGGCGACACCCTCAACAACATCCCCTTCACCAAGCAATCGCTGCAAGCGATGCTGGAACGCATGGGCGTCAACATCCGCGGCGCCACGATCCGTACCGGCAACGTCGCGGCCGTGATGGTGACCGGCAACCTGCCGGCCTTCGCAACCCAGGGCACGCGCATGGACGTCACCGTCTCCGCACTTGGCGATGCCAAGGATCTGCGCGGCGGCACCCTGCTCGTCACCCCCCTCCTCGGCGCCGACGGCAACGTCTATGCGGTCGCGCAGGGCTCGCTCGCGATCTCCGGCTTCCAGGCCGAAGGCGAAGCAGCCAAAATCGTGCGCGGCGTTCCGACCGTGGGGCGCATCGCCAACGGCGCCATCATCGAGCGCGAGATCGAGTTCGCGCTCAATCGTCTGCCGAACGTGCGCCTGGCGCTGCGCAATGCCGATTTCACGACCGCCAAGCGCATTGCGTCAGCGATCAACGACTATCTTGGCGTCAAGAGCGCCGAGCCGATCGATCCCTCGACGGTGCAGCTGACGATCCCGCCGGAGTTCAAGGGCAACGTGGTCGCGTTCCTGACCGAGATCGAGCAGCTTCAGGTCGATCCCGATCTCGCGGCCAAGATCGTCATCGACGAGCGTTCCGGCATCATCGTGATGGGGCGCGACGTCCGCGTCGCTACCGTCGCGGTCGCGCAAGGCAATCTCACGGTCACGATCTCCGAGAGTCCGCAAGTGAGCCAACCCAACCCGCTGTCGCGGGGCCGGACTGTGGTCACGCCGCGCTCCAGCGTTGGTGTCACCGAGGACGGCAAAAAGTTTGCCGTCGTCAAGGACGGCGTCTCGCTGCAGCAGCTCGTCGACGGCCTCAACGGCCTCGGCATCGGCCCGCGCGACCTCATCAGCATCTTGCAGGCGATCAAGGCCGCCGGCGCGATCGAAGCCGACATCGAGGTGATGTGATGCAGACCGGCACGATCAACACCGCGCGTCTCGCCACCGCAGCCCTTTCCTCGAACCCCGCCTTCTCGGTGGAAAGCCGCAACGGCCGGCCCGACTTCGAGCTCGCCGCAGCGCTTCAGAAGGTCTCGCCGCAGCAGCAGGCTAAGTCGCAGAAGACCGCCACCGATTTCGAAGGCATGTTCCTCAACAGCATGTTCGCGCAGATGACGTCGGGCCTGAAGGGCGAAGGTCCGTTCGGCGACACGCCGGGCACCGGCGTGTGGCGCTCGATGCTCACGGAGCAATACTCCAAGAACTTCGCCAGCGCCGGTGGCGTCGGCATCGCCCGCGACGTCTACCGGACCCTGATCATGCAGCAGGCCAAAACCACTCTTCGCACGGCATAAGGTCAAACGAGATGAACCACTTCAACGCGTCACGTCAGCCGATGCCTGCACAGCGCCCGGGCAACGCCCCCGGCAGCGCCGAGGCGCGCAAGCTCGCCGAGGATCTGATGGATGCGATGAACGCCCTGCTCGGCCTGATCGAGCGCGAGACCGAGTTGGTCCGTGCCGGCAAGGTCCGCGAGGCAATGACGATGGAAGGCAAGAAGCAGGAGTTGTCGCGACGCTATGTCGCCGCCGTCAGCCAGTTGAAGGCGAACCAGGACAAGCTTGCAAAATCGGCGCCCGAGCTGCTGTCGACCCTGCACCGGCACCATGACGCCTTCCGCGCCATGCTCCAGGTCAACCTCACGGTACTCGCGACCGCGCATGCGGTCTCGGAAAGCGTCATGCGCGGCGTCAACGCCGAGATCCAGAAGCGCAACGTGCCGAACACCTATACTGCGGCAGGCCGCCGTGCCACGCCGGGCGCTCGTCACATCACCCCGCTCGCGGTCAGCCGCACGCTCTAGGCCCGCGGCAAAACTGTTTCAAACTTTACGAAAAACCGCGCGGCAAAAGCGTCGCGCGGTTAGGCACGTTTCCTTACCGGGTCTTCAATCCTGGTGTTCCATAGTTGCGTATTGAGAGGGGTTGGGATTTGACTCACGCAAGGCAACCAGGAGGCTGCCATGAGTACAGATTTCAGCATCAGGCCGGTGGGGATCCCGGCCGCCGTACAGATCGTCACGACGTCGAATTCGGCGGCGAACGACGCCGTGCAAACCGATTTGCCGGTGAGCCAGACGGTCGCCGCGAGCGATGCGAGCGCGCCCGCGAGCAATGACCTGCAGAGCAACGTCAACATCTCGCGCCAGGTCGTGTTCGACCAGGCGGCTGCATCCATGGTCTTCCAGATCGTCAACGAAAAGACCGAAGCAGTAGTGACTCAATTCCCGGACGAAGCGATACTGCGTCGGCGAGCCTATTTCCACGCATTAGATTTAAAGTCGGAGCCCTCGCGTCCGCTCAACACGGACCTCAGCGCTTAAGCGCCGCCCGCCGGTCAGCTGTCGAGCGTGGTCTGGCCCATGGTGCTCGAGACCGTGTTGGACCTGTAGGCCGACGACGGGATGCTCATGATATCCGACATCATGGCCTCTCCGTTACGGCCGGCCGGAAAGACCGGCAGCGATGTTGCGGTTGATCTCGATCAGCGGGCGGAAGTGATCGAACTGCGGGCTCATCTGTAGCGCCGCGGTTTGGCTTAACACGAACACGCTGATATTGGCGATCTTCTGCCTGACGTCGAGCGGCTGCGGATTGTTGTCGCGCATCGCCTCGCTGAGGAAGATGGTCCAGAGCTTGCGATTGAACATCAGCGCCTGCGTCGTCTGCTCGCTGAACGGATCGGCGGCGTTGACCGCGTCTTGGAGCTTGTTGGCAGCCTTCAGCAGAGTCTGCGCCTCGATGTCGCGAGGAGACGCGGTGGTCGTTGCAACACGCGCGTAGGCCGAGGCAGCGGAATTCGACATCAATCACACCTTGGAAGCTTCCTAGCCCGTTGAACGGACTTAAGGATTTCTTTCCCAACCCTATGCAGTAGCGCTTAAGATTTGCTTACATGTGCGCTTTGAAGGACTCCGGATTATTACGGGGCGCGAAATCCTTCCCTGGACGCGAAGATAGATGCGCAAGACGCAAGCTGTAAACTTGCACTGCATCACGCGCATCGATCGCAGCTAATCTAGTCTTAGCGAACTCCCTCAAAAGAACGGCGGAGCATTAGCCCCGCCGCGTCTCAAACTTCGTTCGCGCTCGTTTATTAGCGGAGCAGCTGCAGCACGCTCTGCTGCGACTGGTTGGCCAGCGACAGCGCGGAGACCGCGATCGACTGACGGGTCGACAGCGCCTGGCTGTTGGCCGCTTCCTCGTTGGTGTCGGCGAGCGTCAGGTTGGACGAGCCGGTCTGCAGCACGTTGATCAGGTTCTTGGAGAAGTCCTGCCGCACCTGCACGATCGACAGGTTCGAACCGAGCGAGGATCCTTCCGAGCGCAACGTGCTGGAGGCCGCATTCAGGCTCTGCAGAACCCTGTTGGTCGCGCCGTTGTCGATGAAGTCGGTGCCGGGCACGAGATTGCTGAGGCCGAGACCGGCCGCATTGAACACCACGCCGTTGATGCCGAGCGTGGAGCTGCCGGTCTCGTTGAACACCAGCTTCAGCGTGTCGCCATTCAGCAGGTTGACGCCGTTGAAGGAGGAGTCCTGCGACGTCGTGTCGATTTGCGCCAGGATGTTGTTGAACTGGCTGACCAGGCTCGAGCGCGCGGTCTGCGCCACGGGATCCTGCACCGGCGGCTGCGCGGTGGTGAAGGCGAGCACGCCGGTGAGCGTACCACCGACCGTGCCGCCCGCGGTGGACGAGCCGAGCGTCGAGGAGGCGTATTCGTTGACGGTGGTGACCGTCAGTACACCGTTAGCGTCGATCGTCGCGGTTAGGTGGTTGGCCTGAAGCTGGACGTTGAGCTGGTCGAGCGTCTTGACGGTGCCGTTGGTGCCGTCGCCGAAGGTGACGTTGACGGGCGTGCCGCCGTTGAAGGAGGTGAAGGTCAAGGTTTTGCCGCTGACGCCGCCAACACCGGAGGTGCGCGCCGCGCTGAACGCCGTCGCCGTCCCGGTGTTGCCGCTGAGACCGAAGGCGCTGAGCGCATTGCCGGTGCCGGTGATCGAGAGATCTGCGTTGATGCCAGTCGAGATCGACAGCTGGCCGCTCGAATTCACCGACGACGGGATCTGACCCGCGGTGGCGTTGAGCGTCGCAGCACCGTTGAAGAGGCTCGCGGTCTTCACGCCGGTCGCCAGGTCGATCGAATTGAGCAGGTCGGTCAGCGTTGCGCTCTGGAGATAGACCGTCGAGTTGCCGTTGCCGTCGGTGACGACATTGCCGTTGACGCCGAAGCCGGTGGCGACGCTGGCCGCCGACTGCGGCGTCTGCGCGTTCTTGAAGGTGATGGTGTGGCCGTCGACGTTCAGCGTCGAGCCGTCCTGCACCAGCGAACCCAGCGAGCCCGCGGTGGTCGACCGGTTCGCGGTGACGTTGGCATTGCCGGCGCCGGTCGCCGAGGTCAGGCCGAGCGCATTGAGGAGGTCGGCCTTCCCCGTCAGGCTCAGATCGGCACCGGTCGAACTCTTCAGCGTGACGACGCCACCTGCCGAAATTGACGAAGGCGTCTGCGCCGTACCAACCGTTGCGCCGCTCGTCGCGATGGTCGCCGCGCCGGCGCTGATCGTCGCTGTCTTGACGCCGCTGGCGAGATCGATCGCGCTGAGAACGTCGCTGATGGTCGCCTTGGGCGACGCCGCCGTTCCTTCGTAGACAATCGAGTTGCCATTACCGTCTGTGGCGATGTGACCGGTGGCGTCGAGACCCCACCCGGTCGGCTGCGTCGCCGGAGCGTTACCGGTGCGGAACGTGACCGTCTTGCCGTTCACGGTGATGGTGTCACCGTCCGCGGGCGGTGTGGTGAATGTGGTTGACGTCGTCGTGCCGAGCAGCGTGTCGGTGCCGATCAGCGCGGTGCTGGCGTCGGCAGCCTTCACCGCGGAGCCGGTCAGGGTGCCGGCGGACGAACCCAGCGAGGCACCGAGCGCGGCGCCCGCGGTCACCGGCGTGACGCCGCCAGGCGCACCGGTATAGAGCACATTGCTGTTGGCGGTCGCGCTCGCATACGAGGTCGTGCCGCGCAGATCCGCCGGCGTGGCACCCGGGATCGTGGTCGAGACGTTCGACTTGGTGGAGTAGCCGACCGTGGTCTGGAGCGCCTGGTTGGCGATCGATTTCGCCGAGTCGATAAGCTTCTGAAGCGAGGTGATGCCGGTATTGGCCGCCTGGAGCACCTGCACACCGTTGTTGATGCCGTCCAGGAGGTTGCTGATGTCGCTCGCCCGGTTGTCCAGCCCCTGCGCGGTGAAGAAGTTGGTGGGATTGTCGAGCGCGGTGTTCACCTTCTTGCCGGTCGACAGCCGTTCCTGCGTCGTGGCCAGCAAGTCGGCCGTCGACTGCAGCGACAACAGGTTCTGGCGAACGGACGCCGAGAGAACGATGTTGGACATTGGCAGGTCTTCCTCTTGAACCGGATACGAATCGGCCGCGCGGGTCTGGAAGCGGGCTTTCGTCCAGTTTTAGGACCTGTCCTTTAAAGTATGGTTAACGCCGGTTTAAGGGATAGGGTTAATGGCTGGTGTACGCCTCAGCCCTGCCCCAAACGCAAAAAAGGGCGGCGGGGCAAAAGCCCCGCCGCCCGGCTTTATTTAGTAATTTCAACGGCTTGTTAGCGGAGCAGCTGGAGCACGCTTTGCTGCGAGGTGTTGGCCAGCGACAGCGCGGAGACCGCGATCGACTGACGGGTCGACAGCGCCTGG
>NZ_CAKZHY010000011.1 GCF_936928535.1 uncultured Bradyrhizobium sp. | reverse complement strand
TGCTGGCGACCGTGACGTCGATCGTGCCGGTGCCGTCGATGGCGCCGCCCGAGATCTCGGTGTTCGACAGCGTCAGCGTCTCGCTGCCGTCGACTTGAACGGTGCTGTTATTGGTCACGACGTCATTGAGCAGCGTCGCGGCCCCCGAGATCTCCAGCTTGCCGTTGTTGGTGACGGGGCCGCCCTGGATCTTGGCGCCGTCCTGGAGCTTGACGGTGTTGTCCAGCTCGACGCTGACATTATCAGTGATCACAGACCCGGAGACCGTGATGCCGTCCAGCGTCAGCTTGGCATCGGCGATGACCGCACTCGTGCTCAGCGTCGCGCCGCCATCGATCTTGCTGGCGACCGTGACGTCGATCGTGCCGGTGCCGTCGATGGCGCCGCCCGAGATTTCGGTGTTCGACAGCGTCAACGTCTGGCTGCCGTCGACTTGAACGGTGCCGTTATTGGTGACGACGTCGTTGAGCAGCGTCGCGGCGCCTGATATCTCCAGCTTGCCGTTGTTGGCGACGGGGCCGCCCTGGATCGTGGCGCCGTCCTGGAGCTTGACGGTGTTGTCCAGCTCGATGCTGCCCTTATCGGTGATGGTCGTACCATCCACCGCCATTGCGTCGAGCATCAAGCCCTGGAGGCTTTCGACCGTAACGAAACTGGTGCTCAGCGTTGCACCGCCGTTGATCACGCTGTCGCCGGTGACGTCGATGGTTCCGGCACCGGCGATCGAGCCGCCGCTGATTTCCGTGCCCGACAGCGTCAGCGTCTGGCCGACATCGACCGACACCGTGCCATGATTGGTCACGATGTCATCGAGCAGCGTTGCCGCGCCCTGGATCTCCATCGTGCCGTTGTTGATGATCGGGCCGCTTCCTCCGACGGAAGGGCCCTCGGAGAATTGGACCGGGCCGATGGCAAAATCATTCGGCGCATATGTCGCGCTGGTCAGCAAGAACTTGACCATGGCGATATTGGCGCTGCCGCTGATCAGGTCGATGAAGATCGCCGAATCGTCGCCGTTGCCATTGCTCACGCCGCCTTCAGTGACGGTGCCGATGACGTTGCCGCCGAGGTCATAGGCAATGATCTCGGCGGTGAAGCTGCCGTAATAGTCGGCCTGGATCTGCGCACCCGCCGAAGAGACCGACGTTACGAATTTGATGGTGATGTCGGGGCCGTTCTGGGCATCCCACAACAGGTGGGTGCCTGGCGCGAAATTCCCGGACCAACCAAAACCCTGATCAAGCCTTTCGAGGACGTTGCCGGCGGAAGAGACCGTGCCGGCGGTGCCATCGGTCGCAACGACCTGCTGCGGACTGCCGAGTGTGGTGAATGCGGTGCCGAGCTGCCCCCAGTTGAACTCCACGGAAGCGGGGCTGCCACCGCTGGGAGCGAAAACGCTCGCGCCACCCTTGATCACCGCGCCGCCGGTGAGCTTCACGGTGCCATCGATTGTAATGCTACCCTTGTCCGAGATCGTCGTGCCGTCGACCGTGGCGGTGTCGAGCGTCAGGGTCGTGCCCGCTTCGACCGTCACTGCGCTCGTGCTCAAGGTCGCGCCGCCATCGATTTTCGTGGCGCCAGTGACGTCAATCGTGCCGGCGCCGTTGACGGCGCCACCGGAAATCTCCGTGCCCGATATTGTCAGCGTCTGGCCGCCGTCGACCTTAACCGTGCCGTGGTTGGTCACGACGTCATTGAGCAGCGTCGCAGGACCGGAGATCTCCAGAGTGCCGTTGTTGGTGACAGGCCCGCCCTGGATCTTGGCGCTGTCCTGAAGCTTGACCGTGTTGTCGAGCTCGATGCTGGCATTGTCGGTGATCACAGAGCCCGACACCGTGATGCCATCCAGCGTCAGCTTGGCGTCGGCCGTGACTGTGGCGACGGTGAGCGTGGCCCCCTGGTCGATCTTGCTGGCGCCGGTCACGTCAATGCTGCCGCCACCCTCGACGGCGCCGCCACTGATCGTGGCGCCGTCTAGCGTCAGCGCAGCATCGACAATGACGTTGCCGACGGAATTATCGACAGTCGAGCCCGGACCGATCGCAAGTGCCCCTGTGAGCACCTCGATGGTGCCGGCATTGGTGACCATCTCGCCGTTCAGCGCATTGCCGGTGCCGCTGACGTCGAGCACGCCATTGTTCTTCAGTTCGCCGTTGCTGAGCACCCCGTTGCCTGAGAGATCGAGCTCGCCATTGTTCGTGACGGTACCGCTGGCCGAGTTGTAAATGAATGTGAACGTGCTGCCGCCGCTATCGCTCTCGGCATTGACCAGCACCGGTGTCTCGATGACGGTAATCGCGCCGCCGTCGATCGTCGCGCCATTGACGGTCAGCTTGCCGTTGGCATCGACCTTGACGTCGCCGGCATTGTTGATGTGGGAGCCATTGTCGATCGTCAGCGTGTCATGCGCAAATACTTCGATGACGCCGCCGGCGTTGTTGGAGCCGGTTTCGCCGGCGAACTCCGCCGCACCCTTGACATTGACTACGCCGGAATTGTTCAGCGTGCCGTTCTCGATCAGGTTGATGCCGTCGAGCTCCAGCGTGCCGGAAATATTGACCGTGCCGCCGTCAATCGTCACGGCGTTGGCGACCAGCGTCGCGAAGGACCCGACATGCACGGTACCGCCGGCATTGGCGATGCCGGTATCCAGCGTCAGCGTTCCGCCCGACAGCTCGATCTTGCCGGAATTGGAAATTGTCGTCAGGGTGTCGATCACACCGCCCGCTGCCAGCGTCAGCGTGCCGGCATTGGTGATCGTGGCGGTGTTGGTAACGACCACGCCGGACGTCGGCCTCGTGATCGTCTCGACATCGATCTCGCCGCCGACGAAGACGGCGCCATCGGCAGCATTGGTGAACTTCGCATCGGCATTGAGCGTAAGCTTGCCCGCGAGCGTCAATGTGCCGTGGTTGATCACCTCAGGCGCGGTGTGGTGCACCGTCGTGTCGTAATCATCCATCGTCAGCGACTTGCCGAAGGCCGCGATGTCGATCGTAACGGGGTAGGACGGCGTCAGCCCGTGCAGCTGATCGGTAATGACGATGACATCGTCGCTGCTGGTCGGAACCGTGCCGGTTTCCCAATTCGCGGCGTCCTTCCAGAAGCCGCCCGAGGTCTGGTTCGTCGCGATCCAAACCACCGCCGGGGCGTCGGTGCCCGTGATCGTGACGGTGATGGTCTGCTGCGAGGTCGCGCCGTGCTCGTCAGCGACCGTCACAGTGTAGACCAGCGTCAGCACTTCGCCCTTCGGGATGAAGTCGGCGAGGTAGACGGGCAGATCGGCCAGCGACCAATTGATGGTGCCGGTACCGGTGCCGGTTGAATCCAGGCCGTTCGCGATCGCGACCGACATGGCGCTCTGGAACGCGGCAAGCGGGCCGCGAGGCACACTGGTGCCATCAGGCAAGGTCGCGCTGGTCAGCGCCACGGACGCGGTGTGGGTGTCCGTGAGGTCGACATCCTTGAAGGTCAGGGTGCCGGTGGTCGGGACGTTCGTGGTGAGCGGCCCGCCCGGCACGCTGGTGCCGCCGGAGAAAGTGATGGTCGGGACGCCGGTCGTGATCACCGGCTTGTCGTTGGTGCCCGTGATCGTGATGGTGATCGGGATGGTCCTGGTTTCGGGCTGGACCGAGAAATTGTTGTTGACGCTGACGATGTAGGTCAGCGTCAGCGTCTCGCCGTCGGCGAGGAAGTCGAAGGCATGATCGGGGATCGTGTACGTCAAGCCCGCCGAGCCATTGTTATTATTGCCGCCGTCGGCGACGACAGCGATCTTGACCTGCGTCGCGGCGATATCCTGCTTCTGGAGAGCCGTAAGCGAGGCGGTGACGTCGTGATGCGCGGAGTCCGTGTAGGTGTATTTCGACGGATCGACGTCCACCGACACGGTCGGCCGATCGCCCAGGTTCTGGTCGACGAAGTTGACCCTGAAGACGATGATATCTTGAGGCACGGCATCGCCAGTGGTGTCGGCGCGATCGCCGGTCGCGTTCGCGTGCTCAGTCACGGCGAACGCAGTCACCACATTGCCGTTGCCATCGAGGACGCTCGCGAAGGGCGCGCCCGGAATGCGGTCGACCCCGCCCTTGTCGGACCCGCCCTGCGCCGTACCGCCAACGGTGTTGGTGTTGGTAAAGGTCGCCTGCGCGGTCGTGCCGTCCTGCGTCTTGATCAGGACGATGTTGCCGTCCTGCGTGATGCTGTCGGTGGAGTTATTGGTGAGCTTGGTGTTGGTGTTGTTGTCGGTGAACTTCAGCGTGAATACGTCGTTGATCAGCTTCTGCACGTCCGGCGACAACAGCGCATTGGTCACCGAGACGTTGCCGCCGCTGATCTGGATCATCTGGCCGGCCTGGTTGACCGTCGCGATCGGCAGCAGCGTCAGCTTGTCGAACAGGATGTAGGAGCCGGTGGTGCCGTTCGGCTCGACCAGCACCTGGAAGTTCGCCTGCGGCTGCGGATCACCGCCGCCGGCGGGAACGACGAAATTGATCTCGGTCAGCACCGCCGTGCCGCGGATACCCATGGTGGCGACCGGCGTGTCGATCTTCATGTCGCCGTGCTTGGCGGTCTCGCCGGCAACGAAGGTGATGGTGCCCGCGACCAGGCTGAGCAGCGAGGAATTGTTCGACCCGTTGGGGTCGTAGACCATCTCGTTCAGCACCATCCGCGCGTTGGAGGACAGGCCGAACACGGTGCCGTCGATAAAGGTGATGCCGAGCGTCGAGTCCGAGCCGGTCGAGACCACGTCGCCCTTCTCGACGTTGTCGCCGTTGTTGAGGATGACCGAGACGCCGTTCCGGACGACGGTCGCGCTGCCGGTCAGCTTGGTGACGTGGCCGATGACCTGCGCCGCGGTCGCATCGGGCGCAGCCTGTGCGACCTGGACGTACCCCGTGAGCGCGCTGACGATGTCACCGGTGAGATGAGCACCGTCGGGCGAGGCGATCGCCGCGCGCTTGTCGCCCCTGAAGTAATCGTGAACGACGAACTCGTGGCCGTCGTGCGAGAGCACGAGATCGCTGCCGGTGCGCTTGAACTCGCCGTGGAAGATCAGATTGGGATCGGCAATGACAACAGCGCCGTCAGGCACGTGGCCATGTGCCTTGGCGGTAAAGGACTCGTGATGACCATCGGCGGGCGAATGGAAACCCTGGCCATCCAAGGTGAGCGCGGCGTCAAATTTGCCAGCGTAATTCAACCGGGCACCGTGAAAAGGGTTAAAATCTAAGTAAGTATCGATCGCCTAAGCTTGCATAGCATTACCAAGTCCTTAGCGAAACCATCTATTGCTTGTGTGATTTCGTATCACTTGGCGACGGAAGCCTATGCTTACGGCGACATCCGAAGATTAATTAAATTAAATCTCGCGCGGATACCGAGTAAATCGTCGCTCTCTCAAGTCTATTTCCCACCAAATCAACAATTCGCATGTATTAACCGTTCATCGGATACTTGTGTCATCTTTTCTTCGTAGTACCCCGCGCCATACTGCGGCAAATACGGAGCTAAATCTGTGACCCAACTAACAGAACCCGTGAAATAGCTGGTCATTAGCCATAGAGGCAGAATCAGCCGCCCCACAACTTCCGACTGCAATTCGGTCGATTTCGCGGCGGCAAAGGCCCTGCTGTGCTTCTCACCTCGGCCTGTAAAATTTTACGGAGTCCCGGAAGGCACGGTTCAGCGTGCCCCACGCTATTGGGCCCCCTGCCGAGCGCGTTAAGCAGAACAAAACGGCCCGTCTCGCACTATCTCCGCGAAAGCAACAAGCCCGGCACGTTGAGGTCGAGGGGACCAGGCGAAGCCGGATAAGGGGATGTCAGATGGAGACCGCCGCTCGCGCGCACGCCTGGCGCGCTATCCTGGTGCTGTGCGGATTGATCCTGTTCGGATCGGCCGCCGATCTTCGCGCAGCCAGTTTGCTGTCGCCGGGCGCGGGCGCGCTCATTCGCAAATCGGCCGAGCCGTTCGGCGTGTTCGCCTTTGCCATTTCCAGCGGTGGCTTGCGGCAAAAATGGCTCGGACTAAAGGAGAAGCTCGACGACGACATGGTGCAGCTGGCGCTGTGCGACGGCGACCGCGAGCATTGCGCATCGCCGGCGGCGCTGAAGCTGCTCGCCATCGTCGACGAGGCCCGCAGCCGCAACGGCCGCGCCTTGCTGGGCGATACCAACCGCGCCATCAACCTCGCCATCCGTGCCGAAAGTGACGGCGCCGAAGACATCTGGAGCTCGCCGCTCGAGACCTTCCAGCGCGGTGCCGGCGATTGCGAGGATTACGCCATCGCGAAGCTAGCCGCGTTGAGGCTTGCCGGTGTCGCCGCCGACGATCTCCGCCTCGTCGTGGTGCGGGACACCCGCAGCGGCGAAGGGCATGCCATTGCCTCCGCAAGGCTCGATGGCCACTGGCTGATGCTGGATAACCGTCGCATGGCGATGGTCGAGGATGACGAGGCGCGCAACTACCAGCCGCTGTTCGTGCTCTACCAGTCCGCCGTGCTGAGATATGTCGGCGACCCCGTGCGCCTTGCGGGCGTCGACATCCAGCGCGTGTCGACCGAGGCGCATTGAACTTGTAGCCCACAAACCCATTTCGTCGCGTCAGCCGGGACGCTAGCATGGGTTCCGGAATGACCGGGGGCGACTGGAATGCGGTTGTTGGTGTTGATTTTGCTTGCGCTGCTGACGCCAGCGCCAGGCTTGGCGCAGTCATCCGCTCCTTCCATCGCCGACAGGCTGCCCCTGTTCAACCAGAACAATTGCCAGCAGATCCGCGGTCGAGGCACGGCTCGCCCGCCTGCCCGATCGCCTGCCCGCGATCGAGGAGAACGCGATCTGGAATCGCCAGCGCAATCTCGGCTGCGGGATCGTCGGCCAGACCGCTGTTCGCGCCGACGATTTCGATCGCGTCAAGGCCTGCCTGCTCAAGGTGACCGAGGAGCGCGCGGCGATCGTGCGGGATCCGGATTTCGACTGCCTCGCAGCCAACACCGCGGCCGGCGCGCTGATCTGCGCGGACCCGTCGCTGGCGTTGACCGAGACCGAGCTGAACAGCCAGGTGCTCGCACTGATCGGCAGGCTGGACCCGACCGCCGCACGCTTTGCCTTCGCGGAGTATGGCCGCTGGACGCGCGAGCGTGATCGCAAGTGCAATCTGGTCGGCAAGGAGAACGTGCCGCCGCAGGAGCTCGGTTCCGCAGAAGATTGTCTCGCCGACTATCTGAAGCACAAGGGCGACGAGATCGCTGCCGCGAAGGGCGATCCGAGGAAGGTGTTCGGCCGGCAGGTCGCGGCCAAGGAGCCCAACACCGACGCCGTCGACTTCTGCGCCGCGCGCATCCACGCCGCCAATTCGTGCGGCAATTTCCTCCGCATCAACCGCGTCTACGCGCTCGACAGCCAGGTGAATGACCAGGAGGCGCAGGTCACCGGCGAGATCGAGATGGTCGTGCTGGCGCCTTTCACCACCTGCAGCAGGGTCGCATCCAGCTGCACCGGCACCTGCTGGGACGCCGCGACCGGCCGCCCGCAACCGGGCACCGTCAACAAAGAGCGCTCCGCAGCGGCTTTCAATGTCACCCGCCGCTTGCGGATCCAACGCACCTTTGCCTTCGTGAAAGCGGCTGACGGCTGGCGTTGCCGCGAAGACGAGCTGGCGCCGGTGAATTCAGGCACCGCGGGCGGGGGATCGTAAGCGCTCTTTACGGAGCGCTGCCGCGCTCCCATTTGCAGGTGACCGCATTTGCGGCAGCGCGATTCACTGGGACGAAACATCTTCGGGTCATGGTCGCGACCGATGCAAAACCGGATGGTGTGGCCGTGATGAAGCCGGACAGCTCGGCGCTCGAAGTCCGAGGGTTAACGAAGCGTTTTGACCGTTTGGCGGTCGACAGCCTCGATCTCACCGTTCATGCCGGCGAATTCTATGCGCTGGTCGGGCCCAACGGCGCGGGCAAGACCACCACCTTACGCATGGTTGCGGGCCTGCTCAGGCCCGATGACGGCGGCGTCTCGATCTTCGGCATCGATGCGCTTCAAGACCCCGTGGCGGCCAAGCAGGTGATGGCGTGGGTCTCGGACGAGCCGATGATCTATGACAAGCTCACCCCGCTCGAATATCTCGAATTCGTCGCCGGTCTCTGGGGCATTGCGCCCTCGGTCTCGAAACCGGTCGCCGAGGAGCTGGTGAGCTCGCTCGGACTAGAGCCGCACCGGCACGAGCGCTGCGAAGGTTTCTCCAAGGGCATGCGCCAGAAGGTGGCCCTTGCCGGCGCGCTGGTGCACGATCCGCGCCTCATCATCCTCGACGAGCCGCTCACGGGCCTCGATGCCGTCTCGGCCCGGCATGTGAAGGGGTTGCTCGGCGAGCGCGTCCGCGCCGGCTGCACCGTGATCATGACGACGCATATTCTCGAGGTCGCTGAGCGCATGGCCGACCGCATCGGCGTGATCGCCGCGGGCCGCCTCGTTGCCGAAGGCACGCTGACCGAGCTGCGCCAGCAGAACGGCCATGCCGACACCAGCCTGGAAGATCTCTTCATCGCCCTGGTGACGCTCCAGGACGCCGCATGAGCTCCGCGACCGCGCTCTCCTGGTTTGCCCGCCACGAGCTCCGGCTCGCCTGGCGCGAATGGTTCGCCATGATGACCGGCGGCCGGCGCCGGCGCGCCCGCGCTGCGGTGATCGGCCTGTTGTTCTTCGCCGCGCTGCTGCATGTGCCGGCCTGGGCGGTGATCGGCCGCTTTGCCAATCTGCAGCTGCCGCTGGATAAGTCCTCGCTGATCGTGATCTCGGCGACGATCTTCCTCGCCTGGACCTTGATGGTGTCGCAGGCGATCGAATCGGTGACGCGGGTGTTTTACGCCCGCGCCGATCTCGATCTCATCATGTCCTCGCCGGCGACACTCGCCAATCTGTTCTCGGTGCGCATCGCCGCGATCGCGCTCACCGTCACGGTGATGGCGCTGCTGTTCTCGACGCCGTTCATCGACGTGCTGGTGATCGGCGGCGGTGCGCGCTGGCTCAGCGCCTTCGGCGTGGTCGTCGCGATGGGCCTGTCGGCCGCGGCGATCGCGATCGCCGTCACCATCCTGCTGTTTCGCCTGATCGGCCCGGCGCGAACGCGCTTCGTGGCGCAGATCCTGGCCGCGATCATCGGCGCCGGCTTCGTGATCGCGCTCCAGGTCGCGGCGATCATCTCCTATGGCACGCTGTCGCGCTTCACCATCCTGACCTCGGGCACCCTCGCCGCGCACGCGCCCGACATCGACAGCATCTGGTGGTGGCCGGCGCGGGCCACCATGGGCGACAGCGAGGCACTGCTGCTGCTCCTTGCGCTGGGGCTGGTGCTGCTCGGATGCGTGATGGCGATCTTCTCAGGCCGCTTCGCCGATACCGCGATCGACGCCGCCGCCTATGGCACATCCAGCCGCAAGCGCGCCAGGGAACGTCCGTTCCGCGGCGGCTCGCGGCAACAGGCGCTGCGGCGCAAGGAATTCGTGCTGCTCTGTCGCGACCCCTGGCTGATCTCGCAGACCCTGATGCAGCTGCTCTATCTGGTGCCGCCGGCGCTGCTGCTCTGGCGCAGCTTTGGCGACAGCTCGGCGGCGCTGACGCTGATCACGCCCGTGATCGTGATGGCCGCGGGTCAGCTCGCCGGCGGGCTCGCCTGGCTGACGATCTCGGGCGAAGACGCCCCCGATCTGGTTGCGACTGCGCCGCTGACGCCCACCAGCGTCATCCGTGCCAAGATCGAGGTGGTGCTGATTGCGATCGCGATCATCTTCAGCCCGCTGGTGGCCGCGCTGGTGTTCGCTTCGCCATTCCAGGCTGCGATCACGGCGGCCATGATCATCGTTGGCGCAGCCTCCGCCACCGCGATCCAGCTCTGGTTCCGCGTCCAGGCGCGACGCAGCCAGTTCCGCCGCCGCCAGACCTCGTCGCGGCTTGCGACCTTCGCCGAAGCGTTTTCCTCGATCGGCTGGGCCGCCACCGCCGCGTTGCTGCTGACGCTGCCGACCGCCGGCATCGTCAGCGGCCTGATCACCGCTGGCCTGGTGGCCATGACCTGGAAGTTCAGCCCAAAGCGCGAGTGACGGTGCGACACTGACGCGCTGTTGATCGCGTCCTGTTGGCGACACGCCGATTTGCACGCTAAACTTTCGCCTGAAATCATCGGGGACGGATTCATGCGGCGTTTCATTTCGGCGGCCTTTGCGCTGTTGAGCGCGTGTCTCTCACCTGCCCTCGCCCAGCAGCCGCCTCAGCGCAGCGAATGCCTGGCGATGGCGAACGCTGCGCCTCGCGCGATGCCCATTGCGCTCCGGCAAGCGGCGGCCGCGCCAGAGGTCGAGATCACCTATGCCGGCCACTCCACCTATTTCATCGACACGCCGGGCGGCGTGCGCATTGCGACCGACTACAGCGGCGCCTATCAGGTCGGCCGGCTGCCCGACGTCGTCACCATGAACCGCGCGCACAGCACGCACTATTCCCTCAACCCGGACAAGCGCATTCCCCATGTGCTGCATGGCTGGGGCGAGAACGGCAAGCCGGCCGTCATTTCGGAGCGCATCGGCGACACTTTCATCCGCAACGTCACCACCGACATCCGCCGCTATTTCGGCGATGATTCCGGCACCGACATGATCCGCGATGGCAATTCGATCTTCATCTTCGAGGTCGCCGGCCTCTGCATCGGCCATCTCGGCCATCTCCACCACAAGCTCGACGACAGCCATTTTGCCCAGATCGGGCGGCTCGACATCGTGATGGTGCCGATCGACGGCACCTACACCATGTCGCTCGACGGCGTCTCGGAGATCACCAAACGGCTGCGCGCTTCCGTGGTGCTGCCGATGCACCGCTTTGCCACCCCGCTCGACGAGTTCATGCAACGCATCGGCAAGCAGTTCGAGATCGACCGGCGCACCGAGCGTTCCCTGCGGGTCTCGCGGGAGACGCTGCCGACGACACCCACGGTGATCATCCTCGACGGGGTCTGACGGCAATTTTCTCCAAGTCGGAGCGCGGCCGCTCGTGCTGATCTCCTCGGCGAACAGGAGATCGACATGACCGACTTTGAGAGATCATTGCACGCGGACGGCCCCAACCCCGAACACGCAGCGGCGCTTCAACTCTACGGCCGCTTCGTCGGCGATTGGGATGCCGAGATCACGGCTCACGGCGCTGACGGAACGAAACACATAGCCCCCGGCGAAATCCATTTCGGCTGGGTGCTGGAGGGGCGCGCCATTCAGGACGTTTGGCTGATCCCGCGCCCTGCGGGTAGCCTTGCATTCCCGATCGCCGGCAATTGGTACGGCACGACGTTGCGCGTCTACGATCCCACCATTTCCGCGTGGCGGATTTCCTGGGTCGATCCGGGACGCTGTGTGTTCCGCCAGCAGATCGGCCGTCCGCGCGGCGAGGACATCGTGCAGGAGGGCACGACCGAATCCGGTGACCTCACCCGCTGGAGTTTCGTTGAAATCACGGACGATTCCTTTCACTGGCTCGGCGAGGTCAAGCCCGCGGCGGCACATGATTGGCGACTGGCGGTCGATGTCAGGGCGACGCGGCGCAAGGGTTGATGACAACGCCGCCGTGCTCGCGACGGAGGGCGTGGTTGCGCAACGCGCGCTGCTGCGTGACGAAATGAGGTGCTAGGCTCCCGCGATAAACATGAGGGAGCGAAATTCGATGGCTGCAAGCGGTCTGCCCGCCAACACCAGCGGGCTCTTCGTCGAACCGCGCGAGGACTGGCTCGCGCTATATCAGGAAGAGGTCATCGATCCCTCGAGGCCGATCATCGATCCACATCATCATCTCTGGAATCGCGGCCAGCGCTATCTGATCGAGGAGATGGCCGCCGACATCGCCTCCGGTCACAACGTCATCGCGACGGTCTATGTCGATTGCCGCTCGATGTATCGCGCGCACGGGCCCGAGGCCTTCCGGCCCGTCGGCGAGGTCGAGTTCGCCAATGGCGTCGCGGCGATGAGCGCGAGCGGTGGCTACGGTCAGGCCGCAATCTGCGCCGGCATCGTCAGCCATGTGAACCTGCTGCTCGGCGATGCGGCAAGGCCCGTGCTCGAGGCGGAGATCGCCGCCGGCAATGGCCGCTTCCGCGGCATCAGGCATTCCTCCGCCTGGGACGAGGACCCCGTCGTCGCCGGCATGTACGCGAACCGGCCGAAGGGATTGTTGCAGGATCCCACCTTCCGCAAGGGTTTTGCCTGCCTTGCGCCGCTCGGCCTCAGCTTCGATGCCTGGCTGTTTCATCCGCAGATCGGCGAGCTCACCGAGCTCGCGCGCGCCTTCCCCCACACCAGAATCGTGCTCGACCATTGCGGCGGGCCGGCCGGCGTCGGCCGCTTTGCCGGGCGGCGCGACGAGGTGTTTTCGGAGTGGCGCGCCTCGATCCAGGAGATCGCGCGTTGCGAGAACGTGGTGGTGAAGCTTGGCGGGCTCGCAATGTGCCTGCTCGGCTACGACTTCCATCTGCGCGAGAGGCCGCCGTCATCCGAGCAGCTTGCCACGGCGTGGAAGCCCTATGTTGAGACCTGCATCGAGGCGTTCGGGCCAAAGCGCGCGATGTTCGAAAGCAATTTCCCGCCCGACAAGGGCCAGTGCAGCTATCAGGTGATCTTCAACGCCTTCAAGCGCATCGCGGCATCCCTCAGCGATGCGGAGAAGACGGCCCTTTTCTCCCAGACCGCCAAGGACTTTTACCGGCTCGAACTGCCGTCATGACGCAAAAGAGGGGCGGGGATGTTGCTCCCGCCCCCTCTTCCGTCGTGGCCGCTGGGAAGCGTCCTTTGAATTGACTAGCCGGCCCCCATGAGCGTCGCAGGACGGCGCTCGCCGGGCGACAGGAACATGCGCTTGAGCTTGTTGACGACGCGCACCATGAAGCCGATGACGACAGGGTTGGTCTTGCGGCAGAAGGCGATCTTCTTGACGTGGCCCTCGACATGCCACTTGGCATGCGCACCGTCGCGGAAGAAGATGACGTCGCCCACGCCGTAGCGTTTCGGCGGCATGCCGTCGCTTTCGAGCACGATCGATCCTTCCAGGATCATGATCGTCTCGTCGAAATCGTAGTACCAGTTGAAGCGGCCTTCGGTGCAGGACCAGATGATGGTCGAGGAAGTGCCATCCGAGCTGGTCGAGAGGATGTGCGAGCGCGACACCGGGTTGCCTTCGATGATCCAGGCCGGCTCGATCGGCCGCAGCTCGAGATCCACGTTGCAACTACCAATTTCAATCAATGCCCGCGACATCTGCTTCCTCAGGAGGTATAATATGATTAACCGGGCTTAACCCCGGATTGTTTCGAAAGATGTTTGGAACGCTAGTCCGCGGCTTTTAATTCTTCCTTACGCAGGCACCGACAATCCACCGCAAGTTGCAGATGCAGACCGGTTATCGTCCCGATTCTCCTGCAAATTCGTGCATATGAACCCATCTTTTCCGGGGTGCGACAAAGTGCGCGGAAAGACCTGAGAAGGAGCCCATGATGCCCCTGACCCCGGAGGCCCTGACAGCCCAAGGCGAAGTCGTCGCCTGGCTCGGCAGCCTTGATGTCTCGTTCGCACCGGACGAGGAGCTTTGGTTCATCGTCGACGGTGTCGAAAGCCCCCGGCAGATCGGCAGTGACGCCTCAGGGGGCGCCTTCGTGCTGCTGCCGTCGCAACATGTGCTGTACGTCTCGTCGGAAGGTCGCGCGGGCGTGATCGCCGAGAGCTTCGAGGCTTTCATCCAGCTCGTCGTTGCCCGCCCCTATTGGCTCGACATCCTCAAATTCTCCGCCGGCGGCGATCTCCAGGAGATGCGGCGCGCGGCGGATGCGCTCGAAGCGACGCTCGACGACGAGGACGACGTCAACGAGGCGAGAGAGGAAATCCGATCGCGCCTCGACCTGCCGGAGGCGGACGATCCGGTCGAGGCGCTCTACCAGGCCGTCGCGGCATCTGACGCCATCGTGCGGGCCACCGACGGCAGCCCTTTCACGACCTTGTTCAACCGCTTCAGCATCGACAACAATCCGATGCTACGCAACGCGGCGGCTTAGGTCTCGGCCTTCATGGTTCGAGACGCGCCGCAACGCGGCGCTCCTCACCATGAGGGTCTAAGATTTCGCGACGACGCAAGGTCTCATCCTGAGGAGCCCGCGAAGCGGGCGTCTCGAAGAATGCGCCACAACAGGCGCTACTTCACCCACTCGCCCTTGCGGAACACCGGCACCTTGCTGCCATCGGCCAGGATGCCGTCGATGTCGGTCTCGGCAGAGCCGATCATCCAGTCGATATGGATCAGGCTCTGGTTGCCGCCTTGCGCGGCGATCTGCTGCGGGGTGAGCTGAGCGCCATTGATGAAGCACTTCGAATAGCACTGGCCGAGCGCGATGTGCGATGCCGCGTTCTCGTCGAACAGCGTGTTGTAGAACAACAGCCCGCTCTGCGAGATCGGCGAGGAATGCGGCACCAGTGCCACCTCGCCGAGCCGTCGTGCGCCCTCGTCGGTGTCGAGCACCTTGTTCAACACTTCCGCGCCGCGCGAGGCCTTGGCATCGACGATCTTGCCGTCCTCGAAGCGCACCGCGATGTTGTCGATCAGCGTGCCCTGGTAGGACAGCGGCTTCGAGCTCACGACATGACCGTAGACCCGCCGGCAATGCGGCGTGGTGAAGACCTCTTCGGTCGGAATGTTGGCATTGCAGCTGATGCCGTTCTTGGCCGAGGAGGCACCACCTTCCCATTCATGGCCGTCGGCAAGCCCGATGGTGAGATCAGTGCCCGGTCCAGAATATTGAAGCGCGCGGAAGCGCTGGCCGTTGAGCCAGTTGGTGCGCTCGCGCAGCACCGCGTTGTGGCTCGCCCAATTGGCTATCGCATCCTCGCGATCGACCCGCGATGCCGCGAAGATCGCATCCGCGAGCTTGCCGATCGCGACCTCTTCCGAATCGTCCGGGAAGACCTGCTTGGCCCAGGACGGGCTCGGATAGGCGATGATGTTCCAGTTGGTGTCGAAATTGACGATCTTCTCCAGCGCCGGCTGATAGGCCATCGAATTGGCCTTGCTGGCGCGTGCGACCTTGGACGGATCCTCGCCCGACAACAGCATCGGATTGTCGCCGACGATGGCGAGCCGCGCGGTGTTGTCGGAGAACGCTTTCGCCATGCCCTCGTATAGCCAGTTGGCGGCGCGATCAAAACTGTTGTCCTGGCCGTAGCGGTAGCGCGCCAGCGTCATCTCCTCGTCGGAGAGGATTGGCGTCACGATACCGGCGCCGGCCTTGTAGGCGTGCACGGCGATGCGCCGCACCAGCGGCAGCGCGGTCGCCGGCGCCGTCAAAAGAAGATCCTGTCCCGGCCGCAAGCCCAGTCCCACCTTCACCGCCACCTCGGCCAGCCGGTCGAGTTTCACGGGATCGATGGAATTGGCGGAATTGCGTTGATCGGTCATGCCGGGCCCTCTGTCGGAATCTCTCGTTCAATCTAAGTCTAGCATCACGGGGCACAAGTGTGCGAGCGCCTTGCGAGACCTGAAAGGTACGGAGTTTCACGCATTTTGGTTTTCAACGCGTTGCCGATTTCAGCACCCGATCGACCATGGCAGGCGCAAGGCCGAGGTAATTTTTCGGTGAAGTGAGAGCCTCGATTGCGGCGCGATCGATCCTGGCAGAGACGCGGGTATCGGAGGAGAGCGCGTCCGCAAGGGTCAGGCCCTCCTCGTTGGCGAGCCGGCAGGCGTCGTAGACCACGTCGTGCGCATCTTGCCGGCCCATCTGCGGCGCCAGCCCCATCATGACCGCTTCGGCCACAATCAGACCACGACTAAGGCCGAGATTGTCGTTCATCTTCCTGTCGTCCACGATCAGGCCCGCCAGCGCAAACTTCGCCTGGTGCAGAGCGCCGGCAGTCAGCACGAAACTTTCGGGGATTGCCATCCATTCGGCGTGCCACGGACCGGTGGCGCGCTCGAAATCCTGGACCATGGCATCCAGCATCAGGCCGGCGTGCTGGCGCACGGCCTTGGACGCGGCCAGCATCAGCTCCGAGGAGATCGGATTGCGCTTCTGCGGCATGGTCGAGGAGGCGCCGCGCCCCTTGACGAACGGCTCGTAGACCTCGGCGAACTCGGTCGATGCCATGATCATGATGTCGAGCGCGATCTTGCCGAGCGAGCCGGTGACGAGCGCGAGGAAATTCACGGCCTCCGCAAAGCCGTCGCGCGCGACGTGCCAGGTCGAGGCGGGAACGCCGAGCTTCAGTTCGGCGCAGAGCGCTTCCTGCACCTCGAACCCCTTGTCGCCGAGGGAGGCCAGCGTGCCGGCGGCGCCCGCGAACTGGCCGACCAGCACGCGCGGCTTCAATTGCGTCAGACGCTCGGCGTGGCGGTCGAACATCGCGAGCCAGATCGCCGTCTTGTAGCCGAAGGTCACCGGCAGCGCCTGCTGGAGATGGGTGCGCCCCGCCATCGGCGTGTCGCGATGGCGCCTGGAGAGGTCGGCGAGGATTTTGCGCAGCTCCGCTATGTCGCGTTCGATGATCTCGAAGCCGGCGCGCAGCTGCAACACCACGGCGGTGTCCATGATATCCTGCGTGGTCGCGCCCCAATGCACGTAGCGGCCGGCCTCGCCGCACTGCTTCACCATCTGATGCACCAAAGGAAGGATCGGATAGCCGACGATGTCGGTCTCCTGCCGCAACAGATGGAAATCAAGCGCGGCGACATCAGTCCGCGCCGCGATCTGATCGGCTGCGTCCCGCGGGATCACGCCGCATCGCGCCTCCGCCTTCGCCAGCGCCACCTCGACCTCGGCGTAACGCGCGACGAGCGCGACGTCGGAAAACACCGCGCGCATTGCAGGCGTGCCGAAGGCATCGCGGAACAGCATGGAGTCGAGCACGGTGGTCGAGGCAGGAAAGGCAGGCATGGGCGTTTCTTTACGACTGTTGTTATGTGTGGGGATAGCTTACGCGGGCCGCAGCGTTCGGCAATGAACATTCACGGTTCGGCACATGTTCGGCGTCACGTTCAGCGTCGTCCTGGCAGTTGCGCAGGGGAGCCAGGACGACGATGAGGCGGCCGCGACAATCTGACCAAGGCAGCCCAAGACCGCCACATTCTAATTCAGGTTGTATTCCTCCGCGCAAATGGCATGGCAGCCATACTGATGTCGCGGTGAACCAAGTCGACCTTCCGGCGGACTCACAGACTTCAAGTCGAAATCGGTTTTGATTTCTTCATTGCCTGAAGTCGCCGTGAGGTCTGAGTTTTCGACGTGCAGTTTCTGTTCCGGGATCACCTGCTCGATACCGACTTGCGCGAGCTGAGCCGCGAGCAGGTTCCCATTGCCGTGGAACCGCAGGTTTTCGATCTCGTCGTCCATCTCATGGAAAACCGCGACCGGGTCGTCAGCAAGGACGAGCTGATCGACAAGATCTGGCACGGCCGCAGCGTCTCCGAATCGACCTTGACCAGCCGGATCAACGCAGCGCGCAAGGCGATCGGCGACAGCGGCGCGAACCAGTCGCTGATCCGCACCATCGCGCGAAAGGGCTTTCGCTTCGTCGGCAACGTCGAGACCAAGTCCGCGGGCAAGATGTCCGGAGGCGTGCCGACGGAGCTGCGCCACAGCGTCACAGCGTCGTACGCGACGCCTGCGCTGCCGGATCGTCCCGCCATTGCCGTGCTGCCTTTCACCAATATGAGCGGCGACCGGGAGCAGGACTATTTCTCCGACGGCATCAGCGAAGACATCATCACGGCGCTGTCGAAGCTGCGCTGGTTCTTCGTCGTCGCGCGCAACTCATCCTTCGTCTACAAGGGACGCGCCGTGCATCTGAGCGAAATCGCGCGCGAGCTCGGCGTCCGCTACGTGCTCGAGGGCAGCGTGCGGCGAAGCGGCGACCGTGTACGCATCTCCGCCCAGCTCAACGACGTCTCGACCGGCGGCCATCTCTGGGCCGAGCGCTACGATCGCGAGCTCGCCGACATCTTCGCCGTGCAAGACGAGATCACCGAAGCCATCGTCGCCGCGATCGAGCCGCAGCTCTATGCCGCCGAGAGCTTTCGCGCCCAGCAAAAGCCGCCGGGCAGCCTAGACGCCTGGGATTTCGTGATGCGCGCGCTGTCGCATTACTGGCGCATCACGCGCGAGGACAATGCCTCGGCACAGCGGCTGCTCGAGCAGGCGATCGCGATCGACCCCGCCTATGGCAAGGCGCTTGGCCTGCTCGCGACCAGCCATATCTTCGGCGCGCATATGGGCTGGGCCGACATGGGCGCGACTGTCCCCGTGGCGGAAGCCGCAGCACTCGCCGCGGTGGAAGCCGACCGCGACGATGCCTGGGCCCATCACGGCCTCGCTTATACCTATCTGTTCCGCCGCCGCTTCGATGACGCGCTGGCGGAATTCGAGCAGGCGTGGACGCTCAACCCGAATTTCGCGATGGCGCACGCCTTCTATGGCGTCACGCTGTGCTACGCCGGACGATGGCAGGACGGCGATTCCGCGGCGCGCCGCGCGCTGCGGCTCAGTCCGCGCGATCCGCTCGCGGCGATCTATTGCGGTGTCGTGGCCTATGCCCAGTTCATCGGCCGCAATTACGAGGAAGCCATGCACATGGCGCGGGAATCGATGCGGCAGCGGGCCGATTTCGTCGGCGCACATCGCGTGCTGACGGCGGCCGCCGGCATGTCCGGCGATCCCCTCCTGGCCGCATCCGCGCTGGAAGGCTTGCGCCGCGCCCAGCCCGGCATCTCGCTCGCCTGGCTCACCCGGGAGCTGCCGATGCTGCGCGAAGAGGACCGCGCGCATTACCTCGAAGGATTTCGGCGCGCGGGGATGGAGTAGATTGCCACCTGGTCGGTGCACCCTCTCCCCTTGCGGGAGAGGGTGGCTTCGCGAAGCGAGGCCGGGTGAGGGGTATCTATCCTCACGAGCAATCGTGCAGGTGGATAGAACCCCTCATCCGGCGCTTCGCGCCACCTTCTCCCACAAGGGGAGAAGGGAAGGGAATGTCTCCTACTCCTGCATCATCTCACCGCTGCCGCCGAACTCGGCGGGAAAATCCTTCAGCTTGGGCAAGCCGTCGCGCATCGGCAGTACCGTCTCGGAATAGTTGACGTGAACGCCGGGAGTGAAGGCGAGCGTCGGGATGGTCGCCGTGAACACGTCGATCAGATCGAGCGGCGGATGATTGGTCATGAGATGACCGCCGCACTTCCGGCAATATTTGCGCTGGCTGAGCGGCGTCTTGGCGAAGGTCTCGACGTTCTGCGCACCTTCGGTGATACGCACGGCTTCGGGCTTCCACAGGCTGAAGGCGTTCACCGGCCCGCCCGACCACGAGCGGCACGAACGGCAGTGACAATAGCCCATGGCCGCCGGTTCGCCGGTGACCTCGATCGTGACCGCGCCGCAGAAGCAGTGTCCGACATGTTTCATCTTGGTCTCTCCTGAGATGGGATTGGGATAGAAATTCTTGGGTTACAAAGGGAGCCCGACCACGCATCGTCCGTTCGGAGGACGCGTGGCGGAGCACGCAACGGCTAGATTGACCGGCGCCAGGGAATAAGCATCGACACCCGTTGTTTGTACTGCCGATACTCGTCGCCGAAAAGATCGACGAGATCGTGTTCCTCCAGGGCGATACCGACGAAAATGTAGGCCGTGGTCACGGCTGCAAACAGCAGATGGCCTGCGGTCATGGTCGGTGCCGTCCAGAAGGCGATGATGAAGCCGAGATAGATCGGATGACGGATGAATTTGTAGAGCAGCGGCGTCTTGAACCGCGCCGGCTCCGGCTGCTTGCCGATGAGATGGTTGGTCACCTGATGCAATCCGAACAATTCGAAGTGATTGATAATGAAGGTCGAGGTGAACACCAGCACCCAGCCCGCGAAGGACAGCGTGACCAGCGTCACGGCAAGATCGGGACTATCGACGTCCCATACGACCGACGGCAACGGACGCCACTGCCAGAACAGGAGGAGCAATGACAGGCTCGCGAACAGCACATAGGTTGAGCGCTCGACCGGCTTGGGGACGAATTGCGTCCACCACGCCTTGAAGCGCTGGCGCGCCATCACGCTGTGTTGAATGGCGAACAGCGTCATCAGCAACAGATTGATGATCACTGCTTCGACGGTCGGCGTATCGGTCCCGGTGTCGATGGTCTTCGGCACCACCAACCCCATCACAAAGCCGATGGCATAGAGGATGGTGACGAAAAACACGAGGTATGCCGCAATTCCGTAAAGAAAGGCGATGACCTTGAAAATACGTGAGCCCGCAATCTCCGGGCTGATGGAATGAACCTGATGATCGAGTTGGGTCATAGAAAGCTCCGTTGTGCCGAGGCATCGGCACTGTTTGGTGTCTGCACCATGCGGGATCGGAGGCCAGAAGACTTTCGCGGACGGTTGATTTTCGGCTGAGACGACTTTGATTTTTGCTTGAGACGACAAAAACGTGCGATTTATCTTTGAAAACAATGTGCTCGACGGCGACCTGCGCGAACTGACCTGCGCCGGGACGACCGTGTCGCTGCAGCCGCAGGTGTTCGATCTCCTGCTTTATCTCGTTGCGGAACGCACCCGCGTCGTCAGCAAGGACGATCTGATCAGCCAGATCTGGAGCGACCGCATCGTCTCGGATTCCGCGCTGAACAGCCGTATCAATGCCGTGCGCAAGGCGCTCGGCGACGACGGCGCGACGCAGCGGTTGATCAAGACGATCCCGCGCAAGGGCTTTCGTTTCGTCGGCGATGTCCGGGAGGAAGCGGCCGCGAAGCCTGCGACGGCAGAGGCCGCGCCCAGTTCCCCACGCGCCGTGACGGACCGTCCGGGCATCGCCGTGCTCGCCTTCGAGAACATGAGCGGCAACCCCGCCCAGGACTATTTCGGCGACGGCATCAGCGAAGACATCCTCACCGCGCTGTCGAAGCAGCGCTGGTTCATCGTGATCGCCCGCAACTCGTCCTTCACCTACAAGGGGCGCGCGGTCCATATCCGGCAGATCGCCGAGGAGCTCGGCGTCCGCTACATCGTCGAGGGCAGCGTTCGCAAGGTCGACAACCGCGTGCGCATCACCGCGCAGCTCAACGACGCCACCACCGGCGGCCATCTCTGGGCCGAGCGCTACGACCGCGAACTGGTCGACGTGTTCGCCGTGCAGGACGAGATCACCGAGCGCATCGTCGCGGCGATCGAGCCGCAGATCCACGCTGCGGAGAACTTTCGCACGCACCGAAAGCCCCCGGCGAGCCTGGATGCCTGGGACCTCCTGATGCAGGCGCTGTCGCATTACTGGCGGATCACGTCGCAGGACCACGCCGCGGCGCAGAAGCTGCTCGAACGCGCGATCGCGATCGACCCGGACTATGGCCAGGCGCTGGCGGTGCTGGCGGCGAGCCACATGTTCGGCGTGCATCTGGGCTGGGCCGAGCTTGCCACCACGGCGCCGATCGCGGAGGACGCCGCGCTCGCCGCGATGCGCTGCGACCACGAGAATGCCTGGGCCCATGCCGCGCTCGGCAGCGTCTGTTTCTCGACGAGCCGGCTCACCGACGCGCTGTCGGAGTTCGAACAGGCGCTCGCGCTCAATCCGAACTTCTCGCTGGCGCAGGGTTATTACGCGCTGGCACTGTCCTATGCCGGACGATCCAGCGACTCCTTCGAGGCCGCGCAGAAGGCGATCAGGCTGTCGCCGCGCGATCCGTCGCTGGCGATCTATTACGGCATCGCCGGCTATGCGCGCTTCACCGAGCGGCATTATGAAGAGGCCATCGCGCTGGCGCGCGAGGCGATTCGCCATCGCGGCGATCTCACCGGCGCCTATCGCGTGCTCGCCGTCTCCGCCGGCATGACCGGCGACGGCGCGCTTGCCGACATGGCGCTGGGCGAGCTTCGCCGTACCCAGCCCAATATCTCACTGAACTGGATCGCAACGCAGCTGCCTTGGGCGAATGACGCGGATCGCGAGCACTATCTGGAAGGATTTCGCCGCGCTGGGTTGCGGTGAGGCGCGGTTCCCCGGGTATCCCGATCCGCTTAGGAACGGATCGGTCACGGGCATTTTATCTGATGTGACCGCCTGCCCGGCTGCAACGATGACGCCGGCACCCCACATGCGAATGAAATGATTTCCATCATCTGATGATGGATCTGACATCTATTGGAGGCCAGTATGGGCCAGATTATTCAGTTTGTCTCGAAGTCCGAGCGCGAGCGTCTTCGTCTGATCCAGGAAGCGCGCGCGATCTACGACAGCATCTTCCCGCCGGCTGATCCGTCCGGCGATTCGTCGAGCGGAGCCAATGCGCGACAGAGCGAGAGAGGCAATCTCGCATGATCAAGATCATCGCCGTGCTCTGCAGCCTCGCCTCTCCGGGCAATTGTCACGAGCAGCTCGTCACCAGCTCCGACTTTGCACAGGTCTCGGTCCAGTCTTGCCTGATGGGCGCGCCGCAGCTCGCCGAATGGATGAACCAGCATCCGGCCGAACGTCTCGCGGCCTGGCGCTGCGTGATCGGCGAGCAGAACGGCCGCGGAATTTAGCGGCGCAGGGCCGCCCTTTCAGGGTCGGCCCGATCCGGTTGAATCGTGACGAGCAGGCATCGCCGAGCTAGAGTGGCGAACTTGCTCGGCAGAGGGGACACCGGATGGAGGTCGCCAGCCTCGTTCTTCCCGTATTCGCGATCATCGTCACCGGATGGCTCGCCGGGGCGTCGGGCTATCTCTCCCGCTCGCTCGCCGACGCGCTGGTGCATTTCGCCTACAATGTCGCGATGCCGGCGCTGCTGATCGTCACGATCGCGCAGGAGCCGGCACGCAATCTCTTGGAATGGCGTTTCCTGCTGGCCTTCGGCGGCGGATCCCTCATCTGTTTCGCACTGGTCTTCCTCGCCCTCCGCGCAGGCGGACGGCACGATCTCGCCAGCAGCACGATCCAGGGCATGGCGGCGGCGATGACCAATACGGGCTTCGTGGCGCTGCCGATCCTGCACGCGATCTACGGCCAGCCCGCCGTCTTGCCCGCAGCAGTGGCAACAGTGTTCGTCGCTGCGGTGATGTTTCCGATCACGGTCATCCTGCTGGAACGGAGCGCGCACGGCACTGCCCATTCCGCCGCGCTCGCAAAGCAGATCCTGCTCAATCCGATGGTGCTGTCGACGTTCATCGGCCTCGTCTGGGCCATCACCGGCCTGCCGATCCCAGCCGCCATCGCGGCCTATCTGAACATGATCGCCGCGGCGCTCACGCCTTGCGCGCTGTTTGCCATCGGGCTTGGGCTATCCGTCGACAGCCTGCGATCCAGCCTTGGGACATCTTTCGCGCTCGCGGCCGTGAAGCTGGTGGTGATGCCGCTGATTGTCTACGCCCTCTGCATGATCTTGGGGCTCAATCCGCTCTACACCGTGGCCGCCGTCATCTGTGCGGCCGTGCCGACGGCGAAAACCGTCTACGTGCTGGCGCACGAACACAAGGTCGAGGAGAAGCTGGTTGCGGCCACGGTCTCGGTCACGACGATGCTGTCGGTCGCGACCTTGCTGGTCGCGCTTTATCTGCTCTCGGGCCTCGCGACGAGCACGCGCTAGGGTCTGTACCTAATTAGCGATCTCTGATTCCGTCGCACGGAGTTGATTCGG
>NZ_CAKZHY010000010.1 GCF_936928535.1 uncultured Bradyrhizobium sp. | reverse complement strand
GCGGCGCGGATCGCGGCCGGGCATCGGCACGTCGGTCAGCGCCGGCGCCGGCTCCGGTTCAGGCGAGACCAGCGTCGGCAGTGCGGCGGTCGCCGGCGGCGGCTCGCCGCGTTCGATCGCATCGAGGCGACGCGTCTCGCGGTCGATGGTGCGCACCGCGAGCCACGACGACAGCGGCGTGAGATCGACGGTGCGGCTGAGCTTGTCGGGGGGACCCGCCGCAAACAGCTGAATCTCCGGCGGCGCGCCGGACAGACCGGTCATGATCGGCGTCAGGCTGGCGCGGATGTCGGCCTGGTCGGCGGGGATGTCGTAACCGCCGGAGATGATGGCGCGGGCGTTCCTGGCTTCAAGCGGGGTCGCGCCGACGCGCAGGCGGCCGTCGCGGATCGTGAACGCCATCTGCGCCGAGGCCACTGCAATCGGCCCCGCAGACAATGCGGGCTCGACGAGCTGACGCAGCCTGGCGTCATCAGCGATCTGCCCGCCGTCGCTCGCGCGGATGGCAATCTCGAAGGCGCGCGGGTTGAGGCCGCTGATCTCGGCCTGGTCCAGCGTCACCGTGCCGTTGCCGGCAAGCGCGCCTGTTAGCGCCGAGACGCTGCGGCCCTGGCTCGTCAACGTCATCTGAACCGAGGCGCGCCCCTTGGGTAGAGCAAGATCGCGGTAACGCAGCGAGGCCACATCGACATTGGTGAGCTCGAGATGCGCGTTCACCGCCAGACCGCCCGCGCCATTGCGCGCGTCAAAGCTTGCGGCCAGTTCGCCACCGCCAAGGCGACCCTTCAGCGCATCGAGCGCGAGCGACTGACCGTCGCCACGAAGCGTGCCGCTGAACGGGCGGATCTCTAGTCCGTCAGGCAAATTGCCGCGCAACGCCTGGAACGCGATGCGGCCGCGCCAGCCGGTGATGAGGCCCGCGCTGAGCGCCTCGCCGCTGTCACGCCCTGCGGCGCCGACGGCAAGCGCTAGCGCCGGCATCAGGTCGAGCGTATCGAGCCCGACCTCACCATCGACACTCTTCTCCTGATCGAACGTCACGGCGAGATGACCGCGCAGGTGTGAACCGGACGCGGTGCCGTCGAGATCGTCGAAGGTCAGGCGATTGCCTGACAGCGTGAGGCGGGAGGACAGGCTCACATTCTGAGCCGATTTGTCGGCAGGGCTGGTCCCGAACAACGGCGCCAGATTGGCATTGCGCAAGTGCAGATTGACGTTGGCCTTCGGTTCTGCCGCCGACAGGTCGACGCTGCCTTGCGCATCCGCGTCCAGCCCGCCGCCGGCAAGCTTTGCGTTCAGTTGCAACGGCTTTCGCCAGGCGCCGCTCAACTTGCCCTCGATCTGCGAGGCGCCCTCGCCTGCGGCGACCATGCGATCGAGGCCGAACAGCGCCGTCAGTGCGGCGGCCTGCGGCGCCGAGAGCTTCGACTCCAGCGTGAAGTCGCTGCTGCGCAATTTGTCGATGTCGAGGCCGCCAACCGCCGAGACCTGCGGCTGCGCTGCGAGCGTCGCGGTGGCCTTGAGCTGCGGCGCATCGAGATCGAGCACTATTCGGGCATCGCTGCGATCGGCATGCTCGGCATTCTTGTCGAGGCTGAGGTCGAGCTTCAGGCGCGTCGCGCCGGGCAGCGCCGGGATCGCATCGAAGCGCGCGCGCAACGCAGGCGCAACCGGCTCAAGCAAAGCCGTGAGATCGTGCAGCGAATTGGCCGACGATTTCAGCGCAAGCTTGCCGGTGGCCCGGGTGCGGTCAAAAGTGCCGCTCGCCTCCGTGGTCACGCTACTCGCCTGACCGAAGCGCAACTGCTCGAGCGACAACGCGGTCGGGCCGTAGCCGACTTTCACCGCGAACGGTCGCAGCTCCTGCCCGGCCGAGATCGCGCGGCCGATGTCGAGCGAGAGCTTTGCCTCCTCCGGCCATTCGCCTTGCGGCCCCGCGAGCGCGCGGACAAAGCTCGCGGCGGCGTCGAGATCGAGACGATCCGCCTTCAGCTCCGCATCGATCCGCGAGCCCTTGTTGGCGCCTGTTTGCACGAAGGCGATCCGCCCCTCGACCGCGCCACCTTCAATGTCGGCCTTGAGCCCGTCGATGGCCAGATGATTGGCCGCGATCGTCACGTTGCCATTGAGGCGGAGCGGCCGCGTGCTGCGCCTGATGGCCTCGCTGCGGCCCTGGAGCCAGGCCACCAGCGTATCCGGATCGGAGGACTCGACACTGACGCGGCCGCTGAAGCTGTCGGCGCCGGGCGCGGCGCCGTTGAGCGAAACCTGCGTCATGCCGGGCGCGCGCAGTTCGAGCCGCTGAAAGATCCAGGACCGGCCATCGGTCTGGAGCTCGGTCGTGATGTTCTGGAGCGGACGGCCGCCCAGCATGATCTGGTCGGAGTTGAACTCGATCTGCGCCGGGATCGGCGCCTGCGGGATCGCGGCAAGGCCGGCGCGCAGAGCCGGCAGGATGCGCAGCGGCTCGGCATCGTCGCGGCCGGCGAGCTTGTCGGCATCGACCTGCCGCGCCGACAGGACGGCACGCAGCAGCGGCGAGGCGCCGAACCTGAGGTCGCCGACGCCGCCGACCTTCAGCGCGCTGTCTTCGGGGCCGAAGCTCGCGTCGATCTGGTCGAACTTGGCACCGGCCGGGTCGGCCTTGAGTTTTGCGGTGAGCTTCCAGGGCGTCGGCCCCGCCTCGCCCGCCTTCTTCGTCGGCGGCACGGCCAGCGTCAGCGCGCCATCGAATTTCGGCAGGCGGTTGTCGAAGGCCAGCACGCCTTCGAGATCGGCCAGGATGGCGCGCTCGCCCGGATCGATATTGAGGTGCACGCGGGTGGCGGTGCCGTCCGGGCTCGGGCCGGACGAGACGCGGAACGGATAACGCACGCCGTTGGCGGTGAATTTGCCATCGCCCCGCACCGAGCCCGCGAGCGAGCGCACGTCGCCGGAGAAGACGATGTCGTTGAGCTCGAGCGTCGAGCGGCTTGCGGCATCATGAAGGGCGACGCGGCCGGTGAGGTTGAGCCGCTCGATGGCGAGCGAGGCGAGATTGAACGTGCCGCTCGCGGTGGACGGCAGATCGACCTTGCCCCTGGCATCGAGGCCGAGATCCGCCGCCATGCCACCGACCGAGAGCTCGGTGGCGCGCCATTCGCCGCGCATCAGCGAGCTCAGGCTGAACTCGACATCGAGCTTGTCGGCGCGCAGGCGCCCGAGATCGTTGTTGCCGCCGAAGGTGACCGAACGCAGCCGCAATTTCGGCGCCGGCAACAGACGCGCATCGAGCTCGCCTGCCACACGCACCGGGACACCGATGATTCGGGTCGCCTCTGCCTCGAACTGGGGCCGGAACTGGTTCCAGTCGACGAAGTAAGGCCCGATCAGCGCGGCCAGCAGCGCTACGATAAAGGCAATCGCCAATCCGAGCAGCGTCGTCTGCACGGGTCTCCCCTCGGCCAAGCCGGCACCCGGGTCAAACCCAAGCTGACAAACCAAGCTTCAGGCGCGCCGGAACAGCCCCTTATATAGGGGGAAGTGTGGCGAAGTCACAGCGACTGTTGCGCGCGGAGGTTAATTGCAGGAAGCGGACAGTGCGGCCTTCATGGTTCGAGACGCCCGCTTTGGCGGGCTCCTCACCATGAGGGTCTAGGACCTCGCCGCGAAACAAAACCTCATCCTGAGGAGCCCGCCCAACGGCGGGCGTCTCGAAGGATGGGCCAGAAGGAAACTACCCACCTCACCAGCTGGCCGGAAGGCACTTCAGGCCCCGCAACACGAAGGTCGGGCGCCACTCCGGGTTTTCGACGTCATCGATGCGCAAGTCCGGCAGCCGCCGGAGCAGCGTGGCGATGGCGACCTCGGCCTCGATGCGCGCCAATTGGGCGCCCAGGCAGAAATGGATGCCGCCGCCGAACGACAGCGGCCGGACATTCGGCCTGGTGATGTCGAGCCTCTCGGGGTGATCGGGGTAGACGGCCGGGTCGTGATTGGCCGAGCCGAGCAGGCAGAGCACGGTCTCGCCCTTGGGGATGGTCTTGCCGCCGAGATCGTCGATCTCCTCCAGCGCGACGCGGCCGGTCATCTGCACCGAGGAATCGTAGCGCAGGAATTCCTCGATCGCGCCCACCATCAGGTCCGGCCGCGCCTTCAACAGCGCGAGCTGATCCGGATTGCGATGGAGCGCGAGCAGACCGTTGCCGATCAGATTGACCGTGGTCTCGTGGCCGGCGCCGAACAGCAGGATGATATTCGCGGTCAGCTCCTCATTGGTGAGCTTGTTGCCGTCCTCTTCGGCCTGCACCAGCTGGGTGATGAGGTCATCACCGGGATTGCGGCGGCGAAGCTCGAACAGCTGCTGGAAATACATCTGCGCCATCGTGGTGGCGGCGTTGCCCTTGGCAATCTCCTCCGGCGTCATCGGCACCGGATCGAGCAGCCGTCCGCCGTCGCGCGAGCTCTTGTAGAACACCTCGCGATGGTCCTCGGGAATGCCGAGCATCTCGCAGATGATGGTGACAGGCAGGCGGAAGGCGAAATCCTCGATCAGGTCCATCTGGCCGCGGTCGATGACCGCATCGATGGTCTGGTCGACGATCTCCTGGATGCGCGGCCGCATGTCCTCGACGCGGCGGGCGGTGAACGCCTTCACGACCAGGCCGCGCAGGCGGGTGTGATCGGGCGGATCGGCCTGCAGCATCCAGTGCCCCATGCTGCGAAACACCGGCTCCTTCATGATGTCGGGGCCATAGCGGCGCGTCGTGCGCTCGACGAAATCCTTGCCGAAACGTTTGTCGCGCATCACGAGGCTGACCTCGGCGTGACGACTGGCCACAAACTGGCCGAACGGCGTGACGTGGATCGGGTCGATCGTGCGCAGCCGGTCGTAATGCGGATAGGGATTGCGGATGAAGTCCGGCGCGAGCGGATTGAACAGGGGATCGCTGGCGACGCTCTGCACTTGCTCGTTCATGGTGACCTCACATCGGTTGCCGCATGACACGATACGCCGATTGCAGCCGAGGGGCCGGCGTAACCATCCCTGACGAATTATCAACTCGATACATTGTTGTATCGAGTTGCATTCTGCCTTAAACTGCCGCGATGTCAAGGCTGAGAACCAGGCCGACCAGGGACGACACGCGCGAGGCGCTGTTCGAGGCGGCCGCGCGCGTGTTCGAGCAGGACGGGATCGGCGGCGCCAGCATCGAGGCGATCGCGGCCGAGGCCGGCTTCACCCGCGGCGCGTTCTATTCAAACTTCAAAAGCAAGGACGAGCTGATCTTCGCCATGCTCGAGGACCATGTCGAGCGATCGATCGGGCGCAACATGGAGATCCTGGCGCAGCACAGGAACCTCGACGACTTCATTGCGGCGCTGAAGTCGATGGACCGCACGCGGCAGGATCCACTCGGTCGTTCGCCCCTCCTCCACATGGAGATGATCCTGTTCGTCGCCCGCGCGGAAAAGCGCCGACCTGAACTCGCAAAACGCCTGCGCGCGCGGCGCAAGCTGATCGCCGATATCGTCGAGGCGACCCTGAAGGACAGCGCCAAGGGCGAGACGCTCAACCCGCCCTGGATGGCCTCGGTCGTGCTGGCGCTGGAAGACGGCTTTCGCCTGCACCGGCTGATCGATCCCGAGACGACGCCGGCCGGCAGTTTTCTGCGGGCGATCACGGATTTGCGGCGGAGGACGGGACTGGCGTCGGATTAAAAAGCGGCTGGGCGTGTCTTCATACCTGCGGGATGTCCGATTGTTGGAATGAAGCAGGCTTAGGGAGGCAATTCGCGCATATCGCTCTTTGATCCAAAGCTGACCTGTTGGGAGTGCAACTGCCAGAGGGGAACCTTTGCACCCACGTAGACCGCTAGGAACTTTCGTCTCGAGGTGCTATTGTCGAACATCATCGGCCGAACTCTGACCAGGCCCCGGTGACTGAGAGACGCGACTGCGCTCCCGCCTAAAGCGTGGAGGATCGCGTGCCCCGATACTATTTCCACATCAAAGACGACGTAACGACGCTTGATCGCGAGGGGACCAACCTCGCTGATCTGGATGCAGCCCGTAAAGAAGCTGTAGGGCTTAGTGGAGAAGTTCTACGCGACGGCGCACATTTGTCGCTTTGGAGCGGTTCTCCGTGGGTGCTTTGGGTTACTGACCAGCCGGAGGACCAGGGCCAAACTCTGTTCACCCTGTCATTCTCGGCCGTTCAGGGGGCCCTCAGTTGGATCTAAGACTCCTCTTGCCTCGTGAACATGGGAGCGCGCCTATGGAACGCTATTTCTTCGACATCCAGAGCGGCCGCGAGTTGTTTGCAGACGAGGAAGGTTTACGCTTGCCGGATCGAAAAGCGGCCGAAGTCGAGGCGATGCAAACGCTCGTGGGGATCGTCAAGGAGTCGGTCTTTAAAAGCGAGCGACCGGACTTGGCGGTGGAAGTGCGCTCAGCCACCGAACGGCTGTTCTGTGTTTCTATGGTTCAGCGCAACGGAAGCACTAAGCATTGAGGCGTTGGCTGTGCCGCTGGTCTACTGCTGACCCGAAGCCATCTGCGAGAGCAGAGCGCGCGTCTGCTCCGCTCCCAAATTCAGACGTCAACTTGTTCTGCTATCGGGAGAGCGTCGTCGATCGACCTCGATGCAGTCCCGCCAAAATGCGGGGGGTACGTTGATAGAGCAACCCAAGCCACGACCCGATGCCCCAGCCCACTGCCCGAAATGCGACGGGCTGCCCCGCCTATATTTGGAGCTACCCGACACGCGCACTGGCACCATGGCTTACGTTTATCGGTGCAACCGGTGTGGGGGCCTTATTTGGCTCGATTAGGCCGCTTCAATTCGCCTCCTCTTTCACAGAGTAGAGTTCATTTGTCTGGACTTAGGTCATCTAAGAGGATCAGTATCCAAAATCGACTCAGTCCCCTTTGAAAGGAGGACGCAATGGAGAAATTTATCCACGATGAGAATTTGAAGCGCTACCGAGAGCTTCCGGCCATGGAGACCGACTTGGAAAAGCGCAAACAAATCCAGTACCTGATCACGGAGGAATTGGATAAGGCTCCTCGTCCCAAACTTGGCAAAACGATGGAATAGCGAAAAGGGCCGCCTCAGTTGGCGGCCTCTTTCAATTGAAGTACTTTGCGATTTCTTCGTACTTCTCCCAGACCTGTTCGTCCGCGCGATACCAGCAGCATCCATAGTGGCGTTGATCCTTCAACGGGCCTCGCTAGTCAATTCGAAGTACGTGACTGGGTTGCCTCTGAGGAACGTAAGCAGCCGAAAGGGTAAGGCCGCATCGGTCGGCGGCCTCTCTCAATTTTTCCAATGTCGCCTTTCGGCCCAGGCTGTGTGAAAATCGCGTAACTTGGGCGCACCGGCGCATTTCGCGGCC
>NZ_CAKZHY010000009.1 GCF_936928535.1 uncultured Bradyrhizobium sp. | reverse complement strand
TGACAACCTCATTCTGGCACACTGATGCCGTAGGGGGCCGTCCACCCCATCACCGACGCCCGGAATCGTCGCAACGATGCCCGGAAGACCGCCATCAATCGTCGACGCATTGTCATACCAGCCGCCGAATCTCCAGGTCCCGGTCAGCGGACCACTCGGCGTCCAGGTCAACTCCACCGGAACCATCACGCCCGTCGCGGGGCTTGAAGCAGGGATGCCGGGCAAGAAGTAGACGGCGGAGTCTGACGTCGTCAGATAATTCGGATTGGCATCGTAGACGCCGACCGAAATCTTCCATTCCTTGGTCAGGTTGAAATGAGCCAATCCGGCCCATTGGCTCACCGGCCAGTTGAAGATGTAGCCGCCCAGGATGTTGCCGGGTTGACCGCCGCAGAAGGTCAAGTTGATGAACTCGCACTCGCCGAAGAAGAAGTCGGAGCCGACAGGCAGGCGGCCAGCCTTGAGCTCGAGGCGATCGTCAAACAGCTTCTGCGCGTAGTAGAGCTCGGTCAGGCGCACGATGCTTCCCCGGCCAAAGACTTCATTGGTGAGCTGCAGGGCGGGAATGTCTGCCTCGGCATTCAGATTGTGGCCAAAGCGGTCAACCAGCGTGAGGCCAACGGTACCGCCCGGGATCCCGGCCAGCTTCGCCAGGTCGAACTTGGCCTGAAACCACAGCTGACCGGCGTTCGCCGCGGTGTTCCTTGCTCCGCCCGATAGGTTGGTGACGGCTTCGTCGCCCAGCGTCAGCGCCAGGGAGATGCCCTGCTCTTTCAGCTTCGTCCTGCCGAGATCGCCAAACAAATACGGCCTCATCCAGAAATCATCGGCCGCGGCATAGGGAACAGGCGGAGCTTTCGTTAAGAGATCAGCGGCATGCACTCCACCGCCCAACAATGATGACAAGAAAATCCCCACGCCGCACGCACGTGCGGCGTTCACAGACCAATCCAACGGCATTTCCAATACTCCCAGGGTCTCGAGCGTCTTCTGTTTTTGGCTGATACCCCCACGCCACAGCGACGTCGCACGCGCCAAGGCGCGCCGCCGGTCCGCCGCGGTTCCCCTGATCAGGATCAATTCGAGCTTGTGTTTATTCCCGGCCTGTTGGCGATCGAGGCGTCTTGCACGCCGCGGCCAGCGGGAGGCATCAGGCTACGGGATTTCGACTTCAGAGCGGCGGGGATTTTTTCCAGCGCTGCGATGGCGAGGGAGAACGCATCGGGAAGAACGGCGAGAGCGACGAAGGCGGTGGCGACAGGAGCATCGCGCCTTCAAGCCTCCACGCGATACAGCCGCCACCGCGCCGGCACGCCCTTGAGCTGATGGCTGCCGTGATCCCTGAGGCGGATCTGGGATTGCGCGGCGAGCAGGTCCTTCACCGCGCTCGAGACCAGCACTTCGCCGGCGCGCGCCTTGGCGGCGACGCGGGTGCCGATGTGGAAGGCAAGACCAACCATCTCGCCGCCGCTGATCGTGTATTCGCCGGCGTGCAGGCCGACCCTGATCTCGAGGCCGAGCGTGCGCACGGCCTTCTGGATCGCGGTCGCGCAATTGATGCCGGCCGCCGGCACCTTGAAGGTCGCCAGCACGCCGTCACCGGTGGTCACGACTTCCTTGCCGCGCGACGATTTCAGCTCCTTGCGGACCGCGGCATAATAGAGGCCCATGACCTTGGTCCAGCGCGCATCACCGAGCTTTGCGGCCTTTGCCGTCGAGCCGACGATGTCGACAATCAGGATCGTGGCGAGCGTCTGCTTGAGCTCCGCGCTACCGTTGGCGGATTTTCTCCTGATGCCAATGGCACCACTCAACGGTTCATAGTCGTGACTGCGCCGTCGCGCGATCGCCGATTTGGTGTAATCCTGGGCACGCTCTGCCGTGCCGCAGCGGATGGTTTTCTCCTGAGGCAGATGCATCCAGTAGACCTTGCGGCTCTTGCCGGCGCCCTGCACTTCGACGGCGCCCCATTTCAGGAACACCGCCGAGCCGACCCGCCGCACGCACCACGCCTTCGACGTGTATCCGGATACGTTGGACTGGAGCAGGCCAATGCGAAGGAATTTGGGCATGACGAGGCGGCTGATCGCTGGACCATTTGTTGGACCTGAAGCGTAATTGGACGCTGGCGCCTTGGCAACAGCGCGCGGTCACGCGGCGCGGTTTACGTCGGCGCCGACGGCTCAAACGCAAACAGCTCGATCGGATCGCTGAAGCCGCGCACGGCATGTTTGCCGACCCGCTCGAGCTCGAATTCCCGATCCACCTGCTCGGCGAAATCGCGTGACAGCAGCACCGGCTTGCCGATCTGCTTGGTGAGCGTCTCGAGCCGCGAGGCCATGTTGACGGCGGGGCCGATCACCGTGAAGTCGAGCCGGCTTGATGATCCGATATTGCCGTACATGACGTCGCCGACATGCACGCCGATGCCGTAATTCAGCGGCGCACGGCCCGTGCCGTTGTTGCGTTCGTTCAGCGCGGCCATGGCCTTGCGGGCCTCGGTGACGGCGCGCAACAGATTGGCGCAGGCGTTGGGCTGGCTCAGCGGGAAAATGGCAAGCAAACCGTCGCCGATGAACTTCAGGATCTCGCCGCCATGCCGCGCGATCGGCTCCGACATCGCGTCGAAATAATCGTTGAGGAGATCGATGACGTCGTCGCGCGGCCAATTGTCGGAGATCTTGGTAAAATCGCGGAGGTCGCAGATCATGATTGCGGCGCGCACCGTCGTGCCGGTGCCGCGGCGCGTGGCGCCGGCAAGGATCAGCTCACCGGCATGGGAGCCCACATAGGTCTCCAGCAGCGTGCGCGCCAGGCGGTTCTTGATGCGGATTTCGCTGACCAGCGCCAGCACCGGCAACAATTTCTTCAATGCCGCGATGTGCGCATCCTCGAAGCCGCCGCGCCGGTCGGTCGCGAAGGTGACGAGATGGCGCTTGCCCAGCGTATGGTAGAGCGGCCAGGCGACATAGTCGGTCAGGCCTTTCGACCGCATCTCGTCATAGAGCGCGTGCTTGCGGCCGAGCGCCGGATCTCGTTCGAGGTTCTCCCGCACCTCGGTGGCGCCGTCCAGCATCTCGTTGGCAGGGCTGCCGATGAATTCGGAGCGTTCCCTGACATCGAAATCGACCCGCCCGATTTCAGCGTCGTGCATCCCGTCGGCCCACATGATCCGGGCGCCAAGCCATTGCGGGTGCTGGATCTGGACATGAAGCGTCGAGCGCTTGAGCGGAATGCCGGTTTGCTGGAGGCGGATGCACATCTGCGCGAAGATGTTGTCGATGAAGCGCTCGTTCTGCGTCCCGGTGGTCAGCCAGTCGACGACGCCGTCGGACAGCGTGGCGGCGGGAATCTTGTCGGGAGCACTCATATTCTGGCCATCTGGCTTGCCTTGGGCGGCGATCTTCATGCCCGCAGATATCGTGTTCCGGATGGCCCGCGTCAACCTAGCCAGTTGCACGGATTGTGCGCATTCGCACGACCGCCGCCTAACCGGCGAGCCGGATCGATGCCAGCACCGCCAGTCCCGAAACTGATGTCAAGCTGGAGGCCTCGGCCAGCTCGACTTTCAGCGTGCTGCCACCGGGAACGAGAAATCGCTCGCCATTGAGTCGAATGTGACAATCGTCGGACAGCGCATAGACCAGATGCGTGGCAGCGGGCAAAGGCCGCTCGCCGGGCGCCTTGAGCGCCGACATTTCGATCTCCACAGCACCGCGCCGCGCCATCAGATTGACGACCTCGACCGGGCCGGCCTCGAGCTCGGTCACGATCTCCATCTCGCCGGTGAAGCGCACCGTCGTGAACGGCTCGCGCTCGTCGAACTCCTGTCCCCCGGCCTTCAGCACCAGCCCGCGCCCGCCGACCACCATCTGCAGGCGGTCGATGCCAGGCATGTGCGAGAACGGCCCGGGCGCGACGATCGGCGTCGAGGCGAAGCGCCACAGCAGGCTGTCCCAGTCCTTCACATCAGTGCCGGGCCGATGCGCATCCGCGATGTCGGTAAAGACGCCGCCGCCGTTCTTCCATGGCGCGCGGGTGTAGTCTTCGGGTTTCAGCAGCGTGGTTTTCATGGATACGTTGTCCGGTGAGGCGAGGATCACGTGCGCAAGCGCACGCAGTGATGGGTCACCTTACCAACGCCGTCGTCCTGGCGAAAGCCAGGACGACGATGAGGGATAGCGCGCCCCTCACTCGCTCTTCCCGCCGTTCAGCTTCGGCAGAGTCTCCACGATCTTCTGCTTGCCGTCGACGATCTCGGCGAGGAAGCTGGCGCGGTCGATGTCGCCGTTCTGGTCCCAGCTGGCTTCCATCAGCATGCCCGGCGCCTTGTCAGGCGTCAGCGTCAGGCCTTTCATGGCCGCGCCAAAAGCCTTGCTGTCGAACTTGCCGATCTTCTCGGTGACGTATTTGACGAGATAGACCGCGGTGTAGCCCTTGATGCCGTTATGATCGGGCCGGTACTTGAAGCGCTCGGTGAATTTCTTCGTGAACGCTTCGATCGCGGGCACCGGCGCATCGGCGGAAAGGCCGACATGCCCACGCACGCCGTTGGCGGCGGGGCCGGCGAGCTCGACCACCTTCTGGCTGAGCAGCGTGGTCTCGCCGAACAGCGGCGTCGACAGGCCCTGCCGCTTCGCCTCGATCAGGAAGCGCGCGCTTTCCTCCTCATTGGTGTAGATGAAGGCAGCATCGGCCTTGGCGCCCTTGAGCTTGATCACGTCGGAGCCGAAATCGACCTGGCCCTGCTCGGTGGAGATATCGACCGCGATCTCGACGTTGCGTGACTTCATCTCTTTCAGAAAATTGTCGTGGCCACCCTTGCCGAAATCGTTGTTGACCCAGAGCACGGCGACCGACTTCACCTTGAGCTTGTCGTGCAGATAGTTGGCGATCTTCGGCATCGAGAATTGCTGGCCGAAGGCGGTGCGAAAGATCCAGGGATTGCCCTGCGTGGTGATATCGGCGGCCTCGGCGCCGACGATCTGCGGGATCTCGGCTTGTTGCGTCAGCGCCATGTTGACCTTCACCGAGCCGGAATAGATCGGCCCGAGCACCACGTAAGGATCCTTGTCCAGGACCTTCTGCACCTGCGCGCGCGAGATGCCGGGGTTGCTCTGGGTGTCCAGATGCTCGGTCTCGATCTTGCGCCCCAGAATGCCGCCGGCAGCGTTGATCTCGTCGACTGCGAGCGCGACGCCATCGCGCCAGTTGGTGCCCGAGACTGCGCCGGGGCCGGAGAGCTCGATGACGTCAGGGATGTAAACGGTGCTCTGCGCACGGGCCGCGGCTGTCGAGAGCGCTGCCGCCAGGGCGATGGCGAGCGTACCTGCAAGATGCCTCATGATATTCCTCCCCTTCTGCTTTGTTATTCGTCGAAGCCGAGCAGTTTCGCCGGCGTTCGCCACAGCAGGCGATGCTGGTCGCCTGGATCCGGAAACAATTTTGGTAGCAGCGCGAGCAGCGGCCCGTAGTCGAGCCGTTCAGCCGCGCGCAGGAACGGATAGTCCGAGCCCCAGACGCAGCGATGAAGCGTGAAGGCTTCGACCAGCGCTGCGATGAAGGGCCAGGTGTCCTCATAGGGATGCGGCTGCTCGGAAAATTTGTAATAGCCCGACAGTTTGACGTACGCGTCGCGATCGCGGCCGATCGCGAGCAGTGCCTGAAAGGCCTTGCCGTTCACGCCTTGCGCGACCGGGGGCCGGCCGCAATGGTCGAACACCAGCTTGACGTTTGACTTCTCGATCAGCGGCAGCAGATCAAGCAGCTGATCGTTCTCGACCTGGATCTGGAGGAATAGGCCGAGGCTGACCAGCTTCTCCAGTAGCGGCGCGGTGTTGCGATAATAATCAGCGCCGTGGAACGGAACGTTGTAGGCAACGCCGATCACGCCGGCGGCTTTCAAGCGCTCGAGCTCGCGGATGTCGACGTCGTTCTCGACCACGGCGACGCCCCTGAAGCGGCCGCCACCCTGCCTCAAGGTGTCGAGCAGGATGCGGCTGTCGCTGCCGTAGCCGGTGTTGGTGGCGACCACGAGCGCATGGCGAACATCAAATGCGTCGAACACACGGATGAGCTGCGCGGCCGGCGCGATCTCCTGCCCGCCCGGGCGATACGGCGTATCGGCGGCATAGGGAAAACGGACGGGATCGATGGCGTGGATGTGACAGTCGATCTTGGGGCCCGCCGGCAATGTCATGGCACAGAGCTCCCCGCGGTTCAGAACGTCGCTTCGATCGCCTTGATCAGCTCGGGCGTGACGTCGGGCATGACGCCGAACCAGGCCTTGAAGGCGAGCCGCGCCTGGTTGAGCAACAGGCCGAGTCCATTCACGGTGACGCAGCCGCGCGCACGGGCCTCAGCCAGGAACGGCGTCTCCAGCGGCGTGTAGATGAGGTCGGCGGCGAGCGTTGCGGGCTTCAACCGCGACAGATCAATCTCCAGCGCGCTCTTGCCGACCATGCCGCGATCAGTGCAGTTGACGAGCAGTGCGACGTCGCCAAGTGCCGCAGCGCGATCGTCCCATGCGACCGTGCTGAGGGCCGAGCCGAACTCCTTCGCAATCGCCTCCGCTTTCTCCGCCGTGCGGTTGGCGATGCGTATCTCGCGTGCACCGTTTTCGAGCAGCGCGACGACCACCGCGCGCGAGGCACCGCCCGCGCCGAGCAGCAGGATCGGCCCGGCATCGCCGCGCCAGTCGGCCTTGGCGTCGCGCAGGCTCTGCAAGAAGCCGTTGCCGTCGTTGTTGAAGCCGGACAGCGTGCCGTCCTGTTCGACCACGATGGTGTTGACGGCGCCGATGCGCCTGGCGGTCTCGTTGACGCGGGCGAGTTGGGCCATTGCCGTCTGCTTATGCGGCATGGTGACGTTGCAGCCGCGGAACCCGAGCGCGACGAGGCCGCGAAGTGCATCGTCCAGCCGCTCCGGCTTCACCGCCAGCGGCACATAGGAACCGCGGATGCCGTGGGCTTTCAGCCAGTAATTGTGAATGACCGGCGAGCGCGAATGCGCCACCGGCATGCCGATGACCCCCGCCAGCCCGAACCCATCCTGCGACATGCTGCGCTTCCCGTCCCTGACACGTGCCATTCGGCGCGCGACCATGTTATTTGGTCAGATGTACAAGAGCATTAGAGGGAATGGCTAGCGGGTGCAATGTGAATTTGGGGATCCGCCACAACCACCGACGTCATCCTGAGGTGCGCGCCCTTGCGCGCCTCGCAGGATGGGCTGCAGGCGCGCGCGTGGCCCATCCTTCGAGGCTCACCGTGAAGCGCGTTGCGCTTCGCGGCTCGCACCTCAGGATGACGTCAGTGGGTGTGGTCGGAAGCGTAGATGGGGTAACGGGTCCCCTGGGGCCTTCCAACCAAGCCGCGCT
>NZ_CAKZHY010000008.1 GCF_936928535.1 uncultured Bradyrhizobium sp. | reverse complement strand
GAGGTCGGCGGTTCGATCCCGCCTGGCTCCACCAGCCTTCGCTCGCTTCGCGAGCTTCGGCTCGGCAAGCCAACCGAGTTCCCTCGTAGCGAGGCGAGCGAAGGCTGTCGCGCCATAGCCCGAAGGGCGACGGCGGACTGTTTCCCCGAGTTTATCCCTACCTCCCCGTAAACCTTGGCGGCCGCTTCTCCATGAAGCTCGCAACCCCCTCCCGGAAATCGCTGCCGTTCAGCGCCACCATCATCTCCCTGTTGGCCTCGATCGTGGCCTCGCTGAGCGTCTGGAACGGCACTTCGTAGAGCTGGCGCTTGATCACGGCCATCGCGCTCGGCGAGACGAAATCAGCGAGATCGCGGGCATAGGCGTAGGTTTCCTCGCGCAGTTTTTCCGGCGAGCAGAGCCGGTTGACCAGACCGATTCGCAGCGCCTCGTCGCTCGAGACGCGGCGGGCCGAAAGCAGGAGGTCCATCGCATTGGCATGCCCGACGATACGCGGCAGCATCCAGCTGATGCCATGCTCGGCAATCAGGCCGCGCCGCGCGAACGCCGTCGTGAACACCGTGTTGTCGGCGGCAAAGCGCAGATCGCAATACAGCGCATGCACGAGGCCGATGCCCGCGGTCGCGCCGTTGAGCATGGCGATGACAGGCTTGCCGATCGACGGATAGAAGCCGTAGCGCGTCTGCCAGTCCGGCCGGCGGTTCATGTCGAAGGGCGGCAGGTTCGAAGCGCGCCTGACATCGTTGGGATCAAGACCTTTCAGCGCATCCATGTCGGCACCGGCGCAGAATGCCCGGCCCGCGCCTGTGAGCACGATGACGCGGACATTGTCGTCGGCGTTTGAGACTTCCATCGCGTGACGCACGTCGCGCTCCATGACGGGCGTCCACGCATTCATGCGGTCGGGGCGATTGAGCGTGATGGTCGCGATCCTGTCGCTCACCTCATAGAGAATGTGCTCATAGGCCATCGCGCTCTCCCTGTGTTGGCCGGCACGCGTTCGCGCGCACTCAATAGCAGCGAGCCTAGCATAGTCATGACTGAGGTGAGGGCTTGCGTGAAGGCGCGACTATTCGGCGGCTTGCGCCAACAGCGGCCGGCGCGTCAGCCAGCCGTCGATGAAATGATCGAGCCAGGCGCGTTCCGCCGCATCGTAAACGGCACGGTCCGCGAAATGATGATGCCGCTCGCGGGCGCCGGGCGCGCTGAGGCCGTCATAGCCACGCGTGGTCCAGCAATGCATCATGGCGTAGGTCACGTCGGGGTGAAACTGCACACCGAAGGCATTGCCTGACCGGAACGCCTGGATCGGGAAATCATCGCCCTCCGCCAGCAATTCGGCGCCATCAGGCAGCTCAAATCCCTCGCGATGCCAGTGATAGACCTGCGCCGGCCATGACGGGCAAAGCGCGCGGCCGGCCGCCGTGGGGCGAATCGGGTAGTAGCCAATCTGTGTCAGCGCCTGCGCATGCGGTGCGACGCGCGCGCCAAGCTGCATCGCCAGCATCTGCGCGCCGAGGCAAATGCCGAGGAACGGCCGCTGCTCACGCAGCGGAACTTCGATCCAGTCGATTTCGCGCCTGACGTAATCGTCCGGATCATTGGCACTCATCGGACCGCCGAAGATGACGGCGCCGGCATGCTGGTCGAGAGTATGGGGGAGGGGATCGCCAAATCGCGGACGACGGATGTCGAGGCGATGGCCGAGCGCGCGCAACGCATTGCCGACGCGGCCTGAAGTCGAGGATTCCTGGTGCAGGACGATCAGCACCGGCAGAAGCGGTTCGGAGGCGGGCGCGCTCGGCGTCCTTCCCGGGAAGGGCACCACTTCTGCGCCACCAAACCTGTCCGTCCGAAACGACATGGCCTTTTGCGAGTGCTATCGATTCAAGCCGCCAGCATAGCTAAGCGAAGGTTAACATCGTGTGAGTTTGCGCACACATAAGCCTTGCTGAAGCAAGCTCCGGGCCACAACGGGGCTTCAGAGCGTTTTCGAGCGCGTCAAAAACAGAGCTGCTTCAGTGCCGGTGCCGCTGAAACCGGCTGGTGGCGAACAGAACGAAGTCGCGCGGGAAGAAGCGGAGCGCGAACGGCACAATCTTGATGCCGAGACCTGGCAGCACTGCCCGTTTGTTCGCCATCAGCCCACGATAAGCCTGCCGCGCAACGTCGGCGGCAGGGACATTTAGAATCGCCGTGTCATGCCCGTCACCAACGCCGGCGCGCCCCTGGAATTCGGTCTGCACCGGTCCCGGGCACAGCACGGTGACGCGTACACCGTGCGGCGCGAGCTCCGCCCGCAGCGCCTCGGTGAGCGAAATCACATAGGCCTTCGAGGCGTAGTAGACGGCCATGCCGGGACCGGGCAGGAAGCCCGCGACCGAGCCGACATTGAGAAGGCCGCCCTTGTTCCGGATGAGCTGGTCGGCAAAGCGCAACGACAGATCGGTCAGCGCGCGGACGTTGACATCGACGATGCCGACCTGCTCATCGCGGTCGCGCTCGATGGCATCGCCGAACACGCCGAAACCGGCATTGTTGACGAGGTTGTCGAGCTCGACCTTTTCGGCAGCGAGCGCGGCGGCGATCCGCTCGCCGGCATCGGCCTGCTGGAGATCGCAGGCGATCACGATCGGCTTCTTGCCGCACGTCTTGGCGAGTTCGTTCGCGAGCGCCTCGAGCCGGTCAGCACGTCGCGCCGTCAGCGCCAGCTGGTGCCCGTTCGCGGCAAACACACGTGCCAGCTCCGTGCCGATGCCCGCCGAAGCACCGGTGATCAACGTTACCCGCTCAGCCACGATCCAAGTCTCTTGATCTCAGTCTCTTGAATTGACGTTTTTGCCCCGAAACAGCGGAACTGGAGCATAGGCCGCGCGCGGCAGGCAAGCGGCGCGGGCTGCATGGCGGCCTGAGCGCACAACAGGAAGGCGAAAAAACTCTCGAAATTACAGGGCGATCGGGAACCGGCGCAGCGAGATGCTACATTAAAGTTTCGTCATGTCCGCCGCGCAACCGGAAATGATGCTCACGCCCACGGCCTAGCCGCCAAGCGCGCCGTCCTTGACCTCACCGCCAGCACGCTCTGCGACCGCGTGTTTCAGGTCGATCCGGTCGCGCTGCGAAATCCCGAGCAGGTCGGAGGCGCGCCAGACGACATTGTCCTCGAACTCGGTGACCTGGCCGTCGGCATAGACCAGCTCCCACATCATCTGGACGATGCGCTTGCGGCCTGCTTCATCGAGCGAGCGCATGATCACGCTGGTGAAGTGGTAGAGGTCGACCGCCTCGCCCTCGACCTGGGTGGCATCCGCGATCAGCCGGTCCGCAGTGCCGCGGTCCAGCTTGAAATGGCTTTCGATCAGACCGTGCAGCTTGCGCTGCTCGGCCTGCGTCGGCTGGCCGTCCAGCGAGACCACATGGACCAGCAGCGCGGTCGCCGCCAGCCGGTAGTCGCTGTCGCCGAAGGCGCGGTCCTGGGCTTGGGGGGCAACAATGTCGGCGATGAATTGACGCAGGCCGTCGAGCATAAGGTCCTACCGAATTCGATGACGCCGCGGGGAAGAGCGGCCGCTACCAGCGTTATATGAGCGGGAAACTCAACCGGCGCAACGTGCGTCAGTTCCGCGCGCTGCATTACGTTTCGGCAATCTGTTCGCTGTCATTCCAGGGCGATGCGCCAGCATCGAACCCGGAATGACGAATGACACCTACGGTATCTCGTACACCACCATCTTGTCGGCGATGCCGCGCAGGGCCGCCTGCTTCTGGATCGGCTTGATCTCGCGCCGCTGAAGGATCTCGGCAACCGCCGGCGCATCCAGCACCGGGCCGGTGATGTGGATCTCCTGCGCGGTCGACAGGCTCTGCACGCGCGCGGCAATGTTGACGGTCTGGCCGAAATAATCCTGCCGCTCGTTGAGCATCACCGCGAGGCACGGGCCTTCATGGATGCCGATCTTGAGAATGAGATCGTTGGCGCCACGCTGCTTGTTCAAATCATCCATGGCCGCGCGCATGCGCAGCCCCGCCGCAATCGCGTGCTCGGGCCTGACGAAGGTCGCCATGACGGCATCGCCGATCGTCTTCACGACGGCGCCTTTCTCGGCGGCGATGATATCAAGCACTGCCCGAAAATGCGCGCGCACCAGATCGAAGGCGTTGAGGTCGCCGACCCGCTCGTACAGCGCCGTCGAACCCTTGAGGTCCGTGAACAGGAAAGTCAGCGACGTGATCTTCAATCGCTGATCGACATTGAGATTGTCGGCCTTGAAGACGTCGCGGAAGGTCTGGTTCGACAACATCCTCTTGGCGGTCAGGATCGGCTTGCGCTTGCCGATGATCTCGTGCAGCGCGTCGGCGGCAATCCAGACCGAGGGCAGCACGCGGCCGCCCGATTGATTCTCGAGTGTGAGACGCAACGGCCCGGGACGCATCACGGTGGTCCCCGTCGGCGCCTCCAGCTTGTTGAACATGATCGAAAGCTGTTGGCGTTCGCTCGTCGGCTCGCCCTGGACATCCAGGAAATGGGCGGAATGGGTGACCGGCTCGAACACGATGACGAACTGGCTCGGCAGGTTCAGCGACAGGATCGCCTTTTCGCCTGCGGGCAATTCCAGCGCTTCCAGCGTCACTTCGTCGATCAGGCGCGAAAAGGCCTCTTCGTTGATGTCGACCCCGGAGCTCCAGAACATCTGCCGCGTATATTCCCACATCGGCAGCGTATCGGGATCGTGAGCACCGATGCGGCGAACCTGCGGGCTGACGGTGAAAGCCACCTCAACCATCTCATCGACGGACGCCTCGTATCCGGCCGCGCAGAGCGCACAATTGTAGTCTTCGTGCTTCAGTGATTTTAGCGTCGTGTGCGCACCCAAAACCCCTCCGCAGCCGGGACACAGCACGTTCCAGCCGATGTCGAACAGGCCAAGCCGCGAGGCATGCAGGAATCCGGAAATGACCTTCTCCTGATCGAGCCCGGTACGATCGGCAAAATCCAGTGCGTTGATGCGGTTGAGGTCGCGATCGTGACCGCTGGCGATCAGTTGCCCGATAGCCTCGACGACGGCGGGGTCGGCGGTCTGCTTCAGTACGGAAATCTGGGCCTGGATGTTGCTCATGGCGCAACTCTATTTGGGGTGGATCACGCCGGCCGCCAGACCAAGGCCTGTCACCGGCGCGTGATACGGAACATGGGTGAGTGGTCCGGCTGGGTCGTGACGACTCCAAACGGGATGACGGGCGCTGCGTCCACGAGCTCGACGCGGAACGCCCCGATCAGCCGCGCCAGCGCCAGCACGGATTCGGCTTGCGCGAACGGTGCACCGATGCAGACGCGCGGGCCGGCACCGAACGGCAGATAGGCGAAGCGATCGGGTGGCTCCTTCGACATGAAGCGTTTCGGGATGAATGCGTTCGGCTGATCCCACAGCTTCTCGTGCCGGTGCAGCAGCCAAGGCGCGATCATGATGATGTCGCCCTTGCTGACCTCGGCTCCGGCCACGATGTCCTTGTCGCGCGCGGCGCGGGCGATCAGGAAGGCCGGCGGATAGAGCCGCATGATCTCGTCGATCACGGCGCGAGTGAATTTCTGGCGATCGATGTCGGCCATGCTGTCGAGATGCTCGCCCCGCGTCTCGGAGGCGACCTCTTCCTGCGTCTCGGGATCGAGCGCGAGCAGATAGAGCGCCCAGAACAGCGCGGTTGCGGTGGTCTCGTGTCCCGCGAGAATCATGGTCGCGACTTCGTCGACGAGTTGCGCGTCCGAGAAGCCCTTGCCCGTTTCGGGATCACGCGCTTCGTCCATCAGGTCGAACAGATCGCGTGGCGGCGCCCCGTCCTTCTTGCCCGCGGCCCGCCGCTCTGCGATCAGCATCGCGACGAAGTCCGTCCAGCGCTTGCGAAAGCGGGCGCGGGCCTTATCCATCGGCGTCGGCCATGACACCGGCAGCACCATGTCGAGGAAATGGGGCCGCCCCAGCCGCTCGCCATATTCCATCACGAAGTTGCGCAAGGTCGGACCGTGCTGGTCCATCCCGAACGAGAACATCGTACGCCCGGCAATCTCTAGCGTCATGCGCTGCATGATCTCGCGCAGATCGATCGGCTCGCTGGTGCGCGCATCCAGCTTCGCGATAGTCTCGTCGAGCACCGCCGTCATGTGCGGCACGAGATTGGCGGTGGCACGCGGCGTGAAGGCCGGTGACAGCGTGCGCCGCTGAAATGTCCAGGCGTGGCCTTCGGCGAGCAGGAGTCCCTCGCCGAGCACGGGCCGTAGCATGCGGATGCCCGCCGGCGTTCGCGTGTAATTCTGGTAGTTGCTGAGCAGGACGTGCCGGATCGCGTCCGGCTGGTTCAGGATGAAGCTCTTGTGCAGGAAGAAGCGACCCTGGATGACCTCTTCCTCATAGGCGCGCTGCCCCCAGGTCGCGATCATGTTCTGCTTGATCACCGCGAGCCGGCCGAAGAACGACAGATTGTTCGGCGCGCGGGGCGGGGTCGGCGGAATGATGGGCCTGCGCACGCTGGCGATGTTCATGGCTCTCTCCCGTGAGACCTCACGCAAGCAAATAGCTAGTAGGTCAGCTCGGCAACCGCAATCCTGTTCTCGGAGGCCGGCCAGGCGCGCGCCACAAGTCGCTCTTCATTGAATTGCGTCACGACGTTACGTCCGACCTCGCTGGCCGGAAGCCGCAGGGTTGCTGTCGCATCCGTGGGCACACCCGGCGTGACATCGGCGGGCTCGCGGCCGTCGAGCAGGACGGTGTCGCGCGGCAGCCCGAAATAGCCGCGCGGGCGCGTCATGATCACGACCGCGCCGGCATCCTTTTCTGCCGGAAGGAAGGCTCGCGCGGCGCGCAAATGCACGACATCGGAGGAACGCGGGAAGGGCGAGCGGTAGAAGTGCGTGATCGGGGCATCCGGCGAGGTCAGGACGATCTCGAGCGGCGAGGTGGGATCGACCTCCGCCGGTCCCCAGCGACCGTCGGCGCCCGTCGTGAAGCGATACGCCATATCGCCCCGGCGCTCGCCGCTCTCGCGATCGACATGGTTGATCTCGACCACTGCGCCGGCCACGGGGCGATTGGTCGGCACGCCATCCGCGGTGCCCGTGACCAGTCCACCGATATGGACCGCCCGCTCCGGCGTGATCGCGATACGCGCGGGCTCACGGCCGGCGATGAATTTGTAGATCTCGCGGAACGCCCGCGGGTGATACGCCGTCTCGCGATGATCGATCGTGCCGAGCACGAGATTGGTCGCGCCCTTCAGCTCGGGCCCCTCGGCGGTGACGTTGGTCGGCACGCCCGGCTTGCCCATGAAGCGGCCGTCGGGCTGCGCATATTTGTCCATGCCGTCGCTGCGCAAGGTGAGGAAGGCGACGCCAGGCGTCACCTCGCTGTCACCCTCGTTCAAGCCGCGCAGGAAGGCCCCGCGTCCGTTGAACTCGCTGCCGAGCAGGGCGTCGAGCGCGAACACGCCGTGATTGGGGGTGCCGCACAGCACCGCGTGACTGACATCGCCAGCGCCGCCATTCTTGATGACGTTGCGGATCGAGTTGCCGCCACGCGAATTGCCGACCAGCGCCACGCGCGGCGCGCCGGTGCGGCGTTTCAGTTCGGCGATGGCCGCGGCAAGCTCGCGGCGCTGCTCCTCGGTCGAAGACCGGTTGGGCTGCTCGACCGCATCGTCGGCGCGCGCACTGGGGTTGGTAAAATTGATGGCCATCATGCGCTCGCGCGCGATGCCGTTGGATTCCATCCGCCACAGCGTCGTCATCCAGAGCGCGTCGTAGTCGCCATTGCCGTGCACGAACAGGATCGGCGGCGCCTCGGAACTGCCAGCCGTGGATGACGTCTGCGCGAGTGCCCCCGTGCGGAAGCTCGCAACCGCGAAGGGCAGGCTACCTGCAGCTTGCAGAATTGTCCGTCGTGACAGCCTCATCCGATCCTCCCCGGCAAAACCATGGCTTTGCACCGCTTATAGCGGCCTAACCACTGGACAGCGAAGGACTTTCGCAGGCATCACTGGATCTGCCGGAATTATTCAAGCCATTTCTGCCAGACGACTTGGAAGGGTATATGACCGAGCAGACGAACCGTCAGAGACGTTCCGCCGACGGCATCACCGCCCCCCTGCGGTACACCGTATTCCGGCGCATCTGGCTCGCCAGCCTGCTCTCCAATCTCGGCCTCCTGATCCAGGGCGTGGGCGCGGCCTGGGCGATGACGCAGATGGCGGCCTCCGCCGACAAGGTGGCGCTGGTGCAGACCGCCCTGATGCTGCCGATCATGCTGATCTCGATGCCGGCCGGCGCCATCGCCGACATGTACGACCGCCGCATCGTGACGCTGGTGGCACTCATGATCGCCCTGACTGGTGCGTCCGCGCTCACGATCCTCGCCGGGCTCAAGCTCATCGCCCCGGAATCGCTGCTCGCCTTCTGCTTCGTGGTCGGCAGCGGCAATGCGCTGTTCGGCCCGGCCTGGCAATCCTCAGTCAGCGAGCAGGTGCCGCCGGACGCACTGCCGTCGGCGGTGGCGCTGAACGGCATCAGCTACAACATCGCGCGCAGCTTCGGCCCCGCGGTCGGCGGCGTTATCGTGGCCTCGCTCGGAGCGGTCGCGGCGTTCGCCTGCAACGCGATCCTCTATTTGCCGCTGCTGGTGGTGCTGTTGTTATGGCGGCGCGTGGTCGAGCCGTCGCGCCTGCCGCGCGAAAAGCTCAACCGCGCCATGGTCTCGGGCTTTCGCTACATCACCAACTCGCCGCCGATCAAGATCGTACTGTTGCGCACGCTGGTGATGGGCCTGATCGGCGGCGCGATCATGGCGCTGATGCCGCTGGTCGCGCGCGATCTGCTGCATGGCGGTGCACAGACCTACGGCATCATGCTGGGTGCGTTCGGCATGGGCGCGGTGGTCGGCGCACTCAACATCCACGAGCTGCGCAAGCGCATGAGCGGCGAAGCCGCGATCCGTGCCTGCACCATCTCGATGGCATTTGCGATGGCTGCGATCGCCTTGAGCACCGAGGCGATGCTGACCGCGGCCGCGCTGGTGCTGGCCGGCGCGGTCTGGATGGCCGCGGTCGCGCTGTTCAACATCGGCGTGCAGCTCTCGGCGCCGCGCTGGGTCGCCGGTCGCTCGCTCGCCGCGTTCCAGGCCTCGATATCGGGCGGCATCGCCATCGGCGCCTGGGGCTGGGGCCATCTCACCGACTCTGCCGGCGTCGAGGTCGCGCTGCTCACGGCCGCCGGCCTGATGCTGGTCTCACCGCTGCTGGGGATCTGGCTTGCCATGCCGCGCGTCGGCGCCCGCAACGAGGACGCCGACGTGCTGGCCGATCCTGAAGTCAAGCTGTCGCTCACGGGACGCAGCGGCCCACTGGTGGTCGAGATCGAGTACCGCGTCGCCCAAGAGAACGCGCGCGCCTTCCATAACGTGATGCAGGACGTGCAGCTCTCCCGGCAGCGCAACGGCGCCTATGGCTGGTCGATCGCGCGCGACATTGCCGATCCGGAATTGTGGACCGAGCGTTATCACTGCCCGACCTGGTTCGATTATTTGCGCCAGCGCAACCGTTCGACCCAGTCCGAACGCGCCCTGCATCAACAGGCGATCGACTTCCATGTCGGTCCCGAGCCGGTGCGGATCCGCCGCATGCTGGAGCGACCGTTCGGCTCGGTGCGCTGGAAGGAAGAGACACCGGATCGCGCGGCCACCGAGGTGCTGCCCGTGGTCGCGTCCGCTGCGGGGAGCACCATCAGTCGCTAGCGGCTTGCTAGTCCGGATCGCTACTGACCGTGATCCGTCAGCATCTTGTCGCAGGCCTTGCTGAGGCGCGCACGGTGCTCTTTCAGGCAGGCGAGCACGGCGCTGTCGCCATTGCTCATCACGGCGCGGCAATGGCGTGTGACGTCGCGCGCGCAGGCATCGTGACCGGGCTGCTGCTGCGCCGAGGCGCTCGATGCGCACAGCACCAAAGGAATGATGAAAAGAAATCTGGTCATCGCCGAATGCCTCTTAACCCTTGAGATATGCGGGCGAAGCTAGTGCGACGATCCCAAGGCCGCAACGGCTTTGTTGGGAGGCGGACGTTGCAGGTTGACTCGTACCACCGCGTGGCCCCGGCATGGCGCCGGGGCACATCGCGAGGGAGCTCACCGACGCAGCGATCGCTATCGCTGCGCGCTTACTGACCGTCCTGGGCGTCAGCAACCTTGTGTGAGGCGCCCTTGGCGAGGTCCTTGTCCATCACCGCACGGCAGCCGGCACTGAGATCCGAGCGATGCTTCATCATGCACGCGGTGATCTTCGGAATGTTGGGGATCTCCGACGAGCAGAGGCGGAAGGCGTCGCCGGTACACATCTGCTGCGCCTCGGCCGTGAAGGCGAAGCTCGAGGTCGTCGAGACGATCGAGACGATCGCGGCAAAGCCCAGAGCCAGGCTGGTGTCGCGGATCTTAGCAGTGAACGACTTGGTCATTTGCAGCTCCCATTGGCGCCGCGGAAAGCGGGGCCCGTTGTTGATGGGAATGACCATGCTCCAGCAAAGACCTTTCGACTGTGATGACGGTCACGAGCGGCCATCCCTCTGTGACCTCAGTCACTTTGGCGCACCCACCTGAAATTCCTCCGCAACCGCCGTCGTGTTGGTGTCACGTTAACTGTTCCTTCGCATTAATGGCTCGCGACGCGGGAAATTCCGCCGGTTTGGTTGCGTAATTGGAAAGAGTAGCGATGCGTAATGCGTTGGGCCTGATGCTGGCCAGTGTGGTTGCGGCGATCGTGATCGCCGGAGGTTGGTACTTTTATTCCGCGCGCGCCGACCAGGGCGCCCCCAAGACAACAGCCGCCCGTGCCGCCGATCCTCTGCCGGCGCAGGCCAAGCTTGCCGCCAAGGATGACGTCGAGACCACCGCGGCAATCGCGGGCAAGCCCGCCACGCCTGCCGCAGTACCGGCTCCCGCGCCGGCACCGGCGGTGACACCGGTTCAGGACACGACTTGCACCAATCCGAACGCACTCGGCGTCTCGCGCGTGGTCGAGATCGACACCACTGGCGGTCCCGGCTTCGGCTTCGAACAATACAAGCAGTTCGATTTCCTCGCCGACAAGGAGGTCGTGCTGACCTTCGACGACAGTCCCTGGCCGCACAACACGCCGGCCGTGCTGAAGGCGCTGGCCGATGAATGCACCAAGGGCCTGTTCTTCTCGGTCGGCAAGCACGCCAGCTGGCATCCGGAAATCCTGCGCCAGGTTCTGGCCCAGGGCCACACGGTGGGCACGCACACCTGGTCGCACGTCAATCTCGCCGGCAAGAAGATGACGGAGCAGCAGGCCAAGGACGAGATCGAGAAGGGCTTCAGCGCGGTGAAATGGGCGCTCGGCACCAATCCTTCGCCGTTCTTCCGCTTCCCGCAGCTGTCGCAGAATCCGGCACTGGTGAGCTATCTCGGCAGCCGCAACGTCGGGATCTTCTCGACCGACCTCGACTCATTCGATTTCCGCAAGGAGAGCACGCCAGACAAGATCATCAGCAATGTGATGACCAAGCTCGACAAGCTCGGCAAGGGCATCATCCTGATGCACGACTTCCAGAAGCGCACCGGCGAAGCGCTGCCGACGCTGCTCGCACGCCTCAAGGCCGGCGGCTACAAGGTCGTGCAGATCAAGGCGAAGACGACGTTCGAATCGCTGCCCGAGTATGACGAAGCCGTCCTCAAGGAGATGAAGCTGCCGACGTCGTCCAGTGCGACGAATGCGCGCCCGGTCTCGAGCGTGGTGCAGACGGTCTCGCAGCGCTGAACGCCTTAAGGCTTCGACAAAATGCAATGGCCGGGCTCAAGCCCGGCCATTATCATTTCGGAAGCAACATTGCTTACCAGTAGATGCCGTGCCGATGCAGCTCGCTGATGATGCGGCCTTCGGTCCAGGCTTTGTTATGCCGGGGTTTGCTCGCCTTCGCATTCGTCTTCGGCGCAGGCTGGGTTGCCGCGGGCGTTGACGTCGGTGTGGTCGTGGCCGGTGCGGTGATCGAAACCGCGGGCGGACGATCGACATAAGCAGGAGCTGCAGCTGATGGCACGACCTCGCTCACCTGCGTGGTGGCCGTCGGTGCGACGGCTGCTTGCGGTGCCGGCGCCTGATCGTTGGCCGCGGCCAGCGAAAGGCTGCGTGAACCACCCGCCTGCGCTGATGCAGAGACCAGAACCATCGCAGCAACCAGAATGATCTTGCGCATGTGAAATCTCCCCGTGTTTGCGTGAGGGGACAGTAGGGGAGCGATGCACGAGATAATGTGATGGGAATCACGCAAGAGCCGTCTTCGATCTCAGCGCCGCACCGCGTTGACACGAGCGTGGCGCACGCGGGTCGGCTTCAACGGGCAAGACGGCGGCGGATGAACTGGAAGGCGCTGGTGCCGCAAGAGGGATTCGAACCCCCGACCCCGTCATTACGAATGAAAATTAATCTGCTTTGCGAGCCATCGCAGCGGGGCGCAGCGCGGGGCGTTGAGTTGCGGAATCACTATATTTCATAGGCTTTCACCGCTCGCTCGCCCGCACCTCCGGGGGCGACCCATTGCGCCCAAGCGCGTGCAGCCGTACCTTCAAAGGTACGAAAGGTGCGGAGCCGCCGAATGCCCAAGCAAGTGCTTACCGACCGATTTTGCATCCATGCCAAGGTGGCCCTCGGCCAGTTGCAGACCGACTATTTCGACGCGAAGAAAAAGGGGCTGGCGCTACGGGTAACCAAGGATGGCACTCGGTCGTGGACATATCTTTTCACCCTCGGCGGCCGGCGCGTGCGGATGACCTTCGGCACCTATCCCGCCACCAGCCTCGCCAAAGCCCACACTCGGGCCGATGAGGCCAAAGCGGCCCTTGAGGAAGGCCGCGACCCGCGCGCTGTGCTAGCCAAGCCAGCGACCCTCAAGGCCATCGGCGATGACTGGGCAGAGCGAGAGGGCGCCGGCCTTCGCACTGGGGAGGGGCGAAAGGCGACGCTCGCCCGCTTGGTTTACCCCGACCTCGGCGGCCGGCCCATTGGGGACATTCGCCGCAGCGACATCGTCCGATTGCTCGACAAGATCGAAGATGAGAGCGGGCCAGTCATGGCCGATCAGACCCTCGCCTTCCTCCGTCGCGTCTTCAACTGGCACGCATCGCGCGATGATGATTTCCGATCCCCCATAGTGCGCGGGATGGCCCGCACCAAACCGAGGGAGCGCGCTCGGGCTCGCATCCTGACCGACGATGAAATCCGCGTTGTGTGGCGCGTCGCCGAGGGTCACGGCGCATTCGGTCGCCTTGTCCGCTTTCTACTTCTGACTGGGGCACGGCGCACCGAGGCCGCAGCAATGCCTTGGGCCGAGTTGGATGGCGCCGAATGGACCCTGCCCGGACCGCGCAACAAAACCAAACTCGATCTGTTGCGCACCTTGCCCAAGGCCGCGCTAGCTGTGCTCGGTGCGAAGCCAGAAATGGCTACCTATGTCTTCTCCACCGATCGCGGGGCAACGGCGCTGTCAGGCTTCTCCAAGTTCAAACGCGAATTTGATCGGGCCGTATTTGCCGAACTGCGCAAGAGCGATCTTAAAGCCAAGCCCTTGCCAAATTTCACCTTGCACGACTTGCGCCGTACCGCCCGCAGCTTAATGAGTCGGGCAGGGGTTCCGACCGATCATGCAGAGCGAGTGCTGGGCCATGTCATCGGCGGCGTTAGGGCCACCTATGACCGCCACGACTTCGCGGATGAAAAGCGGGCTGCGCTGGAGAAGTTGGCCGCCTTGGTGGATCGGATCATAAGCGGGCGGCCCACGGCGTTGCGGCTGGTGCGCGTGCAACGCGATGCGAAGGGAAGCGAAGCCGACGCCGTCTCGCAATGAACAGCAGGGCGTGATATTCTAATCCTTATGGCGTCCCTGTGACGGGACTTAGAGGCGGGGGAACACCCCGATAGGCCCTCCGATCCCGACAAGGGTAGGGTCCGCCAGCCATTTCACCCAACATGGAGAAATGGAGATGAACACGCACCCGCGTGAGGACCTACTTGACCTGAAAGCCACCTGCGCCTTCTTCGGTGGCACCAAACCGTTTCACCCTTCCACACTCTATCGTGGCATTGCTGCGAAGCGTTATCCCGCACCCGTTCGGGTGGGGCCGAATGCTTCGCGATGGCTGCGGGCTGAATGCGAAGCGGCACTTGCGGCGATGATCGCGCGGAGGGCGGGCGAGTGAATGATCTCTTGAACCGCTTCCTTGGCGTCGCTGCGACGGAGCCCGTGGCGACAACTACCCTACCCGTTGTCGTACCACAGCCACCACCAACAGCCGCCGAGTTGGCCGCTAGCATCCGAAAGGCCCATACCGAAGTAACGGAGGCAGTAGAGCGCGGAGCCGCCGCAGCGATCACAGCGGGCAAGCTCCTGGACCTCGCCAAAGAGACCGTGAGTCACGGCAGTTGGGAGACTTACGTCACGGAAGTGTGCGGATTGAACCCACGCACCGCGCAGCACTACCGGCGTCTGGCAAAGCATGAAGCCAAGCTAGCTCAATGGGCTGAACAGAAAGCGCAAGGGCTTGCGGCTTTGTCGCAAACGGAAGCGCTCAAGATTTTGAGCAGCTTGGGGCGCAAGCGACGGAAGTAGAGCAACGGCACACGAACAGCAACGCCAGTGAGGGCGCTGGGGCAATCCGCTCTGGCGCCCTTTCTCATTGGCGCCACGCATTCGAGCGCTTGCGAGCAACGCCGTACGTGTTGACTTCTCTGGCAGAGTTGCTTGTGCTCATTAATACAATTGGAGGATGTGTATGACCAAGAGATGCCAGCAGTGCAATGAAGACTTCACCCCCTACATGGGACGGCAGCGATTTTGTTGCCGCGATTGTTCTGATGCATGGTTCGCCGAAGAGCGTAGGACCGCCGTGCGCCAGTTGCGTGAAAGCGCGAGCGATGACGGCGCCAAATCCTACTTCGAGATGGAGGCCGTGCGCCTAGATGCGAACTCGGCCTTGATCGGCTCAGCGTCTCCGCTCCCGCTCATAGCCCCGCAGTGGTCGCGCGATCTCGCGGCACTCCCGAACGAACGGCCGCTCGGCGAAAATGTCCACGCACTCGTTGATATGGAAACGTGCTGGTGGGAGCCGGACGCTGTTGGACCGCGCGGAGGGCAGAGCGATGAAACGTGAACCTGCCCGCTGCGAATGGTGGCCACACTGCGGATGCCGTCAGCGTTGGCACTTCGAGGAGGACCCGGACACCGAGTTCACGCCAGAAGACATCGAGATGTACGCAGCGACGCTTATTCGCATGCTCGAATGCGTCGCATCCCACTGTCCGGATAAACGCTACCGCGAACATGCCGTGACGCAATTGATGCACCCGGCTTTCACCCCGTATCGGCAACACTAGGAGGCGGGCATGGCGAGATACGTCTTGCTTGCTGCGATAGTCGGGGCTCCGCCGAACGGGGTGTACTCCAAGTATCCGCGCGGGACGACTATTGCGGACAGTGCCGGCAACGCACTGTCCGGTGATGTTGTGTGGCCGGCGCTGTGCCAAGCACCGACTGCGGCGAACATGGCCCCGCTAGATGCGGCTGGGCAGGCGCTAATGCCGACCCGCCCTCCGATTGTCACTCTCAACAGTCCACTCCCTCCTGCGCTGGTCGGCGGCGCGGCGGGCGAGGCTGCGGGTTCGTAACTCAATCAGAAAGGAGAATCGAATGAGCAAAGCGAAATCAGGCGGCGGCATCACGTCGAACAAGGTGGTGCAATCAAGGGGCGTGAAGACGGGCGCCAACGCGAAAGGCATCAGTCCACAATCGGTCGCGCGGATCGGCATGCAAGTCGTCACCGGCACCGGCATTGCCAAGGTCCCCGGGCCGATCAGCAAGCCGCTCGGAAACGAGCTTGCGAAAAACGTCGGGAAGGGCGGCCCCGGCGTCGGCCGCACCGTCCATACCACCGGCTCTCAGAGCAATAGCCCCGTAGCATCCCCGATGACCAGCCCGGGCGGTTGGCCGTGGTCGAAAGGAAACTAGCCAATGTCTGCCGAAACCCAACCGCAGCTAGCAGCGCAAATCACCGCCGCTGCCAATGAGCTAATCGCCTTGCACTCCCGCTGGATCAACCTCGATCGGGCGAACGCAGACGCAGCTGCCAAGCTTGACGAAGAGCTATCCGCAAAGTCTGCGGCGTCGAGCCGATTGAACGAGCAAATTGAAACCAAAGTCGCGACGCACGAGGAGTTGTCCGGCAAGGTCCACGACCTCTTGCAGCATCATGACCAAATCCTCGCTTCGATTGAGGCTCTGCGAAAGAGGGTCGGGTGATGGCGGACGATCGCGGCCAGACCCTTAGAGCCCACCTTGGTCAACTCGCCATGGTCGGGCTGATCCCGAAACCGAAGCCTGCCCTGCCTCCTACGCCCGCAGCGGCGCTTTATCCCCATCTGCCCAACGCAACCCAGAAGGATCAATGACCATGTCAGTCCACGACGAAGCAAAGGCCCAACGCGACCTCGAGGCTCGGGCGCGCCGGGCCGGCCGCGAGCCGTTCGCTCAGCGGATGATCGATGCCACGGACGATCGGCTGTTCGCTGATCTCCGGCGGGATCACGCGCGAAGTGTGCATGATCGTCCGGGCATCATTCCAGATGTGCCGCACGATTCAGGGAAGCCCCCGATTGGGAATGGTGGCTGGACTAATCCGCCTTCAGTCGCGGATTGGAAACCGCCCGGGCTCTCGGTGATGGATCGGATGGTGGATGCACAGGACGCCATCGATCGGCGCGACCTTGAGCGCAAGCTTGGGGGCGGCCGATGACCTCAAAGCGAGCCGCACCCAGACGGCGCACCGAAGAGGAGAAGCGCCAGTATCTCGCCGCGCAGGCGGAAGCCGCGAAGCCGAAAACGGTCGTCGATCATGGCGTCGTGATCCGCGATGTGGACACGGCGGTTGCACCCGGCGACCCCAACGCCAAGCATCGCGGGGGCGAGACGCGCGTGTCGGTGCGCCGAGCCCCGTCAATGGAGCCACCCTTGCCCCCTATGCGGCCGGGCGAAGTGCGGATCAACATGGCCGCCGCTGAAAGCCAGTGGTGGCTTCACCAGCACGACCGCGCGGCAGAACGACAACATCGTCGCCGGCTCGATCCATTCGACTATGGTCATTGGGGGCCAAGCGATGAATGAGCCCGTGGCTGTAGCGGCGCTTGATGGATGGCGGGCGCAACTGGAAGCTATCACCGACTGGGATGAATGGATGGCCGCTGCGGTTGCGGCGATCACCGAGGACCGGGCCGCAGAGGCAGAGATTGCGGGCGAGTTCGAACTTGCTGAGGGCGACGCGGAGGCGCTTGCTGATGCGGTAGCGGAAGCCAAGCGACCAAAGGCGATCGATCTAGTCGCCTTGGCGCGTGCTCACAAAGCGGCGGCCGAGGCTGTGCCCGTTGCTGAGGCCGAGCCTGCGCCTTCGGTCCCGCCGCCTGCGGCCCCGGAGATTGTGGAGCCCGCGCCACTACCTGTACCGACTCCGGAGCGCGCTCCGGTTTGGGCCGATCCGGATGTGGGCGAGGAGATCGATTGGCGCGCGGGCGGCCGAAGCCTACAGAATGCCAAAGTCGCCATCGCCAAGCTCGGCATCCGCTGCCAGTTCGATGACTTCCACAAGAAGTACATGGTGCACGGTCACCCCTGCATGAAAGGCGGCTCGGTATCTGAGTGCCTGGACAACATGGCGCTGATGGTGCGGAACGAAATCTCCAAGGTGTACAAGCTCGACATCGCCAAGGGTCTCGTGATGGAAGCCTTGCAGATCAAGTGCATGGAACGCGCGTTTGATCCGGTGCGGGATTATCTCGATGAGTTGCGGTGGGACGGGCAGCCGCGCCTAGATCGGTGGCTGGTCACCCACTGCGGCGCCGACGATACCGAGTATGTCCGGGCGGTGGGCCGAAAGGTTCTATTGGCCGCCGTTCGCCGGGCGCGGGAGCCCGGGTGCAAGTTCGATTACCTCATGGTGATGGAGGGGCGGCAGGGCGCGGGCAAATCAACGGCGCTCCGGATACTGGCGGGCACGGAGAATTTCTCCGATGCACAAGTGCTGAGGCTGCGGGACAAAGAGCAGCAAGAGGCGATCGGCGGCATTTGGATTTATGAAATCGCCGAGTTGGCCGGGCGGCATATCGACGTGGAAGGGCTCAAAGCCTTTCTGTCAAAGACGGTCGATGCGGCGCGCGCTGCCTATGGCCACGGGCGAACCGATCAACGGCGCCGATGCATCTTCGTCGCAACCACGAACAACGATCAGTACCTCAAGGATGGCACCGGCAATCGTCGCTTCTGGCCCGTGCGGGTTGGCGAGATTGACCTCGAAGCCCTTCGGCTTGATCGCGATCAGTTGTGGGCGGAGGCCGCTGCGGCAGAGGCCACGGGCGAGCCGCTTGTGATCCCAGCGGCGCTTTGGAGCGTTGCGGCCGGTGAAACAGCGGGACGCATGGAGCTTGATCCATGGGCAGACATCGTCGGGGATAAGCTGGCGCAGTTGGAGGCGATAGCGCTGAAAGGCAAGGCACTCCCCACGAAGCTATTCGCGCAGGGCGAAGATGCAGATGGCCCGAACTGGCGCGTGGCGTCGGACTATTTGCTCTCGGAGGTGCTCGGCATCCAGAAGGCCCGGCAATCCAACTGGCAAACCAAGCGGCTCGCGAATGCCATGCGATCGCTGGGCTGGGCGTGGTGCGAGAACCCGATGCGCTTCGGCAGTGCCGGCCAGAAGCGCGGCTTCGTGAAACCGATCGAGGATGCGTGTTGAGGAGCAGGATGGGGGTGTTACAGGTGTTACCCCGCAGTCCCCATCATTTTCTATTATACCCGGTTGGCCCCATTAGCTACCTGTAACACCTGTAACACCTGTAACACCCGTAAGGGATAGGAAGGATGGAAGCAGAGAATGTCAGGGCTGTTTGATTTGCCAGCGGTGGCGCCTTTTGAGCGAGAGGACGAGATTGCGCTCCCGGCTGGCGCAACGTCGCTCGACTACTTGCAATCGATCTATCGCGATCCACGTCAACCGGAGAGCAAGCGTCTGCGCGCTGCAATCGCGGCACTGCCGTTCGAGCACCCCAAGCTAGCGGTGACTGCCGTAGTGAGCAGCGAAGGCTTTGCGGCGAAGCTCGAAGCCGCCCGGGCCCGCAGCGCCCAGGCCGTGATCTTTCGAACGACCGAGTTACTCGAACAACCCGGACCCGGGGCGAACCACACCTCGGCGGCCTTGCGCTCGCCCGAGAGTTGAGCTTCAATAGTTAATCGGGGCTAGGTTAATTGATTTAAATCGAAACTTTTGCCGTTCTCTTTTTTGTTTGCCGGGTAGCCCCAAGTTCCAGCCCTTTGCGCGGTTCTGTTGGGGTATCAGCAATGGCAACCTTGAAGTTCAAGACTCTTGCCTCACCTTCTAGCGACAACACCAGTATAGAAGGCGAGAACAATCTCGGCCAATTGGTCGGCTATTATATTCTGAATCAAACTACCGAGCACGATTTCATCGATACTGCGGGAAGTTTTGTCGACCTGCCCTATCCCTCAAATGCTTTCGCAATACTGCCGGATGGCATCAATAGCTCGGGGACGGTTGTTGGCAAATACGAAACAAAGGATGGCGTCAACCACGGTTTCGTCTACACGACATCGCACGGCTACACCGTTGTTGACTACTCTGCCTCTGGTTCGACTGAACTACATGGCATCAACGACAATGGATTGGCGGTAGGCGTCTATAATGGCGGCGAAGCGAGTTTTACCTACGATACTGCTACCGGAAAATTCACAACACTGAGCAAGCCGAACCAAAGCACCATCGAAATAATCGCTCATGGCATAAACTCGAACGGACAAATAGTCGGCGAATATAGTGATGGTAACTACCACGGCTTCATCTATTCGAACGGCACCTATATCACTCTAGATGACCCGAACGCATCCGCGGCAACAGGTGGCACGCAAGCCTCGGCAATCAATTCCGCTGGGCAAGTTGTGGGCGATTACTTCGACTCAAGCGGCGGGATTCACGGCTTCCTCTGGATAAATGGCGTCTTTCAGACGATCGACGATCCACTAGCGGTCCTCAAGGACGGCGGCACCGTCCCCACAGGGATCAATGATAGTGGCCAGATTGTCGGGTTTTACTCGGACGACACTGGACGCCACGGGTTCGTCGCGACGACAGGCTCGTCCAGTACCGCACCAAGTATAAGCATCAGCGACGCGCCGCTAATTAGGGAAACCGCATTTGGAACCGAAGTGGCCGTATTTACGGTAAATCTAAGCTCACTCAGCCAGGACACAATCACCGTCAGCTTCAACACTCAGGACGGCACCGCCCATGCTGGAATCGATTATACTGCTTCAACTGGTGTATTGACGTTCGCGCCCGGGCAAACCTCTGCTACGATTAGTATTCCCATAATCGGCCATCTTTTATCACAGCCCAGCGCTACGTTTAATGTCGATCTTAGCAATCCGGTCGATACAGCAGGGAGTTCGACTCCGACAATTGCACGAGCGGTAGCGACCGGCACGATTGGACAAGCTCAATACCAATTACATTTCACCTTCGCGCAATCTGCTGATTCAAGCGGCCATATTCAGCAGGGCACTCTGATCGCTGATATTTACGAGAATGGGAAGCTGCTTTACGAACAACCTGCACAATCGGCGTCGTGCGACGATGCGTTTCCACTCCTCAGTGGGACAAACGTACCTCTTGATACCCCACCTACAAAGATCTCCAGCGGCAACCTCGGTCTCGTTTTCCTAATTGACGGGATTCGGGCTGGCAGCAATCAGACAAGCGTCGAAATTCATGTGGGCACTGTGCCGCTTAAAGGACAATTTTCGTATAATTCACAGAGTTGCCTGGTCGTCTCACAGAAATTCTTCCTGACGCCGCTCGAAAATGAACTTCAGGCGATTGCAAATGCGCAGAACCCAAGCGCTCCTCAGCCCATAGACTTGAGCTCCTGGATAAATGCAAACGTTGTTTGCAGCATCGATTCGAGCGTAACAGGCCTCAGTCAGCCCACGCTAAATATCTCGGGGACCACAGGCAACTCATTCGTTTTCTCTTTGAGTCGTCAGATAGAGAAAGATGTTAAGGTCTTATACAAGATTTCAAACGGATCCTCCGAAACTATACGCGAAGCAATCATTTCAGCTGACACGTCAACTACCACAGTTTCGCTGAGCCAGTTGCTCACCGACCTCTCCAGTAGCGGCGTCGATCCATATCTATCATTTTCCAATTCAATTAAGCAGGCCGACTATACTTCTCACTACAACAAGGCCCTTGCAGCGCCAACGGTCGGAGGAACGTATACGGCAACGATCATCGGCTATGAAGTGAACTATGAAAGCTTAACAGGCGCACCGAAGTATTGGTACTTTGACGGCAAGCCAAACGATACATCGACGCAGATCGACAACGAAAGCTTGATGTTTGGAAATACTGAAACAGCCACCATTCAGTATAAGTCGCCACAATCGGTCGCGCAGGCCCTTTCTAGTCCGAACCCAGCCGATAACTCTTTGGCAATAGCGGATACCTCATCCAATGTTTTCGCAAAGATCGATCCATTAGGCGCGAGCCAATTTGCAGTGGCATCAATTCAGCTTACCGATTCAAGTACTCCCTTCATTCAACTGTCTAGCAGCCAATTTCAAGCTGATCATGGCGCTATCGAAAAGATAATATCGGCGTTCAATCTCGAAATTAGTCTCGGCTCTGGCGTTAGTAGTATTGCGGCCCCGACCAATGCTCCAGTGAGTTCACTCGGTGGTAACGACGTCATTCTCGGAGACGGACACCATGACCAAGTGACATTCACATCTGCGTCGGTTGCCTTCGGCGTTCAAAGTGCATCCGGTTCGGTAACATTGAGCGGAAACCCGAACGCGCCAAACTTCCAACTGCAGAACGTCGAATTCCTTACGTTCGCGGACAAAACAATGTTCGTTGAAAATGCAGACGACGCCAACATCGCTCGCCTGTACTCTGCTGCCCTGGGAAGAGCCCCAGACATTGCGGGGCAATCAGCGTGGGAAGATATCTACGCGAATAACATCTCTCCGACCGTAAAAGCCCAAGGGGTCTACATCTCTTTGGCACAGACAACAATTGGCGGACTTTCGATAGCGGGAGGCTTCGCGCAAGCACCCGAGTTTCTAAACAAGTATGGAAACCTAGATGATGCTGGATTCGTGACGCAACTGTACTTGAACGTGCTCGATCGAACACCGTCGCAAGCCGAAGTGACCGCTTGGGTCAACAACATTCACAACGGGGAAACGCGCGACATGGTTCTTGTGGGATTCGCAGAGAGCCCTGAAAACATTGCAAAGACTGCGGCCGATTGGCTCATTCAAGTATGAGGCAAGCCGACCCTCCGTGTGAAGGACGTTCGCTAAGAGGGTAGTTTCGGAAGGCTGGAAAATCTTGCAGCGCCTTTTGCACATACAAAGCTAGACGGCTGGACAAATGGGTAACTGAACCGGTAGGGCAACGATGACTGAGGTCTTGCATCTCTTAGTCGGTGAATTGCCGCAACTCGCCAATGTTGCTTTTGGTCTCCTTTTGACTTGGTTCATCGGGCAACGGGTTCTTTTCAAATGGAACATGCGGCAAAAGGAGCGAGAGATTGAACTAGCCACAGCGCGAGACTTTCACGCGCTCTACGGTGAGTTTTTTGCGACATGGAAGCTATGGGACAGCCACTGCAAGGACCGGGCGGCAGGCCGCGATTCAGAGCTGTCTCGATCTGATCTTTTGGATCGCGCGTCTTCTACTGAAGGCAGATTAGAATCGATGCTCGTTCGGTTTACCAGCGGACACGACGATCTTGACCCCAGTAAGATCGAAGTACTTGGACGATTTCGAGCGCTGTTTCAGCTTCTGCGGGAGAGCATTCGTGCAAACGAACCTTTGCCGTGGAGTTATTCCGGGCACCCTCAATATGTGGCATTCAAAACCCTGGCGCCGCAAGTTGCTTCAATGATTGTTCAAGGAAGCGTAACGAACCCTAAGGCGTTGTTAGAGATCACCGACAACAAGTGGGAAAGCTACACGGTTGAGCTAATCCAAGGCGGGACATCGCTGGCCCCCAAGCTTCAAAACGTACAGGTTTTGAAAGAAACGAATTGACGCTGATTCCTCGCATCAATTATCTTTCGAAAGTCTAACTTTCAAAAGAGGAGCGATGCGATGCGTTATGGCTATGCGCGGGTTAGCTCGAAGGGCCAAGATTACGCGGGGCAAGTGGAAGCGCTCAAGGCCGCAGGATGCGAGCGCATCTTCAGCGACAAGGCGTCCGGCAAATCCACAAAGGGCCGGCCGGAGTTTGATCGGTTGATGCGAGCGTTGCGTCCGGGCGATGTGGTCACAGTCACCAAGCTAGACCGGCTCGCCCGATCCTCCCGCGATCTGCACAATATCCTTCACGACATCGCCGAGCACGATTGCGCCTTCGTCTCGCTTGGCGAAGCGTGGTGCGATACCACGACCGATGTGGGCCGGCTGATGCTCACCATCATGGGCGGCATTGCCGAGTTCGAACGGGGCCTGATCCGGCAGCGCTGCGAGGAAGGCATTGCCCGCGCTCAGCGCAAGGGCACCAAGTTCGGCCGGCCATCCTCGCTCGATCCCAGCCAGCGGCGACGCATTGCCGAACGCTACGCCGGGGGCGAGACCATGGCGGAGTTGGCCCGCGAGTACGAGTGCGGCGAGGCTACGATCTGGCGAGCCCTGCAATAACCGGGCGCATAGTTCGGCCATGATCCGCACCTAGCCTAGTCGCTGCGACGTTGGTCGCATCTACAGACTTCCTAATCAATATTTGAAGGATATTCGGATGATACAAGTTGCGCAGATGAAGTATTGGAATCGCGAGTTAGGCCAAGAGTGTTTGCTGCCCACGCTTAGAGACGTGCGCGTTGGACACAACATCTTTACGATCGTTGGCCCTCCAAGGTGGGTGCACGCTTCACGAGTGGATGCTCAGGGCCGCCTGATAGATTGATCCCCACGCGCAGTTTTGGCCTTGCCCAGGGGTAGGGCCAAAATTCGTTCGCGCGGCTTGGGCAGCATCCCCTCTGGCACGACGTACAAAATTCCAGAATTTTGATCCCCCTGCTTCGGCAACGGATCGGCTATGATCCCTTGAATTTCGCGGGGGCGGGAATGGATATTCAAGCTTGGGTTGGCAAACCTGCGGGCTGCATTGCGATCCTGTTATTAGCGAGTTGCGCGAGCACACTCACTGTCCCGGTTGCCGTCGTCACGAAGGCTTCGCCAAGCGGGATCATGCGGGGCTCCAACACAATCACCGGACTTGATGCCTCTTTCGAAGTCTCAGATGGCAAGCTGTCCTGCGCGGGCACTTACAGCATCGGCAATCCGTCGACGACGATAACAATCCCGGTTCTTTGCAACGATGGACGCAAGGGGCTGGTGACGGCGACGCGCGAGTACGGCGGGATGAGTGGCGGCGGCCGCTTTACGCTTAACGATGGCAGCACTGGCGACTTCGTTTTCGGCGCGGCTGCCAGCAGGCTTTGATCCAGCGCCGAAGGCATCCACAACGAGATGCCTTTAAATCGTGGGGAACTGCCGGGATAAGTGCAACGAATCAGCTTGTGAGCCACCCGCATTTGGTACTGTGGGCGCACTCCTTGGGCTGATTCGATCTTATTGGCCGTGGGCATCTTCTGATTGGACGGGCTGCAAGCCCTTCACCGGCGGGGCGCATCCCGCGCTCCGATCAGGAGACCTACCATGGTTAGAATAAGTTGTTCGATCACCCAACCCGTGTCCGTGACGGACTACGTCCGCTTCCGGCTCGGCAAATGGGAGTACGTTCGTGCCCACTGTCGGTCTCTGCCAATCCGCTAAGCGGATCAACAGAGACCTCAGCGACGTGCTGCATCGGACTTGGGCGGGTGGCACCCCGCCCAGTCCACCCCTCTCAACCATTGCTGGCCGAGAATCGTTCGGCGTTGGCGCCGATGTGATAGCGCCCAAGCCAATTTAAATTCGTTGAAGTCTCCGCAGCGCCCCTGCTCGCGCTGTGATTCGTTCTTCTTATTTCACGCGGATCGTACGCATGAAATTTTGTGTGATGCAAATGGTGTTGCGAAGCGCGACTCGGCGCGAATCAAATCAACAGCTTGCGCCGTGGATAACCAGGGCCGCACCTCTGCCGTACCTTTGAAGAAAATTGATTTACGACCGTGCGGCTATGTACTTGAAAAAGCTGGTGCCGCAAGAGGGATTCGAACCCCCGACCCCGTCATTACGAATGACGTGCTCTACCGACTGAGCTATTGCGGCGAACCCTGCCGGGGCTTGGCGCGATGCCGGCCCCGATACGCGCTCCTGATATCGGGCATGGCCTGAATTGGCAAGGACAAGGGAGGTGCGAAATGCGCTTCACGCGCCCCAGCGGGACCAGAATCCGCGCCAGCCGCCGGCCTGGGCCTTTGGCGTGCCGATTTGTTCCGTAAATTCATCGCTCGGGCCGTCGTCATCGATGCCGGGATCGTCGGGCGCGCGGACGATCGGGATGACGGGCTGGATCGGCGCGGAGGCGGGCTTGCCGAGGTCGGCGCGGGTGCGGAACACCGGGGTTGCCGCAGCCGGCGATGATTCGGCCGCTTCAGAGGCCGGCTTGACGGGCTCGGCGGACGTCGCAACGGCTTCTTCCTTGGTCGCCGGGGGCGCGTTGTCCTGCGCGGCCGGAGCAGGGGTTGCGACCGGGCTCTCAGCCGGCGCAATCACGACCGGTTCCGCCGGCGCCTCGTTGGCCGCCGTCACCCGCTTTGGCGGCGGGGCGGCAAGCATGGCTTCCTCGAAGGCCGAGGACTCGATCGTCGTCCCCTTGTCCGAAGGAAGGCTCGCCACCGGCGTCTGCCACTGGAAGGCGTCGAGCCGGCCGGTGACCGGCGAGACCGGACGCCAGCGGTCGCTGACATAGCCGTCCGCGGTCCACGCCGGGTCGTGACGGGCGCGGACCGCGCGCAAGGTCCAGGCGCGGGCACGGCCGCCGTCGCCATGCTCGGCGCGTTCGAGTTCGGCCATCAGCAGCGCGACGCGCTGGGTTGGATTGTTGACGTACGGCGACAGCACGTCGCGCGCGCGGGCGAATTCGGAGGCATCGATCGCGGCACGCGCGATCGCGAGCTGGCCCTCGACATGGCCGGGCTTGTCGGCGGACGTCTTGGCCGCGAGCGTCTCGACCCGCTGCAGGCGCTGCCGCGCGGCATCGCCGAGTTTCACATGCGCGTAGGCATCGGCGAGATCGGGATGCGGATTGGCGAGCCAGGCGGCCTCGACCAGCTTCATGGCGCGACGCACCTGATGCGCCTCGCTCTCGAACTTTGCGGCGAGCACCGCGGCCGGCACCAGGGTCGGTGCCAGCTTGACCGCTTCCATCACGCTCTCGCGCGCGACGTCGCGGTCCATGGTCTCCAGCTCCAATGCGCGAGCGGTGAGCAGCACGCCGCGCTGGCGGCGATAGGCCTGCTTGTCGATCAGGCCGCTGGACAGGTTCGAGTCCAGGATCGCGAGTGCACCGCTCCAGTCGCCGCGCGCGCAGCGGAAGCCGAGCACCGCATGCGAGGCCCAGGTCGACGACGGCGACAGCTTGATCGCTTCCTCCGCGATCATCACGGCACCGACTGCATCGTCGGCGCGCTGCGCCTCGATGAACAGGCCGCGCAGGCCGAGCAGCCGCGTATCCTCACGCTCCGCCATGGCGCGGAAAGCGCGCTGGGCCTCGTCTCTGTTACCGTCGAGCTGGGCGGCTTGGGCATGCAAGAGCAGCGCGAGCGGATCGTCCGGCGTATGCCGCCGCGCTGCGTCGGCGTGACGGCGGGCAAGCGCAGTGTCGCCATGACCGATCGCGAGCAGGCCATGGGTGATGGCATGACGCCCCCGCGCGTGACGCTTCTCATGCCGACGGCGGCGCATCCGACCAGGCGTGCGCCAGATCGTGGTCAAAATGCTCCAGAGCAAGACGATCAGGACGGCGAAGATGCCGAGGCAGAGCACGAACACCGGAATGCTCGGCGAAGCTCGCCAGCCACCCCAGGTCAGCACGACATTGCCGGGCTGATCGGCGACCCAGGCCGCGCCGGCACCTGCAAGCGCAATCAGAACGAGGAAGAGGACGATGCGAAGCATGGCTATCCCTATACGCGCGGAGTGTTGCGCGAATCTTATTGCGCAGGCTTGGTGAGACCAGCCAGCGCGTCGTCGGCGAATGTGCGGGAGGCGGCGAGCGCGGCGTCCCGCGCATCGGCCTTGTCGAGCCAGGCCTGCGCCGGTGCGCGATCGGCTTCTGGGAGCGTCTTCAATTCGCGGCGCGCTTCGGCGAAATCACCGCGCAGCGCCGACGCCGTGACCCGCGCAACGACGGCGCCGCGGTCATTGCCGACCCCGTCGGTGCGCTCGATGCGAACGAGCTTCGATGCGCCCGCCTGAAGGCGCTCGACGATGCCGGCACCAGCGGCAGGAGCCTCCGGCGCCGGTGCCAGCTTCGGCACGATGTTGAGGAGCTCGCGGGTCAGCGAAACAGGCGTAGGAATGCCCGACGCGGCAAACGCATCGAGCGGCTTCAGCGTTTCAGGCTTCGCCGCAAACGACCGCGCGGCCTTGAGCTGCGCCTCGTAGGGGTCGCTATGGCGAACGGCAACATCGAGCAGGGTCGCGGCAACGACAAAGCGCAACGGCCTGTCGTCCATGACCTTGGCGTCGGCGATCTTTTCGCCCTGCTGCGCAAGCTCGGCGCGTGCGGTCGTGCTGGCGCGCTCGAGCTGGGACACGCGCTCGTCGAGGGCGGCGAGGCCGGACGAAGCTGCCGGATCGCGCGGCGCGGATTTGGCATCGTTCAATGCGCTTGCAGTCTTGTCGGACTGCGCGCGCAAATTGGCGAGGTCGCCGCGCAGGGTGCCGACGGATTTCTCCAGCGCATCGAGCCTCGTAACAACAGCCGGATCGGCGGCGGGCCTGCCCGCCTTGGCGTCGACTTTGGCTTCGACTGAGGCGACACGTCCGCTCAGCGCATCGACCGTTGCACTCGTCACCTGCGGCGCGGCCGGCGGCGCCTGCACCGCGGGCCAGCCCAGCACCCAGCCAACCGCAATCACAATTGCGGCTGCTACGGCGCCGGAAAATGGCGCGATGACCCAGGGAGAAATGGTCGTGGACGCAGCCGCGGCCTGGGCGTCAACGCGCTCCGGCTCCGCCGCGGTGGTTTCGGCCTTGATGGTTTCAGCCTTGGATTCCTCGGCACTGGCTTGCTCGGAGTTCGCCTGCCCGGCATTGACCTGCTCGGTCGACGGACCCGCCTCCGGCTCGACCACCACGTCCTGCGGCTGGGTGGAGACTTCGGTCGCCTCGAGGTCGATGGTCGGTGGGGTGCGCTTGGCGCGGCCGGACTCGGGGGCCAGTCCTACATCTTCAGGCTTGCCTGCGTCTTCCGGCTTGTCGTCGGCCATCGTGACGGTTCCTCACACTTTTCATACCAGAGACGAGCCCGATTGCGTCGGATTCGGCCCGTCCTCTTACGCCAAACGGGTCCGCAAAGCACGCTCCAAGGCGTCGAACAGGGCATTTTCGTCTGGCGTGGCGGCGACCAGGACCCGCGACGCACCGGCATCGCGCAACACGCCGGCGACCGTCTCGGACAGGCAGCATTGCGGGATCGCCAGCGCCGAGATTTCGACGCCTTCGTCCCGGGCCGCCTCCAGGAAGGCCCGCGCGCTGCGCCGGGAGTAATGCAGCACCGCCTCGATGCCATGGGCGGCAAAACCTTCGCAGACCTCGCGCGGCAAAATCTTGACTGGAACCATGCGATAGGTCGTCTGCGTCACCACGCTGAACCCTTCCGCGCCGAGCTCGCCGCCCAGATCCCGCGACAGATCCGCGCCCGCAAGATAGAGCAGCGTCCTTTTCTTGCTGACGCGCTTGTCGCGCGCGCTCTGCATCACCTTGTCGCGCAAGGACGCGGCATCGCCGCCGGCCGTGATCACTTCAGTGAAGCCGAATTCGCGCGCCACGGACGCCGTGTGCTCGCCGACCGCAAACAGCGGCAGCTCCACGAGGCCGAGGTCGCGCAATTGCGGCGCGACGGCGCGGATCGCATTGGCCGATGTGACGATGATGGCGCCGTAGCCGGCCTCGCTCTCGTCATGGAAAGCGACCGGCTCGAACTTGAGCGCCGGCGCAAGCAGCACCACATGTCCCCGCGCGCGCAGATTTTCCGCCGTCGCCGCGTTGTCGGGATGCGGCCGTGTAACAAGAATGGACATCGCTGGCGTTCCCGGGCCACGTGGCGGTGACGCATTCGCGAGGGATGGCGGCGCGTGACGATTGCATAAGCCAACCCTGGAATGCTACCGCGTTACCAGAACTCTGCTTTACGGATGAGCGCAAGGGCGCAAATTGGATAACAATTCGCCAATGCTGGTGCTAGGCATCGAAACCACCTGCGATGAGACCGCTGCGGCCGTGATCGAGCGTGCGGGCGACGGCAGCGGCAGGATTCTATCCAACGTCGTGCGATCGCAAGTCGAGGAGCACGCCCGCTTCGGCGGCGTCGTTCCGGAGATCGCTGCGCGCGCCCATGTCGACCTGCTCGACGGCATTATCGATCGCGCCATGAGCGATGCCGGCATCGGCTTCGCGGAGCTCGACGGTGTCGCCGCGGCCGCAGGGCCGGGCCTGATCGGCGGCGTCATCGTCGGGCTCACCACCGCAAAGGCGATTGCGATGGTGCATGACACGCCGCTGGTCGCGGTCAACCATCTCGAGGCGCACGCGCTGACGCCGCGGCTCACCGACGGGATCGAATTTCCGTATTGCCTGTTCCTGGCTTCCGGCGGCCACACCCAGATCGTCGCGGTCACCGGCGTCGGCCAATATGTGCGGCTCGGCACCACCGTCGACGACGCGATCGGCGAGGCTTTTGACAAGGTCGCGAAGATGCTGGGCCTGCCCTATCCCGGCGGCCCGGAGGTCGAGCGCGCGGCCGCCAATGGCAATGCCACGCGCTTTGCGTTTCCCAGGCCGATGCACGGACGCCCCGATGCCAACTTCTCGCTGTCGGGATTGAAGACGGCCGTGCGCACCGAAGCGAGCCGGCTCGCCGAGGTCACGCCGCAGGATATCAGCGATCTCTGCGCAGGCTTCCAGGCTGCGGTGCTGGATTCAACGGCCGACCGTTTGAAAGTTGGCCTGAAGCTGTTCCGCGAACAGTTCGGCGCACCGCGTGCACTGGTCGCGGCCGGCGGTGTCGCCGCCAATCAGGCGATCCGCGGCGCGCTTGATGACGTGGCGCGACAAGCCGGCACGCAACTGATCATGCCGCCGCCGGCGCTTTGCACCGACAATGGTGCGATGATCGCCTGGGCCGGCGCCGAACGCCTTGCCCTCGGCATCACCGACACGATGGATGCGCAACCACGCGCACGCTGGCTGCTCGACGCCAACGCCACGGCGCCTGAAGGCTACGGCAAGACGCGAGCGGGATATTGACGATGGCCGCCTTCCAGTCCGTCGCGGTGATCGGAGCGGGGGCCTGGGGCACGGCGCTGGCGACGGTGGCCGCGCGCGCCGGACGGACCGTGACGCTGTGGGCGCGCAACGCGGACCATGCGGCGCGGATCGCATCGAGCCGCGACAATCCGCGGCTGCCCGGCGTGCGGCTCACGCCCGACATCCTGGTGACAAGCGAGCTGGCACTCGCCGCACGCGCCGACATGCTGCTGGTCGCAACGCCGGCGCAACATCTGCGCGGCGCGGTCAACATGCTGGCCTCGTATCTCGCAAAACCCCTGCCGGTCATCGCCTGCGCCAAGGGCATCGAGCATGGCACTCACAAATTCATGACCGACGTGATTGCGGAGGCCGCACCCCATGCGCAACCTGCGATCCTATCGGGCCCAAGCTTTGCCGACGACGTCGCGCGCGGCTTGCCGACGGCTGTGACGCTTGCGGCTGGGGATGATGCGCTTGCGAGCGGCCTCGTGCAGGCACTGGGCTCTCCGACATTCCGCCCCTATCATTCCACTGACATCCGCGGCGTCGAGATCGGCGGCGCGGCCAAGAACGTGCTGGCGATCGCGGTCGGAATTGCGGTCGGGCGGAAACTCGGCGCGTCCGCGCAGGCTGCGCTCACGACTCGCGGCTTTGCCGAGCTGACTCGCCTCGGCCGCGCGCTCGGCGCGCGTGGCGAGACGCTCACCGGCCTGTCCGGTCTCGGCGATTTGATCCTGACATGCTCGAGCCCGCAATCGCGCAACTTCGCGCTCGGGCTCGCGCTGGGCCGCGGCGAGCAGCCACCCGCCGGCAAGCTGGCCGAAGGCGAATTCACGGCGCCAGTCCTGATCGAACTCGCAGCTTCGCAAGGCATCGAGATGCCGGTATCGGAAGCGGTCGCTTCGATCCTGAGTGGCCGAAGCACGATCGACGCAGCGATCTCCGGGCTTTTGACCCGCCCCTTCAAGGCAGAGGAATGAACATGGCGTACTGGCTGGTGAAATCCGAACCGTCGGTGTGGTCGTGGGACCAGCAGGTCGCGAAAGGCGCCAAGGGCGAAGCCTGGACCGGCGTGCGCAATTACACCGCGCGCCAGAACCTTGTGGCGATGAAGAAGGGCGATAAGGCGTTCTTCTACCATTCCAACGAGGGCAAGGAGATCGTCGGCATCGCGGAGGTCGTCAAGGAGGCCTATCCGGATCCGACCGACAAGACCGAAAAGTTCGTCTGCGTCGACATCAAGGCCGACAAGCCGCTGAAGACGCCGGTGACGATGGTGGCGATCAAGGCCGAGAAGAAACTCGCCGACATGGCGCTGGTGAAATATTCGCGCCTCTCGGTGCAGCCGGTGACAGCGGAAGAGTGGAATCTCGTCTGCAAGATGGGCGGTATGTAAGAGCTACGACGCCCGCCGCTCCGCCTCGGGCAACGTAAGCACCTCGCAGGGCGAGGCGATGCCGCGCAGCTTGTGCAGTCCGAGCGCGACGAGAGGCATGTCCGTCTCGGCGGCGAGCGCGCCGGAGACCAGCACAGTCCTGCCGAGCGGCTTGCACAGGCCTTCGAGCCGGCTGGCGAGATTGACGGCGGGTCCGATCGCCGTGAAGTCCAGCCTGTTAGCGGCGCCGATATTGCCCCAGAGCATCTCACCAAGATGAAGCGCGGCCCCGAATGCAAGTGGCGGCAATCCTTGTGTGGCGCGCTCCGCGTTGAGATAGGCCATCCCGGCTTCCGCAGCGCCTGCGGCGCGTAAAGCGGCCTCGCAGGCGCGACGTGGCGATGCCTCCACCACCGGAAAAATCGCCAGCACGCCGTCACCAATGAATTTAAGCACCTCGCCGCCGAAGGCGTGGACGGCACCCGCGATGCGATCGAACCAGGCATCGAGCGCGGCGATGATATCAGCCGGCGGACTGGCTTCCGACAAGGTGGTGAAGCCACGCAGATCGGCATAGAGCAGCGCAGCCTGGATGGTCTCGCCTAAGTCGCGCCGCAGCGGTGCTGCCAGGACCCGCTCGGCGCTACGCTTGCCCAGATAAGCCTCCAGCGTTGCCCGCAAGGTGGCGCGCGCCGCGAGCGCGGCGAGTGGTGTTGCAGCAAACCGCGCGGCCTGGCGCAGCTGCTCGATCTCGTCTGATGTGAACGGACGCGGCCCGATCCAGCCGAGCAGCGGTCCATCGCGCCCGACAACATCCTCATGCACTTCGCCGCCCGCGATGTCGCGCAGCCAGCGGCGGCCGGCATCATCAGGCAGATCGGGCGCCAGCCCGCCTGGCGCAAAGCCGAGCGCCTCGATCACCCGGCCATTGTCCGCCCGCCACAGCCATGTCCGCTTCGCGATCAGCGGGTGGGGCACCTCCAAGGTCAGGGCGCCTGCCGCAAGCGGCACGCCATCGGCAACCAGATGCGCACCGAGTTCGGCAAGCAGGCGATCGGCGCCGGCACTTTCTGAGGCGGCATCGACAAGCCAGGCGAGGGTCGGGGAGAGTTGCATGAGCCGATGATGGCTAGGGAAGACCGTCTTTGTCACGGGCAATCCTTGACGGACTGCCTTGACGGACTGCTTTGGCGCCGCCATGTGCCCATGAAGCCAGGGATGATCGCCGATGACCGAGCTGTTCGTATTGCGTCGCGAGACCCAGATCGCCGCCCCGCGCGCCACCGTCTTCGCCTATTTGACCGATCCCGAGAAGATCCTGAGCTGGATGGGCTCGGATGCGACCACCGAGCCGCATCCCGGCGGGCTCTATCTGCTCAAAGGCATCGGCCCGCGCGCCAGCGTCGCCCGCGGCGCCTTCCGTGAGGTCGTGCCGGTGCATCGTCTGGCTTACACGTTCGGCTGGGAGGGCGGTCAGGAAGTGCCGCCGGGCTCGAGCCTGATCGAGATCGACCTGATCGAACGCGACGGCGGCACGTTGCTGCGCATGACGCATAGCGGGCTGCCGACCGAGGAACAGGTGGCCGCGCACGCCAAAGGCTGGGCGCATTATCTGAGCCGGCTGACAAACGCCGCCGCGGGCCGCGATCCCGGCCCCGACAAGGGTGTTGTTTCAGACAATATGTAGCGACGCACAGCAGCTCTCGTAGGGTGGGCAAAGCGAAGCGTGCCCACGTCCTTTTTGTGATCGAGAGAGATGGTGGGCACGGCGCTTCTCGCCTCTGCCCACCCTACGGCAGCGCGGCACTAAACGGCCGCAGTCGCCACCACCTGCGCCAGGAGCTGCTCGCGCCTCGCCTGCGAGCGCTGGCCCTTCATGGTCGCCGCGAAGCGCTCGAGGATGCCGTCCTCGAAAGCGGTGACGATGGTGTCGTGGACATAGCTCTTGCGGCAGATCGCCGGCGTGTTGGAGAGCTTGTCGGCCGCGGCGCGGATCGCCTCCAGCACCTGCTTCTTGCGGCCGCGCTGGCTGGTCGCCGGCGTGATCCGCGACAGCGATTCCACGACGACGGCAGAGGCCATCAGCGTGCGGAAATCCTTCAGCGAAATCTTGATACCGGCGATCTCACGCAGAAACGCATTCACCTGCGTGGTGCTGACGGCGCGCACGATGCCGTAGGCATCGCGATACTGGAACATGCGCTTGCCGGGGACGCCCTGCAAAATGCCGATGGCGCGCACCAGCTTGGCGGCGTCGCATTCCTTGCGCACCGCCTTGCCGCCCTTCGCCTTGAAGGTCAGCACGAAGCAATCGTCTTCCAGCGTGACATTGGACTTCAGCAGCGTGGTGGCGCCGCGGGTGCCGTTGAGACGTGCGTAGGATTCATTGCCCGGACGGATCGCGGTGCGCGCGATCAGCTCAATCACGGCCGAAAGCGCAAACTCGCGGGTCGGCTCGTCGCCCGACAGGAACGCCGAGACCTTGCGCCGGATCTTTGGCAGCGCGCCGACGAGCTTCTCCAGGCGATGCGCCTTGCGGTGCTCGCGGACCTTCTCCCAATCGGCGTGATAGCGATATTGCAGCCGGCCGGCGGCGTCGCGACCCACGGCCTGGAGATGCGAGCTCGGATCGGCCGAGTAGCGCACCTCGCGATAGGCGGGCGGCACGGCCATGGCGTGCAGGCGACGAATTGTGCGGGCGTCACGGATATGCGCGCCATTGGGACGGACGAAGGAATAGCCCTTGCCGCGCCTGACACGGCGGATGGTCAGCTCGTTTTGGTCGCCAAGCCGCAGGCCCAGCTCCTTGGCGAGCGCCTCGACCGCCGCCGGGGAGGCCGAGTCGAACACCTTTTTCGGGCTGGGACGGCTGGAACTGGCCGGTTTCGGCCATTGTCCGAGGGCCTTCGCCAGTGCAATGGCAGCAGGATCGGCCGAAGCGGGCCGCATCGTCCCGAGATTCTGCTGATCCATCATAGTCTTATGCCTTGGCCCTGTCTGTTACCGTTCAATGCCGCTGTTCTGATGTTTGTTCCCTAGGGTCGCGTTGGACCCGGGTTGGCCATTTAGGGTGTTCCGAACCGCATTGCGAGTCCCGAATCAGTGATGGACGGTTCCCAGATACCTCCTGCTCCGCATGGGCGCCCTGCGCCGGCCTGTTCTGGAGATTTGGGTAAAGAGCCGAAAACCGCCTCCCGGCCTGTTTCAGATTTGCGACAGCCGGCCTGCGCCGCTTTGATTTTCCGCATGGCCCGCCGCTCACCGAAGGTCCAGCTTGTGATCCTTGTCGGGGGCCGTTAGCCCGACGCATAATCGTTTAACGATGAAGTCGGCTCGCCAGTTAGTGTTCGGCTTGCCGTATGTGGAGGGAAGCATGTCCGAGAAGATCTACGACGTCCCCGCGGAATGGGCCAAGCGCGCCTGGGTCGACCAGGCCAAGTACAAGGACATGTACGCCCGCTCGATCGCGGACCCGAACGCTTTCTGGGCTGAGCAGGCCAAGCGCATCGACTGGATGCACGCGCCGACCAAAATCGAGAACGTCTCCTTCGCGCCCGGCAACATCTCGATCAAATGGTTCGAGGACGGCATTCTCAACGTCGCCCATAATTGCATCGACCGCCATCTCGCCAAGCGCGGCAACCAGACCGCGATCATCTGGGAAGGCGATGATCCCTCGCAGTCCAAGCACATCACCTACAAGGAGTTGCACGACGAGGTCTGCCGGATGGCCAACATCCTGCGCACCCGCAACGTCAAGAAGGGCGATCGCGTCACCATCTATCTGCCGATGATTCCGGAAGCGGCCTACACGATGCTGGCCTGCGCGCGCATCGGTGCGATCCACTCGGTGGTGTTCGCGGGCTTCTCGCCTGATTCACTCGCGCAGCGCATCAACGACTGCCAGTCCAAGGTCATCATCACCGCGGATGAAGGCCTGCGCGGCGGCAAGAAGGTGCCGCTGAAGGCTAATGTCGACGCAGCCCTCGCTAAGGCCGACGGCGTCGACTGGGTCGTGGTGGTCAAGCGCACCGGCGGCAAGATCGACATGAACCCGACCCGCGACCTCTGGTATCACGAGGCCGCGGCGATGGTGACGACCGAGTGCCCGGTCGAGCACATGCATGCCGAGGATCCGCTGTTCATCCTCTACACCTCGGGCTCGACCGGCCAGCCCAAGGGCGTGCTGCACACCTCGGGCGGCTATCTCGTCTTCGCGTCGATGACGCATCAATACGTGTTCGACTATCACGACGGCGACATCTACTGGTGCACCGCCGACGTTGGCTGGGTCACCGGCCACAGCTACATTCTCTACGGGCCGCTCGCCAACGGCGCGACCACGCTGATGTTCGAAGGCGTGCCGAATTACCCTGACAATTCGCGCTTCTGGAACGTCATCGACAAGCACAAGGTCAACATCTTCTACACCGC
>NZ_CAKZHY010000007.1 GCF_936928535.1 uncultured Bradyrhizobium sp. | reverse complement strand
CGCCGCGCATTACGTCGGCGCCGGTGCGCCGACCTGGGCGATGGCCGGACGCAGCCTCGACAAGCTGAAATCCGTGCGCGACGCGATCGGCGCACCCGCGGATACGCCGCTGATCGTGGCGGATGCGTCCGATGCGGCCTCGCTGAAAGCGATGGCGGAGCAGACGATGTCCGTCATCACGACGGTCGGTCCTTACCAGCTTTACGGCGAGCAACTGCTGGCTGCCTGCGTCGCCACCGGCACCGATTATTTCGATCTCTGCGGCGAGCCGATCTGGATGCGGCAGATGATCGACAAATACGAGGCGGCTGCCAAGGACAGCGGCGCGCGCATCGTGTTCTCCTGCGGCTTCGATTCCGTGCCGTTCGAGCTTGGCACGTTCTTCGTGCAGGAAGAGGCCAAACGCGTATTCGGCGCTCCGGCCTCGCGCGTGAAAGGTCGCGTGCGCGACATGCGCGGCACGCTCTCGGGCGGCACGGCGGCGAGTGCCAAGGCGACGTTCGATGCGGTTGCCAAAGACATGAGCCTCGTTGCGATCCTGAACGATGCTTTCGCGCTGACCCCTGGCTTCGCCGGTCCGAAGCAGCCGAGGGGTAACAAGCCGCTGATCGAGGAGGATCTGAATTCCTGGGCCGCGCCGTTCATGATGGCGCTGATCAACACCCGCAACGTCCATCGCTCCAACATGCTGATGGGCTTTCCCTACGGCCAGGACTTCGTCTACGACGAGATGGTCCTCACCGGTCCTGGCGAGAAGGGCGAGGCCAACGCCAAGCGCGTGATGGCCGCAAACGCCGAGAAGACCGGCCCGAGCGCGCCGAAGCCGGGCGAGGGACCTTCGAAGGAGGAGCGCGAGAACGGGCTGTTCAATCTGCTCTATGTCGCGATCGCGCCCGACGGCCGCATGGTTCGCGCCGGTGTGACCGGCGACCGCGATCCCGGCTATGGCTCGACCTCGAAGATGATCTCCGAATGCGCGATCTGCATGCTGCGTGACGCCAGCGATGTAGCGGCCGGGTTCTGGACGCCGGGCGCGGCGATGCAACACAAGCTGATCAAGCGGCTGCGGGACAATGCCGGGCTGACGTTCGAGGTGGAGGCTTAAGGTCTACGATCCGTGTCTGCGAAGTTCGACATCGTCGTCTACGGCGCGACCGGGTACACCGGTCAGCTCGTAGCTGAGTATCTCGCCGCGCATTACGTCGGCGCCGGTGCGCCGACCTGGGCGATGGCCGGACGCAGCAGAGGCAAGCTTGCCTCCGTTCGCGATGCGATCGGCGCGCCCGCGGACACGCCGCTGATCGTCGCCGACGCCGCCGATCCGGCGTCGTTGCGGGCCATGGTCGATCAGGCGAAGCTGGTCGTGACCACTGTCGGCCCCTATCAGCTTTATGGGTCCGATCTGCTGGCGGCCTGCGTCGCCGCTGGCACCGATTATTTCGATCTCTGCGGCGAGCCGATCTGGCTGAAGCAGATGATCGACAAGCATGAGGCGGCGGCCAAAGCGAGCGGCGCGCGTATCATGTTCTCCTGCGGCTTCGATTCCATGCCATTCGAGCTCGGTGCGTTCTTCGTGCAGGAGGAAGCAAGGCGCGTGTTCGGAGCGCCGGCGTCGCGCGTCAAAGGGCGCGTCCGCGACCTCAGCTGGAAGTTCTCCGGGGGCACCTCCGCAAGCGCAAGGGTCACCTTCGAAGCCGTCGCGCAAGATCTCAGCCTGGTCTCGATCCTCAAGGACCCTTTCGCCTTCACGCCTGGATTTGAAGGGCCCAAGCAACCGCGCGGCAACAAGCCTGTTTTCGAGGAGGATCTGCAATCCTGGTCCGCCCCGTTCGCGATGGCGACGCTGAACACACGCAACGTCCATCGTTCCAACATGCTGATGGGATTCCCCTATGGCCGGGATTTCGTCTACGACGAGATGGTGCTGACGGGTCCGGGCGACGAAGGCCAGGCCAATGCGAAGCTCGTCATGGCCGCCAATAGCGAAAAGACCGGCCCCAAGGCGCTGAAGCCCGGCGAGGGACCATCGAAAGAAGAGCGCGACGCCGGTCATTACGACCTGCTCTATGTCGCGATCGCGCCCGACGGCCGTCAGGTTCGCGCAGCAGTCAAAGGCGATCTCGATCCCGGCTACGCGTCAACCGCCAGGATGATCTCGGAATGCGCGATCTGCCTGCTGCGCGATGCGCCTGACGTCCCGGCCGGCCTCTGGACGCCGGGTGCAGCGATGCAGCACAAGCTGATCAGGCGACTCGTCGACCATGCCGGGCTGAGGTTCGAGGTGGAAGGCTAGCACTTCCTTCGCCTCGCCCCGCTTGCGGAGAGAGGCCGACAACCTCGGCGGCGCAATTGCGCGCCCGAGCGTGGCGGGTGAGGGGGACTTTCCGCTCACCGTTTTTGCCGAAGCAGCCCCTCACCCCAACCCTCTCCCCGTAAGAACGGGGAGAGGGGGAAGAAAGAGCTACGCCGCCCGCGCATCATACGCATACATGAAATCCATGCCCTTCGCGCCCAGCGGCAGCAGCAGTTTGATCATCTGATTGCGCATCCATGCACCGGCTGCGCTGAACTCGCGCTTGTTGTTGCCGTTGCGGCGGGCAATGGCGACGATCTTTTCCGCGCGGGGTCGCCGCTCGGCCTCGAAGGCTTGGAAGGTCGCCGTCAACTCCTGACCCTCCTGCATCAGCCGGGCGAGCCGCATCGCATCTTCCAGTGCGAGCGAAGCTCCCTGGCCGGCATGCGGGCTGGTCGCATGCGCGGCATCGCCGATCAGGAGCGAGCGCTTGCGTGACCAGGTCGCCAAGGTCGCGACGTCGAGCGTGTCGGTGACCACGATGTCGTCGGCCGCCTCGATGATCGCGGGGATCGGATCGTGCCAGCCATGATGGAAGCCGCGCAGATGCTGCTTCAGCGTCTGTGCGTCGAGGGCGCGAAACATCGCGGCGTCCATGCCGTGCGCGGGCTGCGTGCTCCACCACATCACGCCGTCCCTGGGATCGGGGCCGCAATAGCCGTAGCCGAAGAAGCCGCTCTGTCCGAACGTGGTCTCGACATGCCGGCCGATGGCCCTCCCGTCGAGGACGGCGTGCGGCACGAAGCCGCCGAAGCCGATCAGGCCGGTGTTGAAGGGCTTGGGGCCATCAGGCACGACCTGGCGCCGCGCGATTGAATGCACGCCGTCGGCGCCGATCAGGAAGTCGCCCTCGGCGGTGGTGCCGTCGGCGAAATAGGCGATGACAGGCTGGTCGCCGCGATCCTCGACCTTGATCAGGCGCTTGTCGAAATAGAGCGAGACGCAGGCGCACCAGGCCTTGTCGATCAGCATCTCGTTCAGCGTGGCGCGGCAGACATTGACGGCGGGCTGGCCGAAGCGCCGTTCCATGTCGCGATTGACCGAGCCGAGCCTTCGGCCTTCCTGCGAATAGAAGTCGAAGGACTCGGCGATCGAGCCGCGGCTGATCAGTTCGGCCGCGAGGCCGATCTCGTCGATGACATGCATGCCGTTCGGCGCGATCTGGAGGCCGCCGCCGATGCCCTTGGAGTAGGGCCAGGCTTCGTAGATGGCGGATTCGATGCCGGCGCGGCGCAGCAGGATCGCGGCGACGGGGCCGGCAATGCCAGCGCCGATAATGAGGGCCTTGCGGGGACGATGAGGCATTGGCTTGCTCCCGACGTTTCCGTGATGCTAGGAGGAATTACGGTCACTAAATCTCTTAGTGACTAAGATATATATCGACTAAGATATGAGGTGAGCGTTGTCAAGGGCAAAGGCGCGCGCGGCGTTGCTGGGGGAGTTGGAAGAGGCGATGCGGCGGTCGTCCGCGCAGGGCGTGCTCTATGGGCAAGCCGTCGCGAACGTGGCCGGAATTGCCAATTCCGACCTCGAATGCATGGACATTCTCTATCTCGAGGGACGTGTCACGGCGGGCCGGCTCGCTGAGGTGACGGGGCTGACGACTGGCGCCATCACAGGCGTTGTCGATCGGCTCGAGAAGGCGGGTCTGGTACGCCGCGAGCGGGATGAGACCGACCGCCGCAAGGTTTTCATCGCCGTCGTGCCGGAAACCGCGATGAAGATCGGCCAACTCTACGTGCCGATGCAGCAGGCGATGGAGAAGGTCTTCAGCGCCTATACCGATGAAGAGCTGCGCCTGCTGCTGCGTTTTGCCAATGAGGGCTACAAGAGCATACTTGCTGCGACCGCGGCGCTGAAGGGGCTGATCGACACGCCGCCCGAGAAGCGGCCCGCACTGAAGCTCAAGCTGACGAAGCGTCCTTCTCAGAGCTGATCTTGTAGGCCTGCGCCGCCGCCATCATGCCCCACATCGAGCCGAGCATCATCCAGAAGTGGCGCCAGTGATCCGTGTCGATCACAAAACTTTCGCCGACGGTGCCGACGAAGGCCGAGAACATCGCGAGATAGGCGCGCTGCCAGGGCACGCGCACGAAGATGTGGCGGAAGCCCATGATGACGGTGGTGAAGACCAGCGCCGGATAGCACACGCCGGAAAGCCAGCCGCCGGACATGAAGGCGTTCAGGTAGGAGTTGTGGGTGTCTTCGGGGAAGAAGCGGTGGAATTGCAGCGGTCCGATGCCGAACGGCAGATCGAGCGCCATTTCCGCACCGAGGATGTGCCGGCCGAACCGGCCGAAGCGGCCCTCGTCATAGCTCTGGTCGAAGCTCGCGCGTTGCTTGAACATCTCGGCGACGGAATCGAACGACAGCAGCACCGCGATCAGCGCAAGGCCCAGCACGACCGCGACGATCGCCATGATGATGATGCGCGAGCGCTGCGCATTGGTGCGGCTGGTCAGCACCATCAATGCCAACATGAAGGCCGAGGTCAGGATCAGCCCGCCCCAGGCGGCGCGGGAGAAGGCGAGCAGGATGGCCAGCGACATGATGCCGAAGGCGATGGCGTTGCGGAACGCTTTCGCGAGCTTGTCCGTAACCACGCTCTGAAGCGCAAACAGCGCCGGCAGGATCAGGAACGCACCAAGCACGTTCGGGTCCTTGAAGGTGCCGCGGGCGCGCTCGTAGAGCGTCAAGAGATCGTGGCCGCCGGGAACGAGATTGAAATAGCCCGCGATGGCCGAGAGCGAGGCGATCATCGCGCCGACCACGAGACCACGGCGCAGCATGTCGAGCCGGGCCGCCGTGTCCTCGGAGGTGACCATGGCGAAGAACATCACGGTGACGGCCATGTACCAGGAGGTCGCGATCCAGCTTGCGACCTCGGATTGGTCGAGCAGCGGAATCGCGCTGACGGTGTAGCCGACATTGAGCAGGACCAGGGCGAGCAACAGCGGCATCAGCACGAGCCGCAGGCGCAGGCCGGTGGCGAAGAAGGCGACGGTGGCGAGCAGCGTCACGATCTCGTAGGGGCTCGGCTCGATGAAGACGATCGCGCCTGATGCGCCGACCAGCCAGACCAGCGCGCGCTGGAGGGCGAGCACGCCGGGCGCAGCCGGTACGGCTACGTTCACTTCACCGGCTGTTGCCGCATACGCCATCACACGCTCACGCTACTCGTGCACACAACTTCCGCTGTCATGCCCCGGCTTGACCGGGGCATCCAGTACTCCGTGTCGTTCGTGGCAGTCTCTACTGCCGGTGGTTACTGGATCGCCGGGTCGAGCCGGGCGATGACAGTGAGACTTGGGTCAGCAAACTTCAATACGCGTTCTCGTTCTTGGTCAGCAGCGAGAGCGGCGTTTTCAGGAGAATGACGAGATCGAACAGTACCGACCAGTTCTCGATGTAGTACAGGTCGAACTCGACACGCTTCTGGATCTTCTCTTCATTGTCGATCTCGCCGCGCCAGCCGTTGATCTGGGCCCAGCCGGTGATGCCGGGCTTGACGCGGTGGCGGGCGAAATAGCCGTCGACGGCTTCGTCGAACAGCCGGCTCTGGAGCTTGCCCTGCACCGCGTGCGGACGCGGGCCGACCAAAGATAGGTTGCCTGAGAACACCACGTTGAACAGCTGCGGCAGTTCGTCGAGGCTGGTCTTGCGGATGAATCGGCCGACGCGGGTGACGCGCGGATCATTCTTGGTCACCACCTTCGATGCCGTCGGGTCGGCCTGGTGGTGATACATCGAGCGGAATTTATAGACGTCGATGCGCTCATTGTTAAAGCCGAACCGCTTCTGGCGGAACAGGGCGGGGCCGGGACTGTCGAGCTTCACCGCCAGCGCCACCAGCGCCATCACGGGAAGGGCCGCGAACAGCGCGAGGCTGCCGACGACGCGGTCGAACAGCCATTTCATCACCAGATCCCAATCGGTGATCGGCGCCTCGAACACGTCGAGCGTCGGCACCTCGCCGAGATAGGAGTAGGAGCGGGGCCGAAAGCGCAGCTTGTTGGTGTGAGCGGAGAGGCGGATGTCGACCGGCAGCACCCAGAGCTTCTTCAGCATTTCCAGGATGCGCGTCTCCGCCGAGATCGGCAATGCGAACAGCACGAGATCGACGCGGGTGCGGCGCGCGAATTCGACGATGTCGTCGACCTTGCCGAGCTTGCGCGCGCCGGCGCAGGTGTCGAGCGCGCGGCTGTCGTTGCGGTCGTCGAACACGCCGAGCACGTGGATATCGGAATCCTCCTGCGCCTTGAGCGCCTCGACCAGCTGCTCGCCGTTGCTGTCGGAGCCGACGATGATGGTGCGGCGGTCGAGCCGGCCCTGGCGCGCCCAGTTGCGCACCAGCGAACGGAGGATGAGGCGCTCGGCGACCAGCGCAGCGAGGCCAAGGAAATAGAAGGCGGCAAGCCACAGCCGCGAGATATCGCTGCCGAACTTGGCGAAGAAGGACACGCCGATGAACAGCAGGAAGACGAACGACCAGGACGAGATCATCCGCGTCATCTGCCGGAGCTGGCCGCGGAACAGTTGCACCTGATAGATGTCCGCGGCCTGGAAGCAGACCACGGCGGCGACTGCGACGGCGACGATCTCCAGCGGATAGAGCCAGCTGAAGCCGGTATGCGGCATGACGTAGCTGAGATAAACGGTCATGCCGACCACGCTCAGCAGCACGAAATCGATCACGCGCACGATGCCGGCAATCACGATCGGCGAATAGGCGCGGGCGACTTTCTGATTGACGACCTCGAGCGCAGCCGGCGTCAGGCGGCGACGGCGTTCGACGAAAGCTGTTTCAGCCGGCTTGGCCGCGGCGCTGGTCGCGGCATCGAGCATCGAGCGTGCGTTGAGCGGTTCCACGGGCGTCCACGTCCATTCCAAAAACCCGTGGGCAGCGGCCTCGTGCCCCGGGCATGCATCCCCTGGCACCTCGATTATCGGACAAATCGGAAGATTCTCTAAAGCCGCCTTAAGGATGGTTAATGATTGGCAAATGCGTCGCGATAACCGGCGAGCACGCCGTCGACCATCGCCTGCTGGGAAAAATGCGCGGAGATGCGCTCGCGCAAGGTCGATGCGCGCTGCGCGGTCGCTTGCGCATCGTCGAGCGCGGCCGTGATCGCCTCAGCCATCGCCTCGGCATTGCTGGCCGGGAACAGTGACGGGCATTCGCTGCCAAAAATCTCCGGGATGCCGCCGACGCGCGCTGCGATCATGGGAATGCCGGCTGCGCCGGCCTCGATGACGACATAGGGCATGGAATCGCCACGCGAGGGGACGACCAGCAATCGCCCCTTGGAAAAGCCGTAACGCGCCTTGACGTGGCCGATGAACCGGATCGCGTCGTTCAGGCCGAGCCGCTCGACCTGCGCCTTCAGCGCCGCCGTCTCCTCGCCGTCGCCGCCGAGCGTCAGCGTGACTTTCTTGCCGCCCTCGCGCAGCCGTGCCACCGCGTCGACCAGGAGGTCTGCACCCTTGATGTGCCTGAACTCGCCGACATAGCAGAGGTCGGTGGCGTCATCGGCGATGACGACAGGTTCGAACTCCTCCGGCGTCACACCATTGAAGACGCAATGCACCACGCCCTTGGGCGTACCGACGATGCGCTGGTAGGTGTCCCGGGCAAAGGCGCTCTCGAACAGGAACAGGTCCGTCGCGTCCATCAGCGAGCGTTCGAGGCGGGCGTAAAATTCACCCTTCAGGGTGTTGAGCGGATAATGCAGCGAGCCGCCATGGGGCGTGTAGATGCGGATGGTGTCGTCGGTGCGCCGCCGCATGCGAAGGAAAGCGCCGGCCTTGGCGCCGTGGCCGTGCAGCACGTCGGGCTTGAGCGTGGCGATCAGGCGGCGCAGGCGCAACCACACCAACAAATCATCCGGCGAGGGTTCCCGGCGAATCGCCATCCGATGCACGCCGAGCTTCAACCGCGGCGCAAGTTCGGCCAGCGCCTTGTCCGCGCGCTCGCCACCGGTGAGGCTATCGGCGAGAATCCCGACGTGATGGCCGCGATCAACCTGGCCATTGGCGAGGTCGAGGATGTGCCGGAAGATGCCGCCGACGGGCGCGCGTACGGCGTGCAGAATGCGAAGCGGCTGGTCGGGAGAGGGGGGCATGATCAAAACCAGCGCACGGAGCCGGACAATGTTCTCGAAATATCGAGATGGATTAAGGGCCCTCGTGGTTAACAAAAGATGACGACTGCGCCTGCGTCGCCTGCCGGAGGTCGTGATTAACCCAGCGGCAACCTTAATGGAGTGTAATCGGCCTCATTGAGGTACACGAGTGGCGTTGCCCTCCGGGAGTGTTCGATGCGTTTAGCGTTCTGGCGTGCCGGCAAGGACAAGGCCGTCATCGAGCGGGCCGTTTCGAAGGCCAAGCTTGAGGCCAAACCCAAACTTGAAGCCAAGCCTGCGTCTGATGCTGCGAAGCAGGCGTCGGTCGAATCCGGTGATATCAATCTGCATGCGCTGGGCGGCGCGCTCGCGCGGAAGCGCGGCTGGATCATCGTGCCGACGGTGTTGGTCCTCGTCGCCTCCGTCGCCATCGTCAATCTCATCACGCCGCGCTACAAGTCCGAATCGCGCATCCTGATCGACGGGCGCGAGAACGTCTTCCTGCGGCCGAGCAGCGATCGTAGCACCGAGGAGCGGCAGGCGCTCGATCCCGAAGCCGTGACCAGCCAGGTGCAACTCGTGCTGTCGCGCGATCTCGCACGCGAGATCATCAAGAAGAACAAGCTGGCCGAGCGGCCGGAATTCGATCCGGTGCTGCAGGGCATTTCGCCGCTGAAGCAGCTCGCGGCACTGGTCGGAATTGTCCGCGACCCGTTCTCGATGACGCCGGAAGAGCGTGTGCTCGATGCGTATTATGATCGTCTTCAGGCCTATGCCGTCGACAAGTCGCGCGTGATCGTGGTCGAATTCCAGTCGCAGGATCCGGAACTGGCCGCGCGCGTCGCCAACTCGATTGCCGACGGCTATCTGGTGCTCCAGCAGAATGCGCGCCAGGACCAGGCGCGCAACGCCAGCCAGTGGCTGGCGGGCGAGATCGACAATTTGCGCAAGAAGGTCTCCGACGCCGAAGCCAAGGTCGAGGACTTCCGTTCCAAATCGTCGCTGTTCATCGGAACCAACAACACCACGCTGTCGAACCAGCAGATGGGCGAGGTCAACACCCAGCTCAACAATGCGCGAGCGCTGAAGGCGGACGCCGAGTCCAAGGCGCGCCTGATCCGCGAGATGCTCCAGAGCGGCAAGCCGATCGAAGCATCGGAGGTCGTGAACTCCGAGCTGATGCGGCGGTTGTCGGAGCAGCGTGTGACGTTGCGCGCCCAGCTCGCCGAACAATCGTCCACGCTGCTCGGCAATCATCCGCGAATCAAGGAGCTCAAGGCTCAGCTGAGCGACCTCGATGGTCAGATCCGCGATGAGGCCGCCAAGATCTCGCGCTCGCTTGAAAACGACGCCCGGATCGCCGGCGGCCGCGTCGATGGCCTGACCGCGAGCCTCGATCAGCTCAAGAAGCAGGCGACCTCGACCAACGGCCAGGATGTCCAGCTCCGGGCGCTCGAGCGCGAAGCCAAGGCGCAGCGTGACCTGCTGGAGACGTATCTCGGCAAATACCGCGAGGCCAGCACGCGCGAAAGCATCGACGCGCCGGCGGAGGGGCGGATCATTTCGCGCGGTATCGTCTCCAACACGCCGGCCTATCCGAAGAAGCTGCCCATCGTCCTGATCGCGACGCTGGCGACGCTGCTGCTGTCGTCCGGTCTCGTCGTCACCGGCGAGTTGCTGCGCCAGACCGCGCCGCGCGCCGTGGCGACGCTCGCCCCGGCGGCGGCTCGTCGCGAGCCTGTCGTCGTCGATCAGGTCGAGATGGATCCCGCGCCACTCCAGCCAGAGATGATTGTTGATGCCGAGGCCAGCGAATTCGCCGAGATCGGGCAACTGGCCGAGCGCCTGAGGGCTGCCGGAACCAGCGCCAAGAAGGTCACCGTTCTCGGGACCGCATCAGGGGACGCGATCACGCTGTCGGCGCTGACGCTCGCCCGCCATCTGGCACGCGAGGCGCGCGTCGTCGTGGTCGATCTCGCCGCGTCCTCGCCGACGATACCGGCGGTGTCGGTCGATCCGACGGCGCCCGGTCTTGCCGAGCTGATGCAGGGGCAGGCCTCGTTCGCTCAGATCATTACGCGCGACAAATTCTCGCGGCTGCATCTCGTCTTGGCCGGTCGTCCAGGCTTCGACCATAGCCTGCTCCAGTCGCCGCGGGTGACGCTCGCAATCGATGCCTTGATGCGGGCTTACGATTACGTGCTGCTCGACGCCGGTGGCGCTTCAGAGCTGCCCGCAGAACTCTTGACGACGAACGCCCGCGCGGTCGTGGTCCCCGACGCCTCCATGGAGGCTGATGCGCGTACGCTCATGTGCGAACAGCTCAAGGGCGTCGGCTTCAGCGAGGTGACGATGTTGAGCCGGCCCGTGCAGCCGTCGGATGCCGGCGAGACACCGCGCGTGGTCGCGGCGTAGGCTATTGGTTCTGAGTCTGAGCAAGCGCCTCGTCCTTCGAGACGACCGCTTCGCGGTCTCCTCAGGATGAGGCTTGGCCAATTCTGCGTCCGTTGAAACTGTCGCCGCGAATTCGGCCCTCATCCTGAGGGCCCGCCAAAGGCGGGCGTCTCGAAGGATGCGCCGCGGGGAGCATCTCCCGAGCGAGAATTCCTACCCGAACGCCTGCCTTAGCCGTCGCGCCAGGTCGAACAGCATCTGGTTCTGCTTCACCAGGCGCTTGCCGTGGTTGATCGAGGACATCGCCATGGCCGCAAGCCTGCCGCGCGGGGTCAGGGGCACGAAACTGTCGAAGATGTCTTCGTCGGCCTTGCAGAACATGCGCTTGTAGTCGTCCGATCCGATGCCGAGATCGAGGGAGCGGTAGCCGCGCTCGCCGTAGCGGTCGATGATGTAGCGCATCAGGATCAGGCCCGGACTGTAGCGGGCGTGCTCCGACATCGTGTAGGTGTTGAACATCATCGAAAAGCGCTGTCCGTCGGCGACACCGGCGAAAATCGCGATCACTTCCGCGTCGCATTCCAGCGCATGAATGTCGATGACGCGGCCGTCGCCGCGCGGCGCGAGGCAGGCACTGCGGATGAATTGCTCGACCCCGGGCTCGGCGAAGACGTTCGGCAGCTTCTGCTCTGCCATTCGCGCCGGTTTGACGCGGAAGAACCAGTCGAGCAGGCGGGTGACCTCAGCGTCGGTCGTGGCGAGGTGATAGCGGTAGCCGGCAAGCGCATGGAGCTTCTTCTCCTTGCTCTTGAGCCGGCGGCGGAAGGAGTTGCTGATCCGCGAAGCGGGTGGGCCGCCCGGCTCCATCACCAGCACGGGGCAGCCGTTGATCGCGCTCTGCTGTGGCAGTAAGGCGAACGGATTCTGCTGATCGTGCCAGCGCTTCGGCTGCTGCATCAATGCGAGCACGTCGACCCTGTTGCGCAGTGGTGCAATCAGCGCGTCGAGGTCGGTGACTTCGGCCTGTGCGGCGAAGTCGGCGTTCCACAGCCCCATGTTGAAGGTCGTGTGCTTGCCGCCCATGAAGCAGGCCGTGCGCACGCCGTGGCTCTGGCGCAACGCCAGCGGAAGCAGCGCGAGCGGGATCTGCTCGGCATCACGTGCGATCACGACGAAGGGGCGGGCGCCTTCGCGCTCCCCGACCGATCGTTGCCAGGTGCCGAGGAGATCGAACCGCTGATAGGGCGTGAAGAGGTGACCGGGCTCCTCGAGCGCGCGCCAGACCCTCTCGGCTTCACCGAGATCGGCGACGATATCGACATGCGCAATCCGGCTCGCTTTGGACCGCGCGGGCGATTCTGCCGTCCGGCTTTGCATCGCCGCAGCCATGGTCATTCGCGAAACCTGTCGAGAAAGCTAAAAATACGTATTTCGGCCTGTGGCCGACCTTTGCAAATAAATGTCAACAAAGGGTAATGACAATGGGTCAGGGAACAGGCCGCCGGCGAACGCGAAGGTGGGACATTGGCATCCGACGACAGTTGGCTGGAGCGGTTGCAGCTGGAACTGGTCTGGTTCTCGGGCCAGCCCTTGCTGCGCAGCCGCGGCGCGGGGGCCATCCTGCGCTTCGAGCACGTGCGGCCGCGGCGGAGCGGCGCGTTCCAGCCACTGCGCGAACACGAGGTCACGCCGCAATTCCTCGATCGCGCCATTCGCGCGCTGAAGCGCTGGAATTACGACCTTCTCGGTATGGACGAGGTTTGCCGGCGCGCGGTGACGCTGCCGGAGAAGCGGCGGTTCGTGGCTCTCACCTTCGACGGCGCGCCCAAGGACTTCATCAGCTTTGCCTATCCGGTGCTGGCGCGCCACGCCGTGCCGTTCACGTTATATGTTCCGACTGCCTTTCCCGACGGCGTCGGAGAGGCGTGGTGGCTTGGGCTCGAGCGGGTGATCGCTCGCGAGAGCCGCGTCAGCCTGATGATGGGCGACAAGGAGCAGCGTTTCACCGCCGCTGACAATGCCGAGAAGTACGCGCTGTTTTCGCATCTCGAGGGCTGGCTGCGCTCGCTGCCGCCGGCGGATCTGTCAGCCGCGATCGCCGATCTCTGCACGCGCTACAGCATCGATCTCGCCGCACTCTCGCGCGAGGCGTCGATGGATTGGGAGGATCTGACGAGGCTGGCTGCGGATCCGAATGTCACGATTGGCAGTGCGACCGTGAACTACCCCAGCCTCGCCAACATGAAGGATGCGGCGGCGCTGCGCGAGATGACGATGGGCAAGGCGGTGGCGGAAGCCGCGTTTCGCCGTGAGATCCGTCACTTGGCATATCCGTTCGGCGATCGGTCCTCGTTCCGGCGCAGCCACGTCGTGATGGCGGAGGAGGCCGGCTTTGCCAGTGCGGTATCGACGATCCCGGGCATCGTGGATGCGGAAGGGCGTACCAATCTATGCGCGTTGCCGCGGATCTCCTGGGACGGGCGGGTGCGTTCGCTGCGTATGATGCGGGTGCTGGTGTCGGGCGTCGCTTTCGCGCCGGTGAAACCGACGGGCAGCGCTACGAGCTAGATTTCGCCCGGTCCGGACGCTGCATCCAGCTCACGATCGGCATGGCCGGAAGCACCCAGCCCATGCCGACCACCACGTAATAGATCGCCTGTCGCCAGCCGGACTCGGCGATCCACGGCATCTGCGCCGCTGCCATGCCGAGCAGGGCCCAGACGGTGGCCAAAACCAGAAGCAGGATGGCGCCAAGGAACTTGCGGGTGCGGATCGTCATGGCAGGGACTTGCGGCTTTCGCGTAACTTGCACTGCGGGAGCCGGGGACTATAAGGGGCGCGCAGTCTGGTTCAAGTGGCCTGGCACAAGGCTTGGTTTTGTCCCTGAAATGACAACGAATTCCGCCCTGATCAACCCGCATCGCGCCGTGCGCTGGTGGCTGATCTCCGTAGCCGCGCTGATCGCGCTGATGGTCCTGGTCGGCGGCGCGACGCGGCTGACGGAATCCGGCCTGTCGATCGTCGAGTGGAAGCCGGTTACCGGCAGCGTGCCACCTCTGTCGGAGGCGCAGTGGACCGACGCCTTCGAGGCCTACAAGAAGATCCCGCAATATCGCGAACTCAACGCCGGCATGAGCCTGTCCGAGTTCAAGCAGATCTTCTGGTGGGAATGGAGCCACCGGCTGCTCGGCCGCTTCATCGGCATGGCCTATCTGCTGCCGTTCCTGTTCTTCCTGTGGCGCGGCGGCCTGTCCCGTGAGTTGAAGCGGCGGCTGTGGCTGCTGTTCGCGCTCGGCGGCCTCCAGGGCGCAGTCGGCTGGTGGATGGTGGCCTCTGGCCTCTCCGAGCGGGTCGAAGTGTCGCAATATCGGCTCGCGACGCATCTGGTGCTGGCGCTGCTGATCTTCGCCGGCATCGTCTGGACGGTGCGGCGGCTCGCCGATCGGCCGCAGCTCGCGGTTCCCGCGCGCCTGCGGTTCACCAGCGCGGCGCTGGTCTTCCTGACCTTCATCCAGATCTATTTCGGAGCGTTGGTCGCGGGCCTGCGCGCTGGACGCGCCTACAACACCTGGCCGCAGATCGACGGCGCATTCATTCCGTCGGCCGAGCGGCTGTGGTTCGAGACGCCGTGGTGGCGCAACATGTTCGACAACGTGCTGACGGTGCAGTTCGAGCACCGCATGACGGCTTACCTGCTGTTCGTGCTGGTGGCGCTGCATGCGTTCGACGCGGTACGCGCGCGAGCAGGCTCGGCGGCGCGTGGCGCGCTCTGGCTGTTTGCGGCGGTCAGCTTGCAGGTGGTGCTCGGCATTCTTACGCTGCTCAATCAGGTGCCGATCGATCTGGCGCTCTCGCACCAGGCGGTTGCGATCGCCGTGTTGACTTTGGCGGTGATGCAGGCGGAGCGGCTCGCTGCGCGGCATTCGGCTGAGGCGCGGCCGCGCGCGGTACCTGTGGGACAGCCAGGCTGATCAGATCAGCAATACCCGTAGATGCCGCACGAGTAGGGCAGGCGCCAGAAATAATCGACCTGCTTCCCGCCGTAATACGAGCCCTGATAGTCGTAGTCCCACGGGCGGCCGTAATAGCCCGGCAGCGTATGCGAGCCCGGCAGCAGCGGCGTGCCCGGCAGGTTTCTGATGTAGCTGCCGATGCCATAGGCCGGCGAGATCAGCGCATCCGGATCGGTTTCGACGTAGACCTTCGGTGGGTCCTGCGGCGGCGCTGCGGCCCGTCGCTTCGGATGGGCGGGCAGGTCGGCGGCCGTTGCAGCTGAGGCCATCAGCATTACTGCCAGGGCGGGCACCATCCAGCGCAGCATCGTCGGCTCCGAATCAAAGGGGCGATCCAAGCACGATGTATGCGGCAGATATGGTTAACGACTGTTAACCGCGGCGCATCCGGCGCACTCGCGCGGGCTCGGCCGATCAGGCGGGGAACGTCCTGACCGGGGTGACGACCGCGTCGAACTGAATGCTCACCCTGTTCTTCAGAACGTGCTGAATGACTTCCGTTTCCGACCGCTCGAAAAACTCGTCCCAGTTCGCGGCCTGACCGAACTCTCTCGCGAAATCGATGTCGGTGAATTTTCCCAGGAAGAGGGCTGTGACATCAGACTCGCTGTTCTTCGCGAGCACGTGCTTTTGTCCTGACTTTCTCATCGACAGGCCGATCATGCGGAGCGCCTTGTGGACCAGCGTGCTGTCATGAAACAGGATGATCGCGTCGCTCTTCATCAGCGGCAGCGTCCACAAGAAGTCCCTGAAGCAGGCGATATCGGTGTGCTCGCCATCGATGAAGGCGATCTCGAAACTGTTCTCGGCGCCTTGGACGGCATCGACCGAGCCATCGAACGTCGTCAGCTTGGATGTCGGGACGCCCCGAGATACCAGATTGTTGATCATCGTCTGGTGCGTAATGCCGGAATAGTCGTACTTGGCTCCGCGTTCGTCGGGTTGTTGCCGGCCCCGTTCATCGATTGACAGGACTGCTTTGCAGGCGGGGTCCAGCAAGAACGGGGTGAGGCTGCCGCCGAGATAGGAGCCGATCTCAACGTAAGAGAATGATCCCAGGACTCGCTTGGCGAGCGCAATGGTCTGCAACAGGAACCGTCTATCGTGAGCGCTGGTCTGGGAGGGAATTGGAAAAAGCGTTCCGATATCCGGTACGGCGATATTCATGGCCATCCTTGCGCAGTCGCGACACCACGATCGGGTCGAGTCGTGGATTGGTGGGCGACTGTGGCAGCGGAAGCTGGCGCGGAGCCTTCGGCAGGCGCAGCGCCAGATTCCGGTGCGAATGGACGGCTCGAAGCTCGCTACGCCAGCGCCTGCTCGAGGTCAGCGATCAAATCTTCCTTGTCCTCGATGCCGATCGAGAGCCGCACCACGTCGGGGCCGGCGCCGGATTTGGTCTTGGCGGCGTCGTCGAGTTGGCTATGCGTCGTCGAGGCCGGGTGGATGACCAGCGAGCGGGTGTCGCCGACATTGGCAAGGTGCGAGAACAGCTGAAGCTTCGAGACCAGGCTGACGCCGGCGTCGTAGCCGCCCTTGAGGCTGAAGGTGAACACCGCGCCAGCGCCCTTCGGCGCGTATTTGCGGGCGAGCTGGTTGTACTTGTCGCTGGCAAGGCCCGCGTAGTTCACCGAGGCCACCGCCGGATGCCCGGCGAGGAATTCGGCGACGGCCTTGGCGTTGTCGCAGTGCTTCTGCATGCGCAGCGGCAGCGTCTCGATGCCCGTCAGGATCATGAAGGCATTGAACGGCGACAGCGCCGGCCCGAGGTCGCGCAGGCCGAGCACGCGGCAGGCGATCGCAAAGGCGAAATTGCCGAACGTCTCTTGCAGGCGGATGCCGTGATATTCGGGCCGCGGCTCCGACAGCATCGGATATTTGCCGCCGGTGGACCAATCGAAGGTGCCGGCGTCGACGATGATGCCGCCGAGCGAGTTACCGTGGCCGCCCAGAAACTTCGTCAGCGAGTGTACCACGATGTCGGCGCCGTGATCGATCGGGCGGATCAGATAGGGCGAGGCCAACGTGTTGTCGACGATCAGCGGCACGCCGGCCTTGCGTGCCACCGACGAGATCGCCTCGATGTCGGTGATGCTGCCGGCGGGATTGGCAATGGACTCGATGAAGATCGCCTTGGTGCGCGGCGTCACGGCGCGCTCGAAGCTCGCGATGTCATCAGGATCGGCCCACACCACGTTCCAGCCGAAGCTCTTGAACGCATGCGTGAACTGGTTGATCGAGCCGCCATAGAGTTTTCGCGCGGCGATGAACTCGTCGCCGGGCTGCAGCAATTGCTGCAACACCACGACCTGCGCGGCATGGCCCGAGGCGACCGCAAGCGCAGCCGTGCCGCCCTCGAGCGCGGCAACGCGCTCCTCCAGCACCGCGTTGGTCGGGTTGCCGATGCGGGTATAGATGTTGCCGAACGCCTGCAGGCCGAACAGCGAGGCGGCGTGATCGGCGTCGTTGAAGACGAACGAGGTCGTCTGATAAATTGGAGTCGCGCGCGCACCGGTGGTCGGATCGGGCTGTGCACCGGCATGCACGGCGAGGGTGGAAAATCCCGGAAGGCGATCGCTCATTGATACGTCCTGTTCTTGTGATCTGAAATCGCGCGGCATGCTGATCGGCGCCGTGCCCGGCGTCAAGCCGCGGCTTCACATCGCAACGATCGTGCTACCGATTGACGCGTTCGCGAAACGAATCCTTCGCAATTGCGTCAGCTTTGCTCGCTCTTGTTTTTGGCGGCGCGATCGGAGGCCGCAGTGTCGCCGCCGCCGACACTCATCCGATTGAGGGATAGGCGCATTCCCTGCGTCGGCGCCGGTGGGCGTTTGGAGGAGAGCGTGCGCGAATTGACGCCCATCCAGGAGATCTCCGACGACAGGCGGCCGTATTCGATCTTGGGGCAGCGGTTCATCACGACCTTGATACCGGCGGCCTCAGCCTTTTCCGCCGCCGCATCGTCGCGCGCGCCAAGCTGCATCCAGATCACCTTCGGCAGCGGATCGAGCGTGAGGCCCTCCTCCACCACGGGCATGATGTGGCTGGAGTTGCGGAAGATGTCGATCATGTCGATTGGGCGGCCGATGTCGCGCAGCGAGGCGACGAACGGCTTTCCAAGCAGCTCCTTGCCGACATGTCCGGGATTGACCGGGATCATGTCGTAGCCGCGCTGCGCCAGATATTTGAAGGCGAAATAGCTCGGCCGAACGTTGACCGGCGAGGCCCCGACCATCGCGATCGACTTCACGCTGTTGAGGATGCTGCGGATGTAATTGTCGGGATAGGCGTCGTGGTTCATTGCTGGTCTTTTCTTGTTGTCACTCATCCCGCCAGGTTGGCGTGCGCTTCTCGATGAAGGCGCCGATGCCTTCCTCGGCATCGCGGGCCATCATGTTCTCGGTCATCACCTCTGACGCATAGCGATAGGCGTCCGCAAGGCTCATCTCGGCCTGGCGGTAGAACGCCTCCTTGCCGAGCTTGACGGTGTAGGCGGACTTCAGCGCGACCTGTTGCGCCAGCGCAATCGCTACGTCGCGCTCGGCGCCGGCGGCGACGACGCGATTGACGAGGCCGATCTCTCTCGCGCGTGCGGCCGGGACCGGTTCGCCTGTCAGCAGCATCTCCATCGCCTGCTTGCGCGGCACGTTGCGCGACAGCGCCACCATCGGCGTCGAGCAGAACAGGCCGATGTCGACCCCGGGCGTGGCGAAGCTCGCCGCGTCCGATGCAATCGCAAGATCGCAGCTAGCGACGAGCTGGCAGCCGGCCGCGGTCGCGATGCCCTGGACGGCAGCGACCACCGGCTTCGGCAGATGCACGATCGCCTGCATCATCGCGCTACAGGCATTCATGGCTTCGGCGAAGAAGGCGCGGCCACGATCGGGATCTGCGCGGCGCGCGGTCAGTTCCTTCATGTCGTGACCGGCCGAGAACGCGGGACCGTTGGCCGAGAGCACGACACCGCGGACGGCCTTGTCGCCGCCGATGTCATTAAGCGCTGCATGTAGGGTGGCGATCATCGCCGTCGACAGGCTGTTGCGCGCGGCCGGCCGGTTCAGGGTCAGCACGGCAATGGGCCCGACCATTTCGCGCAGCAGAATTGGCTGATCCGGCGAGGGAGCGCGGGCGGCCTGGGTGGACATTGCGGCGTTTCCGATTGGATTATTACAGTGACATGATGCAGATAACCTAATGCAGCAAGGGACGTGAAGCGAGGGTGGGGAACGGCATGGCGGCAGCGAAAATGAGCGTGGCGGAGCTCGAGCAGTTTCTCCGCGACGAATTTCCCCAGGCCTTCAGCGGCGACGACATCACGATCGAGAGCGCGGACGGCCAGACCTGCCTTCTGCGCCAGCGCTACGGAGAGAAGATGCTGCGGCCGGGTGGAACCGTATCCGGCCCGACGCTGATGGCGCTGGCCGATTTCGCCATGTACGTGGTGCTGCTCTCCGCCATCGGGCCGATCGGGCTCGCGGTGACCACCAATCTCAACATCAACTTCCTGCGCAAGGGCCAGCCCGGGCAGGACGTGCTGGCGGAGGCCCGGCTGCTCAAGCTCGGCAAGCGGCTGGCGGTCGGGGAGGTCAAGCTGTTGTCCGGGACCTCGCCCGATCCGATCGCCCATGTCACCTCGACCTATTCCATTCCAAATGTTTGAAGTTTTTGCAGGTAATATAGCACCATATTTTTAAACCACTGATTTTGCTGATGTTATTTCCACCCTCGGGCATTGACCGTTGCGCGTCTCTTCTCTAGAAACCCGCGCAGTCCGGTGCGGTGTTCGCGCCGCTGTTCCCCGTCTACGGAAGCTCTGACATGAAAACCTTTTCGGCAAAGCCGGCTGAGGTGACGAAGAAGTGGGTGCTGATCGACGCCAAGGGTCTGGTCGTCGGCCGTCTCGCCACCATCGTTGCCATGCGCCTGCGCGGCAAGCACCTCCCGACCTACACCCCGCACGTTGATTGCGGCGACAACGTCATCATCATCAATGCCCAGCATGCGGTCCTCACCGGTCGCAAGCGCGAGCAGAAGACCTACTACAAGCACACCGGCTATGTCGGCCACGTCAAGGAGCGCACCGCGCGCCAGATCCTTGAAGGCAAGCATCCCGAGCGCGTGCTCGAGAAGGCCGTCGAGCGCATGATCCCCCGTGGTCCGCTCGGTCGCGTCCAGATGGGCAACCTCCGTGTTTACGGCGGCGCCGATCATCCGCACGAGGCTCAGACGCCCGAGAAGCTCGACATCGCCAAGTTGAACCGCAAGAACACGAGGGCCGCATAATCATGGCCGAATCCATTCAGTCGCTCGACCAGCTCTCGCAGCTCAAGACCGCAGCGGCGGCGCCCGATGCGCCCAAGCACGAGAAGAAGGTCGACAAGTTCAACCGCGCCTACGCCACCGGCAAGCGCAAGGACGCGGTCGCCCGCGTCTGGATCAAGCCGGGCGCCGGCAAGGTCACCGTCAACGCACGCGAGGTCGAGGTCTATTTCGCCCGTCCCGTGCTGCGCATGATGATCGAGCAGCCGTTCTCGGTGGCCCAGCGTTCGGGCCAGTATGACGTGATCTGCACCGTCGCCGGCGGCGGTCTGTCCGGCCAGGCTGGCGCTGTGCGTCACGGCATCTCCAAGGCTCTGACCTATTTCGAGCCCGAGCTGCGCAGCGTGCTCAAGAAGGGCGGCTTCCTCACCCGCGACTCGCGCGTGGTCGAGCGAAAGAAGTACGGCAAGGCCAAGGCCCGCCGGTCCTTCCAGTTCTCGAAGCGTTAATCGCTTCGGTCACATTCGCCGCGAAAGCGGCTTCAATGAGATGCAAAAAGGCGCTGATTTCAGCGCCTTTTTTGTTGTTCGTTTGTACGCAAATTCAGCGCGTGTTTCCCGAAAACTTGGGCCCCCTTGAAAACCTGAATGGAACTCGCGGGACCTAGCGTCGCATCTGGAAGGGCGCGCAAGTCGGCTGAGCCGATCGCGTAACTGCTATGTTTAGAAGGGGGCCGACATGATGTCGCTCGATAGCATCACGCTCTATTTGGTCGCCACGATGGTCGCCGCATTGCTCGGCGCCATGATGGTGTTTTTCGGCAGACAGGAGAACAGCCCCGCGCTGAAATGGTGGGGCACCGCCTATCTGCTCGGCGCGTCCTCGGTCGCGCTGTGGACCGCGACCGGTGACAAGCTCGGCCCGTATCTCTATCTCGCCCTGAACGCGGTCGGCTTCGTTGCCTGCGGCATGGTGTGGAATGCGGCGCGCGTCTTCCACGGCCGCAAGCCGAACTGGGCGGGTCTGGTGCTTGGTGCGATCGCCTGGGTCGCGGCCGTGAAGCTGCTCGATCCCTCCGCCTCGATGCTGCGCATGATCATCGGCGCCGGCATCGTCTCGGTCTATGCGGCCCTGACCGCGAGCGAGCTCTGGGTGGAACGGCGCAAGAGCCTGCAACGGCGCTGGCCGGCCTTCGTGGTACCTGTGATGCACGGCTGCGTATTGATGCTGCCGATCCTGCTCGGCAGCTTCCTGCGCCCGAACGATTCCGGCTTTTCCAGCAGCCTCTGGGTCACGGTGTTCGCGGTCGAGCTGATCCTGTATGCCGTCGGCACCGTGTTCGTGATCTTCATGCTGGTGTCCGAGCGCACCGTCACCGCGCACCGCACGGCGGCGTCGACCGATCCCTTGACCGGCATGTTGAACCGCCGCGGCTTCTCGGAAGCCTGCGCGCGAATGATCGAGCGCGAGGCCAAGGGCGGTCGCCCTGTCACCGTGATGATCTTCGACATCGACCATTTCAAGTCGATCAACGATCGCTTCGGCCATCCCGCCGGCGACGAGATGCTGAGACTGTTCTCGACCATCGTCGTCAACAATTTGCGCATCTCGGACCTGTCGGGCCGCATCGGCGGCGAGGAGTTCGCCGCGCTGCTGCCTTGCGCGCTGGAGGAAGGCGTGCTGGTCGCCGAGCGCGTGCGCGAGGCGTTCGAGACGTCAGGCGTCGTGGTCGAGGAGGGCCCTGTCGACACCACCGTCAGCATCGGTGTAGCCGGCGGCCCTGCCGGCACCGAGCTCGAGGTGTTGCTGGCCTCGGCCGACACGGCGCTCTACCAGGCCAAGCGCGGCGGCCGTAACCGCGTCGAGGCGGCGGAGGAGCTGCCGCTGTCGCTGGAGAACTGGCGCCGCCAGAGCGCCGCGCGGATCGGTGTCCCCAAGGGACCGTCGAAGACACAGCCGGCGACCGCCTGAGACGAAGGAGCCTGGCGGTAATCCTCTGTTTACCATTCGGTTCCACCATTGCGGTCATGGAATCGATCCGTCGACAGAACCCGCAAGCTGCCCTGATGTCGCTCGAAGCTGCCGCAAGCTCGGCGCGCGGCGGCTTCGCCTGTCTGTTCTCGACGGCCGACGAATACGAGACGGCGCTGATTGCCGAGCGCCGCGCCCAGGGGCGCTATATCAAGAGCCGCAGCTATTGGCCGATTGCCCTGTTTTGCGGTTGCGCGCTCGTCGTCGGCGGCACAGTGTTGTTGTTCGCCTGAAAGCCGCATTTTCGGCCGGGCAGGGCGCCGTTTCGGCGCCTTTTTCTTTGCTCCAGCCTGCGCTAGACACGGCCACCAAACAAAAAGGGGTGGAAACCGATGATCACCGAGATCGCGCAAATCGACGTCAAGCCGGGCAGCGAAAAGGACTTCGAGGCCGCCGTCGCCAAGGCCAAGGCCGCCTTCGGCCGTTCCAAGGGCTTCCACGGCTTTGAGCTGCACAAGTCGATCGAGAAGCCGCAGCGCTACCGGTTGATGGTGAAGTGGGCGACGCTGGAGAACCACACCGTCGACTTCCGCGGCTCCGAGAATTTCACCGAATGGCGCGGCCTCGTTGGCCAGTTTTTCGCCTCGCCTCCAGAGGTCGAGCACACCGAGACCGTGCTGACGACCTGAGGCGTCCTACGCCGCCTCTTGTCGTTTGAGCATGATCTTTTCGGAAAACCGCGCACTTTGCGCTAACGCGGCCCTTCGGGTCCGGATCATGCTGCCAGAGGCGGCGCCTCATACGTCTTGAAATGATCGATCATGACCTTGGCGATGGCGACCAGTGGCAGCGCCAGCGCCAGGCCCCAGATTCCGAAGACGACGCCGAGCACGATCTGGAACGCGAACAGCGTGGCCGGCGGGATGTCCAGTGCCTGGCGCTGGAGCAGCGGCGTCAGCACGTAGCTCTCCATCGCGTGCACGCCGAGAAACAGGATCAGCGCCGACAGCGCCGGAATCCAGCCCGAGGCGAGGCTTGCCAGCACCACGACCACGCCGGCGATGATGGCGCCGACGGTCGGGATGAAGGCGAGCAGGCCGGCCTGGATCCCCAGGATGAACGAGCCGGGGATGCCGATGATGGCAAGCCCGATCCAGGTCACGACGCCGACCGCGAGCATGACGATGATTTGCGCGATCAGCCAGCGCTCCAGCGTCTCGCCGATCCGGTCGATGATCAGCGTCGCGCGGACGCGATGCTTCGCCGGTGCGAGAAACAGCAGGCCGTCATGGTAGACGCTGGGTTGCGCGGCGAAAGCCAGTCCCAGGAACAGCACGATAAAAATGTTGCCGACGGCGCTGATCGCGCCGAACAGCAGCTTGAAGGTCTGGCTCACGATCGCCCCACCGCTGGAGGCAAGCGCACCTGCGCCCGGCAGGGGGCCGTGCGCATTCGGGTTCGACGACGGAGCCGTATCGCCCGGGGAGGCGGGGGCCGCCGAGGTGGCATTGCCGATGTCGAAGACGCTGGTGTCGATGCCGTGGTTTTCCAGGAAGGACCTGACATGCGCGATCTGCGATTTGATGGTGTTGCTGAGCACCGAGGCCTGGTCGGCAATGGTTGCGCCGCCGAGATAGGCGATGCCTGCGAGCAATGCCGCAAGCACGATGCAGACGATCGCAAGCCGTACCGCATGCGGCAGGTGGACGCGCCGGCCAAGCGCATTGGTCAGCGCGTTGAGGCCGACGCCGAGCAACATGCCGGTGAAGATCAGGAGCAGGGTGGCCGCAAAATACCAGGTGAAGACCAGTGCCGCGGTGAACAGCACGACGGCGATGCCGCCGACCGAGATTGCCCAAGCGAGATCGTTGCGAGTTTGGGGCCGTTCATCTCCGGAGATCGTCACATCAAGTCCTTTTTGGCGGCGGGCGAGCCACTCTTTCGGCAAACGTGCTTCCGATCAAGGCCGCGTCAACGCGCTGGTTTGACGCTGCCGCGCGAACGGTGCAGACCGATAAGAAAAGAACAGGTGGGGCGCGCTTGAGTTTCATCAGCAAATGGGCCGGTCTGCTCGGGCTTCTGGCCATCATCGTGATCGGCGACCAGATCCGAATCAACCGGCCAAGCCACAAATATCGCCTCACGGTCGACGTGACGACGCCGGACGGGATCAGAACCGCCTCCGGCATTCTGGCCATCGTGCCAGACCGCAACTACAACCGCGGTGGTCGCACCACGATGCGCGGGGAAGCCGTGTTCGTCGATCTCGGCCAAGACCGCGGCAAAGGCAAGAACCTGGTGGTGTTGCTGGCGCATCAGCAGGGCACCAAGCTCGACCTCGACGACATCAACTACGTCGCTCTCCGTGCCTACAGCGCCGCGCGCGGCAACCGCGTCTCGTTCGGCGATATCACCAGGCAAACCGGCATTGTTCCGGTGCAGGGGGACCTGATCCCCGTGCTCGTGAGCTTTGATGACCCCGGAGATCCCCACACCGCGCGCCTCGTCGCGGCCGCGCATGCGGACACGGTTCTCGGCAGCGGCTATGCCATCCGCGGCCTTACCGTCGAGGTGGTCCCCAACGGATTTTGGCCGATCGATTTCGGTGGCGTGTTCGGGGAGCCCGTGACTCGCGGAATCGAGGCGAAATTGCCGTGGCTGGCCATGCCGGGCGACCAGGCGGCAACCGCGCTGAAGGCCGCCGGCCTGCCTGTCACAGGCGCGATCGAGGCCCGGGAGGCATTTGCGCGAAAATAGCATTGCCGTCCCGCGATCCCTTCTGTTGAATTTGTTCCACCCCAGGGGCATGTTGAAAGAATCTTCTTGCGGGGAGGTCTGAACGGGAGATGAGAAAGCCGGTCGTCGGCGTGATCGGGAACGCCCATCGCGTCGAAAATCGATTTCAGGTCCAGATGGTCGGCGAGCGCAATTTGCGTGCCGTGGCCGAGGTTTCCGGCGGCTTGCCGGTGATGTTCGCGGGCTCCCCTGATATCACCGATATCGCCGCGCTGCTCGATACCGTCGACGGCATCGTGCTGACGGGGGCACGCGCCAACGTGCACCCGACCCGCTTCAACGTCGACCCCTGCGAGAAGCACGAGCCCTACGACATCCACCGCGACGAGGTCGCGCTGGCGCTGTCGGTCGCCTGCGTCTCGCGCGGTATTCCGCTGTTCGGAATCTGTCGCGGCTTGCAGGAGATGAACGTCGCCTTCGGCGGCTCGCTACACCCTGAGATCCGCGAGATCCCCGGCCGTATGAACCACCGCATGCCCCGGCTCGAGAACGGCGAGATCCATCCTGATCCGGCCGTCGTGTTCGCCGACCGTCACGATGTCGATCTCACGCCGGGCGGCGCCTTCGCAAAGCTCCTCGGCTGCGAAAAGATCCGGGTCAATTCGCTGCACGGGCAGGGCATCCTCGATCCCGGCAAGCGCGTGCTGATCGAAGGCGTCGCCGAGGACGGCACCATCGAAGCGATCCGCATTGCGGAAGCCCCGACCTTCGCGCTCGGCGTGCAGTGGCACGCCGAATACGACCCGCAGCGAAATCCAATCAACCGAAAACTGTTCGAGGCGTTCGGCGAGGCGATGGTGGCTAAGCAGAGGGCGACGGCATAGGCCGAGCGTCGTCGCCTTGACCTCATCGTCGGGAGTTGTGCCGAGCCGAGGTCGCGCGCTACGTTCCAGACCGAATCTTCCAGTCTGGAAATGGTTCTCGATGATGCGCAATGTCGCCGTCGCTCTCGTCCTGCTCGCATCCCCCGCATTTGCTCAATCCGCCCCGCCGACCGAGGGGCCGATCACCTGTGTGTCACCGATCGCACCCGGGGACACCGCCAACAGCCTGATGCAGCGTTACGGCAAGGAGGCCGAGATACAGGACCTGTCGGGGGCGGAGGGCGAAACCTACAAAGGGCTCGTCTTGTTTCCGAGGGTGATGGAGCGACGGCTAGAGGTCGCCTTCGCGGAAGACAAATCGAAGCGCGTTTCCGGCCTGACGCTGCGCGACACCGCCAGGACGAGCAAATGGAACGTCAGCGGCATTATGATCGGATCGAGCCTCGCCGACGTGCAGAGGGCCAACGGCAAGCCGTTCACGGTGGCCGGTTTCGAATGGGACTACGGCGGCTTTGTCACCGACTGGAAGGGCGGCGCACTCGGCCATCCAATGCAGGGCGGCTGCACGGTGACGATCCGCTTCGACCGGAAATCCGCCGCGCCGAAGTCGTTGCTCGGCGACGGCGTCAAGGTCGCCTCGGACAATGCAATGCTGGTGAAGTGGGCGCCGGTGGTGACGGAGATCGGCATGAATTTTCCGGATAAGTGAGCCAGCGACGAACCGCGCGCGCAATATCACCAGCAGAGTAAACCAATCAGTAGGGATCGTTGCGCGCTGATCTTTTCGATTCCGATTCGTTCTTTGAGAACGAAATGGAGTCAGACGCAGAACGAAAATTGATAGCGTGCACTCCACGCAGGACGGGTAGAGCGCCGAACGGTCATACTCGACTGATAGATGTTGTTTCGCGGCCCTAGGGCTACGCAAGCAGGTGCAGGCGGGAGCAGTGAATGCCCTCACATGATCACTATCTGCTCGGGGGTGCAGGGTTGGGTCACACGCCGCTGCTGATGCTTCATGGCTCTGGCGGGACGGAGCAGCACATGGTGCCGCTCGCCAGACAGCTTGCGCCATCCGCGATGGCGGTCGCGGTTCGCGGCAGCATGCCTTGGGAAGGCGGCTTTGCATTCTTTCGCCGGTTCGAGGATCGCTCAATCGATGAACGCGATCTCGTTGCCCGAGCCGGTCGGCTCGCCGATGATGTGGCCCATATCGGCGTAGACTATCGGTTCCCGAAACCTCCGATTGCCGTTGGCTTTTCGAACGGTGCAATCATCGCGGCTGCACTGCTCATGCTCTATCCCCAATGTGTCTCCGCTGCGGTTCTTCTCAGGCCGCTATCGCCATTCGCCACCGATCCGGGCACACGCCTTCCGCGGACACCAGTTCTCATCATCGACGGCCATCACGACGAGCGGCGATCGCCTGGCGATGGTGCCCGCTTGGCAAACCGTCTCGCCCACATGGGTGCAGAGATGACGCACCACCAGCTCCCAACGGGTCATTCGATCACTGAGGATGACATTCGCCTGGGGCGGGAATGGCTGAGGCCGCTGCTTTAGCAAGTCGGATGGGTCGTGGACGGAATAAACCAATTAGCAGGATCTGGTGTGTGCCGATTTTCACGATTCCGATTCGTTCTTTGAGAACGGAATGGAGTCAGACGCAGAACGAAAGCCAACGGCGCGAAGTGATCCGCCGATCATGCACCAAAACAAAAAGGCGCCCCGAAGGGCGCCTTTCTCATGTCGTGATCCTTCGAGCCGGTTAGCCCGAATAGTACATCTCGAACTCGACCGGGTGCGGGGTCATCTCGAAGCGGGCGACTTCGGTCATCTTCAGCTCGATGTAGGCGTCGATGAAGTCGTCGTCGAACACGCCGCCGTTCTTGAGGAAGCCGCGGTCCTTGTCGAGGTTTTCGAGGGCTTCTCGGAGCGAACCGCACACCGTCGGGATCTGCTTCAGCTCTTCCTTCGGCAGATCGTAGAGGTCCTTGTCCATCGCCGGACCCGGATCGATCTTGTTCTTGATGCCGTCAAGGCCCGCCATCAGCATTGCGGCGAAGCCGAGATAGGGATTGGCCATCGGATCGGGGAAGCGCACCTCGACACGCTTGGCCTTCGGCGAAGCCGTGTAGGGAATGCGGCAGGAGGCCGAGCGGTTGCGCGCGGAGTAGGCGAGCAGCACGGGGGCCTCATAGCCCGGGACCAGACGCTTGTACGAGTTGGTCGACGGGTTGGTGAAGGCGTTGATCGCCTTGGCGTGCTTGATGATGCCGCCGATATAGTGAAGGCAGGTCTCCGACAGGTCGGCGTATTTGTTGCCGGCGAATACCGGCTTGCCGTCCTTCCAGATCGACTGGTGCACGTGCATGCCCGAGCCGTTGTCGCCGTAGACCGGCTTCGGCATGAAGGTGGCGGTCTTGCCGTAGATATGCGCGACCTGGTGGATGCAGTACTTGTAGATCTGCATGTGGTCGGCCATCAGCGTCAGGGTGTCGAACTTCATGCCGAGCTCGTGCTGGGCGGAAGCGACCTCGTGGTGATGCTTCTCGACCTTGACGCCCATCTTGGCCATGGCCCCTAACATCTCGGAGCGCATGTCCTGCACCGAGTCCTGCGGCGGAACGGGGAAGTAGCCGCCCTTGGTGCGGATGCGGTGACCGAGATTGCCGCCTTCATATTCGGTGTCGGCGTTGATCGGCAGCTCCGAGGAGTCGAGACGGAAGCCGGTCTTGTAGGGATCGGACGAATAGCGGACGTCGTCGAACACGAAGAACTCGGCTTCGGGGCCGACGAACACGCTGTCGCCCACGCCCATCGACTTCACCATGGCCTCGGCCTTCTTGGCGATGCCGCGCGGGTCGCGGTTGTAGGGCTCGCCGGTGGTCGGCTCGAGCACGTCGCAGGTGATGACCATGGTGGTTTCAGCGAAGAACGGATCGATCGTCGCGGTCACCGGATCGGGCATCAGGCACATGTCGGACTCGTTGATCGCTTTCCAGCCGGCGATCGAGGAGCCGTCGAACATCGTTCCTTCGGCGAAAATGTCCTCATCGATCATGCTGATGTCGAACGTCACGTGCTGCCACTTGCCGCGCGGATCGGTGAAGCGCAGGTCGACGTACTTGACGTCGTTGTCCTTGATCGATTTCAGGACGTCTTTGGCGGTCTTCATGCATACCCCTTATGGCTCTGCGGGTCGGTTTCCAGGTGAGCAGATTCGTTCTCGCTTTCGGCGAGTTGGCGCAACCGCACAAACGAAATCAGGCCGCCGAAGCAGCCTTTATTTCTTTCAGAGTGTCGCAAAATTCGGGATAGCACCCGGCTCAGATAGCGTCCAGCCCGGATTCGCCGGTTCGGATGCGGATCGCCTCTTCGATGTTGGAGACGAAGATCTTGCCGTCGCCGATCCGCCCGGTTTGCGCCGCGCGGCGGATCGCGTCGATCGCACGCTCGACCAGATCGTCGCCGATCACGATCTCGATCTTCACCTTGGGCAGGAAGTCGACGATGTATTCTGCGCCGCGGTAGAGTTCGGCGTGGCCCTTCTGGCGGCCAAAACCCTTGGCCTCGGTCACGGTGATGCCCTGGAGGCCAACTTCCTGAAGCGCTTCCTTCACCTCGTCGAGCTTGAACGGCTTGATGATGGCTTCGATTTTCTTCACTGCGCGCCTCCCGGTCTTTCGATCAAATAGCAACGTCTTCGTCAGGATGCGCTTGTCTCACGCACGATTTTGTCTTCGTCATGCCGGGACCTGACCAGCCCGGCAACAACGGCCGGCCACACCCAGAAGATGTCAGTGAGCACGACAAACCGAAGCGGCTTCCTCGAAAGCAGGGTCTATGCCAAGTTGCAAATGCCCTGGATATTGGAGCGTTATCAGCCTTTTAACGAGCATCTCTGATAGGTGGGGCCAGTCGGCTCAAAATATCGCAGACTACGAAATAGGCAAACAGTTCAATATCTGTGCAATCCGTTGTTCCGTCGGGTGTCTCGGCACGGGACGTGCCTGTTGAAAGGGCGTTTGGACCAGGGAAGTGGCATGGAAGTATTGACCAACGCTGAGATGCAGCGCGCTGACCAGCTCAGCATTGCGGCAGGCACGCCCGGCTTCAAGCTGATGCTGAGCGCGGGCCAGGCGGTTGCCGAGGCCGCCAATGCGCTGGTGGAGGAGGGGCCAATCCTGATCGTGGCCGGCCCCGGCAACAATGGCGGCGACGGTTTTGTCGCAGCTGCCGAGCTCGCCGCGCAAGGGCGCGAGGTCTCGGTCATCCTGATGTGCGAGCGCGACCAGCTCCAGGGCGACGCGGCCTCGGCTGCGCGCGGCTGGAAGCATCCGGTGCTGCCGTTCAATCCGCAGGCGATCGGAAGGCCGGCGCTGATCATCGACGCACTGTTCGGGGCGGGCCTCAGCCGCCCCGTTGATGGCGAGGCGCGCGCGATGATCGAAGCGATCAACGCCAACGGTGCCCCGGTGCTGGCAGTCGACCTGCCGAGCGGCATCAACGGCACCAGCGCGGCCGTGCTGGGCGTGGCGGTGAACGCCACCGAGACCGTCACCTTCTTTCGCAAGAAGCTCGCGCATCTGTTGTTGCCCGGCCGCATGCATTGCGGCCGCGTGCGCGTCGCCGATATCGGCATCGACGCGCAGGTGCTCGACGCGATCGCGCCGCAGACCTTTGAGAACGATCCGGATTTCTGGGCCGCCGCTTTCCCGGTGCCGCGTATCGACGGCCACAAATATGCACGCGGCCACGTGCTGGCGGTGTCGGGCGATGCCGCAGCGACCGGCGCTGCACGGCTTGCCGCCCGGGGCGCCTTGCGCGCCGGCGCGGGCCTCGTGACGCTCGCGACCCCGCGCGACGCGCTTGCGATCAACGCGGCCGCGCTGACGGCGGTCATGGTGCGTCCTGTCGACATCGCCGTCGAGTTCGGCGAGCTGCTGGGAGACAAGCGCTACAACACCTGCATGATCGGTCCCGGAGCTGGAATTGGTGATCGCACCTCCGACATGGTTCATACCGCGCTCGCCGCGCAGCGGCATCTGGTGCTCGATGCGGACGCGCTGACGAGTTTTGCGGCAAGTCCCGAGCGCCTGTTTGAATCGATCAAGTCGTCGCAGGATACCGCCGTGGTGCTGACGCCACATGAGGGCGAGTTTCCGCGCCTGTTCTCCGACCTCAGCAACAAGACTCCGGGTCGTTCGAAGCTCGAGCGCGTGCGCGCCGCGGCCGAACGCTCCGGCGCCGTCGTGCTGTTGAAGGGGCCTGACACCACGATCGCCGCGCCCGACGGCCGCGCCACCATCGCCGCCAATGCGCCACCCTGGCTCGCCACCGCCGGTGCCGGCGACGTTCTGTCGGGTATCATCGCAGGGATCCTCGCGCAGGGCGTCCCGGCGTTCGAGGCGGCGAGCATCGGCGTCTGGATGCACGGCGAGGCCGCGAGCGAAGCCGGGCCGGGGCTGATCGCGGAAGATCTCACCGAAACGCTGCCGGCGGTGCACCGCCGCATCTATAACGCGCTCGGGATCGAGTATTGATGCCCAGGCAGCTCGCGCTCACCGATATGGGCGCGGCGGCGCAAGTCCATCGGATCGCGTTCGATCACGCGATGCCATGGCTCGCCGGGCTGCACACGCCGGATGAGGACCGCTGGTTCTATCGCGAGCGCGTTTTCCCGACCTGCCGCGTCTGGGGACATTTCGACGGCGATGAACTCTGCGGGATCATCGCGTTTCGTGACGGCTGGATCGAGCAGCTCTACGTTCGTGCGGCCGCACATGGCCGCGGCATCGGCACCGAACTCCTCGACATCGCCAAAGGCGCGCGCCAGCGGCTCGAGCTCTGGACCTTCCAGCGCAACGCGCCTGCGCGGCGCTTCTATGAAGGGCGCGGGTTCACGCTGGCCGAGGAAACGGATGGCGCCCGGAACGAAGAGAAGGAGCCCGACGCCCGCTACATTTGGACACGCGCAGGCCGATAGATCACTCCACGCCGTACCAGCGCACCAGGCGCGGTGCGGCCCAATCGGTCTCGACGGATTCGATCAGCCATCGGCCCGGCGAGGTTGCGGCGAAGGCGATGCGCTCGATTTGGCCGGGCTCGATGGCGAGCGTGTCGAGCCAGTAGGGCTTCCAGCCGTCGTCGAGCTTGTCGAGCAGGCGGAAATGGTGGCCATGCAGAGAGAAGACGCTGGCGACGGGGGCGGGGTTCTTCAAGGCCAGCACGACGGTGCGGCCGGCCTTGGTGCGGAAGGCGGGCTCAGAGGCGGTGGAGAAGTTTGCCGTCCGCGCCCAGCCGCTGTCGGGCGCGCCGAGCGCGATGTCCAGCCGCAGGGCTCCTTTGAGGTCGAGCTTTTCGGGCAGATCGTTCCATGGCAGCGGCCGCGGCTGCAGGAGAGGCGCACGCCGCTCTTGCCAGCCGGTGACCCTGAGGGCCCCAATCCGGCGCGCCGCCTTGCCGTCATGCAGGAGGAACTGGGCCGTTCTGGCCGTATCCACAAACGCATCGGCCCTTGTGCCCGGGGCCAGCAGGAGAGCGCCGTTGCGTGCCGGGAACGGCTCGGCGGGCTGGCCGTCCAGGGCCATGACCTGGACGTCGCAGTTCTCCAATTTGATCGCCAGGACAGAACGTTGCGAGCCATTGATAAAGCGCAGCCGCAGCCGCTGGTTGCCCTGGGCTGAGAGTTCGAATGAGGTCTGTCCGTTGATCGTATAGAGCGGGGTGGTGTCCTTCGGATCCTGGCCCGGCGGGACCGCGGTGCCATCCGGTCGCAGACGCCATTCCTCGATCAGCAGGACCTCGTCGCGGTCGACGGCGACGCCGCCCGCCTCCTCGGCGATGATGGGAAGCGGTCGCGCGGGCTGCTTCAGGCTACCCTCGAACAGGCGGAAGTCAGCCAGCAGGGTTCCGGCTGATGATATTGAGATCGTTGATGTTTCTGTCGCTCCCGGGGCCGTCGGCGCGCGCCCCCGATGGGGGTCGGCGAGGGCGGCACCATTGAGACCATACCAGGCCGGCGCCAGCGGCACGGGCAGGTCGTTTCGAAACACCACCTCACAGATGTCGCCACGGCGGAGATGGACGCCCCTGGTATGGCTTGCGGCGGCGAGCTCCCAGATCGGTGTAGCCATCTGGCCCGGCCGCAAGTCCAACGTTGCAGGCTTGGCCTGGAGAAGGACCTGGGCGGTCGGGAGCGGGGCTGCGCCGCCGGCCAAGAGCCCGGCCACAGGGGCTCCGAGGGAGGCTCCCAGTCCCGCCAAAACCTGACGCCGATCAGGGGCAAAAATCCGCAGTGTCATGGTGCGATCCGGACCACGCGGCGCTGGATAAGTCCAGCCATCGTGCCTACTTGAAGGGTGCGTCCATCGGGCCATTTTTTTGCTGCGAACAGTCGGGCACATGCTATAAGCCCGGCCGCCCGCGGCATCGCGGCCGGTCTTGATGCAAATTCACGCGGGCGTGGCGGAACTGGTAGACGCGCTGGATTTAGGTTCCAGTGACGAAAGTTGTGGGGGTTCGAGTCCCTCCGCCCGCACCAAGCGCTTATCGCGTTTGCACGGATTACTGGGGCCTTGCTCCGCGCGGATGTTTTTCCGCTCGGAGCCGGGCTCGATGAACCACCGGCGTTGAGGTGTTTTACCTCGCGCCGGATCGATTAATGACAGCGTCCCGACGCGGGTAGCGTGCCGGGACCGAACGAGAAGAAGATTGGACGCCATGCAGGTCACAGAAACCCTCTCGGAAGGTTTGAAGCACGAGTTCAAAATCAGCGTTCCCGCGTCTGATCTCGACGCCAAGGCTGGCGCCAAGCTCGTCGACCTCAAGGACAAGGTGCGCCTCAACGGCTTCCGTCCCGGCAAGGTGCCGGTCACGCACCTCAAGAAGGTCTATGGCCGCTCGGTGATGGCCGAGACCATCGACCAGACCATCCGCGACACCAATACCCAGCTCTTCAGCGAGCGCGGCTTCAAGCTCGCTACCGAGCCGAAGATCACGATGCCGACCGAGCAGGCCGAGGTCGAGGAGCTGCTGAACGGCAAGACCGATCTGACCTACACGGTCGCGATCGAAGTGGTCCCCGCCATCGCGCTGGCCGACTTCAAATCCTTCCAGGTCGAGAAGCCCGTCGCCGACGTGTCCGATTCGGACGTCGACGAGGCGATCAAGCGCATCGCCGACACCAACCGCGGCTATGCCGCCAAGGCCGACGGCGAGAAGGCCGCTTCCGGCGACCGCGTCACCATCAACTTCAAGGGCACCATCAACGGCGAAGCCTTCGAGGGCGGCACCGGCGAGGGCATCCAGGTCGCGATCGGCTCCAACACCTTCATTCCAGGCTTCGAGGAGCAGCTCATGGGCATCGGCGCGAACGAGACGCGTACGCTGAAAGTGTCGTTCCCCAAGAATTACATGAGCGAGAAGCTCGCCGGCCAGCCGGCCGAGTTCGAGACCACCGCGACGCTGATCGAAGCGCCCCAGGATATCGAGATCAACGACGAGTTCGCCAAGACGCTCGGCCTGGAATCGCTCGACAAGCTCAAGGAAGCTGCGCGCGAGCGTCTGGCTGCGGAGTTCGCCGGTGCGACGCGCCAGCGCGTCAAGCGTGCGCTGCTCGATCGTCTCGACGAGGCGCATCGCTTCGAGGCGCCACCCTCGCTCGTCGACGAGGAGTTCAATCTGATGTGGAACTCGGTCAAGGCCGAGATGGATTCTGCCGGCAAGACCTTCGCCGACGAGGACACCACTGAGGACAAGGCGAAGGAAGAGTACCGCAAGATCGCCGACCGCCGCGTGCGGCTCGGCCTCGTGCTCTCCGAGATCGGCGAGAAGAACAAGATCACCGTCACCGACGACGAAGTCGGCCGCGCCGTGATCGAGCGTGCGCGCCAGATGCCGGGCCGCGAGAAGGAAGTCTGGGACTTCTATCGCAACAACGCCCAGGCATTGGCCCAGCTTCGTGCACCGATCTACGAGGACAAGGTCGTCGACTTCATCCTCGAGCTTGCCAACGTGACCGAGAAGAAGGTTTCACGCGAGGACCTGTACAAGGACGACGAGGAAAAGACTGCGGCCTGAAGGCTTTGACGCAGCCTCCTGTTAAGGATGATCAGCAAACAGGCCCAGCTAGCCAGATGGCCGGCTGGGCGTTTTTGCGAGAATCAGCTTGAAGTGCCGCAAGGGGCGAATGGATTAAGCCTTAATTCGCTCCGCACTTGTCTGGCGCGAATTGGGCTATATCTGTCGGTACCTACGCGTTCTACCGCTACCAACTTCCTGCATCACGGGACGTCCATCGGCCAGCCCAGCTGGCAGCCAAGACTGGCGATGTCCGCCTCTAAAACCCTAGGTGACTCATGCGCGATCCGGTTGAAACCTACATGAACCTCGTGCCCATGGTGGTCGAGCAGACCAACCGTGGCGAGCGCGCCTACGACATTTTCTCGCGCCTGTTGAAAGAGCGCATCATCTTCGTGACCGGGCCGGTCGAGGACGGCATGTCGACGCTGGTCGTCGCGCAGCTTCTGTTCCTTGAAGCGGAAAATCCGAAGAAAGAAATCTCGATGTACATCAATTCGCCGGGTGGCGTGGTGACGTCGGGCCTTGCGATCTACGACACCATGCAGTTCATCCGGCCCCCGGTCTCGACGCTGTGCACCGGCCAGGCGGCTTCGATGGGGTCCCTGCTGCTCTGCGCCGGCGAGAAGGACATGCGCTTCTCGCTGCCGAACGCGCGCATCATGGTTCACCAGCCCTCGGGCGGCTTCCAGGGCCAGGCTACCGACATCATGCTGCACGCGCAGGAAATCCTGAACCTGAAGAAGCGGCTCAACGAGATCTACGTGAAGCACACCGGCCAGACCTACAAGTCGATCGAGGACGCGCTGGAACGCGACAAGTTCCTGACCGCGAGCGACGCCAAAGAGTTCGGTCTGGTCGACAAGGTCATCGACAAGCGCGCCGAAGAGGTTGCGTCTGCGAAGACCCCGTAGCACTACCGGGACTGCAACTTTGATCCTTGGGATTAGCGGGGATCGTCAGCTCAGCGTTCATGCTAAGGACGCGTTCGCGAGGGCGCAAAAGGCCATTTTTGCGCCCTGCGACAAGCAGAAAGTTCCGCTTTCGTGCTCATTTTTCGTGGTAATCCAGCAACGTCGGGGTGATTTCGGTCACTTCGCCCGTGCCAAGGCCTCAAATCACGGTATTGTAACGGGTAGCCGGCGACCCCCGATTAGCGAATTCTTGATAGTCGGGTGACAGCATGGTTGGCTACGAATGATCGGCTATGATCGCGGAGAGTCGAGTGACCGTGATTCGCACGGGATGTAACGCGTAGGGTCTTTTTTGGTACGGAATTTGCTCTATTTGAGTCCCTTACCCGTCAATGTTTCGGGATGGGACGATCGAGCGGGCGGGATCGAACCGCGGACGGAGACATGAATGAGTAAGGTCGGCACGAGCGACTCCAAGAACACGCTATATTGCTCGTTCTGCGGCAAGAGCCAGCACGAAGTCCGCAAACTGATCGCGGGTCCCACGGTCTTCATCTGCGACGAGTGCGTCGAGCTCTGCATGGACATC
>NZ_CAKZHY010000006.1 GCF_936928535.1 uncultured Bradyrhizobium sp. | reverse complement strand
CGAGTGGATCACGCAAAAAGGGATTGACTAACCAAGGCCCGTTACAGAAGCCCGGGTGGAGCGGGCGCTCCAACCGGGCTATCGGATAATTTAGTCCGCGGCGGCGTTTCTCTGCGCGCCAGCCAATCCGAGAAAGACGAGCATCGCGCGGTTGAGCCGCAAGAGATCCTCATCATCAAGCCGGCCGACGAGCTTTCCGATCTTCGACCTAGGCACAGTGCTGATTTTGTCGACCATCAGGCGGGAGGGCACCCGCAGGCCGTTGCGTTCCGTCTGGTCGACCAGCAGGCGAAACAGAGGTGCTTCGATCTCGTTGGTCGTGAAGGCACAAACTGTGACTGAGTTCGCGGTGTCGAAGCCGTCATCCTGAACGATGACCACAGGACGCGGCTTTCCCGCGTAGTCTTTGCCGCCGGCGAGTGTCCAGATCTCGCCGCGCTTCATTCGTCGTTCAAAATGGAAACGGAATCGATGAAAGCCTGATCGTCATATTCCTGAGTGCTCGAGGCGACCGCCAGTGACTGGCGATGGGCTTCCGCCTTGAAGGACGCTGTACGCACGTCAGGAACCCAGATTTGGATCGGACGGAGTCCCTGCGCACGGAGCCGCTCGCGATGCTCCCGGACCTTCGCGCGCGACGACTTGGGGTCAGAAGGGGACGACACAGGTGACTCCGTTGGTTACATGTAACCATACCAGGAGAACAGAGATCCGGCCAATCCCTCCTTACCACCCCTTAACGATCACGCTTTCCTGATAACTGACGATTATTGACTTTCATCAGTGATTAGTCGACATTCCTCTCAACAGAGATGCAGGAGTGTCCTCCGATGTTCGTTCAGTCCGTTTTGTCCAGCTATTCCAGGCTCTTGGCGGGTGTATCGCTGGCCCTGATGGCCGCGGCGCTGGCCGGCTGCAACGATTCCGTGGCGCAAAAGGCCGAGCCGCCGCGGCCGGTTTTGGTCGCGACCGCCCACTATGATGCCGAAACCCCCGAGCGCAGCTTCGTCGGCACTATCAGGCCCCGCATCGAGAGCGACCTCGGCTTCCGCGTTGCCGGCAAGGTTGCCAAACGCCTGGTGGAGGTCGGCCAGACCGTCGAGATCGGCCAGGCGCTCGCGACCCTCGACGAGGTCGATTTGAAGCTCCAGGCCGAGCAGGCCGAAGCCGAGCAGACGGCCGCGACCGGTGTGCTGGCGCAGGCCGCCGCGGCCGAGCAGCGCGCCAAGGATCTCAAGGCCAAGGGCTGGACCACGGACGCTGCGATGGATTCCAGCCGCGCCGCCGCTGACGAAGCTCGTGCGCGCCTTGACCGTGCAATCCGCTCGGTCGAGCTGACCAAGAATTCCCTTTCCTACGCGACGCTCAACGCCGACGCCCGTGGCGTCGTCACCGCAACGCTGATCGAGCCCGGCCAGGTGGTCGCCGCGGGCCAGGCTTCGATCCGTGTCGCCCGCTTTGCCGAAAAGGAAGCGGTCGTCGCGATCCCTGAGACGCTGGTTGGACGCGCCAAGTCGGGCGTCGCCAGCGTCACTCTTTGGTCGGAGCCGGACAAGAAGTACGTCGCGAAGCTGCGTGAGATCGCGCCGACCGCGGATCCGGCTACGCGCACCTATCTGGCAAAATTCTCGCTGCCCGAGGCCGACGATAAGGTCGCGCTCGGCATGACCGCGACGCTGACACTGTCGGACGCCGCCACCGAGCGCGTGGCGCGACTGCCGCTGTCGGCGCTGTTCAACGAAGGCGGCAAGCCATCCTTCTTCGTCGTCGACGACAACGGCGCGGTCACGCTCAAGCCTGTCGCGGTGAAGTCCTACGACAGCAACGACGTCGTCATCACAGGCGGAGTGGAAGAGGGCGCGAAGATCGTTGCCCTTGGCGTGCAGAAGCTCGATCCCAGCCAGAAGGTGCGGGTCGTGTCGTCACTGTCCTTCTAGTCCAGTCATTCCGGGGCGATGCGCAGCATCGAACTATGGTGCGCGCGCCTGAAAATCTCGAGATTCCGGGTCTGGTCCTCGGACCATCCCGGAATGACAAGAAAGTCGAGTTACGTCGTGTGAGGTGAGCTTCTGCCTTTGCCCCTACGCAAAGGCTGAAGCGGCGAAGCGATCCAGAACCTGCCCAGCCCCCTGGATTGCTTCGCTGCCTCGCGACGACGGTTTGAACAGAGCGGCTGTCGCTCGTGGCAATTGGATCGTTTTTTCCGGAGAGTGCGATGAAGCGCTTCAATCTTTCGGCCTGGGCCGTCAGCCATCCGACGCTGGTCCTGTTCCTGATGCTCGTGCTCGGCGTCGCCGGCTTCTTCTCCTATCAGAAGCTTGGCCGCGCCGAGGATCCGTTCTTCACGGTGAAGGTCGTCAACGTCTCCGTGCTGTGGCCGGGTGCGACCGCGCAGGAGATGCAGGCCCAAGTCGCCGATCCCATCGAGAAGAAGATCCAGGAGCTGCCTTATTTCGAGAAGGTGCAGACCTATTCCAAGCCCGGCTTCACCGCGCTTCAGGTCACCTTCCGTGATTCCACGCCGCCCAAGGACGTGCCGTACCTGTTTTATCTGCTGCGCAAGAAGCTGGTCGACGTGCAGGGCCAGCTGCCCGCGGGGATTCTCGGACCCGTCGTCAATGACGAGTTCTCCGACGTCGATTCCATCCTCTACATGATGACCGGCGACGGCGCCGATTACGCCCAGCTCAAGAAGGTTGCCGAAGGTTTCCGCCAGCGCCTCCTCAAGGTGCCCGGTGTGACCAAGGTCGACATGTACGGCAACCAGGATGAGCGCATTTACGTCGAGTTTTCGCATGCCAAGCTCGCCACGCTCGGCATCACGCCGCAGGCGCTGTTCGATTCGCTCGCCAAGCAGAACAATGTGACGCCGGCCGGTACGGTCGAGACCTCGTCGCAGCGTGTGCCGCTGCGCGTCACCGGTGCGCTGGATGGTGCCAAGGCCGTGGCCGAGACCCCGGTCGAGAGCAACGGCCGCGTGTTCCGCCTCGGCGACATCGCCACCGTCACCCACGGCTATGTCGATCCGCCGAGCTTCGTCGTCCGCCAGGAAGGCAAGCCCGCGATCGGCATCGGCGTCGTCACCGCCAAGGGCGCCAACATCCTCGAGCTCGGCAAGGAGGTCGAGAAGGCGACCGCGGAATTCATGAAGGCGGTGCCGCAAGGCGTGAACGTCTCGCTGATCGCCGACCAGCCCAAGGTGGTCGAGCACGCCGTCGGCGAGTTCGTGCATTCCTTCATGGAAGCGCTCGTCATCGTGCTGTTCGTCTCGTTCCTGGCGCTGGGCTGGCGCACCGGCATCGTGGTCGCGCTGTCCGTGCCCCTGGTCCTCGGCATCGTATTCATCGTCATGAATTCGATGTCGCTCGACCTGCACCGTATTACGCTCGGCGCACTGATCATCGCGCTCGGCCTGCTCGTCGACGACGCCATCATCGCAGTCGAGATGATGGTGGTGAAGATGGAGCAGGGCTGGGATCGCATGCGTGCGGCGTCCTTTGCCTGGGAATCAACTGCGTTTCCGATGCTCACGGGAACGCTGGTCACGGCCGCTGGCTTCCTCCCCATCGGCTTCGCCAATTCGGCGGTCGGCGAATACGCCGGCAGCATCTTCTGGATCGTGGCGATCGCGCTGGTCGCGTCCTGGTTCGTGGCGGTGATCTTCACGCCCTATATCGGCGTCAAGCTGCTGCCGAACATCAAGGTACATGCCAACCACGATCCGCATGCGGTCTACGAGACCCGCATGTACCGCGGCTTGCGCGCCATCGTGCAATGGTGCGTCAATCATCGCATCACCGTAGTGGTCGCGACCGTCGGCGTGTTCATCGCCTCCATCGTCGGCTTCGGCCATGTCCAGCAGCAGTTCTTCCCGCTGTCGGAGCGGCCCGAGCTATTCCTGCAGTTGCGCCTGCCCGAGGGTACCGCTTTCAACGTCACCGAGAAGGCGGTGAAGAAGGCCGAAACGCTGCTGAAGGACGACAAGGATATCGAGACCTACACGTCCTATGTCGGCCAGGGGTCGCCGCGCTTCTGGCTCGGCCTCAACCCTCAGCTTCCGAACGAATCCTTCGCCGAGATCGTCATCGTCGCCAAGGGCGTCGAGGCGCGCGAACGGGTCAAGGCCAAGATCGAGGGTGCGGTTGCCGATGGCATGCTGACGGAGGCGCGCGTGCGCGTCGACCGGTTCAATTTCGGTCCGCCTGTCGGCTTCCCCGTGCAGTTCCGCGTGATCGGGCCTGACGCGAACAAGGTGCGCGAGATCGCCTATCAGGTTCGCGACGTCATGCGCGAGAACAAGAACGTCAAGGACGTCCAGCTCGACTGGAACGAGCAGTCGCCCTACCTCAAGCTCGTCGTTGACCAGGACCGCGCCCGCGCCATGGGCCTGACCCCGCAGGACGTCTCGCAGGCGCTGTCGATGCTGATCTCCGGCGCGCAGGTCACGACCGTGCGTGACGGAATCGAGAAGGTCGGCGTGGTCGCCCGTGCGATCCCGTCCGAACGTCTCGACCTCGGCGGCGTCGGCGATCTCACCATCACCTCGAAGAACGGCGTGGCCGTGCCGCTGCAGCAGATCGCCAAGATCGAATACGCCCACGAGGAGCCGATCATGTGGCGGCGCAACCGCGACATGGCGATCACGGTGCGCTCCGACGTCGTCGACGGCGTGCAGGCCCCTGACGTCACCAACCAGATCTCGCCGAAGTTGAAGGCGATTCAGGACAATCTCGAGCCGGCCTACCGGATCGAGCCGGGTGGCGCGTTCGAGGAATCCGCCAAGGGCAATGCCTCGATCTTCATCCTCTTCCCGGTGATGGTCATGGTGATGTTGACGCTGCTGATGATCCAGCTGCAGAGCTTCTCGCGCCTCTTCCTGGTGTTCCTGACCGCGCCGCTCGGCATCGTTGGCGCCTCCTTCGGCCTCAACGTCGCCAACGCCCCGTTCGGCTTCGTGGCGCTGCTCGGCCTGATCGCGCTCGCCGGCATGATCATGCGCAACACGGTCATCCTGGTCGACCAGATCGAGACCGATGTTTCTCATGGCTTGACCCGCCGGGAGGCGATCGTGGAGGCGACGGTCCGCCGCGCCCGTCCGGTGGTGCTGACGGCGCTCGCCGCCATCCTCGCCATGATACCGCTGTCGCGCTCGGCGTTCTGGGGCCCGATGGCGATCACCATCATGGGCGGACTGTTCGTCGCGACCTTCCTGACATTGCTGTACCTGCCGGGCCTCTATGCCCTGTGGTTCAGAAAGAGCCTGGACGAGGCCGGGACGCCGGAACAACCTGCCGCGCCGCAGCATGGGAGCGATGACCAGCACGCAATTCCGCTTGCTGAAGCGGCTGAATAAATGAGAAGACTACCGAGGAACGAGTCCTGACTGATGGCCCTGATTTCGGAACATATCGAAGGTGACACCCGGGATCGCATTCTCGAGGTAGCCGAGCGGCTGTTCCGCGTGATCGGCTATCAGAAGACGACGGTCGGGGACATCGCCAAGGAGCTCCGGATGAGCCCCGCCAACGTCTATCGCTTCTTCGAATCGAAGAAGGCGATTCACCAGGCGGTGGCCCGTTCGCTGATGGGCGAAGTCGAGCTGGAGGCGCAGCGGATCGTGGCCAAGCCCGGTCCGGTGTTGGAGCGCTTCCGTGAGTTGCTCACCACCGTCCATCGCATGAACACCGAGCGCTACGTCGGCGATTCCAAGCTGCACGAGATGGTCGAGATCGCGATGCAGGAGGACTGGGACGTCTGCGTCAGTCACATGGAGTGCATCGCCGGCTTTGTCGGCCAGATGATTGCGCAAGGCGCCGCCACCGGCGAGTTCGAGGCGCCGGACCTGCAACTGGCCGCGCTGTGCGCCTGTACCGCGATGATGCGCTTCTTCCATCCCCAGATGATCGCCCAGTGCGCCACCAAGCCGGGCCCGACCATCGACCAGATGATCGATTTCGTCATTGCGGGCCTGTCGCCGCGCCACTGACGGGGCAGGGAGATTTTTCCTATAAGCACAGCTGCCGTCATTCCGGGGCGCGCGTAGCGTGAACCCGGAATCTCGAGATTCCAGGTTCGATGCTTCGCATCGCCCCGGAATGACGGTGAGTGGAGAGCCAGCGTGACCGACAAAGACCTGCACTTCTACGAGCCCTCCAAGGGCCACGGCCTCAAGCACGACCCCTTCAACGCCATCATCGCGCCGCGGCCGATCGGCTGGATCTCCTCGCGCGACAGCAAGGGCCACGTCAACCTCGCGCCCTACAGCTTCTTCAACGCCTTCGCTTACGTGCCGCCGATCATCGGTTTCTCCTCCACCAACTGGAAAGACTCGGTCGAGAACATCCAGCAGACCGGGGAGTTCGTCTGGAATCTCGCGACGATGGATCTGGCCAAGCACATGAACGCAACCGCCGCGCATGTCGCGCCCGAAGTCGACGAGTTCAAGCTCGCGGGGTTGACCGCGGTACCCGGCAAGCTCGTCGACGTGCCGCGCGTGGGCGAGAGCCCGGTCGCGTTCGAGTGCAAACTGTCCGACATCATCCGCCTCAAGGGTGCCAACGGCAAGGAAGCCGACGCCTGGCTGACGCTGGGTGAGGTCGTCGCCGTCCACATCGACAAGGCCATGATCAAGGACGGCGTCTACCAGACCGCCGCAGCCCGCCCGATCATGCGTGCAGGGCGCCGCGGCGACTATTTCGAGATCAAGCCGGAAAACATGTTCGAGATGGTCCGGCCGGATTAGGCGCGGCCTCTCTCGCCGTCATTCCGGGGCGTCGCGCAGCGTCGAACCCGGAATCCATTCATCGACCGACGCTGCCGCACGATGGATTCCGGGCTCGCGCTTCGCGTGCCCCGGAATGACGTGGGGAGACATTCGGCCCCATTACCCCTCCCGGAACCGCCCCCACGCCCCGGCCGTTATCGCCCCCGGGGGCGGCCGCCCGGCCGCGTCAATTTCGCATCCTTTTGCAGGCGAAGTGCTCACCCCTCCCGGCCACTTTCCGCTAAAATGCCTGCTACCCGCGCCGATGCATGAGGTCCGCCATGAGCTTCCGCCGCGACACCGTCACCAAGCCGATCTTCTCCTGGGCGCGCGGCGTGCTGCCGGCGATGTCCGACACCGAGCGCGAGGCGCTGGAGGCCGGCGACGTCTGGTGGGACGCCGATCTCTTCACCGGCAACCCCGACTGGTCGAAGCTCCTCAAGATCCCGCAGGCGACATTGACCGCCGAGGAGCAGGCCTTTCTCAACGGTCCCGTCGATGAGCTCTGCGCCATGCTCGACGAGTGGAAGATCTTCTGGGAATGGCGCGATCTGCCGCAGGACGCCTGGGCCTTCATCAAGCGCGAAAAATTCTTCGGTATGATCATCCCGAAGGAGTTCGGCGGGCTCGGTTTCTCGCCCTATGCCCATTCGGAAGTGGTGCGAAAAATCTCGACCCGCTCGATCGCGGCCGCCGTCACCGTGATGGTGCCGAACTCGCTCGGTCCCGGCGAGCTGCTGATGCGCTTTGGCACCAAGGCACAGCAGGAGCGCTGGCTGCCGCGGCTGGCCGACGGCCGCGACATTCCCTGCTTCGGCCTGACCAGCCCGGAAGCCGGCTCCGATGCCGCCTCGATGGTCGACACCGGCATCATCTGCAAGGGTGTGTTCGAAGGCCGCGAGGTCACAGGTCTCCGGCTGAACTGGCACAAGCGCTACATCACGCTCGGGCCGGTCGCGACGCTGCTGGGTCTCGCCTTCAAGGCCTATGATCCCGATCATCTCGTCGGAAACCAGGAAGAGCTCGGCATCACCGTCGCGCTGATCCCGACCAACCTGCCCGGCGTCGAGATCGGCCACCGCCATCTGCCGTCGATGCAGGTTTTCCAGAACGGCCCGAACTGGGGCCGCGACGTCTTCATTCCGCTCGACTACGTCATCGGCGGCGAGGCACGGCTGGGACAAGGCTGGAAGATGCTGATGACGGCGCTCGCCGCCGGTCGCGGCATCTCGCTGCCGTCGCTCTCCGCAGCCGGTGCCGCCTATGCCGCGCGCACCACCGGTGCTTACGCCCGCATTCGCGAGCAGTTCGGCATCTCCATTTCCAAGTTCGAGGGCGTCGAGGAGCCGCTGGCGCGCATTGTTGCCACTGCCTATCAGCTCGATGCGGCGCGGCGGCTCACCTGCGCGGCACTGAATGCCGGCGTCCACCCCGCCGTGATCTCAGGCATCATGAAGCTGCACGCGACCGAGCGGATGCGCATCGCGGTCGACGACGCCATGGACATCCACGGCGGCAAGGCCGTGATCGACGGCCCGCAAAACTATATCGGCAACCTGCACCGCGCCGTGCCCGTGGGCATCACGGTCGAGGGCGCCAACATCCTGACCCGCAATCTCATTGTGTTCGGGCAGGGCGCGATCCGCGCCCATCCCTATCTGCTCGACGAGATGAACGCGCTTGCGGACACCGATCACGAGCGCGGGCTCACCGCATTCGATACGGCGTTCTGGAAACATGTCGGCCATAGTTTCCGGACTCTATTCCGCGCCTTCGGCCGGAGCTGGACCTTCGGTGCCTTCGCGCTGGCGCCCGATGCGGGCGATGCCACGCCGTTCTACCGCCAGCTCTCGCGCCACTCCGCAGCGTTCGCGCTTTGCGCCGACATGGCGCTGCTGACGCTCGGCGGCGCGCTCAAGCGCAAGGAGATGCTGTCGGCGCGCTTCGGCGACATCCTCTCCGAGCTCTACCTCCTGTCTGCCGCACTGAAGCGCTGGCAGGATGAGGGGCGGCAGAAGGAGGATTTTGCCGCGCTGGAATGGTGCATGGCGACGGGCTTCAAGACCATCGAGGCGAGGTTCGCCGAAATCCTTGCCAACCTGCCGAACCGCTTCGTCGCCGTCATCCTCAAGCTCGTGGTTCAGCCGTTCGGCGCGCGCGTGCTCGGCCCGTCCGACCGGGTCGTGCACCAATGCGCCAGCATTGTGCTGGAGCCCACGGCCGCGCGCGAGCGTCTCACGCCGGATCTTGCCCATGTCGACGACGACAGCGGCTTTGCGCGGCTGGAGCGCGCGTTCAAGCTGGTCGCGGCGACCGACGCCATTGCCAAGCGCATGCGCGCGGCGCATGTCCGGGACTGGAAGGACGCGGTGACAAAGGGCGTGATCACGCAGGCAGAAGGCGAGCAGCTCGCTGCCGCTCAAGCAGCCGTCACGAAAGTCATCGAGGTCGACGATTTCGCTCCGGAGGCACTGTCGCCGATTTACAAGAAAACCGGCGACGTGCATCAGTTCTTCCAGGAACTCGGTGAACAGAGGGCGGCGAGCTGATGGCACGACCGGTATTCATCGTCGACGGCAGCCGGACGCCGTTCTTGAAGGCGCGCTCCGGGCCGGGTCCGTTCACGCCTGTCGATCTCGCCGTGCAATGCGGGCGACCGCTTCTGGCGCGCCAGCCGTTCTCGCCTGATGATTTCGACCAGGTCATCCTCGGCTGCGTCAACGTCATCGCCGACGAGATGAACCCGGCACGCGTCGCCGCGCTCCGCCTCGGCATGGGCGAGGACATGGTGGCCTTCACCGTGCAGATCAATTGCGGCTCCGGCATGCAGTCGATCGACACCGCCTACCGCTACATCCGCGAAGGTCATGCCGACATGATCTTGGCCGGCGGCACCGAGGCGCTCAGTCACGCGCCGCTGGTCTGGCCGAATTCCGGCGTGCGCTGGTTCGCAGGTCTTGCCACCGCCAAGGGCGTAGCCGCGAAGCTCGCTGCGGCATTCAAGCTGCGGCCGCGCTATCTCAAGCCGATCATCGGGTTGGAGCGTGGGTTGACCGATCCCATCACCGAACTGAACATGGGACAAACCGCCGAAGTCGTCGGCCATCTCTTCGGCATCACCCGCGCGCAGTCGGATGCCTATGCCGCCGAGAGCCATCGCCGGCTCGCTCACGCGCAAGGCGCGGGCTATCTAAAAGGCGAGGTCGAGACCGCGTTCTCCCGCGACGGAAAGTTCTTCGACCATGACGATGGCGTACGCCCTGACTCGACGGCCGAGACGCTGGCAAAGCTTCGGCCGGTATTCGAGCGGCCCTGGGGCCAGGTCACCGCAGGCAATTCCTCGCAGATCACCGACGGCGCGTCCTGGGTGATCCTGGCCTCCGATGCGGCGGTCGCAAAACACAAGCTGACGCCGAAGGCCGCGATCGTCGACAGCCATTGGGCGGCGCTGGACCCGAGCATCATGGGGCTCGGCCCCGTGATGTCGGCGACGCCGCTGCTGACCCGCAACAACCTCACCCTCCAGGATGTTGAGACCTGGGAGCTGAACGAGGCCTTTGCGACGCAGGTGCTCGGCTGCCTCGCCGCCTGGAACGACGACAAATTCTGCCGCGAGATTCTCAAGCTCGACGGCGCCGCCGGCGAGATCAACCGTGAAAAGCTCAACGTCGATGGCGGTGCCATCTCGCTCGGTCATCCCGTCGGCACATCAGGCAATCGCATCGTGCTGCATCTCGTCAACGCGATGAAGCGTCTCGGCACCCGGCGCGGGATCGCCACCGAATGCATCGGCGGCGGCCTCGGCGGTGCCATGCTGATCGAGGCGGTGTGACGATGGATTCGAAAATCATGACCGCGCTCGGCGACCGCGTGCTTTCGCTCGGGCCCCCACCCGCGGCGGATGGTCCCTACAAGAACTTCAAGCTAACGCGCGATGCCGACGGCGTCGCATGGCTGCTGTTCGATCGCGCCGGCGCAAGCGCCAATACGCTCTCCGCCGAAGTGATGGAGGAGTTCGACGCGGTGCTCGCCACGATCGAGACCGAGCGTCCCGCCGGCCTCGTGATCCGCTCGGCAAAACCGTCCGGCTTCATTGCCGGGGCCGACGTCAACGAATTCCGCGGTGCGTCCGATCCGGAGGCGGTGGAAACGCGGATCCGCGCCGCGCACGCGGTGGTCGATCATCTCGAAGCGCTCAAGCTGCCGACGGTCGCGGTCATCCACGGTTTCTGCCTCGGCGGCGGGCTCGAGGTCGCGCTCGCCTGCCAGTCGCGCATTGCGATCGATGGCGCGCGGTTCGGCTTCCCGGAGATGATGCTGGGCCTGCATCCCGGCCTCGGCGGCACCGCGCGCTTCACGGCGCTGGTCAATCCGACCCAGTCGATGGCGCTGATGCTGACCGGCCGCACCATCGATGCACGTCGTGCCAAGGCGCTCGGCCTCGTCGACAGCGTGACGCAGGAGCGTCACGTCCGCGGCGCCGTGAAGGACGTGCTGTTCGGCCGCCTGAAGCGGGCGAAGCCCGGCCTGCTCACCCGTGCGGCCAATCTCGGCCCGGTGCGCGGGCTGCTTGCCAAGCGCATGCGCACCAAGGCCGCGGAAGCCGCACCGCGACAGCATTATCCGGCGCCTTACGCGCTGATCGATCTCTGGGAGACGCATGGCGGCAGCAAGGCCGCGATGTTGAAGGCCGAGCAGGCCTCCTTCGCCAAATTGATGGTGACGCCGACCGCGCAGAATCTGATCCGCGTCTTCTTCCTGCGCGAGCAGATGAAGAAGGCGGCCGGCAGCGGCAACATGGTCAAGCATGTCCACGTCATCGGCGCCGGCGCCATGGGCGGTGATATCGCGGCCTGGGTCGCCGGGCAGGGGCTGCGGGTTTCGCTCGCCGACATGAAGGCCGAACCGATCGCGGGCGCGGTGAAGCGCGCCGCCGAGCTCTACGGCAAGATTATCCGTAAAGCCACCGAGGTGCGCGACGCCCTCGATCGGCTGATCCCCGACATGGACGGCGAGGGCGTCCGCAACGCCGACCTCATCATCGAGGCGGTGCCGGAAAAGCTCGAGCTCAAGCAGAAGGTCTATGCCGGCCTCGAGCCCAGGATGAAACCGGGCGCGATCCTGGCGACCAACACGTCGAGCATCCCGCTGCAGGATTTGCGCACCACGCTGGCGCGGCCAGAGCGGCTTGTCGGGCTGCATTTCTTCAATCCGGTGTCGCGGCTGCAACTGGTCGAGGTCGTCAGCCATGACGGCAACGACGCCCAGGTGCTGAAGGAGGCGCTGGCGTTCGTGGGCGCGATCGACCGCCTGCCATTGTCGGTGAAGAGCTCGCCCGGCTTCCTCGTCAACCGCGCGCTGACGCCCTACATGCTGGAAGCCATGGTGATGCTGGACGAGAAGACCGACCAGCGCCTGATCGACGCCGCGGCCGAACAATTCGGCATGCCGATGGGGCCGATCGAGCTCGCCGACCAGGTCGGCCTCGACATCTGCCTCGATGTCGGCGACATGCTCCGCGCCAAGTTCGGCGACCTCTTGCCGCCGACGCCGGCCTGGCTGCGCGAGAAGGTCGCCAAGGGCGAGCTCGGTCGCAAGTCCGGCAAGGGCTTTTACGTCTGGAAGGACGGCAAGGCCGAGAAGGCGCCGTTGCCCGAGACCGGTCCACGCGTCACCGACCAGATGATCGACCGCCTGGTGCTGCCGATGTCCAATGTCTGCGTCACAGCCCTGCGCGAAGGCATCGTCGACGATGGCGATGCGGTCGACGGCGCCATGATCTTCGGCACCGGCTACGCCCCGTTCCGCGGTGGTCCCCTGAACTATGCACGCACGCGCGGCGTGGAAAATATCGTATCCACCTTGCGCACCCTGGCCGAGCGATTCGGCGAGCGCTTCGCGCCCGACCCGGGCTGGGACCATTTCAAGTAAGGGGCAGTCAGCATAAGATGCTGCATGGGTAGTGCATGCCTGTGGGAGTATCGCCAATGCCGACGATCCCGTTCTTCAAGCACGCGACCCTGCGCGAGATCATCATCACCCGGCTGTGCTGCGCGGCTGATGCCGTCGTGATCCTGTGTTGCGCGGTCTATCTCGCAGGATATTACCACGCGGCGGGATTGCGCTGGCCCTGGCTGATCGTGTCGCTCTTGGTCGGCTACTTCCTCGCCGACTTATTCTCGGGGCTGGTGCATTGGGTGGTGGACACCTGGCTCGACGAGGAGATGCTCGGCCGTGGCATTGCGATCACGCGGGAGCATCACAGTCATCCGAGCCACGTCCTGCTTTACGAATTCCTCGATCAGGCCTCCCTCGGCGCCGCGCCGAGCGCCGTTGTGTTCGGGACTGCGGCTGCCGTCACGGCGTTGGTCCCGGTCTCTGCGCTGAGCTATGCGTTGATGATCGTCTGGCTCGTGACTGCGACGTGCATGCTATTTGGCATGAGCTTTCACAATCTCGCGCACTGGTCGGTCCGCCCGCCGCCGTTGCGGCTGGCGCAACGGTTGCATCTGGTGTGCTCACCCGTACATCATTGGCGTCACCACCAGGACCACACCGTTCGCTATTGTGTCATCAATGGCTGGGCCAACTATCCGTGTGATCGGATCCGGCTTTGGAGCAGGTTGGAGCGGTTGGTGACGGCGACGACCGGGCGCGCGCCGCGGGCCGACGATGCGGAGTGGCAACGCAAACTCAACGATGCCAGCCTCGTCGAGGAGCTGGGACCGATCGGATAGCGCAAGCTGGTCTTCCCGCCGATGTTGCGCCAAGCGACCGGGCTTTGTATCCAGAGCCAAGCGCCGCGGGAGAAAACCATGACCGAAACGACTATGCATACCTCTGTCAGCTCCGACACCGAGCCGAGCGGCGATCTCTGCATTCGCACGCTGGCGATGCCGGCCGACACCAATGCCAATGGCGACATCTTCGGTGGCTGGCTGCTCAGCCAGATGGATGTCGGCGGCGGCGTGTTCGCCTCGAAGGTCGCGAAGTCGCGCACCGTCACGGTCGCGATCGAGGCGATGAATTTTCGCAAAGCTGTCTATGTCGGCGATCTCGTCTCGGTCTATGCCAATCTGGTGCGGGTCGGCCGCACCTCGCTCACCGTCCATCTCGAAGCCTGGGCGCTGCGCCGGCGCGAGCTGCAACCGATCCTCGTGACTGACGGGAATTTCACCTATGTCTCGATCGACGACAATGGTCATCCGCAAATGATCCAGCGCAATGATCCGCCGATCGCGACGTAATCGCGCGCGGCGCTCTGTCTCATCTCACGAAAACTTGCAGGCCCGCGAAACGCGGCACGGATGAGTCAACGCGTCGCTTCTTTGCCAAGAACGGGTCATAAAACGGATGAGGTCCCGGCGTACTCAAACGCTCGTCGATTCGGGGTGAAAGCGGCCGATTTGCCCGAGGAACCTTTGGGCAGACATGCCGTTATTTGCCCGCACTGAGGAATCCACGGGCCATGCCGGACAGCTACATCATCGAAGTTAACTCAGAGACCGCGGGCATCGTCGTTCGCGGTCAGGGCGGCTACTGCTTCTTCGCCTCGTCCCACCAATTCAATCGCCTCGAAGGTCAGCTCTTCCGCAACGCCCGCGAAGCCGAACGTGCTGCGCGCAAGCTGGTGAATGGCGATATGAAGGAGGCGGCGTGACTTTCTTCCTTCTCCCTTTGTGGGAGATGGCGGCGCGAAGCGCCGGATGAGGGGTTCTATCCGCGAACTCGATGCATTACCACGCGCGGACACAGACCCCTCACCCGTCTCGCCGCTAATGCGGCGAGCCACCCTCTCCCACAGGGGGAGAGGGTAAGACGCGCATCCCAGCCATTTGCGATTGGCGGTGGTTCGGCCGCCGCCAGCATCGTACCCAGCATATGGCGGCAATCTGCCGTGCCTGCCGGGATGCTCGAGTGAACAAGCCTGTCGTCGTCTCAGAGGAAACGCTGACCGAACCCGTCGTCGTCAGCGACGTCGCGCCTGCTGCTGCCAAGGCGAGCGCGGGGCCGGCCTATATCGTGCTCGCCGGCATCTCGTTCTCGCACTTCCTCAACGACACCATGCAGTCGCTGATCGCCTCGGTGTATCCGATCCTGAAGGACACCTACGCGCTCGACTTCGCGCAGATCGGCATGATCACGCTGGCTTTCCAGTTCACGGCCTCGCTCCTGCAGCCGGTGGTCGGCCACTACACCGACAAGAAGGCGCAGCCTTACTCGCTATCGATCGGCATGGCCTCGACCTTCTTCGGCCTGCTGCTGCTCAGCGCTGCGCATCAATATCTGGTCATCCTCGTCGCCGCCGCGCTGGTCGGTCTCGGCTCGGCGGTGTTTCACCCGGAATCGGCGCGCATCGCGCGGCTTGCCTCGGGCGGGCGCTACGGCTTTGCGCAATCGGTGTTCCAGCTCGGCGGCAGTTTCGGCACCTCGATGGGGCCGGTGCTGGCCGCTCTCATCGTCGTGCCGTTCGGGCAGGGCAGCATCGCCTGGTTCTCGTCGATCGCATTCCTTGCGATCGTCATCCTCTGGCGCATCGGCCGCTGGTACAAGCCGCAAATCACCGCGAAGAAGTTCGCGCCGCTTCAGGCTCATCCTGATGCGCCGAGTTCACGCCGCGTCGCGGTCGCGCTTGCCGTGCTGGTGGCGCTGCTGTTCTCGAAGCAGCTCTACGTCTCGAGCCTGTCGAGCTATTACATCTTCTATCTGATCGACCGCTTTGGCGTGTCGACGCAGACTGCGCAACTCTATCTCTTCATCTTCCTTGCGGCGAACGCCGCCGGCGCGTTCTTCGGCGGACCCTTAGGCGATCGCTTCGGCCGCAAGATCGTGATCTGGATCTCGATCCTCGGCGCGCTGCCGTTCACGCTGGCCTTGCCCTATGCCGGGCTCTACGCGAGCGCGGTGCTGTCAGTGATCATCGGCCTGATCATCTCCTCGACGACGTCGTCGATCATCGTGTTCGCGCAGGAGCTGGTGCCGCATCGCTTCGGCATGATCTCGGGCGTGTTCTTCGGCGTCGCCTTCGGCATCGGCGGCCTGGGCGCCGCCGTGCTCGGCAAGCTCGCCGACCACACCTCCATCGCATTCGTCTACCAGGTCTGCGCCTATTTGCCGGCGATCGGGCTGCTTGCGGTGTTCCTGCCCAGGCTGCCGCAGCACAAGCGTTAACGAATTCGGCTTCGCTGCATTGCGGCTTCATACATCGTTAGCAATTGCGGCAGCCAAAGCGTTTTCCCGCGAAGTTGACACCGGTTCGCGGCGAGAAAACGCGTTAACAAGAATGGACCTGCCGCATTTTTGCAACGCTTGCGCCGCATCGGCGTGTGCGCTCAGAAAAAATCAACCTTAAAAATTAGGGTTAAGTGGCGCTTAAGCATTTGCTGCCATCGTCCGCCTGTGAGTTTCCAGAACGTGAGGCATCTGCATTTTGTCTCACCGGCCATAAGGACGAAGCCAATGCGTAGCGTTAAGTCTCTCCTTGCCGCGGGTGCGGCATCACTGATCTCGTCGATGGCGTTCGCCGCCGATATGCCGATCGCGGCACCGCCCCCCATGTACGCGCCGCCCGCCCCGCCCGCCGATTTCGGTGGCTGGTATCTCCGCGGCGACGTCGGCTTCAGCAACCAGCGCGTCGACCGCGTTCTCGACACCAACGCCGCCGCCTACAACAACGTGAACGTCAACCAGACCGGAAACTTCAGCAGCGCGGGCATCTTCGACCTCGGTGCCGGCTACCGCTTCAACAACTGGTTCCGCGCCGACGTCACCGGCCAGTATCGTGGCAAGTCGACCTTCACCGGCCTCGATGTCGTGACCGGTGTGGGTCCCGGCGCTGGCTTCAGAGGCACCGACGCCTATACGGCGACCAAGTCGGAACTGCTGTTCCTCGCCAACGCCTATGTCGATCTCGGCACCTGGTGGTGCGTCACGCCGTTCATCGGTGCCGGCGTTGGTACCGCGCGCGTCACCGTCGGCGACTTCACCGACTCGGGAGACAGCATCGGCGCGGGCGGCCAGGGCCGCAGCCTCAACTACGCCGGCGCCGCCTCGAAATGGAATTTCGCCTGGGCCGCGCATGCCGGTCTCGCGTACCACGTCAATCCGAACCTCGTGCTCGAACTCGCCTACAGCTACGTCGACATGGGCAGCGGCATGACCGGTGCGAGCTACTCGTTCGACGGCGTGACCAACACCACGCACGCGCCGTTCCAGTTCAAAGACATCACCTCGCACGACGTGAAGCTCGGCGTGCGCTGGGAACTCAACGCCCCGCCGGCCTATGCGCCGCCGCCGCTCGTCACCAAGGGCTGATCGCTAGGCCTCATCGCTTAACGTTTCTTAACGGCGCGGGATCATCCCGCGCCGTTTTGCTTTGCATTTTTTTCATGGCGAGCGGCGACGAAAACCTCAGACGCAACCATTGGTTAAGGTTAACGAGCCATGATCACGCTCGAGAGTTGGAGTTCGATGGAGCGTTGCAATGCGTAGGTTTTGGTTGGTGGCGGCGGTGTTCGGATCTGTGTCCGCCGCACACGCGGCCGACATGCCCGATCTGCCCGTCCTGCGCGGCGGCTTCACCGACGGCCTGTCCAAGACGACACACAATTGGGACGGCGCTTATGTCGGCGTCAACGGCGGCTACACGACCGATGCGACCGATTTCAGCCAGAGCGTGGTCGGCCTGACCAATTTCATCTTCCGCGACAGCGTGCTGCAGCAGCCGACGGCCAGTTGGTCGCTGATGAACAAGACCAATACGCAGAGCACCAACTTTGGCGCCTTCGTCGGCCGCAACTGGCAATGGTACGATGCCATTCTCGGTCTCGAGGGCACCTACAGCTACTTCAACAATCTCTCGACGCTCACGACAGGCTCCAACTCGCTCACGATCGTAAATCCGCCTGGCGATTCGCATGCCGCGAACGTCACCGACAATTACGACGTGACGCTGACCGGTACCGCCGCCGCGAAGGTCAAGGACATGATCTCGCTGCGCGGCCGCGTCGGCTGGGACGGCGGCGATTTCATGCCCTATGCCTTCGCGGGCGCTGCGGTCGGCCGAATGGACGTGTCCCGCTCGGTGACGAGCACGGTGGACCTACGCCAGGACGTGACGAATACGGTCGTCGTCAACAACGTCTCATTGACTCAGACCACGTTCGGACAGCCGCAGCCGGTTCCGGCGCAGTCTCAGTCACAGATTCAGCACCGGACCAACGCGTTCGCGGTGGGTTTTGTTGCCGGTCTCGGTGTTGAGTACTGCATCTGGGAAGGTCTGTTCGCGCGCGTGGAATATGAATACGTGAAATTCTCGCCTGTCATGAACACCTCGGTGACGCTCAACAATGCGCGCGTCGGGCTCGGCTACAAGTTCTGACGAAGCTTCGCTGCGCCGCGGTTGACAGGCTTGCTGCGTCCTGATGCTCTGTCGCTCGACATGAGGGCGGCGGCGATGCAGATTTACGGCGACAGCAATTCCGGCAATTGTCTGAAGGTGAAATGGGTGTGCGATCATCTCGCATTGCCCTATCGCTGGATCGAGATCGACACGCGCAAGGGCGAGACGCGCACGCCGCAATTCCTGAAGATGAACGGCGCCGGCCAGGTGCCGACGGTCGCCTTCGACGACGGCCGCACGCTGGCGCAGTCCAACGCCATCATCCGCTATCTCGCCCGCGACAGCGCACTCATTCCGCGTGACGCCTTTGCCGCCGCCAAGATGGACGAATGGCTGTTCTGGGAGCAGTACAGCCACGAACCCTACATCGCGGTGTGCCGTTTCCAGATGGTCTATCTCGGCAAGAATGCCTCCGAGCTCGACCCTGACAAGGTCAAGCGGGGCTATGCGGCGCTTGACCGCATGGAGGCGCATCTTGCCTCGAGCAGATTCTTGGCCGATGGGGAGCTTTCGCTCGCCGATGTCGCTCTGCTCGCCTATACGCGCCTCGCGCATGAAGGTGGCTTCGACCTCGGCCGTTATACGGCTGTCCGCCGCTGGATCGGCGAGGCCGAGGCATTTCTCGGCCTTCCGTCTGCGCGCTGAGTTCTGGAGTTTCCCCGATGAACGACAAGTCCGTTTCCATCCGCCCCGCGCGCCGCGAGGACGTCGCGGCGATGATCGCGATGCTCGCCGATGACCATCTCGGCCGTGCCCGCGAACGGTTGGAAGATCCATTGCCCGAGGTCTATTACGAAGCGTTCGAACGGGTCGAATGCAATCCCAATCTTCAGCTGGTGGTCGCTGAGAGCGAGGGCAGGGTGGTCGGCTGCCTGCAACTCGCACTCCTGCCCGGCATCAGCTCGCAAGGCGGCATCCGTGGCTTGCTCGAAGATGTCCGCGTTGCCTCCGATTGCCGCAGCCGCGGCATCGGCGAAATGCTGGTGCAATGGGCTGTTACTGAAGCCAAGGCGCGCGGCTGTGTTCTGGTCGAATTGCTGACGCATTCGAGCCGCCTCGACGCGCAGCGCTTCTACAAGCGGCTCGGATTTTCGGCGAGTCATGTCGGCATGACTGTCCGCTTTTGACGCAGGCCGCGGCAGGCGTTGTGTCAGCTGCCAAATCGGATCGCACATTCGTTCATCTTAACAGCTGATAAACTACCCCTTGGTCGTTCACGTGGATCGGGGAACGAACGGTGCTACGCAGCGTCAGGACACCGGGCTCGGTCGGTTCGGGGATTTCAATGACAAGCTATTCCATGATCAAGGTCGGCAACGATTACGTTGTGCAGGCCGATGACAAATGCATTTTGAAGGTCAGCAGCCGCCGCCGCGCTGCGCAATTGATCAGTGAGGCCACGGGCTTGCTGAACGCGCTGGCGCCCGTCGTATCCCCAACTATTGCTCCGGACGAACCATCACTCCCCCGTGAGGCTCCTGAACTTTCTTGACGGACCTTCCCGATTCCCGTATCAGCCGCGGCGGGACACCTCCCCCCAACGGGAGGCTTACTATCTGGAAGGGTAGAATATGACTGTAGCGAAGCCCGCTTCGCGGCCGACCGTGCCGCATTTCTCCTCCGGCCCCTGCGCCAAGCGCCCCGGCTGGAACGCCCAAAATCTCAAAGACGCAGCGCTCGGCCGTTCGCATCGCGCGAAGGTCGGCAAGACCAAGCTCAAGCTCGCGATCGATCTGACGCGCGAAGTGCTTGAAGTGCCGGCAGATTATCGCATCGGCATCGTGCCGGCGTCCGATACCGGCGCGGTCGAGATGGCACTGTGGTCGCTGCTCGGTGCGCGCCCCGTCACCACGCTCGCCTGGGAATCCTTCGGCGAGGGTTGGGTCAGTGACATCGTCAAGGAATTGAAGCTCAAGGACGTCACCAAGCTGAACGCGGCTTACGGTGAGATTCCTGATCTCTCCAAGGTCGATCCCAAGAGCGACGTCGTCTTCACCTGGAACGGCACCACGTCAGGCGTGCGCGTGCCGAACGCGGACTGGATCAGCGCGACGCGCGAAGGCCTGACCATCTGCGACGCGACGTCCGCCGCGTTTGCGCAGCCGCTCGACTGGGCCAAGCTCGATGTCGTCACCTTCTCCTGGCAGAAGGCGCTCGGTGGTGAAGCCGCGCACGGCATGCTGATCCTCTCGCCGCGCGCCGTTGAGCGGCTCGAGACCTACAAGCCGGCCTGGCCGCTCCCGAAGATCTTCCGCATGACCAAGGGCGGCAAGATCAACGAGGGCATCTTCGTCGGCGAGACCATCAACACGCCGTCGATGCTCTGCGTCGAGGACTATCTCGATGCGCTGAACTGGGCCAAGTCGATCGGCGGCCTCAAGGCGCTGATCGCGCGTGCCGACGCCAACACCAAGGTGCTCGCCGACTGGAAGGCGAAGACGCCCTGGATCGACTTCCTGGCCAAGGACGCGGCGATCCGCTCCAACACGTCGGTGTGCCTGAAGTTCACCGACCCCGCGATCACCTCGCTCTCCGACGACGCGCAGGCGGAATTCTCCAAGAAGCTGGTTGCCCTCGTCGAGAAGGAAGGTGCCGGCTACGACTTCGCGTATTATCGCGACGCGCCGGCCGGCCTGCGCATCTGGTGCGGCGCCACCGTCGAGGCCAAGGACGTCGAGCTGCTGACGCAGTGGATCGACTGGGCCTTCGCCGAGACCAAGGCGCAGCTCGCCAAGGCGGCCTGAGTTCTAACCCTCCCCTTGAGGGGGAGGGTCGACGCACCGCCAGGTGCGTCGGGGTGGGGTGATCTCTCCACACGGCGCACCGGCAATTTTCTTTCTGCAGCTTCACCCCACCCCGGCGCTTCGCGCCGACCCTCCCCCTCCAGGGGAGGGTGTGAAGGACACATCCCATGACCAAGCCCAAAGTTCTCATCTCCGACGCCCTCTCGCCCGCTGCCGTGCAGATTTTCAAAGATCGCGGCGTCGAGGTCGACTTCCAGCCCAATCTCGGCAAGGACAAGGACAAGCTTGCCGAGATCATCGGCAATTACGATGGCCTCGCGATCCGCTCCGCGACCAAGGCGACCGCCAAGATCCTGGAGAAGGCCACCAATCTCAAGGTGATCGGCCGCGCCGGCATCGGCGTCGACAATGTCGAGATCCCGGCGGCCACGGCCAAGGGCATCATCGTGATGAACACGCCGTTCGGCAATTCGATCACGACCGCCGAGCATGCGATTACGCTCATGCTGGCGCTGGCCCGCGAGATCCCGCAGGCCGACGCCTCGACCCAGGCCGGCAAGTGGGAGAAGAACCGCTTCATGGGCGTCGAGATCACCGGCAAGGTGCTCGGCGTCGTCGGCTGCGGCAACATCGGCTCGATCGTCGCGGACCGCGCGCTCGGCTTGCGCATGAAGGTGATCGCGTTCGATCCGTTCCTGTCGCCGGAGCGCGCCAAGGACATCGGCGTCGAGAAGGTCGAGCTCGATGACCTCCTCAAGCGCGCCGACTTCATCACGCTGCACACGCCGCTGACCGAGAAGACCAAGAACATCATCGACGCATCGGCGATCGCCAAGATGAAGAAGGGCGTGCGCCTGATCAACTGCGCCCGCGGCGGTCTCGTCGACGAGCAGGCCGTGGTCGATGCGCTCAATTCCAAGCAGATTGCCGGCGCCGCCTTCGACGTGTTCGTCGAGGAGCCTGCGAACACCAACGTGCTGTTCGGCCATCCCAATGTGATCTGCACGCCGCATCTCGGCGCCTCCACCACGGAAGCGCAGGAGAACGTCGCGCTTCAGGTCGCCGAACAGATGTCGGACTATCTGCTCACGGGCGCGATCTCGAACGCGGTGAACTTCCCCTCGATCACCGCGGAAGAAGCGCCGAAGCTGAAGCCCTTCATCGCGCTTGCCGAGAAGCTCGGCTCGTTCGCCGGCCAGCTGACTGAATCAGGCATCCTCAAGGTCGAGATCACCTATGAGGGCCATGTCGCCGAGATGAAGATCAAGGCGATCACCTCGGCGGTGCTGTCGGGTCTGCTGCGGCCGATGCTGGGCGAGGTCAACGTGGTGTCCGCGCCCGTCGTCGCCAAGGAGCGCGGCATGGTGGTGGATGAGATCGTCCGCGCCGCCCAGAGCGACTATGAGAGCCTGATCACCGTGACCGTCGCGACCGAACGTCAGGAGCGCTCGGTCTCCGGCACCGTCTATCACGACGGCAAGCCGCGCCTGGTCGACATCAAGGGTATCCGCGTCGACGCCGAGTTCGGCAAGTCGATGATCTACGTCACCAACGAGGACAAGCCGGGCTTCATCGGCAGCTTCGCGGGCCTGCTGGGCGATGCCAAGCTCAACATCGCGACGTTCCATCTCGGCCGCGTCGAGCAGGGCGGCGACGCCATCGCGCTGGTCGAGGTCGACGGCGCGGTGCCGGCGGACGTGCTCGCCAAAGTGCAGGCGCTGCCGCAGGTCAAGCAGGTCAAGGCGCTGAGGTTCTGATCACCCTGTCATTCCGGGGCTCGCGAAGCGAGAACCTCAGGTTCGCAATTGCGCACCGGGGAATCTCGAGATTCTCAGGTTCGCAATTGCGAACCATAGTTCGATGCTGACGCATCGCCCCGGAATGACGATCATCATATTCCGACGTGCGGAACAACGCCGCTTCCATCGCTGGAGGGGGCGTTTTTGTTTTCCGTGCCCGCCAATCTTTGTGTACCAATGGCGTCAGGACGCACCCAACAATCGTTCTAAGGGAGAAAACAATGCGTGAAGCCGTCATCGTTTCCTACGCGCGCACGGGCCTCGCCAAGTCCGGCCGCGGCGGGTTCAACATCACGCCGCCGATGTCGCTCGCGGCGCACGCGATCCACCACGCGGTCGATCGCGCCGGCGTCGACAAGGACTATGTCGAGGATTGCTATCTCGGCAATTGCGCCCATGGTGCACCGAACATCGGCCGCCAGGCCGCGCTGCTCGCCGGCCTGCCGAAGTCGACCGGCGGCGTCTCGGTGAACCGCTTCTGTTCGTCCGGCCTGCAGACCATCGCGATGGCCGCGAACTCGATCCGCTCCGACGGCGCCGACTGCATCGTCGCCGGCGGCGTCGAGAGCATCTCGATCCCCGGCGGCGGCACGCCGAAGGAATCGATCGATCCCGAATTGCTCAAGACCGCCCCCGATATCTTCATGGCGATGATCGACACCGCCGACATCGTCGCCGAGCGCTACAAGCTCAGCCGCGAATACCAGGACGAATATTCGCTGGAGTCGCAGCGCCGCATGGCTGCCGCGCAGCAGGCCGGCAAGTTCAGGGACGAGATCGTCCCGATGAAGACCAAGATGAAGGTGGTCGACAAGGCCACCAAGGCGGAGTCGATCGTCGATTACGTCGTCGACCGCGACGAATGCAATCGCCCCGAAACCACGCTGGAAGGATTGGCAAAGCTCGAGCCGGTGAAGGGCCCCGGCAAGTCCGTCACCGCGGGCAATGCCAGCCAGCTCTCCGACGGCGCTGCCGCGGTGGTGCTGATGGAGGCCAAGGATGCCGAGAAGCGCGGCCTCAAGCCGCTCGGCCGCTTCGTCGCCTGGGCGGCCGCGGGCTGCGAGCCCGACGAGATGGGCATCGGCCCGATCTTCGCCGTTCCGAAGCTGCTCAAGCGCCATGGCCTCAAGATCGACGACATCGATCTCTGGGAGCTCAACGAAGCCTTCGCCAGCCAGTGTCTCTATTCGCGCGACAAGCTCGGCATCGATCCCGAGAAGTACAACGTCAATGGCGGCTCGATCGCGATCGGCCATCCCTTCGGCATGACCGGCGCCCGTCTCACCGGCCATCTGCTGCAGGAAGGCGCCCGCCGCAAGGCCAAGTGGGGCGTCGTCACCATGTGCATCGGCGGTGGCCAAGGCGGCGCCGGCCTGTTCGAAATCTACAGCTGATCTGACGCACGGACATGTGAGAGGCACGGCGCTTGCGAGGCGCCGTGCCTTTTTCGTTGCGCTCCCACGGTTGCGAAACTATAGAGGGCCCGTCGGAAAAGGCAGATTTGGTCTGGTAAGCCCAAATCCTTTCGGTAACGAAAGCTCTGGTCTTTGGCCTTGTGCACGAGATCCCCACGACGAACAGCGGGCGCCCTTTGGGCGCTCAACCGTTCGTCCGTGTGATCCTCGGCTTCAGGGAACGCTCCGGTCGAACAGCGACCACAGGAGCGTCCTATGCAAACCCGATCTATCTATCTCCATGACGTCATCATTGCCGGTGCCGGCCCCGTCGGCCTGTTTCTCGCGTGCGAGCTGCAGCTCGCAGGTCGCTCGGTGCTTGTGCTCGAACGGGCGCAAGACCCGCATTCGGCGCTGAAGCAGCTGCCGTTCGGCCTGCGCGGTCTTTCGATTCCCACGACCGAGGCCTTTCACCGGCGCGGCCTGCTGGACGAGATCGTCGCGGCGCAGCGCGCGAAGTCGGCCGCGATCAAGAGCGCCGCGCACTGGATGCAGCAAGCGCGCAAGCCCGCCGGTCATTTCGCCGGCATTCAGTTCTTTGAGGACGATATCGATGCCGCGCAATTGCTTTGGCGCTTGCCGACGCCGGCCGATGCCAGCGTCGCGGTCGATATGGAGACGCTCGAAACCGTCTTGGCGGCGCGCGCGGGCAGCCTGGGCGTCGACATCAGGCGCGGATTTGGCGTCACCGCGATTGCCGCTTCCGATGACGACGTTACCGTGGAGGCGGCCGGCGAGACGTTTCGGGGATGCTGGCTCGCCGGCTGCGACGGCGGCCGCAGCACGGTGCGCAAGGCATGCGGATTCGATGTCGTCGGCACCGCCCCCGAATTCACCGGATACTCCGTCGTCGTCGAGCTCGCCGATCCGGAGAAACTTAAGCCGGGCCGCAATTACACGGCCACGGGCATGTATACTTTTGCGCAGCCCGGCACGATCGCGATGGTCGATTTCGACGGCGGCGCATTCCACCGGACCGCGCCGATCACGCGCGCGCATGTGCAGGAGGTCTTGCGCCGCGTCTCCTGCACCGACGTCACCATCAACACACTCCTGATCGCCGCGACCTGGACCGACCGCGCCCGCCAGGCCACGACCTATCGCAACGGCCGCGTGCTGCTCGCGGGTGATGCGGCGCACACCCATTCGCCGCTGGGCGGGCAAGGCCTCAATCTCGGTCTGGGCGATGCGATGAATCTCGGCTGGAAGCTGGCCGCGACAATCCGCGGCCGCGCGCCGGCAAATCTGCTCGATAGCTATTCGCAGGAGCGGCATCCCGTCGGCGCGCAGATCCTCGATTGGTCGCGCGCGCAGGTCGCAATCATGCGGCCGACGCCCGCGACCCGCGCGCTCCAGGCGATCATCCGCGATCTCATCGCGACGGGCGATGGCGCGACCTATTTCGCCGAACGTATCCGCGGCGTTGCGCTGCGCTACGATCTTGGCGGCCGCCATCCGCTCATCGGTCGCTCTGTTCCCGATTTCGAACTCGCTGACGACACGACGGCCGGAGCGCTGTTGCGGCCAGCGAAAGGGCTCCTGCTGGACTTCGACAGGCGCGCACCGCTTCGGGCGCTCGCAAGCCGCTGGGATATCAGGATCGACTATGTCGCAGGCGAACCCAAAGAGCGGCTCGGCCTGAGTGCCGTGTTGGTGCGCCCCGACGGTGTCGTTGCGTGGGCCAGTGACGGCGCGGTCGATGATGAAGACGCTGCTCGGGCCGCTTCGCGATGGTTCGGCGAACCCACGGCGCGCCAATTTTCCTGAAGCCCTGGTGCGCGCGGCGTGATCGCTGCAGCACCGTAAGGGACGCGCCGCTCTCTCACTCCCTCGCCCCGTTCTTACGGGGAGAGGGCGGGGTGAGGGGCTGTCTCCACAGATGTTATCTGAATTGAGGGTTTGAAGCGTCTGGTGGCGATCGGAGTCGGATGGACCAGCATCGCGGCGCCTGATTGCCTTGCCCCTCACCCGGATCGCTTAGGCGCGCGCGCCAAAGCGATCCGACCTCTCCCCGCGCAAGGGCGGGGAGAGGTTAAGGACCTCACGCCCGCGCGGTCACCGGCGCGAAGGTCACCTCGATCAGCGTGCCCGATGTCCCCGCGCTCTTGATGTTGAAGCGGGCGCAGTTGGCTTCGACCAGAGCCTTGGTCAGCGACAGGCTGAGCGCGGAATTGTCCGCGGCATCGCCGGGCGGCGGCGTGCGGAACGGCTCCATGGCGGCGGCGACTTCCGTGTCGCTGAGGCCATGACCGGTGTCGCGGATGCGCAAGGCGATCTCGCCGCGATCGTTGAGTGCGGTCGAGACGATCACCTGGCCGCCGGCACTGGCGAGCCGGATCGAGTTCGAGATCAAATTCATCGTCACCTGCCGCAGCGCGCGCGCATCGGCCGCCACCTGCGGCAGCGCATGGGCGAGCGAGGTGCGGATGATGATGCGCTCGCGATTGGCCTGCGGCTGCATCACGGTGACGCAGGCTTCCACAAGATCATTGAGGTTGAGGTTGGCAAAATTCAGATCGAGCTTGCCGGTCTCGATCCGCGACAGCTCCAGGAGATCGTCGATGATCGTGATGACGCGCTCGCCGGAGGCGCGGATGTCCTTCATGTATTCGCCGTAGCGTTCGTTGCCCAGCGAACCAAATCGTTCTGATATCATCACCTCGGCAAAGCCGATGATGGCGTTGAGCGGGGTGCGGATCTCGTGGCTGATCCGCGCCAGCATGTCGGCCTTGGCGTTGGCCGCGCCGTCGACCAGGCGCCGCGCCTGCGTCAGCTCGCTCTCGCCCTTCTTGGCCTGTGAGAGGTCGCGGAACACGGCGAAGAAGTTCGGGCCGTCGGGCCGGGTGCGGCCCATGATCATCGCGAGCGGCAGCACGCCGCCCTTCTTCTCGCGGCCCAGCACCTCGCGGCCGTGATCGAGCAGGCTCGCGATGTCGCCGCTCTTGATGCTTTCGAAATAGTCGACGACGACCTGCTGGCTCTCAGGCGCGAACAGCGTTAGCAGGGTCTGCTGCAGCAGCGTCTCGCCGTCATAGCCGAACAGCGCCTCCGCGCTGCGGTTGCAGGCGTGGATGTTGCCTTCGGCATCGAACATCACGATGCCCTCGGCGGTGGTGTCGAGGATCGCGGCGAGGTCTTCCGCGTCGGCATCGCCGGCGTCCGGCTCGGGTGCGAACAGCACGGGCTCGTCGACATCGGTCTCGACGGCAACTGATGGCGCGGCCACCGGCGCCACGACGACGGGCGCGGCGACGATCGTCTGCGGCAGCGCGCAGATCAGCGCATGCGCGCTGGCGCCGTCCCAGTCGATGCTGTGCAGATGTGCTTCGGTGGTTGCCGGCGGCGTCTCGCCATTGGCGATCGCGGCGCTGATCGTGACAGGCGTGCCTGACTGTGAGGTGCTGCTGGCGGCGGAAACGCCCGGCTCGACATAGAGCGCATCCAGTCCGCCGGCATCTTCCAGCGCAGTGATGCTCGCATAGCCCATGCGCGCCAGGAACGCGGCGTTGGCGTAGAGCAGGCGATCGAGCCGGTAGATCAGAATGCCACTGGGAATGAGATCCAGCAGCGCGCGGTCGCGCGTCGAGTGGCCGCGCACGGGCGGGGCGGGCTCGCTCAGCCATTCGGCCGCGGGCGCTTCGAGCTCGGAGATCGAGGGCTCGGTAATGACAGGCTCTTGCGGCATCGCCGCGTCGGACGCGATCTCGTCCGCCGGCGGTTCGGCCGTAACAGAGGTGATCTGCTCGCGCTCGCGTTCGAGCCGCTCGGACAATTGCCGCGCGAGCTCGTTGAACGCGCTGTTCTCGACCGGCGTCAGCGTCGGCGACCTCTGGTCACCTTGTGACCTCTGATCACCTTGTGATCTGGGATCACCAGGTGCGCGGAACGGCACGACATTCGGAGGCGTTTCCACTGGCGTTTCCGGCTCGGTTGGGTGTGAATTCGCTTCGATGAAGAGTGCGGGCGGTTCGGGTTCAGGTTCAGTTGCGATGGGCGGTTCAGGCTCGGGCGGCGGCGTCGCCTCCACCGGAGGCGATGGCTCTGCTTCAGGCCCAAGTTCGACCACATCAGGTTCGACCACATCAGGCTCGACCACATCGGTCGACAGGCTTGGCGGCGCGGCCGGCTCGGCAAACAGCTCATAGCGCCTGAGCGCCTCGAGCCGGTTGAGGCCGTCGAGATCGCGGCAGACGCCAAACCCCTTGAAGCCGGCAAAGTTGCGCTCGCGGTCGTAGACGGGAAGCCCGGCGAGTTCGACCGGCAGATGCTCGCCGCCATCGGCCGGCCAGTTCACGGTGATGCCGGCCCAGGTGTCGTGGCTCGCCAGCGCCTCTGCGACGCGGCCATCGGGGTCGAGCGCAAATTCGTCAGCGATCTCGCGCCAGGTCCTGCCAAAGCCCGGCCGGCCGAAGCCGGCGGCGGTGTGCGCGCCCATCAGGCGGATGAATTCGCTCGACGCCAGCACAAAGCGGCCCTGCGCATCCATCTGCCACAGGAAGCGCAGCGGATGCTGGCGCGGTTGCTCTGCGGACTGCGCCTCCGCATGTTCCGACCGCGTCTGCGCGTGTCCCGGCAGCTCGACCATGGCTGACGTGATCGGCGCCTGATGCGGCGGCACAATGGCTTCGCTCGGGTTTTCAACCGCTGTTTCCGGCGCAGCTTCGACCGTCGGCGCGATCGCTTCCGGAGCGGGCGCCTCGGCGTCCTCTAAGGCGTCTTTCACGGCGTCCTGAATCGACACGATCTCCGTCGCCGCCTGTGCGGTCGGCTCGGGCGCAGTCGAGAGCGCTGCGGTTGGCGCGGGCGTCTCGTCCGGTTCGGCAAACGGATCGAACATCGTGATCCCGGTATCGGGTACGTACGGTGCTTCGACAGGCTGCGGCGCCGGCTCACCCGCGGCGGTCGGCACCATCTCGGGCGCCGCTTCCGGCGCGGCATCAGCCACGCTCTCCGCCACAGGCTCTGCTTGCGCCGTCGCAGGTTCGGCTTGCGTGGGTTCGGCTTGCGTCGCCGGCTCGATCAGCGCGATGAGCCCGACATCGGCCCCGGTGCCGACCCGCTGCAGCACCATCTTGCCGATGCCGACGGGCATCTCGACGCGGCCCTTCGCCAGCGCCTCGCTGCGCGCCTGTTCGAGGCCGGCTTCGCCGAGATCGCGAAAGCCGAGCAGGGAGCGCGCCGCTTCGCTGGCGCCGGCGAACATGCCGTCGGGCGCGAACGCCGCCATCGGCGTCGTCGCGCCATCGACGAGACGATGCAGCCGCTCGACCAGCGGCATGCTGGGCGCAGCGCCGTTCATCGCGGTGACGAGCACGCCGGAAGAGCCATCGGAAAAATCGAGCCGTGCGCAGGCGCAGGTCATCAGCGTGCCGAGCCGGGCGCCGAAGCCCTGCATCCGCTCGAGCCTCACGCTGCCCTCTGCCGGCAGCCGGTGGGCGAGCCTGATGATCTGCCGGCGATGGCTGTCGGCGGGTCCGAATGTCTTTTGCGCAAGCGCCGCCGCATTGGCCGCGCCGAAGAATTTGGCGCCGACCGCATTGGCCCACAGCACGCGCGAGCCGTCGGGTGACCACAGCCAGGCCGGCAGGGGCGAGGTCGCATGCACGGACAGCCTGGGATCGCCGACGCCTCGCAACTGGAAATCCGAATTCGTCATCCGACCGGCTTTAAGTCCCGCTTGTGGCTTCACTTGGCGAGGCTGCCGGGAATGGCAGCCTTAAGAAAGGGTTAGTATCGCCCGCGGCGGCGGGCAGGTCCACGGCCCGAGGCTGTCTGGCGCGTCCTAAAGCCGCGATAACCTTAATGTGGGCGAACCCGCAAGCCGCATGCTCGTTGCATCCGCAGGATTCGTGGGGGCGCGATGGATGCAGCGGCCGGTCTGAACACCCAGAAGGGGAGGAAACGAAAAGCGTCCCGGACGCAGTCATTCCGGGGCGCGACGAAGTCGCGAGCCCGGAATCCATTCCGCCGCCGTCTCTGCCGCCCGATGGATTCCGGGCTCGCGCTACGCGCGTCCCGGAATGACGGGCCCGAATACCGCAACCCCCGGTTCCCTTCCCCGGGAACCTCACCCTCCGGATTAAATCTTTGCAACGCACCCCCGGATGACATTGCGCTGCACAATGTTGACATGTTAGGCAGCCACAATGCTGGCGCTGGACGAGTGATCTCGTGTTCTGCGTTTCCAGTCTCCGCACCCGCCACCTCGTAACAAGAAATGGCCCCGGTTGGCCGGCGGGCGCGCCAGAAGGCTCACTCCATTTTTCATTACCGTTGAGGGACCAACCATGACAGGTGCGACTGATCCGTTTTCTGCCTCGATCATCCCGTTCGAGGTTCCCGAGCAGGTGCGTGCGTTCGCCGAAAAGGGCGTGTCGCAGGCCCGCGAAAACTACGCCAAGTTCAAGGACGCCGCCGAGACCCACAACGGCACCATCGAGGCCGTGTTCGCCTCCGCCCAGAAGGGCGCGAACGAGTACACCGCCAAGCTGATGGAGTTCGCCAAGGCCAACACCACGGCGCACATGGACTTCACCCAGGAGCTGCTCGGCGTGAAGTCGCCGACCGATGCGTTCCAGCTCTGGACCGGCCACGCAAAGACCCAGCTCGAGACCTTCCAGGCCCAGGCCAGGGAGCTGGCCGAGATCGCCCAGCGTGCCGCCAGCGCGACCGCCGAGCCGATCAAGGCCTCCGCCTCGAAGTACTACCCCGCCGCCTGATTCAAACCGGCGGATCGAGCGAGTTACAAAACCCGGGCCCCCAAGGCCCGGGTTTTTCTTCCCCTCTCCCGCAGGGAGAGGTGAGGGGTTCTGGTTTCATAAGGTAAATCGCGGATAGAGCGCGCAAATCCGCGGATTTATCGGCCTAAGAAGCGGCAAATAACGGCTTTTGCGGCCTTGCCAAAAACCCCTGATGCACCTAGTTTCCGCCCCGTCCAGCCCCCTCAGCAGGCCTTTTCAGGCAGCCCGGCGGCGCGGCTCGCAAGGATGCAGTTGTAGCTCAGTTGGTTAGAGCGCCTGTCTGTGGAACAGGAGGTCGGTGGTTCGAGCCCACCCAACTGTACCACTGTTGCGGATAACCCCACGTTCTCAGCATCTTATTGATAGACCTAACGGATTTGCGTCGCCAAAATACAAAAGGCGATACAAATGGCGTTGCGAATGGTTGCGCTAAATCGAATTGCGGATGGTCGGTGGTTTGCTCGCAAAGGTATCCCCGAGGATGTCCGTGAGGACTACCAACGGCTCTACGGGACCAAACGTGAAGCTCAACTGAAACTCGCGGCCGACACGCCCAAGTACGAAGCTAAGGCTCGTCTTGGCGAGTGGGAAGCAGAGGTCGAAACGCGCATCGCGACCCTGCGAGCCCAAAGGAACGGCGAGGGGCAACCACTCACGAGGCTCAACGCAATCGCTCTCGCAGGCCGCTGGTACTTGTGGTTCGTGAAGCAGCACGAGGCGGACCCCGGCAAGCCCGGATATTGGAAGAACCTCGGAGATATCATGGTTTGGGAGGTGATCCGCCCACACGCGCCTGACAGCTATGAAGAAGACCCTAGGTCTGATCCCGATTGGAATTGGGCCAAAGAGCCGGACGTACGCGAGGCGGTGAGACCATTGATTGCAGAAGAGGCGCGGGTAGCGACATTCCTCGCCAGCGAGGGGAAAGCTTTGAACCCCACGGCCTACGCACTCTTTGTAGACGCTGTCAGTGACAACCTATTGCCGGCCTTCTCTTTACTGGAGAAGCGCGCGAACGGCGATTACTCACGTGATGAAACGCCCGACGCGTTCCCTGCGTTCAACGCTGGCCCCCTGCGCGCCTCTGGTGTCGGCTGCTGGGACCTCTTCGGAGCCTACGTTGACGCGGTCAAGCCTGCGCCAACCACGGTCTCTAGATGGCGCGTTGTCTTCCTCGCCATGCAACGGCACTTCGCCGAGGTGGGCGCTGATGGGATTACTGAGGACGCAGCTCGGGCGTGGATTCACGGCCTGATCACGGAGGAGCGTCAGGCAAGCACCGTACGTGAGGTGTGGTTGTCCGCGTCCCGGACGGTCTTCGCTTGGGCGCGCGTTCATAAGCGCATTCACCAGAATCCATTCAAGGAAGTGAAGGTCGATGTTCCTCGCAAGGTTCAAAAGCGAGAAGACGGCCGAAGCTTCACGAACGAAGAAGCGCTCACGATCCTCAAAGCGAGCCTCACCTATCAGGAGCCCGCTACGCCCACCGAGAGAACGCGCCGTTGGGTGCCGTGGGTGTGCGCGTACTCTGGTGCTCGGTCCGGCGAAATTACTCAGTTGCGAGGCGTAGACGTCGAGAAGCGCGATGGCTTCTACGTAATGAAGATTACGCCGGAGGCGGGCACTACAAAGACTGGTCAAGTACGCGTCGTTCCGCTTCACGAACACCTAATTGCCCAAGGCTTCATAGAGATGGTCAAGCAGGTTGGGAATGGCGCGCTTTTCTACAATGACAAGACACCACAAAAGATGAGTAGCGATCCGCTGAAGCCGTCGCGTCCTCGTGCAGCCACCGCGCGCGCCCATCTCGGAACTTGGGTTCGTGAACTCGGTGTTGATGATCCCGACATCAGCCCCAATCATTCGTGGCGTCACCTCTTCAAACGGATTGGTGACGAGGTTGGGATGTCCGAGAGGATCAACGATGCCATCACTGGGCATGCCCCGCCGACAGAAGGTCGGAAGTATGGGCCGCCGAAGGTTGCTTCGATGGCTGAGGCTTTGAAAAAGTTCCCGAGATACAGGCTGGATTGAGTGTTTGCGCAGAGGAGCCATCACGTGGCAAGCCGCGACCGGCAGGCCCCTCAGCAACACCGCGTTCGGTAGAGTGAATGAACGATGATTGATGACGATGATGAAGATAACCTCGTTGAATATCCTGGATGGGAACCAAAGACACCACGGGCGGAGCGTGGACCGCTTCGCGACGCACCGCTGGCGACACTGACTGCGACACCCGCCACTGAGCAGGCTCGTGCGCTCGTGGCTGAGTTAGTCGAGCGCTACCCCCGGCCGCAGGCCGCGCAGGGCCGTATCTATGCACGCGACAAGACCTTGGATTCCTATCAGACCGCAGCTGCTGCATTCCTTGCCGACCTACTTGATGCGATCCGGCGCGGCCGCAGCGAAGGCTGGCTGAGAAGTTCGCAGCGGAAGACTGATTACTCCGGCCAGATTGTCACTTGGCGTATGTTCGACGGTGTTCGGACATCGTGGCAGGAGGCGGGGTTGCTGGATCACAAGCCCGGTTATGACGGCAGTCGGGCGATGGGCAACCCTGGGCCGCCCCGAGGCATGCTCACGCGTTACCGAGCCACACCAGCCCTTCAGGCGCTTTGTGCCGAGCACGGAGTGACACCGCTGAACGTCCGGGAGCATTTCAAGTTCGTGCCCGTGATGCCCACCGAATTGGTCCAACTCACGAAGCCGCACCATAAGACACCTGAGACGCCCACGGTCCACCGGCTCCGTGCAGATGTTGCTGCGCTGAACGCTTTCATGCAACAGCACACGCTCACGCATCCAACAGACGAGATCATCCATCTTGGCTGGGTTCGCAAGTTCCACAAGGCTGAGAACCTTGCACGTTACCGCTGGGACAAGGGTGGCCGCCTATACTCGTACCCGCAAGATGCGGGATGCTATCAGCAGATTCAGGAAGACAAACGGGTCCAGATGCGGATCGACGGCGAAGCGGTGGCGGAGGTCGATATCTCATCGTCGTACCTCACCATCTTCTACGCTTGGATCGGTCAGCCGCTCGACACCGAGGCGGACGCCTACGGGGATATCCTTGGCCCTACCAAGCTGGACCGGGTGGTGACGAAGTTCTTCATCAACTACCACTTCGGGAACGGTGACTTCCTTGCAGCGTGGCGCTCGGGTGTTGTTGCGGATGTCAGGAAGATTTTGAAGAAGAAGGCCATTGCACCTGAAGAGTTCAACCTGAAGCGCTACAATCTTCGCGAGGTGAAGAGGCGTGTTCTTGAACACCATCCGCTGCTTGAGCGCTGGGGTCACCCCATCGGTGGCCGTGCTCGGGATTGGAGCGACCTGATGTTTGCGGAGAGCGAGGTCGTGATCGGCAGTATGAAAGAACTGATGGCGCAGGGCGTGCCAAGTCTGCCAGTTCATGACAGTCTGATCGTACCAGCTTCACATCAGGCCTTGGCTGTGAAGACGATCACCCATCAATTCCAGACCCGTCTCGGGGTCAGTCCCAGCTTAGATGTCACCCACCTATGGGACTTCTAACGGGAGGAGGATATGGAGGATACCTAAGTATATGAAATATATAATATAATAGGTATTATTACATAGGGGTATGGTCATGGTTATTCACCCCCATGTACCTCGGGGGGTATCCCTACCATAACGTGGAACGAATGTTTGGACCCAACCCGATAAGTTTATGACTAGGTGGGGCGTATCAGTCGGAGATGAGCGGCCGGGGTGCATTGCGTCTCTCTGGCACAGCCACATAGGTCACAGGGATTCCTACGGTGGCGCTGGATTCGCTTCAGCGCTTGGAGGCCATCAGACAGCATGGATACGAATAGCCCCTAGATGGACTCCTTATGGAATCCTTGGGGCGTGTCGGCTGCGTTGAGGCGGTGCAACGGCAGGCGGCGCTTGAACCCAAGCAGACTTGAAGTGCCGTGTGGCCATCGCGCCCGATAGGGTCCAGTCCGGCCGGAAGGACCCATTCGATCCTCGCGTGTACCAAGGGACCGAGGAACACCACCTGACCTGCCGGCCGCCTGCGAGCGCCATAGGTCCGCTGGGAGACCAAGGAGACCAAGAGCGCTCTGCGCAATAAGGTCAGCTATGGGCCCATTAACGGAACAGTAGCGCTCTAGCTATTTGGAAGGCTTCTTGGTCCAAAGGCAGGTATGCTGCCATTTGCAAGGCAGGCCCTGTTCCCGCGGGATGGTTCTATGGACGCGAAATCAGCCACACGGTTTAAACAGCACCTAGAGCGGGTCGCTGAGGAGTTGTCCCTAGCGCTTACGCTCGCCAAAGAAGCTTCTCCAGCAGATGAGTTTCTGAGATTGAGGACATCGGTCGGCGATATCATCGCCCGGATAGACACCATGCTTCAGGACAACATCTACAAAGAACATCCCGGTCTGGATGGCATGAAAGACTGACCGTTAACGTCCGGTGCGGGTCTTGGTCGTGTAAAAACGCGTAATCGTGGTGCGCTTTCTTGAAGCCAAAAG
>NZ_CAKZHY010000005.1 GCF_936928535.1 uncultured Bradyrhizobium sp. | reverse complement strand
GCCTCGAAGGGCGACGGCCCGGCTGCATCTCGGCCGTTCATCCTTCGAGGCTCCCCGTGCGGTGCTTCGCGCCGCACGCCTCGCGCCTCAGGATGACGGTACTAAGAGCGTCGTCGCTGCCGGTAATGCGCCGCTCACCCCTCCAGCTTCTTCAGCAACAACTTCAGCGCCGTCGCCGCAAACATCTGCATGTTGGCGAAGCGGTCGTTGCTGGCAGTCTCCAGTGTCATCACCTCCGTCGCAGGCCCCGCGACCGCCATGCAGCTGTGGCCGGCGGCATCGCCGTAGCGGTTGCCGGTCGGGCCGGCTGCACCTGTTTCGGACAATCCCCAGTCGGCGCCGAAGCGGTCGCGCATCCGTTCGGCGAGCAGTTTCGCGTAGGGCTCTGACGAGGAGCGAAATCCCTTCATGCCGTCGTCCGAAATATCCATCAGCACGCGTCTGGCGTCGCGGGTGTAGACCACGGCGCCGCCGAGGAAATAAGCGGATGCTCCGGGCACCGCGAGCAGGCTTGCCGCGATCAGGCCGCCGGCGGAGGATTCCGCAACTGCAACGGTCTGTTGGCGCGCGATCAGTTTCGCCGCGACCTGTTCCGCAATGCCGACGAGCTCTTTCATCCCTCACCCCTTGTTCCTTCGCAACCGAGCTCAGCCTTCCTAGCATATGACAGCGGCCTTGGCCGAGTTGCAGGTGAGGGGCAGGCCTGCTTGAATGGCTAACAAGCGGAGCGGCCAAGCGCCGCCCGCGACAAGACGACGAGGAAACGTGAGAACGGAAACGTCATGGCGTCCCTGATCGCCGGTGCGGTGGATTGCGACGTGCATCCGGCCGTGCCGCATCTGACCAGCCTGCTGCCCTATCTGAACGACTATTGGCGCGATCAGGTGACAACGCGCGGCATGGTCGATCTCGTCTCGCAATCCTATCCGAAGAACTCGCCGATCGTGGCGCGGCCCGATTGGCGCCCCGAGACTGGCAAGCCGGGCGAAAGCCTCGAGGACATGCAGCGCCATGTGCTCGATCCCTTTCAGATCAAGCACGCCATCTGCAATCCGCTTTACGGTGTGCAGATGGTGTTCTCCGAGGACATGCAGGCCGCCTTCTGCCGCGCGCTGAACCAATGGCTCGCCAAGGAATGGCTCGATCGTGACCCGCGCCTGCGGGGCTCGATCGTGATCCCGACGCAAAGCGTCGAGAAATCAGTCGCCGAGATCGAACGCTGTGCACAGGACAGGCGCTTCGTGCAGGTGCTGATGCTTGTCATGGGCGACATCCCGCTCGGCAAGCGCGCGCTGTGGCCGATCTACGAGACGGCGGAGCGGCTCGACCTGCCCATCGGCATCCACGCCGGTTCCGCCTATCACAATCCGCCGACCGCGGTGGGCTGGGGTTCCTATCACATCGAGGATTATGTCGGTCAGGCCCAGGCGTTCCAGACCCAGCTCACCAGCCTGATCGTCGAGGGTGTCTTCGCAAAGTTTCCACGGCTGAAAATGGTGATGCTGGAATCCGGCGTGTCATGGATCTCGCCCTATCTCTGGCGCCTGCACAAGTTCTGGCGCGGGGTGCGAATGGAGACGCCCTGGGTCGATCGCGCGCCGCACGAGATTGTGCGCAGCAACATCCGCTTCTCATTACAGCCATTTGATGCGCCGCCGGACGAGGCGACATTAATTCGCCTGTTTGATCATATGCAGTCCGACGAATTGGTCCTATTCTCCACGGACTATCCGCACTGGCAGTTCGACGGCCAGGATGCGCTGCCCGAAGGTCTCACCCCCGATCTCGTGCGCAAGATCATGATCGACAATCCGCATGCCACCTATCCCCGCCTGATCTAGCCCGCTGCCAAAGGAGGCAAGGCGATGAATATCCAGTTCCGCGAGAGCTCTGAAGCCGCTTCTCCCTTGACGACCAAGACCGCAATTGCGGACTGCGACATCCATCCGGCGCGCGCGACCCGGACCGAACTCTATCCCTATCTCGCCAAACGCTGGCAGCATCATCTCGAGATCTACGGCGTTCATGCCTATCAGGGCATGATGGAAGGCCCGCCCTATCCGAAGGCCCAGCCCAACGCCTCGCGCCGCGATGCCTATCCGCCCGAAGGCGGCCCGCAGGGCTCTTCGCTCTCCTTCATGCAGAAGCAACTGCTCGATCCCAACAACGTGCAGCTGGGTGTACTCAATCCGCTCAACACGGGACAGGGCATCCGCAATCACGAGCTCTCGGCGGCACTCTGCTCGGCCATCAACGACTGGCAGATCGACAAATGGACCAGCAGGGACAAGCGCCTGAAGGCCTCGATCGTCGTCGGCAATGAGGACGGCCTCTCGGCCGCCGCCGAAATCCGTGAGCGCGCCGGCGACAAGAACTTCGTGCAGGTGCTGCTGCTCAGCCGCAATGTCGAGCCGCTCGGCCAGCGCCGCTACTGGCCGATCTATCAGGCCGCGGAAGAGGCGGGTCTTCCGGTCGGCATCCACGCCTTCGGCTTCGGCGGCAATCCGATCACGCCGTCGGGCTGGCCGTCCTATTACATCGAGGAAATGGTGGGACACTCGCAATGTCAGCAATCCGCGCTGGCGAGCCTCGTGCTGGAAGGCGTGTTCGAGCGCTTCCCGAAACTGAAGATGGTGATGATCGAGGCGGGCTTCGGCTGGGCGCCGTCGCTGGCGTGGCGGCTCGACAAGGTCTGGCAGCGGCTGCGAAGCGAGGTGCCGCACGTCAAGCGGCCGCCGTCCGAATATATCCGCGAGCAGGTGTGGTGGACCACGCAGCCGATGGAAGATCCTGAAAGGCGCGAGGATCTGTTCGACGTCATCAATTGGATCGGATGGGACCGGCTGTTGTTCGCGACCGACTATCCGCATTGGGATTATGACGAGCCGTTGCGCGTGCTGCCGGCAGGCGTCAGCGAAGCCAATCGCGAGGCGTTTTATCTCGGTAACGCCAAGAAGCTCTATGGCTTGTCCTGATGGCAAGACACGTCATTGCGCTGGTCGATGAGCTTCCGCCCGGCACGCGAAAGTTTCTGGAGATCGAGGGACGGCCGATCGCGGTCTTCAATATCAAGGGCGAGTATTTCGGTCTGATGAACCGCTGCCCGCATCAGGGCGCCGCCTTGTGCGAGGGTCCGCTGATCGGACTCGCGCAGTCGAATGATCCCGGCGAGATCGAGTACACGAAACTCGGTGAGATCATCCGCTGCCCCTGGCACGGCTGGGAATTCGATATCCGCACCGGACAGTCCTATTGCGACCCCCGCCGCTTTCGCGTGAAGGCCTATCCGGCGCATGTCGAGCCGGGTGCGAGCGTCGTGAAGGGGCCCTATGTGGCGGAGACTGTCACGGTGAAGGTCGAGAGCGACTACGTCGTGGTTGAGCTGTAGGCCTTCGTCGCGCCGGAAGTCCGCTCCCTCGCCCCGTTCTTACGGGGAGAGGTGAAGACACCATCAGTGTCCCGCCGCCGGCTCCACGGCCGTATCATAGACCGGCACCGTCTTGCCGCCACCGCGATAAACGATGAGTGCGCCGACGATGCCGAGCGCGGCGCCGAACATGAGCCAGTACGCCGGCGAGGCCTTGTCGCCATTGGTCATGCTGATCAGCTTGGTCGCGACGGCGGGGGTCGACGTGCCGAAGATGCCCGCAGCCAATGCGAAGGCGATCGAGAAGCAGGTGGTCCGGACATGTGCCGGCACGATCTCAACCAGGCATCCCAGCATCGTGCCGCTGTAGACGCCAAAGTAGAACGAGAACATCATCTGGACTGCCAGCAGTTTCCCCAGCGTGGGAGCTGCCGCGAGCCAGGACAGCGCGGGGTAAGCCGTCAGGAATGACAGCGCCGCGATGGTCACCAGCACGGGCTTGCGGCCGATCCGGTCAGACAGCGCGCCGCCGACCGGATTCCAGAAGAAGTTGGTCACTGCAACGAGCAGGGTCACGAGCAATGTTCCGGTCGGCGAGAGGTTGAGCTGCTTGCCGAAGCCGGGGGCATACACCGTGATGAAGTAGAAGGTCGTCGTCGTCAGCACGGCGATCATCATGCCGAGGATGACGATGCGCCAGTTCGCGATCGCCGAAGCGAACACTTCGCTCGCGGTCGGATGCTTCTTCATGGCCAGGAACGCCGGCGTTTCCTCGAGCGAACGCCGCAGGAAGAAAATCACGGGGATGATGATGCAGCCGACGAAGAACGGGATGCGCCACTTCGCGACGCCCCCGAACGCATCGAGGAAGGTATCGCCGGGCATGCCTTCCCGCAGGATAAAGCCGAGGATCGCGGCGACGAAGATCGCGACCTGCTGACTGGAGGACTGGAACGAGGTGTAGAAGCCGCGATTGCCGGGTGTTGCGATCTCGGACAGATAAACGGAAACACCGCCAAGCTCGACGCCCGCAGAGAATCCCTGGATCAATCGGCCGATCAGGACGATGACAGGCGCGGCGACACCGATCGCCGCGTAAGACGGGCAGAACGCAATCACTACGGTGCCGAGCGCCATGAGCGCGAGTGTGACGATCAGGCCCTTGCGGCGGCCGATGCGGTCGATATAGGAGCCGAGCACGACGGCGCCCACAGGGCGCATCAGCGCGCCGAGCCAGAACACGCCATAGGCATTGAGCAGCGCTGCCGTGTCGTCTGCGGCGGGAAAAAACGCCTTGGCGATATCCTGGGCATAGAAGCCGAACAGGAAGAAGTCGAACTGCTCGAGGAAATTGCCTGATGTCGCGCGCAGGATCGCGCCGATACGCGACTTAAGCTCCGGCGGATTTGATGATGCTGCTGGTCCAGCCATGACGTTGCTCCCCTGGAAGACGTGGCCGGACCGGAACTCATTTCACGGCGAGGCGACAGAATGTTGCTGCGACAATCTGTCTAACCCCTCTCGCGCGAGGACTTGCGAGTCAACCCATTTTGCTCCGGAAGCTGATGGTTTTTCAGGCTTTATTCTGCGTTGCAGCGATCATCCATTGGCGAAAGGCGGCCAGCTTCGGCGCCTCGCGACGGCCCTCCGGGGAGACGAGATAAAAGCCGGCATCGGCCGGCAGCGCGATCTTGAAGGGAACCACGAGCCGGCCCTTGGCGATATCGTCCCGTACATAGGACGTCCGTCCCATCGCCACGCCCATGCCGTCGATCGCCGCCTGCACCGTCATGAAAGTCATGTCGAAGGTGATGCCGGGTTGCCGCGAGATGCTGGTTGAAAGCCCCGCTGCTGTCAGCCAGAGGCGCCAATCGTCGCCGGTGGTGGTGTGCAGCAGCACATGGTCCTTCAGGTCCTCAGGCGTGCGCAATGGCTTGTCGCTGCGAAGGAGGGAAGGACTGCACACGGGAAACAGCTCGTCCGCCATCAGCCAATCGGCGCGTACGCCCGGCCATTGGCCCCGGCCGTAGCGGATCGCGGCGTCGACATTGTCGCGCTGGAAGTCGACCAGGCTGGTCGAGGTAGTGATACGGACATCGATGCCGGGATGCGCCTCCTGGAAATCGGTTAGGCGCGGCAGCAGCCATTTCGCAGCGAGCGAAGCGATCGTCGAGACCGTCAGGACCTTGTCTTCGTCCTTGCGCAGCAAGCGGTCGGTGGCGAGGCGAAGGTCGTTGAAGGCGGCGCGAACGCCGGGCAGGTAGTCGCGCGCTTCCGGCGTCAAAGCCAGCGCGCGGTTCCGCCGGATGAACAGGCGGATGCCGAGCTCATCCTCGAGCCGCCGGATCTGATGGCTGATCGCGGTCTGCGTCACGTTCAGCTCGCTGGCGGCCAGCGTGAAGCTGAGATGGCGCGCGGCAGCTTCGAACGCCCGTAATCCGTTCAGGGACGGCAATCTGGCAGTCATTTGGCAGCAGGATGCATGAGCTTATTTCATGCGAAGAGGTACAAATTGTCGTTTGTCGCAGCGCGCTGGGAAGCAGATATTAGCGCTCAAGTTAGCTCAAGGAGCTGAAAATGTCTACTTTGACCCAGAATTCGATGACAAATCATCATGCACCGGGCCTGATCCAGCAGGTCAGTGAGACCATACATGTCTGGCACGAGCGCTACCGGACCCGGCGCGAGCTGACCAACTGGACCGCCCGCGATCTTCACGACGTCGGCCTGTCCTGGACCGACATCGCCTACGAGGCCGACAAACCCTTCTGGCGGGCCTGATAGGCCGCCAAGCCGGCGCCGCCTGATCACAGGGGCGCCGGCGGTCCCTGTTCCGTGACCCACTCTCGAGCTCGTGTCATGAGCACCTATCGACTAGAAGACCTGAAGCAATACTCGGATACGCTGCGCACCCGCGACGGAGCGGCACTCAACGTGCGCTTCGTCGAGCCCCGCGATACCGAGGAGCTTCAGCATTATTTCCGTTCGTTGACGACACGCTCTCGGTACAACCGCTTCTTCGGCGCGATCAGTGAATTGCCGAAGGGGCTGCTGAGCGAGTTTCTCGATGTCGGAACGCGCGAGCGGTTTACCGTGGTCGCGACCAGGGTGATCGATGGCTTCGAGACGATCGTTGCCGAGGCGCGCTATGCGCTCCACGCCGAAACGTCGACGCTCGAGTTCGGCCTGTCGGTCGACGATCGCTGGCATGGCCACGGCATCGCCACCGCGCTCATGAAGAATCTCGAATGCCGCTCTGCCGCGCTCGGCGCCGAGCACATGTTCGGCGACACGTTGCGCTCCAACGAAACCATGATCTCGCTGGCGCGCAAATCCGGCTTCGCCTTCATCAATCACTCCGATGATTGGAAGCTGGTGCGCTTCGACAAGGAGATCCACGTCGCGCCCCAGGATATTCCCTGCGCGAGCTGGCGTCTCGCTGCCCTTTCCCGTCAGGCCGAACGCCCCTCAGCCTCGGCCTGACACCACTCCGAGCCCGGCCTGCCAAGCCAGCGCCGGGCATTTTTTCCTTCTCTCTCGTGTCGTCATTCGGGGCGCGCGTAGCGCGAGCCCGGAGTCCATTTCACCCCGAATGTTGCCGCCCGATGGATTCCGGGCTCGATGCTTCGCATCGCCTCGGAATGACGTGCCTGGGGTGGATTTGGTGCGCGCCTACTTCCCCGTGAATACCGCCTTGCGCTTCTCGATGAAGGCCTGCACCGCTTCCTTGTGATCGGCGGTCGTGGTCAGGCGCACCAACCGTTCGGCCTCGTGATCCCTCGCGGTCTCGAAGTCGAACAGCAGGGCCTCGTCGAGATTGTCCTTCATGTAGCGCAGTGCGAGGCGCGGGCCTTCGGCGAGGGACTTTGCCAGGGCGAAGGCCTCGGTTTGCAGCTTGTCGTCGGGGACGACGCGGTTGACGAGGCCGATGGTCTCGGCGCGTGCGGCATCGACGCGATCGCCGGTGAACAGCAGCTCGCGCGCCCGTGCGGTGCCGACGAGGCGCGTCAGCAGCCAGGCGATGCCGTAGTCGCCTGAGAGCGCGATGCGGGCATAGCCGGTGGCGACGAAGGCCGATTGCGCGGCGATGCGGATGTCGCAGGCCATCGCGATGGCAAGCCCGGCGCCGACCGCGGGTCCGGGCAGCGCGGCGATGGTCGGCTTGCGCACCGAGACCAACGCGCCGGTCAGCAGCCGCTGCCGCTCCTGAAGATCGGCGATGCGCTCCTCCTGCGACATCTCCAGCTTCTTTGGATCGCGATGCGCGCCCATGCCCTTGACGTTGCCGCCGGCGCAGAACGCCTCGCCCGCGCCGGTGATGAGCAGCGCGCCGACATCCGGGCTCTCACCACAGGTGCGGATCATCGTGCGCAGCGCCGGCGTCAGATGGTCCGACAGCGAGTTGCGCGCCTCCGGCCGGTTGAGCGTGATGATTGCGACGCGGTCGCGGATGACGCAGAGGAGTTCATTGGTGCCGGTGTCGATGATGGTTTCCGTGGTCATTATTCGCTCCCCTCCTATTCGTTGTCATTCCGGGGCGATGCGAAGCATCGAACCCGGAATCTCGAGATTCCGGGTTCG
>NZ_CAKZHY010000004.1 GCF_936928535.1 uncultured Bradyrhizobium sp. | reverse complement strand
TCTCCCCTTGTGGGAGAAGGTGGCGCGAAGCGCCGGATGAGGGGTATCTCTCCGCCCAAATGAATTCGCGGAGAGAGACCCCTCACCCGTCTCGCCGCTTCGCGTCGGGCCACCCTCTCCCACAAGGGGAGAGGGGAAGCGTCGCGCGGCGCCTAAAGTCTAATCCCTCAAACCGTTCACCTGCTTCACCCACGCGCGAACGTCCGCGAGCACCTCGGGCAGCACCGCTCTCACCTCCGGCACGGTCATGCCGGCCTTGATGCGGGGGTCGTAGAGCAGATTGAGGATGTACTGGTCGTAGACGTCGAAATAGCCCATCGAGACATTGTCGTTGAACATGGTCCACGGCACGCTCGCGGTGTCGTTGATGGGTCCGAGCGACTGCAGCACCTCCTCATAGGCGCAGTCGAGGAAGGTGAAGTCACTGACGTCGACGGTGAGGATGACGTCGGAATGCTCGATCTCGAATTGCTCGTTCTTGCGGAAGCCGGACAGGCATTGCGGATCGAGCGAGATGCGGATCTCGCGCGCTTTCTCCGCGCCGTAGAAGCTCGTAATGGTGCGATAGAGGTCGCGGTCGCGCACCAGCTTCACCCGCACATTGGCCGCCTCGCTGGTCTCGGTCATGGCGATGTCGAGATGTCGCACGCGATCGCCGATGTCGGCTACGACCTTTGCCAGCTGCGCCTTGCGATCGGCGCGGTCGGTCTCGGCGAACACGCGCACCGGGCTGTCGAACTTGCGGATGCGATCGACACGGCCGGCGAGGTGATATTCGGCGCCGAATGCGGTCTTGAAAAAACCGTCGACGATCTCGGCGTCGGTGAAGCTCTTCTTCTCGGTGCGCTGGCGCGAGGCAATCGCCGGCAATTCGCCGGCGGTCGCCATGGGGGCGATATCAGGCACAGATGTGAGCGCTGCGAGCGTCAGCAGGGCGAAGCGTAGGGCAGGCGGGACCAGTGCGCTCATCGTCGCGCAACGCTGCCGTATTCGCCGGCAACGCACAAGTCCGCAAATTCACGCGGCCGCCGGGTTCCGGCGATGTCAGCGGCTAGTTGTTGAGCACGACCACGGTGGTGCCGACGCCGACGCGGCCGTAGAGGTCGGTGACGTCGTCATTGGTCATGCGGAAGCAGCCCGAGGAGACCGCCTGGCCGATCGTCTCCGGCTCGTTGGAGCCGTGGATGCGGTAGAGCGTCGAGCCCAGATACATCGCCCGCGCGCCGAGCGGATTCTCGATGCCGCCCTTCATGTGGCGCGGCAGGTCGGGCCGGCGGGCGATCATCTGCGACGGCGGCGTCCATTCCGGCCATTCCTTCTTGGCGGTGATCTTATGCACCCCGCCCCAGCGGAAGCCGTCACGGCCGACGCCGATGCCATAGCGCAGGGCCTGGCCGTTCTCGAGCACCAGATAGAGCCGGCGCTCGGCGGTGTTCACCACGATCGTGCCGGGGGCATAGTTGCCGTTATACATGACGGTGGCGCGGGGGATCGGGCTCGCGCCGCCACCGAGATAGCCGGTGGAGCTGGTGCCCGTGAAGTCGACCATCCCCATCCCTGCGGCGGATGCGCTGCTCGCCCCGATGGTCACGGCCACCATGGTGGCGACGGTTGCGGCAAGAAACCGGATCATTCATTCCCCCAGCAAAAAAATCATTCAATGGCAAACCACAGGCCATATTTGCCGGCGTTTCGCAAGCCACGGCCGCGTGAGAGCAGGCGGTTGCCGTTACCAAATCGGAAACCGGCTCAAAACACTGTTAGCCAAACCCGCGCATCGCAGCGCGGGACAGGGCCGCGATGCCCGCTATTGCTTTGACGGGCCGAGCGAACAATGATGAACGATGGAACATCGAAAAATGGCCTGCGGGAGTGTTGGGATGAACGGTGCGGAAAGCCTGGTGCGGACGATGGTCAAGGGTGGGGTGGACGTCTGCTTCACCAACCCGGGCACCTCGGAGATGCATTTTGTCGCGGCGCTCGACCGCGTGCCGGGCATGCGCTGCGTGCTCGGTCTGTTCGAAGGCGTGGTGACGGGCGCGGCCGACGGCTATTTCCGCATGAAGGGCCTGCCTGCCTCGACCCTGCTGCATCTCGGCCCGGGCCTCGCCAACGGCCTTGCCAATCTGCACAACGCCAAGAAGGCGAATTCCGGCATCGTCAACATCGTCGGCCAGCATGCCGTCTACCACATCGATTATAACGCGCCGCTGACCTCAGACATCGAGGGCCTGGCCCGGCCGATGTCGTCCTGGGTCCGCACCTCGCCGAATTCCAAGGCGGTCGCCGCCGACGGAGCCGCCGCGATCGCCGCGGCCAAAAGCGCCCCGCCGCAGATCGCGACCCTGATCCTGCCCGCCGACACCGCCTGGAACGAGGCCGACGGCATTGCCGAGGTCCCGGCCGAGCAACAGCGCGCCAGCTATTCGCCGCAGGCGGTCGAGCGGGCCGCAAAGATATTGCACGGCGACGGCGAGGGCACGCTGCTGCTGATGACCGGCAGCGCCCTGAGCGAGCACGGCCTGGCGCTCGCCGAGCGCATCGCCGGCAAGACCGGCTGCACCGTGATGGGCCCGACCTTCCGCCCGAAGATGGCGCGCGGCCGCGGCCGCTACTCGATCGACCGCATCCACTACGTGATCGAGAACGCGCTGCCGATGCTGGCCAAGTTCCGGCACATCGTGCTGGTCGAGTCCGACGATCCCGTCGCGTTCTTCGCCTATCCGAACAAGCCGAGCATGCTCAAGCCCGAGGGCTGCGAGGTCCATCGCATGACCTCCTGGGGCGAGAATTCGGTGGCCGCGCTGGAAGCGCTGGCCGGTGCCGTCAAGGCCAGCGCGAGAGACGTCAAGCCGCAGGCCGCAGGCGAACTGGTCAAGCCGACCGGCGCGCTCACTTTCGCCTCGATCGCGCAAGCGATCGCCTGTGCGATCCCCGAGAACGCCATCATGGTCGACGAGTCCCTCACCACCGGCCGCGGCTTCTTCCCGCCGACGGCCGCTGCCGCGCCGCATGACTGGCTGCAGAACATGGGCGGCTCGATCGGCTTCTCCACCCCGCTCTCGATCGGCGCCGCGATTGCCTGCCCGGACCGCAAGGTCATCACCATGGTCGGCGACGGCAGCGCGATGTATACGATCCAATCGCTGTGGACGCAGGCGCGCGAAAACCTTGACATCGTCACCATCGTGTTCGCCAACCGCATCTACCAGATCCTGCGCGGCGAGTTCGACAATGTCGGCGCCGGCGAACCCGGCCAGCGCGCCAATGACATGCTGAGGCTCGATCGCCCGACGCTCGATTTCGTCGCGCTGGCCAAGGGCATGGGTGTGCCCGGCCGCGCCGTCACCAATGCCGACGAGTTCAACAAGGCGCTGGCGGAAGCCGTCGCCGAGCCAGGCCCGCGGCTGATCGAAGTGCAGATGTAGGTTCTGCACCTCTCCCCGCCCTTCTGCGGGGAGAGGTCGGATCGCTTTGGCGCGCAATTGCGCGCCTGAGCGATCCGGGTGAGGGGCGAACCGAGGCAGTAGACCATCCGACTCGCACGCCGCACGCGTTCGATCTATCTTTACAACCGAATTTGCGGAGACGGCCCCTCACCCCACCCTCTCCCCGTAAGAACGGGGCGAGGGAGCGAGAGACCGGTCGGGACGCATTGCGTAGGTGTGATAGTCGGGGGGCAAAATGCAGACCGAGTTGAACAAGGTGATCGCGGCGCTCAGGGAGTTCTACGCCCACGAGGCCTTCCTGTTCGAGAAGGACATCGGCGAGCGCGCGATCACGCACCGCTTCGCGGTCTATCTCGAGCGGCAATTCCAGGGCTGGGCGGTCGACTGCAATTACGACCGTCTCGGCGAGCGCACGCTGCATCTGCCGCACGGCACCATCATCTCCACCGACGATCATCTCGGCAAATCGATCTATCCCGACGTCGTCGTGCACCAGCGCGAGATCCCGAACAATCTGCTCGCCGTCGAAATCCGCAAGGCGAGCAATCACACGCCGCTGGAGCACGATCAGCACAAGCTGATGGCGCTGACCGACCCGCATATCTGGTTCGCCTATTGGATCGGTGTACTGCTGGTGCTGGACAAGCATGGCGTGACGACGTCCGAGGTCTATGTCAGCGGAATCGTCGAACAAGTGCAATCGCTCTGGTTCGTGGAGCGGCTTACAGAGGGCGGGCTCGCGGCGACGCGCTAGGGCGTTGCCCTCAAACGTCGGACATCGGGGACAAAGCGGAAGTCGTCCCGCTTCGCCGCAATCGACTGCTTGTGACCCATTAGCGGACCTCGCTGTTTATGGAAAATTGAGCATTGGTCGTGCCCACGGTTGACGTTCCGCTACGCATGCAACCAAAAGGTTTCGTAACCAAAGCCGAGAATGGTCGAGGCCGGAGCAGCCGCATGAGCACCATCTGGAAGAGCGCGGTCCTCACCGTGCTTGTCGCAACGAGTTCGATACCAATCGCGCGGTGCGAAGAAGCAATCAGTCGGGCCGCGGACGGAAGATACCTTGTTGACTTGAATGGCGTGACCCTCGCGCTGCCGGGGGAAAGCCCGGAGGACACCCAGATCGGATTCTGGGTCCCAAAGCCGCCAGGCACGGGCGTTGGTCTTTTCTACCTGCGTGATTTGGTGCGCGATCCAGGCCGCTATGTACCCATGCTGCGGTCGTCGGATTGGATTGACGTTAGCGCAGGGACCTCGGTTAATCATCCTCACGAGATCATCGGCATTCCGGTCGCAGCAGGAGTGAACAAGGTCGGTATTCGTTCGGGCGGGGACAACTATTGCGAACCCATGCAAGCGGATTGGGCTCGCTATCGGCAGGTAGCATTGGACATGCCGACCGACCAATATGGGTGGACTAGGCAGGACAACGAAAGAAATCCTTCGAGCCTCTTCATCAAATTCCTGGATAGGGGTGACCGTGCGAAAAGCCGCTATTACCCGCTATCCTGCGGTTTTGCTGGAGCGTGTTCGATCTTTGCGTGTCACGATAACCTGTCCTTATGGGTTTCGTTTTTCTCTTCGAACAAACCCAAGGGCGAGGACTATGCGGTGAAGGACTTCGACCGGCAAATAGCCAGCGGGATTAAGGTTCTTGAGAATATGGTCCTAAACCGATCAGTCGATCTCTCACATCATTAGCTGTCAGCATGTCATCCAAGGAAGAGCGACCCGATAAGGTCTGCTTTTGGGCCCGGTGCCGACATGGTGGCATGCCGGTTTCGATGTCGCCTTCCGGGCGGATTCTGTTGCAAAACTCCCGTTGAGACGACTCGCATTCCGTGATTCCGTTGAT
>NZ_CAKZHY010000003.1 GCF_936928535.1 uncultured Bradyrhizobium sp. | reverse complement strand
ATGCACTGATTTGGGAATCCCAAGTCGATTCAGACTAACCCCATCCCGCTTTAGAGCATTCGGCTTACAGACGCCTGACGTCAGGCTTGCGCGAGGCTTGTGATCGGACCCGCGCGTCCCAATTCAGACATCTCCGCGCACAACTTCAGACACAAGCGTTGGCGACACTCTCCGCGCACGGCGAAGCCATGGGGGATACGTGGCGCGCCGATAGCGGGGTGGCATCATGGACAAGGTTGAGCGGTCATTCGCCGCCGCGACGGCGGCTGGCTTCGTGGTGTTGGTGATCGGCATTGTGCTGCTGGCGCTGATGTAGCGAAGGGGCGCGCGGCACGCACCGCCAAAGCGCGAAAACAACCCCATGCACAGTAGGCAGGCGGCGTGTTTTGCCTTGGCCGCTTCCTAGTGCGGCTTGATCTCGTGCAGGAAAAAATTCTGAGCCGAAGGATTGCGAAATTATGACGGCAGAAGAGCTCTGCGGCTCTGATGCGCATCATCCCCAGGCGATGGACAGCCTCACATTTTGCGGAGGGCAGGGGCGAGCCGTTGCTGTCGTGCTAACGTGTCGCGCCGCATCGGAGATGGCCATGGGCTTTTGGCTTTTTGTCATCATCTCGCTTGGATCGATCCCGCTCGCCGGTGCGATGGCGCGCGAGCGTGGCAGGTCGTCGAGGGCGTGGCTCTGGGTTGCCGCCGCGGTCGGACCGCTGGCGCCTTTGCTGCTGCTGATTCTCGGGGATGTGAAGCTTCCGACATCTGCCAATTGAAGCAGTTTCGGCGCGAGAGACGTAGCTCTATCCCCTCTGGTGCCCCCTTCGGGAGGGCTTGCCCTCCCTCGCAACCAGACCTCAGCAAATCAAGAGCGATTCAACCCCAGATTCCGGTACTGGTCGAGGCCAGCGCCCAGATTCCAAAAAGAACATATTGCGAACAGAGAACATATAGTGTACATTGCAAATATCGACGAGCCGCCCTGCCAACCGTTTGTCCCGCACCCGAATCCTCGCCATAAGGAGCACGACCCAATGTCCACCACTGCCCTGCGTATCGTCGAAGGATCTTCCATGGACAAGAGTAAAGCTCTGGCTGCCGCGCTCTCCCAGATCGAGCGCCAGTTCGGCAAGGGCTCGGTGATGAAGCTCGGCAAGAACGACCGTTCGATGGATATCGAGGCGGTCTCGTCGGGCTCGCTCGGCCTTGATATTGCTCTCGGAATCGGCGGCCTGCCCAAGGGGCGCATCGTCGAGATCTACGGGCCGGAATCCTCGGGCAAGACGACGCTGGCGCTCCACACGGTGGCGGAGGCCCAGAAGAAGGGCGGCATCTGCGCCTTCATCGACGCCGAGCACGCGCTCGACCCGGTCTATGCCCGCAAGCTCGGGGTCAATATCGACGAGCTCCTGATCTCCCAGCCGGACACTGGCGAGCAGGCGCTGGAAATCTGCGACACGCTGGTGCGTTCGGGCGCGGTGGACGTGCTGGTGATCGATTCGGTCGCGGCGCTGGTGCCGAAGGCCGAGCTCGAAGGCGAGATGGGCGATGCGCTGCCGGGCCTGCAGGCCCGTCTGATGAGCCAGGCGCTGCGCAAGCTCACGGCCTCGATCAACAAGTCCAACACCATGGTGATCTTCATCAACCAGATTCGCATGAAGATCGGTGTGATGTACGGCTCGCCTGAGACCACGACCGGCGGCAACGCGCTGAAGTTCTACGCCTCGGTCCGCCTCGACATCCGCCGCATAGGCGCGATCAAGGAGCGCGACGAAGTGGTCGGCAACACCACCCGCGTCAAGGTGGTGAAGAACAAGCTGGCCCCGCCCTTCAAGCAGGTCGAGTTCGACATCATGTACGGCGAGGGCGTCTCCAAGATGGGCGAGATCCTCGATCTCGGCGTCAAGGCCGGCATCGTCGAGAAATCAGGCGCCTGGTTCTCCTATGACAGCCAGCGCCTCGGCCAGGGCCGCGAGAACTCGAAGGCGTTTTTGAAGTCCAACCCCGACATCACGGCCAAGATCGAGACCGCGATCCGCCAGAACTCCGGCCTGATCTCCGAACAGATCCTGGCCGGCACCCCCGAGAGCGACGCCGACGGCGAAGAGCCTGCGGACGAGTAAGCCTAACCAGTAGAGTTTTCGCGAGGAGCGGGCGCTGAGGACGTTGAGTTGCCGACGTCATCAGTGCCCGTTTCTTTTGTGCTGCGTTGATCAGGTGGTGTGATGAAGCGTCTGATCCTGACTGGCTTGGGCCTCGACAGTGAGCTTGCTCGATCGGGTCTGGCCGAGATCGTCATACCGTTCCATTTTCAGTTCGCATGGGGACCGCTCCCGCCGGCGGAAAAGCTCTCGGCTTATTTCGCTGCCTGCACCACGGATCTTGGCCCGGCCGAACATTGGTTGGATTGGGTTCGTGGTCGCGCCGGCCTGACCATCATCGTGCAAGGGCGATTTCTTGGTGTGAGACGATCATGTCGCATTTGATCCTGACAACAGACGATCTCGCCGCACGTGAGTTGCGTCCGACATTTCGGGCAAATGAAGCGGTCGGCTTCGACCTTCGTCTCGTCGCCGGCAAGTTGCCGTCCAATGCGGAGCTTGCCGCCTTGCTGGAGCCGCGCTCGTCCAAGCACGACCGCGAAGGCAAGCACTGGCTCGACCATTTTCGTCGGATGGGAATGAGAGGATCCGCCGACGGACATCACGGCATCCTCGCATTCTGCGATAGGTTTGACTCGAGCGAATTGTGGGTCGATCCGCAGGCCGATGCCCAGCTCATCATGGTTTGGCTGCTCGACGCCGTTCGCCCCCATAAGGATATTACCTCGAAGCTAAGCCTGGTTCAGGCCGATGACAGAATAGCGAAATATCGCTCGGAATCGCTGGAAAAATGGAAATTGCCGGCGATCAAGATTACTGACCGTCACCTCGCGCTCGCCAGCCGGGCGTGGCAAGCCTGGCGCGCTCCCACTCCGGAAGGCTGCTTCGAGCTCCTGATGCAGGACACGACGGTCCTGCCGCGCCTTCGGCCCGCGATCATCGCATTGCTCGAGGAGCTTCCGGATAGCCTGAACGGTGTCGGCGCCAGCGAGCAGCTCATGCTGGAAGCGCTCAGCTATGGCTGTACTCATCCGGGCGAGGCGCTCTATGCGGCGCAGGATCGAGGCGTCATCAATGAACGCGAGGCGGGCGATCTGTTCGACGAGCTGGCGCAAAGTCCAAAGCCGCTCGTTTTCGGCTTGGGTAAGGGGCCGTTCGATCCGGATGAGTTCACCCGCTACCATCGGTATCGCAGTGCCGAGGTTGGACTCACGAAGCTCGGTCAGGCGGTGGTGGAGGCGGAAGACGATTTCTCCCGGCACAACCCCATCAAGCGCTGGTGGGGCGGCACGCTTCTGACCAACGAGCGGCTCTGGCGATGGGATCGCGAAAGCCGGTCATTGGTTGCGCCTTAGAGGTAGGCTCGGATGCGTAGGGTGGGCAAAGGCGCGTAAGCGCCGTGCCCACCTTCTTTCGCCGAATGCAAAGGTGGTGGGCACGCTTCGCTTTACCCACCCTACGAGACCTCCGTCGCGTCCTACTCCGCCGCTCGCGCGTAATCGCTCACTGGCGGGCAGGAGCAGACGAGATTGCGATCGCCGTAGACGTTGTCGACGCGGCCGACGGGAGACCAATATTTGTCGGTGCGCGAGACACCATCAGGGAAGCAGCCTTCGCTGCGGGCGTAGGCGCGCTTCCAATCGTCGTCCGCGATGTCGTGCACGGTGTGCGGGGCGTGGCGCAGGGGCGAGGCCTCGATCTTGAAGCGGCCCGCCTCGACCTCGGCGATCTCTTTCCGGATCGCGATCATGGCATCGCAGAACCGATCGAGCTCCGCCTTGGATTCGGACTCGGTCGGCTCGATCATCAGCGTGCCAGGCACCGGGAAGCTCATGGTCGGGGCGTGGAAGCCGTAGTCGATCAGGCGCTTTGCGATGTCGTCGACCGTGACGCCTGAAATCGTCTTCAGCGGACGGGGATCGACGATGCACTCATGCGCGACGCGGCCTTTCGCGTTCTTGTAGAGCACCGGGAAGTGCGCATCGAGACGCGCGGCGACATAGTTGGCGTTGAGGATCGCGATCTCGGTTGCCCGCTTCAATCCGTCGCCGCCCATCATCAGGATGTAGATATAGGAGATGGTGAGGATCGAGGCCGAGCCGAACGGCGCGGCCGAGACCGGGCCGACCGGCGCGTCGCCGTGCGTCGCGGGATGACCGGGGAGGAACGGCGCGAGGTGCGCCTTGACGCCGATCGGGCCCATGCCGGGGCCGCCGCCGCCATGCGGGATGCAGAAGGTCTTGTGCAAATTGAGATGGCTGACATCGGCGCCGTAATCGCCGGGCCGCGACAGACCGACCTGCGCATTAAGGTTGGCGCCATCGAGATACACCTGGCCGCCATGGCCATGCACGATGTCGCATATCTCCTTGATGTGCTCCTCGAACACGCCATGCGTCGAGGGATAGGTGATCATCACCGCGGCAAGATCGTTCGAATGCTTCTCCGCCTTGGCGCGGAGATCGTTGACGTCGACGTCGCCATTGGCCTCGCAGGCCACCACCACCACGTCCATGCCGACCATCGCGGCCGAAGCCGGATTGGTGCCGTGGGCGGAGGAGGGGATCAGGCAGATTTTTCGGTGCGTCTCGCCGCGCGCGGCATGATAGCCGCGGATCGCGAGCAGCCCGGCATATTCGCCTTGCGCGCCCGAGTTCGGCTGCAGCGAGATCGCGTCATAGCCGGTGATGTCGCACAGCCATTTTTCCAGCCGCGCAAACAGGGCGTGATAGCCGGCAGCCTGCTCGCGCGGGGCGAACGGGTGCAGGGACCCGAATTCCGGCCAGGTCAGAGGCATCATCTCGGTGGTCGCGTTCAGCTTCATCGTGCAGGAGCCGAGCGGGATCATGGCGCGGTCGAGCGCGAGGTCGCGATCGCTGAGCTTGCGCATGTAGCGCAGCATCTCGGTCTCCGAGCGATGCGCGTGGAATACGGGATGGGTCAGGTACGCCGTGCTGCGCTTCAGCGCCTCCGGCAGCGCCTCGCGCGTGGTGGCGTCGATCTCGGCGTAGGAGAGCTCGCCGCCGAAGGCACGCCAGACGGCTTCGACAGTCGCCGGCGTGGTGGTCTCGTCGAGCGCAATGCGGAGCGCGCTTTCGCCAACACCGAGATTGATCTTCTCGGCGATGGCCCGCGTGACGATCTCGGCGCGCTTGGCGCCGGCATCGACGCTGATCGTGTCGAAGAAGCTATCCGACTGCGGGGCGAAGCCGAGCTTGCGCAGGCCGGCCGCGAGCACGGCGGTACGGCGATGCACGTTGCGTGCGATCTGCGCGAGCCCCTCGGGGCCGTGATAGACCGCGTACATCGCTGCGATCACGGCGAGCAGCACCTGCGCGGTGCAGATGTTGGAGGTCGCCTTCTCGCGGCGGATGTGCTGCTCGCGGGTCTGCAGCGCCAAGCGATAAGCGGGCATCCCGCGAGAGTCCACGGAGAGGCCGACGATGCGGCCCGGCAGCGAGCGCTTCAGCGCATCGCGCACCGCCATATAGGCCGCGTGTGGCCCGCCATAGCCCATCGGCACGCCGAAACGCTGCGCCGAGCCGATCGCGATGTCGGCCCCGAGCTCGCCGGGGGAGGCGATCAGTGTCAGCGCCAGGAGATCCGCGGCAACGATCGCGAGCGCGCCTTTCGCCTTCAGCGCCGCAATCGCCGGCCTGAGATCGCGCACCGCGCCCGAAGAGCCCGGATATTGCAAGAGCGCACCGAGTACGTCTTGCTTGTCGAGATCGGTGAGGGGATCGCCGACGACGAGAGTCCAGCCGAGCGGCTCGGCGCGCGTGCGCATCACCGCGAGCGTCTGCGGATGCACGTCCTTGTCGACGAAGAACGCCTTCGCCTCGACCTTCGAGTGCCGCTCGGCGAGCGCCATGGCTTCGGCCGCGGCGGTCGCCTCATCGAGCAGCGAGGCGTTGGCGACATCGAGCCCGGTGAGGTCGCAGATCATGGTCTGGAAGTTGAACAGCGCTTCCAGCCGGCCCTGGCTGATCTCGGGCTGGTAGGGCGTGTACGCCGTGTACCAGGCCGGGTTTTCCAGGATGTTGCGCTGTATCACCGCGGGCAAAATCGTGCCGGAATAGCCTTGGCCGATCAGCGAGGTGAAGACCTGGTTCTGCCGGGCGAGGTCGGCCATGTGTGCGATCGCCTCGGTCTCGCTGAGCGGCTTGCCGAGATCGAGCGGGGTGGCCTGCCGGATCGAGGCCGGCAGCGTCTCCGCCATCAGGGCGTCGACGCTTTTGGCGCCGACCGTCTCGAGCATTGCGGTGACATCGCGCGCCGAAGGGCCGATGTGGCGGCGAGCGAAATTGGCGGCGGTGTCGCCGTTCGACTTGCGGTGCGCGGTCATCGCTTGCTCCATCGTCCTTAAGCCGTGTGTGCCTTGTAGGCGGCTTCATCCATGAGGCCGCCAAGCTCGCTCTTGTCGGCAATCTTGATCTTGAAGAACCAGGCTTTGGTCTGCGCATCCGAATTCACCAGCGCGGGCTCGGCGGCGAGCGCATCGTTGGTCTCGAGCACTTCGCCGGTAACAGGCGCGTAGACGTCGGAGGCGGCCTTCACCGATTCCACCACGGCGGCGGCTTCGGCCTTCTTCAGGCTGCGGCCGACCTTGGGCAATTCGACGAACACGACGTCGCCGAGCTGGGACTGCGCGTAATCGGTGATGCCGACGGTTGCGACATCGCCGTCGATTGCCAGCCATTCGTGGTCGGTGGTGTACAGCGTCGTGGTCATTTTCTTGTCCTCAGCGTTTGTAGGTGTTTTTCACGAAGGGCATTGCGGCGACGGTGAGCGGCAGAAATTGGCCGCGCACTTCCGCGAAGAGTTTTGTCTCGAGTGCGCTTGAGGCGGCGGGCACGTAGCCCATTGCGACAGGCGCATTCAGGCTTGGGCCGAAGCCGCCGGATGTGACCTTGCCGATCGGCTCGCCGCCTGCGCTATCCGCAAACAGCAGCGCACCTTCGCGTACCGGGGCGCGGCCCTGGGCGAGCAGGCCGACGCGGCGGCGCGATGCGCCGTGATCGAAATGCGCGAGAATCTTTTCGGCGCCTGGGAAACCGCCGGCGCGCGCGCCGCCGGTGCGGCGGCTCTTCTGCACCGACCATTCCAGCGCGGCTTCCACCGGCGAGGTCTCGGTGTCGATGTCGTGGCCGTAGAGACAGAGCCCGGCTTCCAGCCGCAGGCTGTCGCGGGCGCCGAGGCCGATCGGCCTCACATCGGGGTTTTCGAGCAGCGTCTTCGCCAGGCGCTCGGCGTCGCTAGCTGCCACCGAAATTTCAAAACCATCCTCGCCGGTGTAGCCCGAACGCGAGACGAAACATTTGATGCCGGCAACCGTGTGCGGGCCGGCGTCCATGAACTTCATGGACGGCGCCTCTGCACATAATTTCCCCAGCGCGGCCTCCGCCTTCGGTCCCTGCAACGCGATCAGCGCGCGATCGGCAAGCGAATCGATGATGCAGGCGTCGGAGAGGTTCGCGCGCAGATGCGCCTCGTCCTCGACCTTGCAGGCGGCGTTGACCACCAGGAACAGGTGATCGCCGAAATTGGCGACCATGAGATCGTCGAGAATGCCACCATCTTCATTGGTGAACTGGGCGTAGCGCTGCCGGCCAGGTGCGATCGCCACGATGTCCTGCGGCACCAGCCGTTCCAACGCTCGGGCGGCGTCCTCGACCTTGCCCGACTTCGGCCGAAGCGCGATCTGGCCCATATGGGAGACATCGAACAGGCCGGCGGCGTTGCGGGTCTGGAGATGCTCTTTCAGGACCCCGGCAGGGTACTGCACAGGCATGTCATAGCCCGCGAACGGCACCATCTTGCCGCCGAGCGACACATGCAGGTCGTAAAGGGGGGTACGTTTCAGGGACTGTTTGTCGTCAGACGCAAGCATCTTGGGGCCCTCGGCGGTTCCCCGGGAACGATTTCCCGTGGACACCAGTCGAAGCCCCATCTGTCGCTGTGCCTGAGAGTATTATCCCGTCGGCGGACGCTATCCGGGTCTTAAGCCCGTCAGCGCCTCTTTCCAGATGTCGTCAAAGCCACGCGGTCCTTTTGCCTGAGAGTTTCCGGGGCGGTTGCTCCTTCGGCGCCGGCACCCAATGCCGGTCTCTCCCGACGTGGCCGTACGATACAGATGGGTAAAGACCACAGGGCAGCCAAGCCTGTCAACGCGGGGATTGCGGCTTTCAACGAGATTGCAAGGGGATGACGCGGCTGCGGCAACCCTCTGATCTCCTTGTACAGTTTCTGGACAGCGAAGCTGGCCTTGTCTAAAAGCGCTTTGGCCCGCAGATATCAGCCCAAATCGCCAGGTTTGGATGGCGGAAAGCGGGTCCAAGCACACCCCGATTGGATGAACATGAGCGGCGTCAACGAGATCAGGTCGACCTTTCTGAACTTCTTTGCCGAGAACGGCCACGAGATCGTGTCGTCCTCGCCATTGGTGCCGCGCAACGATCCGACGTTGATGTTCACCAATGCCGGCATGGTGCAGTTCAAGAACGTCTTCACCGGCGTCGAGAAGCGGCCCTATCAGCGCGCCACCACCTCGCAGAAATGCGTGCGCGCCGGCGGCAAGCACAACGACCTCGACAATGTCGGCTACACCGCGCGCCATCTCACCTTCTTCGAGATGCTCGGCAACTTCTCGTTCGGCGACTATTTCAAGGAGCGCGCGATCGAGCTGGCCTGGAAGCTCATCACGAAAGACTTCGGGCTGAAGAAGGACAAGCTGCTCGTCACCGTCTACCACACCGACGACGAGGCGCACGGGCTCTGGAAGAAGATCGCCGGCTTCTCGGACGACCGCATCATCCGCATCCCGACCTCGGACAATTTCTGGGCGATGGGCGACACCGGCCCGTGCGGCCCGTGCTCGGAAATCTTCATCGACCGCGGCGACCACATCTGGGGTGGCCCTCCTGGCTCGCCGGAAGAGGACGGCGACCGATTCCTCGAATTCTGGAATCTCGTGTTCATGCAATATGAGCAGGTGACGAAGGAGGAGCGCGTCGACCTGCCGCGTCCTTCGATCGACACCGGCATGGGCCTCGAGCGCATGGCCTGCATCATGCAGGGCGTCGACAGCGTGTTCGAGACTGATCTGTTCCGTCATCTGATCGACGCGACGTCATCGGCGCTCGGCAGCGGGCCGAACGAGCAGACCGTCGCTTCGTTCCGCGTCATTGCCGACCACTTACGCTCCTCGGCCTTCCTGGTTGCTGACGGCGTGCTGCCGTCGAACGAGGGCCGCGGCTATGTGCTGCGCCGGATCATGCGCCGTGCGATGCGCCATGCGCAGCTGCTGGGCGCCAAGGAGCCGCTGATGCATCGGCTGGTCTGGGCGCTGGTCCGCGAGATGGGCCAGGCCTATCCGGATTTGATGCGCGCGGAAAATCTGATCGAGGAAACGTTGCGGCTGGAAGAGACCCGTTTCCGCAAGACGCTGGTGCGCGGCTTGGCGATTCTTGATGAGAAATCGGCCGGCTTGAAGAAAGGCGACATGTTCGACGGCGACGTCGCCTTCACGCTCTACGACACCTATGGCTTCCCGCTCGACCTGACCCAGGACGCGCTGAAGTCGCGCGGCATCGGCGTCGATCAGGCCTCGTTCACCGACGCGATGGAGCGGCAGAAGGCCAAGGCGCGCGAGTCCTGGAAGGGCTCTGGCGAGGCAGCGTCCGAAGCGATCTGGTTCCCGCTGCGCGAGAAGCTCGGGGCCACCGAATTTTTGGGCTACGAGACCGAGAGCGCCGAAGGCGTGGTCTCCGCGCTGGTCAAGGACGGCGCTGAAGTTGCGAGCCTCAAGGCCGGCGACACGGGCGCGCTTCTGCTGAACCAGACGCCGTTCTATGCGGAATCGGGCGGCCAGGTCGGCGACACCGGCGTGCTGACGGGCGAGGGCGGCATCAAATTCCGCGTCACCGACACGCAGAAGAAGCTCGGCGATTTCTTCGTTCACGTCGGCACCGTCGAGAGCGGCGAGCTGAAGGTCGGCACCGCGTTGCAGCTCGAGGTGGATCATTCCAGGCGTTCGTCGATCCGCGCACATCACTCGGCGACGCATCTCATTCACGAGGCGTTGCGCCAGGTGCTCGGCGATCACATCGCCCAGCGCGGCTCGATGGTGGCGCCGGACCGGCTGCGTTTCGACTTCGTGCACCCGAAGCCGATCACGGCGGAGGAGCTTGCCCGCGTCGAGGACATCGCCAACGACGTGGTGCTGGAGAACGACGAGGTCACCACGCGCGTCATGGGCGTGGATGAGGCCCGCGAGGCCGGCGCGCGCGCCCTGTTCGGCGAGAAATATGGCGACGAGGTTCGCGTCGTCTCGATGGGCAAGACCGCGCGTGAGCGCGGCACCAACACGCTCGGCTGGTCGGTCGAGCTCTGCGGCGGCACCCATGTGCGGCGCACCGGCGATATCGGCCTGATCACGCTGACGGGCGAAAGCGCGGTGGCTTCGGGTGTGCGCCGTATCGAGGCGCTGACCGGCAATTATGCGCGCCGGCACGCCAACGAGACCATGGCGCTGGCGAAGACCGCGGCGAGCGAGCTGCGTACCTCGCTCGACGACGTGCCCGCGCGCATCACTGCGTTGATGGAGGAGCGCAAGAAGCTCGAGCGCGAGCTGTCCGATGCCCGCAAGAAGCTCGCGATGGGCGGCGGTGCGGCTGCCGGCGGCAATGGCGCAGCCTCCGGCGTGCACGAGGTCGGCGGCGTCAAGCTGATGGCGCGCGCGGTCGAGGGCATCGAGATGAAGGATCTCAAGAGCCTCGCCGACGAGGCCAAGAAGCAGATCGGCTCAGGCGTGGTCGCCATCATCGGCGTCACTGAGGACGGCAAGGCCGGTGTCGTGGTCGGTGTTACCGCCGATCTCACCGCGCGTTTCAACGCGGTCAACCTCGTCCGTGTCGCCTCCGAAGCGCTCGGCGGCAAGGGCGGCGGTGGCCGGCCCGACATGGCGCAGGCCGGCGGGCCCGATGGCGCCAAGGCGACCGAAGCGCTGGCTGCGATCGAAAAAGCCATGGGAGCTGCGTAAATCACCATGCGCCTCGTTCCGAGAGGACGTGGCTCAGCCGATCCCAATCTGAGGGATCGCCTGTACGAATTGCTGGAGCACGATCCCTTGGCCTACTCGGTCGGGTCGCGCTTCATCCAGTTCATCATTGCCGTCATCGTGCTCGACGTCGTCGCGATGATCCTCGCCTCGGTGCCGGAGCTGGACGCGCAGTTCGGCACGCTGTTCTCGGCGATCACGATCCTCTGCGTGATCGTGTTCGCGCTGGAGTACGCAGCCCGGCTCTGGACGGTGGCGGGCCACACGCCGCGCAAGGGCTCGGCGCTTTCCGACCGGCTCGGTTATGTCTTCTCGGCGCTCGGCATCATCGACTTCATGGCGTTCCTGCCGGCTGCGATCGTGCTGTCCACTGGCCGACACGCGACGCTGGCCGCGCTCGGCGTGTTGCCGTTCTTCAAGCTGATACGGTACTCGCCGGCGATGCGCTCGCTGCTGGCGGCCGTGCATGCCGAGCGGCGGGCGCTGATCGGCTGCGTCGTCATCCTGATCGGCGTGGTGCTGACGTTTGCCTCGCTGCTCTATGCGATCGAGCGCGACGTGCAGCCGGACAAGCTCGGCACCATCCCGCAGGCGATGTGGTGGGCCATCGTGACGCTCGGCACCGTCGGCTATGGCGACGTCGTGCCGGTGACGGCGCTCGGAAAGTTCGTCTCGGTGTTCGCAATCATCTCGGGCTTTGCCATGATCGCGCTGCCGGTTGCGATCATCTCGACGGCGTTCGCCGAAGAGGTGAAGCGGCGCGATTTCGTGGTGACCTGGGGCATGCTCGCCCGCGTGCCGCTGTTCTCGCATCTGTCGGCCGGCGAAATCGCCGACATCATGCGGCTGCTTCGCGCACGCACCGTCGAGCAGGGAGAGATTCTGGTGCGGCGGGGCGATGCGGCCTCGTCGATGTATTTCATCACCGCCGGAGAGGTCGAGATCGCGCTGCCGAGCCAAGAGGTGCGGCTCAACGACGGCACTTTCTTCGGCGAGATCGCGCTGCTCCACAAGACCAAGCGCAGCGGTACGGTGACGGCGACGCGCAAGACGCGGCTGCTGGTGCTCGATGCCCAGGACTTTCACGCCCTGATCGCGCGCATGCCGACGCTCGCCGCCCATGTCCACCGGACCGCGAAAGCTCGGCTGGAAGAGACCGGCGATCTCGCGGCGGCCGAGCTCGCGCAAGCAGAGCGCGAGAAGCCCGACCGCTGAGCCGTCAGCCCTTTTTCAGGAGAACATACTCGGCCGAGTAGGGCGCGCTTTTGAACTCGCCGGCCTTGTCGCATGCGCCGTCGAGCTTGCCGCCATGGGTGTTGATGCGCTGGACCGTGGTCGCGGGCGTCAGCACGCCACTGCCGCGGCGGGAGGCGACCTCCAGCTTCAGCCAGGGGATATCGCCAGACGTCGCGCCCGGCGCGTTGCCGATGGCCTTGCCGACGACGGCGCTGCCGTCGGCATGCTCCCAGTTCGGGCCGGCATAGTGACGGCCGATGGTCTTGCCTTCGGAGAGCAGAGTGGCGATCGGCTCGCGGAACGCCCAGGCGAGCTTGCCGTCGGCGCCGGCCTTGCACTCATAGACCTGCGCGCCCTCGGCGTGGACGCTGAGCACGACGCTCTCGCCGGGGGCGGCGATCGCCTCGGGCAGTGTGTCCGCGGCGAAGGCCGGCCCGGCCGTGGCCACGAGCAACAGCAGGCAGGGGACGGCAAGCTTGGTCGACATGGTGGCATCTCTCCGCGGAAGGGTTCTAAAAAAATACGGGCCGCGCATGCGGCGCGGCCCGTGATGATGTCTGGCCCAGTCGGGCGAAAATGCGGATGGCAGCTTACGCCGCCATCGCCTTCACGAGGTTGTCAGCGACCTTGTCCAGGAAGCCGGTGGTCGAGAGCCAGCGCTGGTCGGCGCCGACCAGCAGCGCGAGGTCCTTGGTCATGTAGCCTTCCTCGACCGTGTCGACGCAGACCTTCTCCAGCGTCGAGGCGAACTTCGCCAGCTCGGCGTTGTTGTCGAGCTTCGCGCGGTGCGACAGGCCACGGGTCCAGGCGAAGATCGACGCGATCGAGTTGGTCGAGGTCTCCTTGCCCTTCTGGTGCTCGCGGTAGTGACGGGTCACCGTGCCGTGGGCGGCTTCGGCTTCCACCGTCTTGCCGTCGGGGGTGAGCAGCACCGAGGTCATCAGGCCGAGCGAGCCGTAGCCCTGCGCGACCGTGTCGGACTGCACGTCGCCGTCGTAGTTCTTACAGGCCCAGACATAGCCGCCGGACCATTTCAGCGCCGAAGCGACCATGTCGTCGATCAGGCGGTGCTCGTAGGTCAGGCCCTTGGCGTCGAACTCCTTCTTGAACTCGCGGTCGTAGATGTCCTGGAAGATATCCTTGAAGCGGCCGTCATAGACCTTGAGAATGGTGTTCTTGGTCGAGAGATAGACCGGGTAGTTGCGCAGCAGGCCGTAGTTGAGCGAGGCGCGAGCGAAGTCGATGATGCTGTCGTCGAGATTGTACATCTCCATGGCGACGCCGGCGCCCGGAGCCTTGAACACTTCCTTCTCGATCACGGTGCCGTCCTCGCCGACGAATTTCAGCGAGAGAGTGCCCTTGCCCGGGAACTTGATGTCGGTGGCGCGGTACTGGTCGCCATAGGCGTGGCGGCCGATGATGATCGGCTTGGTCCAGCCCGGAACCAGGCGCGGCACGTTCTTGCAGATGATCGGCTCGCGGAAGATCACGCCGCCGAGGATGTTGCGGATGGTGCCGTTCGGCGACTTCCACATCTGCTTGAGGTTGAACTCCTTCACCCGCGCCTCGTCAGGGGTGATGGTGGCGCATTTGACGCCGACGCCGACCTTCTTGATCGCCTCGGCGGCGTCGATGGTCACCTGATCGTTGGTGTGGTCGCGGTACTCCATGCCCAGGTCGAAATAGAGCAGCTCGACATCCAGGAACGGGGTGATCAGCTTGTCCTTGATGTACTGCCAGATGATCCGGGTCATCTCGTCGCCATCGAGTTCGACGACGGGATTGGATACCTTGATTTTTGCCATGATCGGAGAAGCCTTCTTGGGAACTGGTGGTGGAAATCTCCCGCGCTATAGCACCGCCCGGGGGCGGGCGGAAGCGGAGCGGTTATGCACTTTCAGCCCATCTTTTGGCCGAGATCAGTCATTCCGACGAGGTCGGAATGACTGATGCAGCACCTTGTTTGGGCACCCATCCGGCGAGCGATCCGGGGCCCTTCCAGAACCGCGTCTAGAAGGCGGCCTGGGTGGCCGTGCCGGCCACGATGTACCAGGTCACGAACAGGCCCGAGATGAGCGCGCCCGGCAGGCTCGATCCGGTCCGTCGCCAGGTGAAGGTCGCGATCACGGCGACGATCGCAAGCAGCGGCACGAACTGGATGGCGACGATGGTCGAGAGCGGCACGAAGCCGGGGTCGGGCAGCGGATTGAACAGCTTCCCGGTCAGCCACAGCGTGCCGTATTGCAGGACCAGCAGCACGATGAAGCCAAATGTGAGCGCCAGGATATTGGTCAGATAGAGCGCGAGTCGCGGCGCCTGCATGGTCGAGAAATTCCGGTGCAGCACGTGCAGCGCCACGACGAAAAACGCCGTGAACGGAACAAGGTAGATCAGGAAGATCAGAACCTGCTTCGGATTCATCAGCTTCAAGGCAACGATCCAGAAGCGGAAGTCGATCTTGAAGGCGAGGTCGGCAAGCCACAGCGCCGCGTAGCCGACTGCCACCGACACGACCGCGATCGCGAGCGACTGGCCGAGCAGGCCAGTGCGGCCCTTTCGCTTCGGGGCGAAGGCCATGAGCGCCAGCGTGATCAGGCCATTGATGATGGCCCAGACCAGGATCTGGTTGGTGATGCCCTGCGGCAGGAACGCCGACGGCGTCACGAAGGTACCGCCCAGCGCAAACGCCGGGTAGTAGGTCAGCGCCGGGATGAACGCCGAGAGAACGAACGCCGCGGTCCAACGCCGGCCGGTGGCGGCGTGATGCGGCGGCATGGTGCCGTCGGGGACAGCGGGCAGGCGCAGACGGGAGAACATCGGCGCCTCCAAGAGACCGTCGAAGGTACCGATCAACAGCACAACAAAACCGACAAACGCGATCAGCGTGCCGAGCTCCTTGCGGAACCAGATCTGGTCATCGGCAGGTCGCGGCGTGCCGCCCTGCAGCGTCTTGGCGAACCAGTCGAGGCTGTAGCCGATCGCCTCATGCGAGATGTGCTCGGCCGGGTGCGTGATGGCGGGCGTGTACAACACGCGGGCGGTGCCGGCCGCCGGGTCGCCATAGACCTTGCCGGGCTCGACCGGCCCTTGGGTGCCGAACATGGCCCACAGCTTGGGGCTCTTGGTGACATCGCGGGCAAGATCGACGCCCCACATCAACGTGGAGAATTCTTCATACTGGGCGAACACCAGGGCCACGTTGCGCGGCCAGCTCGGCGTGCCGTCGGCCGCGAAGGGCTTGCCGGTCGAGGAGCCCTCCAGCACCATCGACTTGTAATCGTTCGGCATCGCGGCCGCTGCGGCCAGCACCGTCCAGCCGCCCATCGAGTGACCCTCCAGGCCAATATTGGCCTTGTCGACCATGTCGAGGCTGCGGAGATAAGCGAGGCCGTCCGGGCCGCCAAAGCCGTTGGCGAAGGCGGGCGGGTCGCTGTAGCCGTGGCCGGTCTGGTCCAGCGCCAGCACGACATAGCCGCGGCGGGCGAATTCAATGGCGAAGCCGTCCTGGGTCTCGCGCGAATTGATGTAGCCGTGGACGGCAAGGATGCCCGGTGCCGGGGTCTGCGCGGTGGCGTTCGCCGGGATGTAGAGCAGGGCACTCATGGTGTTGCCCTTCGCGCCCTTGAACCTGACATCCTGGATCCGGATGCCGCCTGAGGTCTGCGTCAGATGAGCGAGGAAGCCGCCCACGACGATCAAGACCAGTCCCAGAAGCGCCAATTTCCATCGGCTCAGCATCACCATCCCCCCACTCAATCGTTGCTTCAGCTCAGGCCTTTCGGCTTCGCTTTGGTTGTGGTTGATAGCCATATCCGAAAGCAAAGCGCGCGCAAGCCGGGCGGTGAAATCGTCCCCAATTGAGGTGTGATTGCGGTTTCGCAAACGTCGCTACCCTGTTATCTGCCCTCAGAAATTGCGCCGCACGGAAGGCGGGCTGGCGGCGTGAATGAAGGCCTTGGATGAAGGCTTGGATCAGCGTCTTCAGACAGACGTTCAGGCTGTTCGGAAGCGCAACGAGACGAAAGCTGAAGCAGAAAGTGAACTGAGAATGTCCGGCACCGACAAGACCAAGACAGGGCACGCCCTCGACGGTCCCATCGTGATCCTGGTCGAGCCGCAGCTCGGGGAAAACATCGGCATGGCCGCGCGTGCCATGGGCAATTTTGCCCTGAGCCGTTTGCGCATCGTCAACCCGCGCGACGGTTGGCCCAACATCGCGGCCCAACGGGCCGCTGCCGGCGCCGACCACATCCTGGAAAAGGTCGAACTGTTCGACACCGTCGAGCAGGCGGTCGCCGACCTCGATTTGTTGTTCGCCACCACGGCGCGGCCCCACGACCAGGCCAAGCCCGTGGTGGGGCCCGAAGTGGCAGCGGCCGAGATCTCCGGGCATGTCGCGACGGGCGGCAAAGCCGGCATCCTGTTCGGCCGCGAGCGCTGGGGCCTGACCAACGAGGAGGTCGGGCTCTCCAACCGCATTATCACCTTCCCGGTCAATCCGGGCTTTGCTTCGCTCAACCTTGCCCAGGCGGTGCTGCTGGTCGGCTATGAATGGTTCAAGCAGGCGACCTCTGGCGAACTGCCGCACGGCATGCCTGAGCGATCCGAGCGCGCCTCACAGCACCAGATGCAGGCCTTCTTCGACAATCTCATCCGCGAGCTCGACCGCGTCGAATTCCTGCGCCCGGCCGAGAAGCGCGACACCATGCTGGTCAACCTGCGCAACATCTTCAGCCGGATGGAGCCGACCAAGCAGGACATGCACACCCTCCACGGGGTGGTGATGGCGATCGCTGAAGGACGCAAGGGCCCGGCCAAGGGCGGCGTGCTCGATGGCGAGCAGGCCACGCGCCTGCGCGCGCTGCTGGCCGAGCACGG
>NZ_CAKZHY010000002.1 GCF_936928535.1 uncultured Bradyrhizobium sp. | reverse complement strand
GGCGGTTCCGCAAAACGTCAAGCCAGCTTCAATAGGGTCGCGGCTAAGCGCTTACCGCTCATCCGGATCGACTGGCGTGGAAAAGTCATAATCGCCGTCGGCAACAGTACTCCCCCACATCACCAACTGGTGAGAGCTCAGCTAGCGGCACAGGAAAATCAACGAACAGCCCTAAGAATCGCGACCTCACTCGTGGCAGCCAAGCTAAAAAGCAGCATTGAGACACTGCGCAATCTGCCTGATGCGGCACGGGTTGAAAAAGCAATCACGGTCCATCGGGCAAGCATAGATGAAATCAAGTCATCACCCCCGAAATCCATCCGAGCGCTGCTAGGAATTGAAGGGAGATCGGCGCAAGCGTATTTCAGCGCGTGGAAAGGTCTGCCACTTCGGTGGAAAGGAACGGGCCGGAAGCCAATCCCGGCTGATTGGACGAGCTTTGGCGCTCGTACCTCCCTGCAGAGCACAAAGCCTCAGAATCGAAATGCATCGCATCCGATGAACGCGATGCTGAACTATGCTTACGCTGTTTTAGAAAGTCGGGTGCGTTCGGAGATTGGGGCGCACGGCTACGACCCGATGATCGGCTATTTGCATTCCTTCGATAAAGATCGTGCGGCCCTGGTGTTCGATCTCATGGAGCCATTCAGGCCAGTGGTCGATAGCGTTGTTTTGGATTTGGTGGGCTGCCGGGCATTCGAGCCGGCGGATTTTACGATAAGGAAAGATGGCGTATGTCGACTGAATCCTGAGTTAGCGAGGACGTTGGTCAGACTTCTTGAAAGTCAGATGTTTGGAATTAGTCCTCTCGTCAAGCGAAACTTCTTGCCAACTCGCGCAAGCCAATGAGCTGGTGGCCTGACAGCTGGTAGAGGGCAGCCTCTGGCGTCTAGCTAAACTCCCTGTGAATTGCAGGGACAAGACCACTATGAGATTTCGCCCGGCGCGCGTAAGTTGTCATTCTAACCGTATTACGCGAATCGTCGCAAGTGGTCAGAGCCTCCAACTTTTCAGATGCCAAAAGTCTCGTCATTTTTCGGACTTAACCGCGCGCAGACGCAGTTGGACTTTGTCGACGTTAACACCGACGACGATCTTCCGCTCTTCCTTGATCCTTATGCCTTCACGCAATCGAACGACGCTTGGTCTATTCAATGCAACGAGGCTATTCTCTCGTTCTTCGAAGCGGTGCTTGAAGCAATCCGGAGGGGTGACAACATCCGCGGTCGCTCCCTGCTAAACAATCTTGGTGAACCAAACGAGACCTGCTTAGGCGTATCTATCGGTCGCCCAGCAGGGCGCGGCGTCGGAAGGCAGCAAGCCGACCAATTGTTTGAAAAAATTGAGAATAGCAGGGCGGCTCAATCTGGTCTTCTTTCTGAATTGGCAGACTGTGAACTCTTCATCCCATTCTTTGGTCCAGACAAAATATCTGATGTAACAACGAACATCATTCGTAGGCAGCTGATCGATTACACAATTGCACAATGCGACCTGCATCGGATTCCGTTGGATGACGATGTGGCGTCGGGAATGCTGTGGGATAGCGCGGCCTCGCGGTGGACCAATAGATACGTCAAGCTTCCGATCGTTAACGGGCAAAAAATACTATTGGTCCCGAAGGCCAGCGTTCGCTGGAATTTAGCCTTTTCACATAGCGACTACTATAACCAGTTCGTCTTGGAGTTCCTGCAGGCTGAACATTTGCGACAAGATTCTGCACTCGTGGAAACGCTAAGAAACGGTCGACGACGGGTCACAAAAAAATCGCTCAAAGAAATTCATCCGCTCTCGAAGGATTTTCTCGCGGCCTTCACGGACCAAAACCCGGAAGTGTTGGCACGCTACAAACGGCTGCTGCAAACGCCGGAGGGTGTGCGCGATCAAGACCTCGATGAAGAATTCAACGAGGCGGCTTTTGCTCAATCTTTGATCGACCAGCTGTCCGCCATTGACGTGGGCAATGCATCAGCGACTCGCTTCCACTATTTCATGGTAGGTGCTTTGGAATTCATCTTCTATCCGCATCTGATCTATCCGGTCCGCGAGGACGAGATCAACGAAGGAAGAAAGCGCATCGATATTACTTATACTAACAATGCGCACCAAGGTTTTTTCTTTCGACGTCGGTCCGAGCAAAGAGCAAACGCCGGTAAGATCATGGTCGAATGCAAAAACTACCAAAAGGAAATGGCGAATCCTGAGCTGGACCAGCTTGCGGGTCGCTTTTCAGACATACGAGGCCGCCTCGGCTTTCTGATAGGCCGATCATTCGATAATCGTGACCGCTTCATTGCTCGTTGCAGGGACACCGCCCAGGCGAATAACGGGTTCATTATCGCATTGGTCGACCAAGACATCATCCAGTTCTTGGAGGTTATACGCGATCGGAACCGCCCTCAAATTGACCGCGAACTTGAACGTCGATTCGGTGAACTTATCAATTGAGTGCCCACACCAACAGCGCACGGCGTGGCCGACTATAAATTGTCTTGGGAACTAGAAGGTTTTAGATCGATCTGAAAAGCGGAGACAAGAATGCCGGCGCGAGTGGACATATCAACATTGACGGCAGAGGTGCGTGAGATCCACGATCAGTATCCGAATTGGACGACTGATAACGCATTTGTTCACTGGTTTCTCCAGGCGTTTCTTCTGAACGACGTCGAGTTAGCTGCCAAGGCGGTAACGGGCGTTAGTCATGATAAAGGAGTCGATGGCATCTATTTAGATGAAAGCTTGCGGCGCGCTTTTTTAGTCCAAGGGAAATTTCACAAGAACACGAAGCCCCCAAATGAGCCTCGTTCGGGTGTTTTGGATTTCGCCGCTTTGGCTCGAAAACTTGTGGCTCCAAACGCTGAATTCGAATCCTATCGCAATGGTCTCGATCCGCTGGTGGCGAAAAAGATTTTGGAGGTGCGAGACCGTGTCAAACGCCGCAATTTCGAGATAGGTCTTTATTATGTAACCACAGGCGTTTGTAGCTCGCCACTAAAGGACGAAGCTGAGGCTGAAGCAAATCAAGCTAATGCGCGCGCCTCAATGACAGTTCTCGATCGAGAGGAAATCCTAAATTTACTGGTGGATTATCTAGGAGGGGCGGCTCCGCCCGTACCGTATTTGGATTTACCTGTGGACGCTCGTGGCGTTAGAGGCTCTGACGGCATGATCCAACGTTTTGATCCAGAGGCCGGCATCGAATCGTGGATTTTGACAATGTCCGGAAGTGATTTAGGGAAGTTGTACAAAAGAGGCGGCGATAGATTGTTTGCAAGAAACGTTAGAGGGTTTTTGGGCGACAAAGGTATCAATGAAGGCATCCGCACCACGTTGCAGAAAGAGCCGGAGAACTTTTGGTACTTCAACAATGGCGTAACAATTGTTTGCAATTCGGCTCGAAAGACATCTGAGCATGCCCAGGCCGTCCTTCGTGTTACAAACCCGCAGATCATCAATGGGCAGCAGACCACTCGCGTACTGAGTTTGGCAAAGTCAAATGCAGCCGCTGTCGTGGTACGTGTTATCAGCGTGCCTCGTACAAAGAAACGACAGCAGTCCGAATTTGAGATGTTGGTTTCCAACATCGTGGCAGCTACGAATTGGCAGAATGCAATACTAAATTCTGATTTGCGCTCAAACGATGCCAGACAAGTCCTTCTCGAACGAGAATTTGCAAAGTTGAAGTATCGATATATGCGCAAGCGGCAAACCAAGGGGGAGGCACGCCGTCTTTTGGGCTCACATTACGGATTTTGGGTCAAAATGGATGAATTGGCTCAGCTTGTTGGAGCGTGTGAGCTTGATCCATACATTACGAGAAGCGGGAAACAGGGCTTATTCGAGCCTCCATACTATGAAAAAATCTTCGACAACCGATCCGTTGAAAATTATTTATCCATCTTTTGGCTCGGCAAAGTTATTAAGAGTGCCGGTTCGGGCTATCCGGATCGAGCGTACGCAAAGTGGCATGCTCTACATTTCCTTTGGTCACACACTAGGCCAGCGCTGAGTCGACTTAGCTACGCTCGTGAGTTCAGGCGCTTGTCAGAACGCAAGCAAGCGCCCGCATCTATTTTAAGGGCAGCAAATCAAATATTTCTGGCGTTGCTCGAATTTTATCGCTTGAACCGCGGTACAGGAAAAAAGGCAATTGATATTTCCAACTTCTTCTATCGACCCCATCAAGACCGGGAGTTTAAGAAATTTTGGTTTGGCCGAACTAACGCCGCTCGTAGGGGACGCCTGGCGATGCACGTTGCAGCCTTCAAAAAGACGCTTCAGACTAGTGCTTCCGATCATTGAACGCAGCTTGGAAGCCTTGCATCTTGGCTATCCGGGAAGCTCATTGACGGCGAGCGTCGGAAGCGCGGACATCCCTAGGCCTTAGAATCTAACAGATGGCGATAAGCATTCGACTGACAATTGGTGATGAAGGTCAACTGGCTTCGGATATTTTCAGCCAGTTGATTGCGCGAGTCGAAAACACAGCCCGCAACTCGGCTACGATCGTTGCCATACGATTAGCGGATGAGCTTAATTTGCCATCCGCCGTGATACAACTGCTGGCGATTCGTATTTCAACTCATCCAGACAGCTTGTTTTGGATCAGTGAAATTCATGCTGGATCAAAGATCATTACAGGGGCGCTGCTAGCGTCTGCTCTCATTACGACGGTGTTAAATAATACAATAGGCGAAAGTCTCAAAGAGGGTTGGAGACATACCGAAACTCACAAAATGATTTCTGCATCGGTCCCGCAGATAGAAAAGATGGTGATTTCGGAGTTTAAGAGGCTATTCGATCGACAGAAAGGCATGCCTCTCGGATCCGATCTCGAAGTTGACCCAGTAGCTATACTTCGCGACGAAAAAACTTCTATCATAAAAATAACAGCACGACAGCTGCGTTCAAAGCCGCGCTTCTAGCAATCTTTGATCCAATTCCAGGTCAAATCTGGCCTAAATTTGCGATATCACTATACCCCCTCCCACAAGGGGAGAGGGAAGAGTCTACGACGCCCGCACCTGCCAGAAGCGCAGCGTGCGCCGCGCGTTCTCCGCCGTCATGCGCGCGAAATTGCTCTTCGCGCGGGCAACATCCGCGGGCTTCATTGCCCCCGCCGCAAAGCGGCTTTCGAGCACGGCGACCGTTGTGTCCCAGCTGAGCTGCGCCGCCTTGCAGGGCACCAGCAGGCCGTCTTCGCGCAGGCTCTGCATCAGCGGACGGATTACCTCGACGGTCGATCCTGATAGCGCCGCCAGCGCGGCCACGGCTTCCTCGTAGCGACGGTGTCGCGCGAAGTTCAGCAGTGTCGCCTCGTTGAGCTGGCCGGAGGCCTTGAGATTTCCGATCGCGCGCTTGGCGCCCTCGAAATCGCGCACGCCCGACATCTCGCGCTCGACGCCGACGGTGACGGCGGCGATCGCGCTCTGGATTTCCTCGAACAGATCGGGCGGTGCGCGGGACAGCAGGCGGGTACGCACCGCGTCGGTCGCGGAACGCAGCAATCGGCGACGCAACTCCGACGGCAGGTCGACGCGGACGCCGACACTGACCGCGATCTCGGGATCGCTCTCGGCCTGTCCGACAATGAGGGTGAATCCCTGTCCGGACATGCGCGCGCCGGGATTGGCGGCGAGGCGCCGGCTGACACTGGGATAGCGGCGCGCCAGCAGCGCGTCGGTGACGATCTCCTTCAGCCACCAGCGGCCGGCAACGGCCAGCAGATGCGGCTCGCCCTTGGAGGAGGCGATCTTCACCAGATCGCCGTCGTCGAGGCGCGCGGATTCCTGAAGCACGGGACCTGCGATGCGGATCTCGTCATTATTGGCGAGGCGGCGGATCACCGAGGGCGGCGCCTGCGCGATCGGGGCCAGCTGGGCACTGATCTCGGCCAGCGCGATGCGCGCGCCCATGTCGGCGATGGCGCGTAGCTCGATGGTGCCGATCAGGCGAACAAGCACATCGTCGAACAGCGCGATCTGTTCGTCGTCAAAGCTTCCGGCGGAGGAGAGGAACAGGTCGGTGACGCGCCGGGCCGTCTCGAGGCCCTTTTCCGCCGAGCCGGTCCGGATCGCGGACTCGACTTCGTCGATGATCGATAGCTGGGCCGTGGACATAACGCGTTGCTCGTCCTGAGCGGATGACGGGAGCTTGTTCTAAGCAACCGCTATCCTTAGCGACGAGCACTGAACGTTTCGTAAACCATGCCTCGCTTCTCCTCATCCTGAGGAGCCCGCGAAGCGGGCGTCCCGAAGGATGGCCGCGAGATCCGGGCCTTCATGGTTCGAGACGCGCTTCGCGCTCATCACCATGAGGGCTGACAGGGCTATTCCCCGTTCCAGCCGCAGGCGCGCAGCTTTTCGTGCATATGCGGCGGGGCCGGCGCGACCACCCGGACCGGCTCCTTGTTCCGGGAGATCGGCACCACGATCTCGCGGGAGTGCAAATGCAGCTTCGGTTCGCCGAAGCGCGGGCCGTTGCCGTAAATGTTATCGCCGAAGATCGGCCAGCCGGTCGCCGACGAATGCACCCGCAGCTGATGGGTTCGCCCCGTGACCGGTTCCATGGAGAGCCAGGTAAACCCCTCGCCCCGACCCATCACCTTCCAGTTGGTGACGGCCTTCTGGCCCTCGGGGTCGGGCTTCTGCCACCAGCCGCGCTCGGCATTGAGCCGGCCCAGGGGCATGTCGATGGTGCCTTCGTCCTCGGTGGGGCCGCCCTCGACCACGGTCCAGTAGGTCTTGCCGATCTTGCCATGCTTGAAGAGCAGGCCGAGCGAGGCGGTCGCCTTGCGATGGCGGCCGAGCACCAGGCAACCGGAGGTGTCCTTGTCCAGCCTGTGAGCCAGCACCGGCGGCCGCGGCAGGCCGAACCGGAGCGCCTCGAAGGAATCCTCCAGATTGGGCCCGCCCTTGGGGCCGCGATGCACCGGCAGGCCGGCCGGCTTGTTGATCACAAGCATCAGCCCGTCGCGATGGAGCACGCGGCCTAAAATCTCATCGGCGGTCAATTCGGGAACATCGAGCAACTGCAAGACTTTCGTTTGGGGGCGGGAACGGCTAACACACCCCCGCCATGAACGATACCACTGACACCCCCAAGCTGAGCTGGTGGCGCCGCCTGTCCAACGGGCTGAAGCGCACCTCGTCCTCGCTCGGGACCGCGGTCGCCGACCTCGTCACCAAGCGCAAGCTCGACCGCGCCATGCTCGACGACATCGAGGACGTGCTGCTGCGCGCCGACCTCGGCACGTCCGTCGCGGTACGGATCGCCGACGCCGTCGGCACCGGACGCTACGACAAGGCGATCTCGGCCGACGAGGTCAAGGACGTGGTCGCGACCGAGGTCGAGAAGGTGCTGGCGCCGGTCGCAAAACCCCTCGTGATCGACGCGGCGAAAAAGCCGTTCGTGATCCTCGTGGTCGGCGTCAACGGCTCCGGCAAGACCACGACCATCGGAAAACTCTCGCAGAAGTTTGCCTCCGAAGGCCGCAAGGTGATGCTGGCCGCCGGCGACACGTTTCGCGCAGCCGCCATCGAGCAGCTCAAGGTCTGGGGCGAGCGCACCAAGACGCCTGTGATCGCGGGCGCACAGGGCTCGGACTCCGCGAGCCTGGCCTTCAACGCGCTGACAGCAGCGAAAGAGCAGGGCACCGACGTGCTCCTGATCGACACGGCCGGCCGCCTGCAGAACAAGGCCGAGCTGATGAACGAGCTCGAGAAGGTCGTGCGCGTGATCCGCAAGGTGGACGCGACGGCGCCGCATGCGGTGCTGCTGGTGCTCGATGCCACCGTCGGCCAGAACGCGCTGTCGCAGGTCGAGGCCTTTCATCGCACCGCAGGCGTCACGGGTCTGGTGATGACCAAGCTCGACGGCACCGCACGCGGCGGCATCCTGGTGGCGCTTTCTGAAAAATTCAAACTGCCGGTGCATTTCATCGGCGTCGGCGAAGGCGTCGACGATCTCGCGCCGTTCACCGCGCGCGATTTCGCCCGCGCGATCGCCGGAATCGAAAGCTAGAGAATGGACAAGACCCAGCCGCATCCGCTGTTCAAGCTTGCGACCGAGCTCGGGCCGCTGCTCGTGTTCTTCTTCGTCAATGCGAAGTTCAACCTGTTTGCCGCGACCGGCGCCTTCATGGTCGCGATCGTCGCGGCGATGGTCGCCTCCTATGTGGTGACGCGCCACATCCCGATCATGGCGATCGTGACAGGCGTGATCGTGCTGGTGTTCGGCACGCTCACCCTGGTGCTGCACGACGAGACCTTCATCAAGGTCAAGCCGACCATCATCTACGGCCTGTTCGCCGCCATCCTCGGCGGCGGATTGCTGTTCGGCCGCTCCTTCATCGCCGTGATGTTCGACCAGATGTTCAATCTGACGCCGCAGGGCTGGCGCATCCTCACGCTGCGCTGGGCGCTGTTCTTCGCCGGCATGGCGGTGCTGAATGAGATCGTCTGGCGCACGCAGAGCACGGACTTCTGGGTGAACTTCAAGGTGTTCGGCGTCACGCCGATCACCATGATCTTCGCCATCGCCCAGATGCCGCTGACGAAGCGCTACGGTGTCGACCCGGTATCGCTGGAGACCAGCGAGGCCGAGGCCGGGGATATCAGGAACGGCTGACACCCCGGCTTGTGGTTCCCGCCTGCCAACGGCGACCAAACCTATTCACGCTTCCGTGCGCTTCGCGCTGATGGTCGGATCGTGCGGGCGGAGCCGATCCGCTTTCTTCATGGCTCCCTAACCGCAAGCTGAAATTATTCAGCGCTTTACCTTGCCCGAAGGACCGAAGGCGGTAGCCTTTTCTCCCAAAGACATGGTGGCACGCCGGAGGCCCGGTGGTGAGCGCGAACAAACAGGACCACACCGCTGAACACCTGATTGAGTACCTCCGGCAGCTCGCTCCGCAGGTCCGGCGCCGCCTGCTTGCCGAAATGGAACGGCTGCATCTCCTCGGCGAGGATATTCCGCATTCCGAGCCACTGATCGCGGCGCTGCGTGCCGAGTTCCGCAACACCGGCCAGAATCACTATCGCGTCGGAAATCCCTCACGCTATTTCTTCCAGCCGCTCGAGCCGGTTCTCGTCGACAGAGCACCGGAGCGGGCCAATAGCGGCCAGATCGCGCGTGGATCGCTCGCGCCGATCTGGAGCCTTGTGACCGAGCAATTGCTGCGCAGCATGGCCGCTGACTACATCGCCGAAGCGACCCATGTCATCTCCGCCGACCAGCAGGGCGAGGCGCGGCAGATGGCCCGCGCGTTCCAGAAGAAGGTCGTGATCTCTCTCAACGGCCTGCTTGGGTCTGCCGAAGGCGCTGCCGGCGTGCGCGACGGGCTGATGGCCTATACCAGCTCGCATGCGACGTTCGAGGACCTCAGGAAGATGCTGCGCTATCTCGATATGCAGCAGGAGCTCGAGAATTTCGCCCACGCGCTGCCGCCGAAGATTACCCGGCTCGAGGGCGCCAGCCTCGACAAGGTCCTCGGCCTCCTAAGCGCGCTCAAGGCCAAGCGCGTCGATGCCGTGCCGTTCGCGCTCACGATCGTCGCAAAGCGCCTGGAAACGCCTTGGGAGCTGCTGTCCATCGCGACCGGTCCGGCCGAGGACCGGAGTGCGGCGCGGATCGCGGCGTCTCCCTTCGCGATTGCGGTTTCAATGGTGCTTGATCAGATCGAGGAGAAGCATCTCCTCCTGCTCTTTGCGCTCAGGAACTACCGCCCGGTGCGGGCCAGGGAGATCGTTGCCGAGGTCTACCGGATCGAGGAGGCGCTGCGCACCGAGATCGAGCTTAAGGGGTCCGGCTGGGCCGAGCAGCTGGATGAGCTGATGACGGTCGTCCAGGCCGCGATCGACGCGGAGATCAGCACCATTCCGAGCGATCACCGGCACTTGACGCACATCCTGGAATCGCCGCGATTGCGCCCGGACCATTCCTTCAGCCACAAGGTCGGCCATATCTTCGAGAAGGGCTGGGACGTCGTGACTGGCTTGCTTGCTGGCCACACGAACGACCCACCGTCGCGATAATTTTTCGTGAACTTTAGTCCGCGGCGCAGCTTGTCCGCGCTGCAGTCAGCTTCCTGCCTTGAGCGCCTTGTCGAGCTCGGGCATCAGCACGGATTTGATATTCTCCGGCGTGATCGGCCCGACCAGCTTGTAGACGATGGTTCCTGCGGGGCCGACGACGAAAGTCTCGGGCACGCCATAGACGCCCCATTCGATCGAGGCGCGGCCGTTGGCGTCAGTGCCGACGCGGTCGAACGGATTGCCGTAGCGGCCGAGGAAGCGGCGGGCGTTGTCGGGCGTATCCTTGTAGTTGATGCCGACGAGCTGGAAGCGCTTGTCTTTTGCCAGCTCGGTCAGGAGTGGCGCTTCGTCGTGACAGGGCACGCACCATGAGGCCCAGACGTTGACGAGGCTGACCTTGCCCTTGAACGCGGCGGGATCGAGTCCCGGCACCTGCGCGCTGTCGGCCTGCAATCCCTCCAGCGGCGGCAGCGTGGTCTGTGGTGCAGGGTGGCCGATCAGCGCAGAGGGAATCCGCGAGGGATCGCCGCTGCCGAGCCGAAACCAGAACAGCACCGCAAGTCCGATGAAGGCGAGCAGCGGCAGCACCATCAGGAAGGTGCGGCGCTGCGGAGGTGCGGGGGTCGATTGATCGCTCATGTCGTTGTTCTTGGCGTATCCACAGCACTACGGCCCGAGCGGCGCGTGACGCCGCTGCGCTCGAGTTCGCGCAGGCGAGCGGTTTGATTGCGGTAGTCGATGATGACCCAGCCGATCAGGAGCGCGACCACGATGCCGGCGGCAGCATAGGACGTCACGATGAAGGACGCATAAGGACCGAGCGACATCGTCATGCAGCCCCTTTCGATGCGCTTTCCTGACGCGAACCGGTTCCCACCTCGCTCGAAAACGCGACGCGGCTCGCCTGCATCATTTGCAGGGAGCGCACACGACGGCGCAAAATCTCGTTGCGCATCGCAGCCAGATGCAGCGTGACGAACAGCAGCGTGAATGCGACCGCCATCACCAGCAGCGGAATCAGAAACGCCTTGTCGAGCGTCGAGCCGCCCATGCGCATCACCGAGGCCGGCTGATGTAGCGTATTCCACCAGTCGACCGAGAATTTGATGATCGGAAGATTGAGCGCGCCGACCAGCGTCAGCACCGCGGCGGCACGCGCCGCGCGTGAGGGATCTTCCACCGCGCGCCACAGCGCCATCAGGCCGAGATACATCAGGAAGAGAATCAGCACCGAAGTCAGCCGCGCATCCCATTCCCAATAGGTGCCCCACATCGGGCGGCCCCACAGCGAGCCCGTCAGCAGCGCGAGGAACGTGAAGCTGGCCCCGATGGGCGCCGCAGCTTTCGCCGCGACGTCGGCAAGCGGATGCCGCCACACCAGCGTGCCGAGCGAGGCCACGCTCATCACGCCCCACACGAACATCGACAGCCACGCATTGGGCACGTGGATGAACATGATCTTCACGGTCGCGCCCTGCTGATAGTCGTCGGGTGCAAGCGCGGATTGATAGAGGCCGATGCCGAGCAGGATGATGGTCGCCGCCGCAAGCCAGGGCAGCACCCGCGCCGAGAGCGCGAGGAACCGTGTGGGGTTGGCGAGGTCGATCAGCGACATGGTATCCTGATAATCACAGCTTGGCGCTCACGCAATCAGCATGAAAGCGCGCAGCGAAAGTTGATCGGGGTCAAGGTCAATCCAGACCATGCTTCAGGCTCGCGGCCGCCGCAAACGGGCCGATCACGAGGCTAACCAGCGACAGCGCGCAGAGGATCGAGAACGGCGCGCCGAATGACAGCGGCCCTGTAATCGCGGCCTGCGAGGCCGCGACCCCGAAGATCAGCACGGGGATCGACAGCGGCAGCACCAGCACGGCCATCAGCAGCCCGCCCCGATGCAGCGTCACCGCCAGCGCCGCGCCGATCATGCCGGTGAAGGTCAGGGCCGGTGTGCCGGCCAGCAGCGTCAGCGCCACCGCCCCGGTCGCGACCATGTCGAGGTTGAGCAAAAGGCCCAGCACCGGGGTTGCGACGATCAGTGGCAGCCCGGCGGCCAGCCAGTGTGCCAGCGCCTTGGCGGCGCAGGCCAGTTCCAGTGGGGTCCGGCTCATCGTGATCAGGTCGAGCGAGCCGTCCTCATGGTCGGCCATGAACAGCCGGTCCAGCGTCAGCAGGCTCGCCAGCAGCGCCCCGAGCCACAGGATCGCCGGTCCCAGCCGCGACAGCAGCGCCAGGTCCGGCCCGACGGCGAACGGCATCAGGACCACGACGGTCAGGAAGAACAGCACGCCTATGAGAGCCCCGCCGCCGACGCGGAGTGCGATGCGGATGTCCCGGCGGATCAGGGCGGACAGGGCGGTCATGAGGTGTCCCTTCCGCTTGCGGCGTGGTCGCTACAAGAGACTAGTGCGTGTCGCGAGCACACTGCGCTCCCTCTCCCCTTGTGGGGGAGGGTCGGGGAGGGGGGTAGCCCCGGGAGGGATGCTCGTTTGGGGCGAGTAGCCTGCAACTCAACGCCTGCGTCCGCAAAGCTAGAACCGATAGGCCCTGCCGCGTGGCACCCCCCTCCCTGACCCTCCCCCACAAGGGGGGAGGGAACGGAGAGAGTGGCGCCCAGCCGCTCGAAAAGCTGAGGGTCAGCCTGCCTCATGCCGCACCCCCGATCCGCAGCTCCCGCGCATCAATCCCCAGGGGCCCATGAATCGCCGCGATGATCATCCCGCCCCGCGCCAGATGGTCGCGCATCAGGGTGCCAAACATGTCCTGGCCGGCTGCATCCAACGCCGTGGTCGGCTCGTCCAGAAGCCAGATTGGGCGGCGGACGGTCAGCAGCCGGGCCAGTGACAGCCTGCGGCGCTGGCCGGCGGAGAGGAAGGAGGCGGGCAGATCGGTCGCATGGTCGAGGCCGACAGTGGCGAGGCTGTCAGTCGCGTCACAGCGCTCGCCGCCCAGGAATTCGGCCCAGAATGACAGATTTTCAGCCACGCTCAGCGCCGGCTTGAGCGCATCGCGATGGCCGAGATAGTGGCACTGCTCGGGCAGCGTCATGTCGGCGTCGCCCCCGTCCAGTACGATCGTGCCGCCTGCCGGCACGAGCAGGCCCGCGATCAGCCTCAGCAGCGAGGTCTTGCCCGATCCGTTGCGGCCGACGACCGCCACGGCCTCGCCGGACGCGGCCTCGAAATCGAGCCCGGAAAATACCTCGCGGCCGCCGCGCACGCAGGTGATCCCGCGTCCGGCCAGCTCCATCTTGACTGGTACCAACCCGTTCACAGCCGGGCCTCAGGAAATCTTGGGGTAGCGCATCAGAATTTTTGGCTCGCGGCTTGCTCGGTATTGTTGTGGCTGTGGCGGCGCGGTTAGAAAGCTTCTATAAGCCCGGAACTACTTGATGCAGCAACTCAACCTGCCCCTGCACGCGACCCAGCCTGCTACGCTGACGGTGTTAAAATACCCTGCCGGGTATGTCTAACAATTGGGATTTCCTACATGACCTCGCTCGACAGCTTCAAATGCAAAAAGACCCTCAAGGTCGGCGCCAAGACCTATGTGTATTACAGCCTGCCCACGGCCGAGAAGAATGGTCTGAAGGGAATTTCGAAACTTCCCTATTCGATGAAGGTCCTGCTTGAGAACCTGCTCCGCAATGAGGACGGCCGCTCGGTCAAGAAGGAAGACATCGTCGCGGTCTCGAAGTGGCTGCGCAAGAAGTCGCTGGAGCATGAGATCGCGTTCCGCCCGGCCCGAGTTCTGATGCAGGATTTCACCGGCGTGCCCGCGGTTGTCGATCTCGCCGCGATGCGCAACGCGATGCAGAAGCTCGGTGGTGATGCCGAGAAGATCAACCCGCTGGTCCCCGTCGATCTTGTCATCGACCACTCCGTAATCGTGAACTTCTTCGGCGACAACAAGGCTTTCGCCAAGAACGTCACTGAAGAATACAAGCAGAATCAGGAGCGCTACGAGTTCCTGAAGTGGGGCCAGAAGGCATTCTCGAACTTCTCGGTCGTGCCGCCCGGCACCGGCATCTGCCACCAGGTCAATCTCGAATATCTCTCCCAGACGGTCTGGACCAAGAAGGAGAAGATGACGGTCGGCAAGAAGACCGGCACCTTCGAGGTCGCATACCCTGACTCGCTGGTCGGCACCGACTCGCACACCACCATGGTCAACGGTCTCGCCGTGCTCGGCTGGGGCGTCGGCGGCATCGAGGCGGAAGCCTGCATGCTCGGCCAGCCGCTGTCGATGCTGCTGCCCAACGTCGTCGGCTTCAAGCTGAAGGGCGCGATGAAGGAAGGCGTCACCGCGACCGACCTCGTGCTCACGGTCACGCAGATGCTGCGCAAGCTCGGCGTGGTCGGCAAGTTCGTCGAGTTCTTCGGCCCTGGCCTGGACAACCTCTCCGTCGCCGACAAGGCCACCATCGCCAACATGGCGCCGGAATATGGCGCAACCTGCGGCTTCTTCCCCGTTGACGCTGCCGCGATCGACTACCTCAAGACCTCCGGCCGCGCCGCACCGCGCGTTGCGCTGGTGCAGGCCTATGCCAAGGCGCAGGGGCTGTTCCGCACCGCCAAGTCGGCCGATCCTGTGTTCACGGAAACGCTGACGCTCGACCTCGCCGACGTCGTGCCGTCGATGGCCGGTCCGAAGCGTCCCGAAGGCCGCATCGCGCTGCCGTCGGTCGCCGAAGGTTTTTCGCTCGCGCTCGGCACCGAGTACAAGAAGGCCGATGAGCCCAACAAGCGCTTCGCAGTTGAGGGGAAGGATTACGAGATTGGCCATGGCGATGTCGTCATTGCCGCGATCACCTCCTGCACCAACACCTCGAACCCGAGCGTCTTGATCGGCGCCGGCCTGCTCGCACGTAACGCCGCCGCGAAGGGCCTGAAAGCAAAGCCCTGGGTGAAGACTTCGCTGGCTCCGGGCAGCCAGGTGGTTGCGGGCTATCTCGCCGATTCCGGTCTGCAGAAAGATCTCGACAAGGTCGGCTTCAACCTGGTCGGCTTCGGCTGCACCACCTGCATCGGCAATTCCGGTCCGCTGCCTGAGGAGATCTCGAAGTCGATCAACGACAACGGCATCGTCGCCGCTGCCGTGCTGTCCGGTAACCGCAACTTCGAAGGGCGCGTCTCGCCGGATGTGCAGGCGAACTATCTGGCTTCGCCGCCGCTGGTCGTCGCCCACGCGCTTGCCGGCAGCGTCACCAAGAATCTCGCGGTCGAGCCGCTCGGCGAAGGCAAGGACGGCAAGCCGGTGTACCTGAAGGACATCTGGCCGACGACCAAGGAGATCAACGCTTTCATGAAGAAGTTCGTGACCGCGTCGATCTTCAAGAAGAAGTATGCCGACGTGTTCAAGGGCGACACCAACTGGCGCAAGATCAAGACGGTCGAGAGCGAGACCTATCGCTGGAACATGTCTTCGACCTATGTGCAGAATCCGCCCTATTTCGAAGGCATGAAGAAGCAGCCGGAGCCGGTCACCGACATCGTCGAGGCGCGCATCCTCGCCATGTTCGGCGACAAGATCACCACCGACCACATCTCGCCGGCCGGTTCGATCAAGCTCACCTCGCCCGCGGGCAAATATCTCAGCGAGCACCAGGTGCGCCCGGCCGACTTCAACCAGTACGGCACGCGCCGCGGCAACCATGAAGTGATGATGCGCGGCACCTTCGCCAACATCCGCATCAAGAACTTCATGTTGAAGGGCGCTGACGGCAACATTCCGGAAGGCGGCCTCACCAAGCACTGGCCTGACGGCGAGCAGATGTCGATCTACGACGCTGCGATGAAGTACCAACAGGAGGAAACGCCACTGGTGGTGTTCGCCGGCGCCGAATACGGCAATGGCTCCTCGCGCGACTGGGCCGCCAAGGGCACCATCCTGCTCGGCGTCAAGGCGGTGATCTCGGAGAGCTTCGAGCGCATCCACCGCGCCAACCTGGTCGGCATGGGCGTGGCGCCGCTGAACTTCGTCAACGGCGAGAACGCCGGCAGCCTGGGCCTGGACGGCACCGAGGTATTCGACATCGAAGGCCTCAAGCACGGCGCCAAGGAAGTCACTGTCAACGCCAAGAAGGCCGACGGCAAGACCGTCAGCTTCAAGGCGCGCGTCCGCATCGACACGCCGAAGGAGTGGGAGTACTACGAGAACGGCGGCGTGCTGCATTACATGCTGCGCCAGTTGGCTGCGTAGCAGCCAACGCTGTAAACGAAACAGGGGCGCCTCGGCGCCCCTGTTTCGTTTTTATCGTCATACCGGCGAACGCCGGTATCCAGGAGCCGATGCCGCGCCGCTATGGATTTGTGGATCCCGGCTTGCGCCGGGATGACGAAGGTTGATGCTTCAACTATGCGAGGAATTCACACAGGTAAGCCGCCGGCCCGCCCACCGCCTGCACGTCGAAGCCGCCGTTGGCCGCCACTTCGAAATAGCTGCCCGCCGGGTAGACCACCCAGCCGGCGTTGCCGCCAAGGTTGGCCTTGAGCTGGCCGCTGACCACGGTCATGCGCTCGGCCGCGGCGGTGTTGAAGTGATGGGTGTCGCCCGCCTCGATAACGCCGACGGTGGCGCGCAGGCCGTTGCGCTCGAAGCCGATCGACTGCACCAGGCCGTTGAAATAGCTGTTGTGCTTCAACATTTGCATTGGGTCCCGAATCTGGAAGGTGCCCGGCCCTTGTGCCGGGTGCGGCATCGTAGCCGCTCGGCGGCCGTTGCGACAGCGGCGCGCGTTCCGGCACGAAACTGGCGATAATCGGCACTATCTTCGATCGCTTTGTCCAGCCGGAGTTGTATCCACGATGATTCGCCGTGTGGTGTTCAACCAGAAAGGTGGCGTCGGCAAGACCACCATCGTCTGCAATCTCGCCGCCATCGCCGCCTCGCGCGGCCTGCGCACCCTGGTGATCGACCTCGACACCCAGGGCAACACCACCCAATACCTGCTCGGCGGCAAGCCAGAGCAGGCCGACCGCACCATCGGCGACTTCTTCGAGTCCAGCCTGGGCTTCTCGCTGCAGACCCCGCCGTTCGTCACCTACGCCACCAATACGCCGTTCGAGAACCTCGACGTGGTCGCCTCGGATACGCGCCTGGAAGACCTGCAGGTGAAGCTGGAGGCCAAGCAGAAGGTGCAGAAGCTGCGCCAGGCCCTGGACAAGCTGAAGGGCTACGACGCGGTGTTCATCGACACACCGCCGGCGCTGAACTTCTACAGCCGCTCGGCCCTGATCGCCGCCAACCGCTGTCTGATCCCGTTCGATTG
>NZ_CAKZHY010000001.1 GCF_936928535.1 uncultured Bradyrhizobium sp. | reverse complement strand
TGCCTGATGGCATCGATGGCGGCAGCGCTGCGATCGGGTTGGGCGGCAGAGCTCCAAGGGCCGCTGCGGGCGAATTCCAGGTCGGCGCATAGCGCGCGACCATTTGATCGTAGAGATGGGAATCCATGTTGGCCGCGACCTGCTGCTGGTCCGTCAACGAGCGGAACGCGGCGCAATCGAACTGGGTGCAGCCGTCACGCGTGACCAGCACTTGCGCCACGAGACCGAAGCGATCACGCTCCAGCGCCTTGCGCAGGACCTTCGTGTCGAGCGTCAGGCTCTTGTCGGCGGTCGCGGCATCGCCGAGCGCCGTCAGCCGATCGATCCGGGCCGCCGTGTAGGCGACAGCGGCAGCCGCCGTGTCAGGCGCACCGAACAGCGCCTTCTCACAGCCGGTGGCGACGGCTTCGCCGGCGAGGTCATCGAGGCAGGCCAGCGCGGGAAGCGTCGCGGTCACCGTGGCTTGCGTGCGGGCTTCGGTCGGGGCGGCCTGCCCCGTCGGCCCATAGATGCGCATGGTGGCAGCCACCGCGATGCCGATCGAGAGCAGCGTGATAACGGTCAGCGCACCGTTGGCGACCGATTTCTCGGCGCGCAACAGCGTGATCAGCAGGATCAATCCGAAGAAGCCGGCAGCCGCCAGCGTCATCCACATCGGGAAGGATGGCGAGCGCCAGATTTGGTCGAGCGACGAGGCCCATGCCCAGTTCATGCGCGATGTCCCCTCACGCGAGCAAAGAGCTGATGGTCAAGCGAGCACCGCGAGTCGGCAACTGCCCCTACCCACCTTGCCGAGGCGAAGCGGGCCTTTTGACGGCGAGCGGCGCAAATTCGTCCGCAATGTCAATGCGTGGCCAGCGTCAGCGCATTACGAGAGCGCGAGCTGGCTTTCCTTGGCAACCCGTTCGAAGGCCTCAGTGGAGCTCTTGATCCGGTACTGGCAGTCGTCGCCTTCCGTCGGCAGGAGGCGAATGACCTCGTAGGCGCCACTCGCAGCCGGGCGCGCAATGTTGCTGGCAGTGAACAATACGCGCGTTCCCACGGGGAATTTATGCTTCAACGCCCATCTCCATCACTCAAACAGCGCCGGCCGTGCCCAGGGTCCCACTGCGACGGACCGGCTGAAAACCCGGTGTGACCTATAGCACGCGATGCGGCGTTTTGGCCAGCAGTATGCCGGCATGGCAAATAGGCCAATCCTTCTGTGTTTTCAGGACGATATCCAGGGAACCGGGCCGCCGGTGATACCGCCGGAACCGGCCCCTTTTTCAGGCGCCGTGCGGCAGCTGGCCGTTCGGGCTTGCCTGATCGACCGCCTTGGGGAGTTCCTGAGCCAGGATCTCCCCGAGCTGGTCGACCGGGATGTTGTAGCGCGCAGCCAGCTGGCGGACGGTGTCGTTGCCGAGCACGGCCCGGAGCTGGTCGGCCGAGATCGGCAAGTTCTGGCCATTGCCGAGCCAGGACTTCACCTGCTCGCCGAAGCCCGCCTGCTGGAGCTTGGCGACGATCGCGCCCAACCCGCCCTGGTTGTTGTTGCCCATCACCTCGCCGAGTACGGCCGGCAGAACGGCGTCGCCGAGCTGACCAAGCGCGCTGCGCAGTGCGGGATTGTTCTCCAGCGAGTCCAGGATTCCCATTGCCGTCCCCTCTTTCGTTGTTTCCTGCGATTGAGCGCCGCGAGCGGCCGTGCCGTCAAGCCGCGCTCAATCACATTTCGAGTGAGCATGATCTTGTCGGAGAACCGGTCACCACTTCTCCGGATCATGCTCTACACGTTCTCGAACTTTTCGATGACAAGCGTTTCAGCGAGACCATCACGGGTCCATTCCTGGAACGCCGGCATCGCCATCATCGTGTCCATGTAGGCCTTGGCCTCCGGCGTGACCTCGATGGCGTAGGTGCGGAAACGATGCACGACCGGCGCATACATAGCATCCGCCGCGCCGAAGCGGCCGAACAGGAACGGCCCACCGGCGCCGTAGCGGGTCCGGCACATGCGCCAGATCTCCTGCACGCGCGCGACATTGGCCTTGGCGTCCGCCGACAGCGTCACGGCCCGCACCGGACGGTGCAGGTTCATGCCGCATTCGCCGCGCAAGGCCATGAAGCCGGAATGCATCTCGGCGCAGACCGAACGGGCAAAGGCGCGGGCCGCGACATCGTCGGGCCAAAGCTTCTTCTCCGGATAGCGCTCGGCGATGTATTCGATGATGGCGAGCGAATCCCACACCGTGATGTCGCCATCGACCAGCACTGGCACCTTGCCGGCGCGGCTAAAGGACAGGATCTGCTCCTTATCCGCGGGATTGTCGGTGTAGAGCGGGATCACGGTCTCCACGAACGGGATGTCGTTGGCGCGGAGCGCGAGCCAAGGCCGCATCGACCATGATGAGTAGTTCTTGTTGCCGATCGCGAGCTTGAGCGCTGCCATGTCCCTGGTCCTTCCGTAAGTCTTGTGCGGCTGCTTTTAACGCCAACGCCTGCCGCCAATCAATCGTTGCCGCTCCCCAGCATGCGTGGCAATCGTGATGGCCCCGCCAGGAGAGTGACATGAGCAGGCATTGGGTCGACATCACCGCCGTCGGCTTCTTCATCATCGAGTGGCTGGTCTATGCCGCAACGCTCGAGCATTCCGCTTATGGCCGCGACAGCCTGTCGGCGCGGATGAACCGCTACCGCGAGGTCTGGGTGCGCCGCCTGCTCGACCGCGAGGCGCGCATGGTCGACATGCAGATCATGGCATCGCTGCAGAACGGCACCGCCTTCTTCGCTTCCACCAGCCTGTTCGCGCTCGGCGGCGCGCTGGCGCTGCTGCATGCCACCAACGACGCCATCACCATCCTGGGCAAGCTGCCGATCGATCTCAGCACCTCGCCCGCAATGTGGGAGCTGAAATGCGTCGGCCTCGTGCTGATCTGCGTCTACGCCTTCTTCAAATTCGCCTGGGCCTATCGCCTGTTCAACTATGTCGCCATCCTCTATGGCGGGATGCCGCCGGCCTCGCAGCGCGACACGCCCGAGGCTGAGGCTCATGTCCTGCGGACCACGCGCCTGTTCGAATCCGCCGGCCGCCACTTCAACCGCGGCCAGCGCGCCTTCTTCTTCGCGCTTGGCTATCTCGGCTGGTTCGTCAGCCCCTGGGTGCTGTTCGTGACCACGGCCGCGGTGGTGGTCGTAACCTGGCGGCGGCAGTTTGCCTCGAACGCCTGGGCCGCAATGGCGCCGGATGTGGTCGCCGGCGATGAGGGGTGACGAGCATGGTTCTCCAATCCCGCCGCGCGTTCCGGGGCGTCTACGACCCGAAATCGCCGGGCGTGAACGAAAGGTCCATCACCTTCCATTCATCGTACTTGTCGACGGGCAGCATCTTGTAGGGCTGGCAGGCTTGCATCGCACTCATTGCTGATTTCACGATGGCGACGCCCTTGGTTGATGGCGGCGCTTCGATCAGGATCGGCTCGCGAGCCAGCGTGCCATCGGTGGCCATCACGGCGCGCAGCCTGATCCGCACGGCATCGGTCGCCGCGACCCCGGCCGGCAGTTTCGAACAGCTTCTCAGGTGACGCCGAAGCTCGGCAATGACTTCGGGCGGCAGCTTGGCCGCGATCGAGTCCTTGGCATCGCCGCCGTCATCCTTGGGGCCGTCCTTCGGCGCGGGCGGCAATGCAGGCGGCAATGTGGGCGGCAGGCCCAGCATCACATGGTATTTGACGGTGACGTCAGGCTCTGGCGGCGTGTAGGCCGGCGGCTGCGCCATCACGGGCGGTGGCTGTTGTGCCGCCTCAGGCTGAGGCGGCGGCATCTGCGATGGTGAGGGCTGTGGCTGCGGCTGGCTTTGCTGCGGATCATGCGCGGCCTGCTTCTGTTGCGGGGCCGCCTTCTCTGCTGGCTTCTCCTTGGTCGGCGCAGACTTGGGCGGCGTTGACTTGGGCGCCGCGTCCGCCTTGTTCTGGTCGGTGAAGTCGAGCTTCGGTAGCTTGAAGTCCGGGAGCGGTTTCACCTCCTCCTTGGCCTTTTCCTCCGCCTTCGCCTCCTCCTGCTTCACCTGCTCCGGCGTGACTATGTCGACCGCAACGGTTTCGGGCGGCGCCGGATGAAATGGATGGACCTCGCTGATCAGGATGATCAGCGCGACCAGCGTCAGGTGCGCGATCGCCGACGCCGCAATGTCCGTCCGGATGATCTTCCGCAGTTCCATCGCCCGATCTTGGGTTGCCATCCTGCTCCTAGCATACCCAAATTCTCCCTCAATCCCATTTCGGCGCGAAGCCGAAATCGGTTAGGCGTCCCCTGGGACTGGCCAGTGCGGCAATCGCCGCCATCTCGTCATCCGAGAGCTCGAAATCGAAGATCTCGATGTTTTCCGACAGACGTTCGACTCGCGAGGTTCTGGGAATGGCAGAGACATTCTGCTGCACCAGCCAGCGCAGGCAGACTTGCGCCGGCGTCTTGCGATGGGCGTGGCCGATAGCCGCGAGCGTAGGGTCGGACTTGATGCGACCCTTGGCGATCGGGCTGTAGGCGACGAGCGCCATCCCGTGCTGGTCGCAGGCCGCCCTCACCTTCGCCTGGTCGAGATAGGGATGATATTCGACCTGGTTGCAAACCAGCGGCTCGCCTGACAGGGCGACCGCCTGCTCGATCAGCGCCACCGTGAAATTGGAGACGCCGATGTGGCGCGTGAGGCCCATGCGCTTGGCATGCGCCAGCGCGCCCAGCGTCTCCTCCAGCGGCACGTGCGGATTGGGCCAGTGCAGCAGCACAAGGTCGACAGCGGGAAGCCTCAAGCGCACCAGGCTCTCCTTGACCGACCGTTCGAGATCGTGGGGCGCGAAATGATTGGTCCAGACTTTTGTGGTGACGAAGACGTCATCGCGGCGGACGCCGGAGGCGCGCAATCCGTCGCCGACCTCGCGCTCATTGTCATAGACCTGGGCGGTATCGATATGACGGTAGCCGAGCCGCAGCGCCTGCTCGACCACGCGGGCGCAGGTTCGGCCGCTCAGCTCCCAGGTCCCAAGCCCGATCGCCGGAATCTTCGCGCCATTGGCCTCGACGAACAGCATGAGGAATCCTCTCTGTTGCGACAGCCCCAGGACATCATTATGAGCCCGGTCCGCCAGAGTGCAATGGACGAGGCCGGCTGTGGATGCGGATCTTCAGCCGCAAGCTAACGGAAGCTTCGAGGGTCCGGCCTTGACGTCAGGCTTTGGCGAGCGCCTGGAAGACCGTATCGGGCGCATGCGCGATCACGGCCAGCAGCGCGCGGGCGGGTCCGCGCGGAGCGCGCTTGCCCTGCTCCCAATTGCGGATGGTCTCGACCGGCACGCCAAGCTTGGCGGCGAACTCCATCTGGGTCAGACACGCGCGCCGACGCAAATCGCGCACCCCGAGTGAGCCAATTTCCGCCGGCGGCGTTTGGGCCGCGCCCTCGACCGGAGACGGCTGGACCGGAAACTCTTGTCCGTCCCGCAACTCAACGACCCGTCCGTCCGCCTTCAGCCGCAACCGCATGCTCATTCCCCCAAGCGCGAGGGAATCATGCGGGAGGTCGCTTAAGGTCGGATTAAAGATGGTCTTGTCATTCCGGGGCGCGCGAAGCGCGAGCCCGGAATCCATCGGGCATCTGAGTATGCGGACAAATGGATTCCGGGTTCGCGCCAAGTGGCCCGCCCCGGAATGACGGAGAACCCTACTTCAATCCGAACCACAGTGTGGCGATGCCGAGGAAGGAGAAGAAGCCGACGACGTCAGTCACCGTCGTCACGAACGTGCCTGACGCCACGGCCGGATCGGCCCTGACGCGTTCAAGCGCCATCGGGATCAGGATGCCGCCGAGCGCACCGGCAACGAGGTTCACGATGATCGCGAGCCCGATGACGACACCGAGACCCGGGATCTTGAACCAGGCCACCGCGGCGATGCCCGTGATCACGGCAAAGCCGATGCCGTTGACGAGACCGACCAGCGTCTCGCGGATCACCACGCGCCACGCATTGGAGGAACCGAGCTCGCGGGTGGCGAGCGCGCGGACGGCGACTGTCATGGTCTGGGTCGCGGCATTGCCGCCTTGGCTCGCAACGATCGGCGCCAGCACGGCGAGCGCCACCATCTTCTCGAGCTGGCCCTCGAACAGGCCGAGCACGGACGACGCCAGAAAGGCGGTGGCAAGGTTGATCAGGAGCCAGTTGAAGCGGCCGCGCGCAATGGTGAGAAACGTGTCCGACAGTTCTTCGTCGCTGGTGACGCCGCCGAGCGCCTTGAGGTCCTCGTCCGCCTCTTCCTCGATGACGTCGACGACGTCGTCAACGGTGATGACGCCGACGAGGCGGTCCTGGGTGTCAAGCACCGGCGCGGCAACGAGGTTGTACTTGCCGAACATGCGCGCCACCTCCTCCTGGTCCTCGAGGACGGAAACGCGGCGACGATCCTCGTCGGTCAGCTCGGTCAGCAGCACCGGGCGGCGTGCGCGCAGGAGCACATCGAGCGGAACAGCGCCCTGCCAGTGCTGGTCCTTGTCGACGACGTAGATCTCGTAGAACCGGTCAGGCAGATCGGGCGTGTCGCGCATGTAGTCGATCGCCTGCCCAACCGTGAAATCCTGTGGCACGGCGATGAACTCGGTCTGCATGCGCCGGCCGGCGGAGTTTTCCGGATACAGCAGGCTGCGCTCGAGCGCGACGCGCTCCTGCAGCGGCAGCTTCTCGAGGATCTCCTCCTGCTCCTCCTCGTCCAGGGTCTCGAGCAGCTCGACCGCGTCGTCGGATTCCAGCTCGCGGACGCCCTCGGCTACCGTCTCGGGCGGCAGCTCGTCGAGGATTTCCTCACGAACGCTCTCGTCGACCTCGTTCAGCGCGGAAAAGTCGAAGTCGGCACCGGTCAGCTCGACCAGGCGGACGCGGTCGTCGGGCGCAAGCGCAGCGATGAGGTCACCGAGGTCGGCCTCGTGCAGATCGGCAACGCAGGCGCGCAGCGCAGCACTGTCGGCGACCTCGATCGCGTGCGCAATTTCCTCGACGAATTCATGCCTGATTTCGCCGTCTTCATTGCGCATGGGGACGTGGTCGAGTACCAATGTCTCGGCGGATACAGCGCCATCGATATGTTCATCCATGGGAACGCCTCGCCGTTTGACAGGTTGATGGTTGGGGCTGACGGTCACGCAATACCCACAAGACAATCGTGAGCGCAATGGCAAAGATACAGCGGCTGAAATGGACCTCGATCACGACGAGCCTGGCTCTCGCCGGCCTCGCCGCGATCGGTTCAGCCCGGGCCGCGGATTGCCCTAGGGGCGATGCGCTCGGCACCTCGCGGGTGATGAGCGTCGATGCCAAGACCACGCCACGCGTCGGCTTGAAGAGTTTTCCGCAGACGCTGCCGCTCGCCGATCACGAGGTGGTGTTGACCTTCGACGACGGCCCGCGTCCGCCCTCGACGAACAAGATTTTGGCGGCGCTGGCGCAGGAATGCGTGCGTGCCACCTTCTTCCTGGTCGGCCGGAGCGCCACCGAATTCCCTGATCTCGTCAAGCGCATCGCGCGCGAGGGGCACACAATCGGTCACCACACCTGGTCGCATCCGTACATGGCGCGGATCCCCGCTGACACGGCCAAGTACGAGATCGATCACGGCATCGCCTCCGACGAGAAGGCACTGAACGGGGTGGCGACGACGACACCCTCGACGCCGTTCTTCCGCTTCCCCTATTTCGAGTCCACGCCGGCCCAGCTCGACTTGCTCGAGCAGCGCGGCATCGTGGTGTTCGGCGCCGATTTCTGGGCCAGCGACTGGAACGACATGACGCCGGAGCAGGAACTCAAGCTGATCACCGACCGCGTGACCGCCAACCGCAAGGGTATCATCTTGTTCCACGATGCCCAGGCGCGTACGGCGGCCATGATGCCGGACTTCCTGCGCTGGTTGCGGGAGAACGGCTATCACGTGGTTCACATCGTGCCGACGGGCACGTCACAGAAGAACGCCGACGCGCATTGATGCCGGAATGTCACGGCTGACCAAAATGGGGTGATTTGAGCCCTATTAACACTCTGTTCATGCTAGTCCATGCAATGATTGAGGGGCGCCTCGGGCGGGAAAGGTCTTTGCGCCTGAACCGTTTCCTGATGTCTCCGACCTATCGATATCGCAGCCAGATTAGATGAGGGCAGACGGGGTTCATGATCGGAAGTAGCGTTGTTTTTCGGGCGCGATCGTGGACCGTCCTGCTGCTGGGCCTGCTGACCACCGCGTCATCGGCGGCCTTCGCCGCCGAATGCCCGGGGCATCCCGATGCGCTCGGGACCTCACGCACGCTCGTCGTCGACCCGCGCGAGCATCCGCGCATCGGGACGATGCAGTACCGCGAGACGCTGCCGCTGAAGGACCACGAGGTGGTGCTGACCTTTGACGACGGTCCGCTGCCGAAATATTCCAATCAGGTGCTTCAGATCCTCGCCGACGAGTGCATCAAGGCGACCTTCTTCATCATCGGCGAGCAGGCCAAGGCGAACCCGGAAGGCGTGCGCAAACTGGTCGCGGCGGGTCACACCGTCGGCACGCACAGCATGACCCATCCGCTGACGATGGACCGGATGCCGATCGACAAGGTCGAGGCCCAGGTCAATGGCGGCATCGAGTGGACGTCGGCGGCGATGACGGACCCATCCAAGCTCGCGCCGTTCTTCCGCATTCCCGGCCTGATGCGCGCCGACGGCGTCGAGAACTATCTGATCTCGCGCGGCATCCAGGTGTGGAGCGCCGACTTCCCGGCCGACGACTGGCGTCACGTCTCGCCCGATCGCGTCTACCAGCTCGCGATCCAGCGGCTGGAGGCCAAGGGCAAGGGCATCCTGCTGCTGCACGACATCCAGGCGCGCACCGTCGCTGCGCTGCCAAAGATCATCCGCGACCTCAAGGCGCGCGGCTATCGCATCGTGCATGTGGTGCCCGCAACCGCCGACCAGCCGGCGACGCCGACCACCGCGGTGGAATGGCTGCTGCATCCGCCGACAGAGACGACGCCGATCGCGCGCTGGCCTCAGGTGCCGAATTTCGTGTATGCGCAGACAGCGACGCTGCCGGCGCCCGGCCTTGCCGATCTCAACGCGCAGACCGCGCATCAGCCGCAGCTGTTGCCGCACAGGACCATGGCGCAGGCCGATATCGCCTCCACCCTGCCCGCACCCGGCCGCGATCTCTTCGCGATCCCCGAGGGCTCGGTCGAGGTGCTGCTGTCGACGACCTTGTCGCGCCGCGCCGCCACCCGGCTTGCGATGGCGGCCGAGGCGGGCCGAGCCGGCAAAGGCAAGGCTGGCAAAATCAAGGCGCAGCGAACGGCGCATGCGGCACACCCCGCACCGAAGCACGCGGCTCAAGCCAAGAGCGCAGCGCCTCGCGCGACCCGCGTCGCCACCAGCATGAAGAAGCGCGCCTGACTGAAGCGCGGTTACTGTCGCATGATGTTGGCGACGCAGAGCAGTACAATCAGCGCCAGGAAGAACAGGTCCATATAGGATTTGAGCTCGCCGTCACGGCGCAGCCGCGCAACATCAATCACGATCTGCCTGCGCACGTTGGTGCCGCCCGAGCCGTCATTGATCGGCGCCTGAAGCCGCTTGGTCTCCGCCTCCAGCTTCTCGATCTTCTGGTAGAAATAGAAGGCCCGCAGCGTGGAGGCTGCGCGCATGCCTGAGTAGACCAGCACCAGGATCGCGAGGATCGCCCGGTTTTGGTACTTCTCCATGAAGTTCAGGCTGAAATAGACCAGCGCCATGAACGCAAAGTTGGTCAGGAAGCGGTAGACGAAGCTTAGAAAGACCATGCTGGCTCCAGCCGAGAGAGGTCGCGCGAGGCCCGTCTACGCCAATATTGTTTCAACAACGATACCATCGCCCGCGCGCCGCCGCCTTTTAGCCACGCGCCGCCATATTGCAAGCGCGCGAGTCGCCCGCAGTGTTCCAGGCGCTACGCCGCCCATTGCCGCTCAATGGAGATTCGAGGAAAGCTACGGTAGACTGCTGCTGCCGCTGACGCGTGAGGTTGCCGATGCCGAAGAAGGGAATCACGGGGCACGACGAGTGGGTTCTGACCGAGGCGCTCGCAACCGCCCTGGTCGCGCTCGAGCAGCTCGAGGCGAAGCACCAGCCGAGCGCGCATATGGACGACATCCGCAAGATGCTGTCGCACGGTAAGGAGCCGAACGCGGTGAGCCTACACTTGGCCCAGGCCAAATGCCGCCTGTTCCCCGACCTCGATCCGCTCGAGATCTACCGGGAATACGGGATCGGCGAGGAATATGGCTGAGAGGCCCATTCGGGCCGCTGGCTTTTCAAAAATGAGATTCGAAGGTGGTGCGCTCGGAGGGACTCGAACCCCCACGGTGTTACCCACTGCCACCTCAAGGCAGCGCGTCTACCAGTTCCGCCACGAGCGCTAGGAGATACCGGCCTGAGGTCTTAAAGGCTGGCCGGATCAGCGGCCGCCGATCTAACAAATCCATCAGGGGGATACAAGCCTGCAAAGACCCTGAATTCCACAAGCTTGGCACGAAAGTCGGGGATTCCCGGTCCGGATCGGCCCTATCCGATGGGGCCGGCTTCAGCGCGTGCCCAGGCCGCTACCGCGTGCCCGGGCCGCTACCGGGTGCCCGGCGTCCGCGGCAACATCTGCTTGACCTCGACCGCGATCCTGTTGCGGTCGACCAGCACGACGCCGGAGGCCACCGGCAGATTGTTGGCGAGAACCTTGACCTCGTCGGCTTCGGTTGCGTCCAACTCGATGATGGCACCGCGGGAAAGACGTAATACTTGATGGATCGGCATGGAGGTCGTCCCGAGGACGACCATGAGATCCACGGTGACTTTATCGAGTGTGGGCACTGTCAGGACCGCCGCAACTTGAGACTACACCAAGGGACTTCAGCATTTGCGCATGCGATCATCACCACGTTATGGTTAGCCAATGGTTAATTCTTCGCAAAACGGCCGCCAAGACCTCGATTTGACGTCGTTTTCCGCCACAGGCGGCGCGCCGGTCGAATGGCGAATCTCCGATACGCCCGTGCCCTATCCTGACGCCGTCGCCGCCATGGAGGCGCGGGTCGCTGAGATCGCGGCGGGGCAAGCGCCGGAGCTGGTCTGGCTGCTCGAGCACCCCCCGCTCTACACGTCAGGGACGTCAGGCAAGGCGACCGACCTGCTCGATTCCCGCTTCCCGACCTTCGCGACGGGGCGCGGCGGCCAGCTGACCTATCACGGCCCCGGCCAGCGCGTGGCCTACATCATGCTCGACCTCAAGCGCCGCCGGCCCGATGTCCGCGCCTATGTCGCGAGCCTGGAGGAGCTGATCCTGAAGACGCTCGCCGCCTTCAACGTCCGCGGCGAGCGGCGCGAGGACCGGGTCGGCGTCTGGGTGAAGCGCCCGGACAAGGGCGAGGCGCACGAGGACAAGATCGCGGCGATCGGCGTGCGGCTGAAGCGCTGGGTCTCGTTCCACGGCATCGCCATCAATGTCGAACCGGAGCTGGAGCACTTTGCGGGTATCGTCCCCTGCGGCGTCGCCGATCCCCGTTATGGCGTCACCTCGTTGGCCGATCTCGGCCAGCTCGCGACCATGCAGGATGTCGACATCGCGTTGCGGCAGTCGTTTGAGGAACTGTTCGGGCCGACCCGCGCGCTGCTCCCGGAAGCTACCGCCTGACTTATTGTTGTTGGCGAGGCATTGGGCGCGTTCTCCGTGCGCGCGGAATCGGCTACATCAGTGTCAGGCGCCGCCCACGCCTCCCCCCTCCGCCGGGAAAGCAGACTTCATGCCGGGCGACTAAACCATCGAACCGACTGTTCGAGCACTGGGCATAAGGAGGGATTGCGCTTTCTGCTCGCATCAGGAGGTTCTGACGATGAAACTGTCTGCGCCGATCTATCATCTGAAGCGAAAAGCAAAGCGCCTGTCGCGCGAGGAAGGCATTCCGCTGCACGACGCGCTCGACCGCATTGCTGCCACGGAAGGCTTTTCCGCCTGGAGCTTGCTCGCCGTGAAAGCCGCGGCATCAACGCCGGCTATCAGGCTGTTCCCGCAATTCCAACAAGGCGACCTGGTGCTGGTCGGGGCGCGTCCCGGTCAGGGCAAGACGTTGATGAGTCTCGAACTCGCCGTGGAGGCCATGAAATCAGGCCATCGCGCCACATTCTTCTCGCTCGAATACACCGAGAGAGACGTGCTGGACCGCCTGCGCGCGATCGGCGTGGAGCCCGCCCAGTTCGACAAGCTGTTGGAGGTCGACTGCTCCGACACCATCAGTGCCGACTATGTCATGAAGCAGATGGCCACGGCGCCGCGCGGCACGGTCGTAGTGGTCGATTATCTGCAATTGCTCGACCAGCGGCGGGAAAACCCTGATCTCACCGTTCAGGTGCGCGCGCTGAAATCGTTCGCGCAAGACAAGGGGCTGATCGTCGTCTTCATCTCGCAGATCGATCGGTCCTACGATCCCTCGACAAAATCCTGCCCCGATCTCAGCGATGTCAGACTGCCGAACCCGCTGGACCTCAAGCTGTTCGACAAGACCTGCTTCATCAACAATGCCGAGGTTGAGTTCCGGGCTGCGAGCTGACCTGCGAGCCGCGGGTGAGACGGCTCACCCGCGGCTTGCCTCTTCATGCCGCCTTCAGCGACACGTCGAGCTTGCCGGCGATATAGCGCCGCTCCTGGGTCAGGCCGCCGAAGCCGTAGGCATCGCCCTTGACCTCATCGACATGCAGATACGTCTCGGGATGCAGCGGTCCCAAAATTTCCGCCATGCGCTTGAACATCGCGGCGAGATAGGCGGCCTTCTCGTCCTTGGTGTTGGTACCCTCGGTGACGTGAATGTCGATCCAGTAGCTGGCGAGCTTTTGCTCGGCGAGCGACTTGCCACCGGCGAACCAGTCGCCCGCGTCGAGCGACTTCACGATGATGGCGGTCACCTTGGGATCCTTGTGCAGGATTTTTGCGGTGAGCTCGGACACGGCGCTCGCGATCTCGGCCTTCAGCGATGGCGACTGGCGGGACGAGGTATAGGACACGGTGATCAGGGGCATTGTCGTTCTCCTCAAGATGCTGCGCTGTTTGCGCGGCGTTGGTGAAAAGCTAGACCTTGGCGCACCATTTTGGTATCTTATCTAATAATATACCAGTGATAACGGTTCACAATGATAGCCACGCTCGATATCGCCACCGTCCAGGCCTTTCTGCTGGTCGCCGACCTCCAGAGTTTTACCCGCGCCGCTGAAGCGCTTGGCACGACGCAGGCGGCGGTCAGCCTCAAGCTGCAGCGGCTCGAAATGCTGCTGGGCAAGCGTCTCGTCGAGCGTTCGCCACGCGCGGTCCGCCTCACCGCCGATGGCGCTGGCTTCCACGATCGCGCCCGCGCGCTGATGGTCGCACACGCCCGCGCGCTGTCGGACGACGCACCGGCGGCGCAATCACTCTCCCTCGGCATCTCCGATCATGCCGCCGGCCCCGAACTGGTGCCGCTGCTCGAACGGCTGCATGCGATGTCGTCAAACCTCACCCTTGCCGTCACCATCGGCTTCTCGCGCGAGATGCAGGATGCCTATGACGCAGGCGAGCTCGATGCGGTGATCGTGCGTCAGGAAGGCAGCCGCCGCGGCGGTGAGAAGCTGACCGAAGATGAGTTTGGCTGGTTCGCCTCGCGTCGTTTCATGCTGCCGAAGGGCGAGCCGTTGCCGCTCGCAACGCTCGCCCCGCCCTGCGGCGTCCGTGCGATCGCGGTGCGCGCGCTCGACAAGACCGGCATCGCCTGGCGCGAGCGCTTTGTCGGCGGCGGCGTCACCGCGGTGATCGCGGCCGCGCTTGCCGGGCTCGCGATCGCGCCATTGGCGCGGCGGATCGCACCTCCCGGACTGATCGACATCGGCCCCGCGCACAAGCTGCCAAAGCTCGGCAGCTCGAAGGTGATGCTGCATTCGAAAGTCAGCGATCCTGCCAAGCTCGCGGCGCTACGCGCGGTGGCGGCGACATTCCGAAGTTCGGCACGAACTACCTAACCCCCGCGCCCCTTCCCGCAGCGAACCAATACGCAACTCCGGCCAGGCATCCAGCGAAGGTGAAGAGCGCCTCCAGCGCAGGGCGCGTCCCGAAGATACCGTATCCGATCAGGGCTCCGATCGTAGCTCCGGCAGGCGCGTAGAAGAACACAGAGCGAATCCGGAACGACTCACCGAGCCAGATCACGAGCGCGGCCGGTATCCCGCTGAGCAGGCAGGTGAAGATCAATGTGATCGGCAAGAAAATCAAGACCAGGACGACGATCGGACCTAGGCCTTCCGGAAAACCTCTATGTGGAAGCGATAGAATTGCAGCGAAGATCGGCAACGCTCCCAATGTCGCGGTTGTCGTCAAGCATCCGCGGAACCAACCATTCACAACGCGAGGACATGCAGCACAGGACATGACATCACCTCACAGGATCGCCTCGAACGCGCTGCGCAGCGTCTCGTGCCGGAACACAAAGCCGCGGCTCAGCGCCTTGTTCGGCAGCACGCGCTGACCGCCGAGCAGCAGCTCATCGGCGAAGCCGCCACCGATCCGGCGCAACAGGCTACCGGGAATGCGGAACACCGCGGGCCGGTTCAGCCTGCGACCGAGCTCCTCGGTGAACTTCGCATTGGTGACCGGGATCGGCGCGGTGGCGTTGACGGGCCCGGTGAGATCTGGCGTCGCCATCACATAGGCGATCAGCCGGATCAGGTCGTCGCGTTCGATCCAGGACATCCACTGCCGCCCGGTGCCAATGGGACCGCCGAGGCCGAACTCGAACGGCGTCAGCAGGCGCGTGATGAAGCCGCCTTCGGTGCCGAGCACGAGACCGATGCGCAAATTCACCACACGGACGCCGAGCTCCCCCGCAGGCCGCGCTGCCTTCTCCCAGGCCGCGCAAAGCTCGTGGCTGAAGCAGGCGTGAGACTTGGCCGACTCCGTCAGCACCTGGTCCGCCCACAGGCCGTACCAGCCGATCGCAGAGCCGCTGACCAGCACCTCCGGCTTGCGGTCGAGCCGCGCGATCAGATTCACGATTTCATCGGTCATGTCGACGCGTGAGGCGATGATCTTCGCGCGCTTCGCCTCGGTCCAAAGGCCGTTGCCGATCGGCTCGCCTGCGAGATTGACGATGGCGTCGATATGCGTCTCGGAGGCGATCTGATCGAGGCTGGTGATCAGCGTCACCGGCGGCGGCAGCATCTCGGCCTTCGCAGGATTACGGATCAGCGCGATGACGTGATGCCCTGCTCCGCCGAGGCTCGCTGCGAGACGGCTGCCGATGAAGCCGGTGGCGCCCGTGATCAGAACGGTCTTCCGGCCAGGCAGCTTCTCAACGAGACCGTCAGCGGGCGCGCTCTTCATCCGGCCGAGCCGGCGCATCGCGGCAAAATCCCTGATGCCGCAGAGTGCCGCGCCGACGGCGCAGGCAGTCGCGGCGATGCTGAGCAGGCCCTGATACACGACCGCGACACCGATCGGCTGCATCGCCCATGCGATCAGTACCGGCAGCAGCAGCACCAGGATGGCACCGTAGTTAATCGCCAGCAGCGTGTGATTGATCCGCTCGCTCGGCGGCAGTTTCCGGCTCAGATCCTCCTCAACGAAATCCATCAGCGTGATGACGATCTCGGCAACCAGCACGGCGACGATCAGGCCGACCGGGCCGACGCCCCAGCCGGCGCCCATGCCCCAGTAGATCCCGCCGCCGCCGCCGAACAGCACCAGCAATACGATCAAAACGATGAGCAAATCCATTTGCATCTCCTCCGGTTTGTGGAGCATCACCACAATAGGAGTAGCGGCCGTTGCAATCGGTTCATCGTCGCGGCGGCGCCGGCAACAAGCGGCCCCAGCCGTGGGCACCGCGCCGCTAGGTGCGGTGCCGATGCGCCTGGCTTTCGGCCGGGCGTTCCGCCATGTGCTTGAGCATGGCCGGGCCGCCGCTGGCCAGGAAGCGCCAGGCCAGCACGGCCGCCAGCGCCAGCAGCAGGAGGTTGAGGACGGCGGTGTAGTTGAAGCTGAACTGCAGCTGCGCGATGCGCGCCGCATGCTGCCGCGGCAGCAGGCCCGCGCCGGCGAAGGCCAGTTCCACCAGCCACGCGGCGGCGACCATGGCCGCGTACGAGGTTGCCAGCAGAAACCACATCATGCGCCGGCCGTAGTACCGGCGCAGGATATCCAGGATCGGGATGATGATCAGGTCGGCGAACAGAAAGGCGATCACGCCGCCGAAGCTGATGCCGCTATTCCACAGCACGGCCGCCAGCGGCACATTGCCGATCGAGCAGGTGAACGATGCGATCGCCACCAGTGGCGCAATCAACGGCCCCCATATGGCCGCGAGCCAGGGATGGCCGCTCAGGAACAGCCGACCCCAGGCTTGATGTGGCACCCAGGCCGATACCGCGCCGGCCACAGCAAGACCCAGCAGAATGTCCTTCCACAGCATCGTCCAGTTCATGATGTAGGCGTGGCTCACCGCGGTGACGCCGCGCGCGGACAGCAGCCTCTGCCAGAACCCGCCTTCCGACTCCTCCATGGACATGGCGGCGTGGCCTTCCATCTTTCCCGCCAGCCCTTGCCCGGCCTGCCGGCGCGCCGACTCCAGCAGCGACGGCCGCAGCAGCCAGCGGAACAGCAGCGCCAGAATGCCGATCATCAGCACCCCGCCGGCGAACTCGGCCAGCGTGAAGCGCCACCCCATCAGCACCGCCAGCAGGATGCCCAGCTCAAGCACCAGGTTGGTGGACGCGAACTGGAAGGCGATGGCGGCGGTGAAGTTTGCGCCTTTGCGAAACAGCGACCTGGCGATGGCGACGGCGGCATAGGAACAGGAAGACGAGGCCGTCCCGAACAGCGTAGCGCGTACCAGCGATCGCAGCGACGCGTCCGGCAGCGCACGCGCGACGCGCGACTTGGGCACGGCGACCTCGATGACCGCCGAGAGCAGGAATCCCAGGCTGATACCCCAGAAGATCTGCCAGCCCATCAGCAGCGCCATGCGCAGGGCCTGCTCCAGCGCGGCGATCATCGGCTGCCTCTCACACGTTGTTTCACCGGCATGGCGGTGCTCCGGGTATCGGCGCA